>DAIDME010000027.1 GCA_027449125.1 Solirubrobacterales bacterium | reverse complement strand
AGGTGCGCGACCGGTTGCAGGCCTTCCGTGATGCGGGGGTCGGCACCGTGCTCGCCTCGCCCATCGCCACCACCCGCGATGGACTCGTCGCGCAGCTGCGCGCGCTGGCGGAGATCGCCTGAGTGAGCGCGGCCGGACCGGTGCCGCGGCGCATCTTCCTCGGCTCCTTCGGCCAGCCCGGCCACGCCTTCCCGATGCTCGCCCTGGGGCAGCGCCTGGCGCAGCGCGGCCACCACGTCACCTTTGAGACCTGGGAGCGCTGGCGCCCCGACGTGCTGGCGGCCGGCATGGAGTTCGTGGCCGCACCGACCATGCCGGCGCGCGCTGACGGACGCTGGCCGCACACCCCTTATGCGGCGGCGGAGCGGGCGCTCGCCCAGACCCGTGCCGCGATCCGCGCCGCTGACGCAGAGGTCGTCGTGCACGACATCCTCACGCTTGCCCCGGCGCTCGCCGCGGAGCTTGAGGGCATACCGTCGGCCACGCTGATCCCGCACCTCTACCCGGTCGCCGAGACGGGGATGCCAGCCTTCTCGACTGGAGCGCGGCCACCGCGCAGCGCGGCGGGCGCGCGCCTGTGGAGCGCGCTGGAGCACCCGATGGAGACCGGCCTGCGCATCGGACGCAGGCAGCTGAACGCCACCCGGCGGCGGGTCGGACTTCCAGAGACCCGCCGCCTGCACGGTGGCCTGAGCGCCGACCTGTGCCTGGTCGCGACGCTGCCGGCGCTCGAATACCCCCGCCGCTGGCCGCAGCACGTGCGCGTCGTCGGGCCACTGTTGTGGGAGCCGCCGGCGCCTGCCTCGCGCGCGCCTGCCGGCGCCGCCCCGCTCGTGCTGGTCGCGCCGTCCACCTCCAAGGACCCCTCGCACCGGCTGGTGCGCGCCAGCCTCGCCGCGCTACGGGGCCTGGACGTGCGCGTTCTGGCCTCGCTCGACAACCGCCCGCTGCCGGCCTCGGCGCGCGCCGGCCACGCGGTGCGGCTGACCGGCTGGATGTCCTACGCACACGCGCTGGAGGAGGCCGCCCTCGTGATCTGCCACGGCGGGCACGGGACACTGGTTCGCGCGCTCGCCTCGGGCGTGCCGGTGCTGGCGGTGCCGCACGGTGGCGACATGGCTGAGAACGCAGTCCGTCTGGTCTGGTCGGGCACCGGGGTCCGGCTGCCGTGGACGGCGCTCTGCCCCGCGACGGTGCGGGCGAGCGCCCGGAGGGCGCTCGCCCGCCTGCCCGAGCTCACCGCGAGCGCCCGCGCCGCCGCCGCCTGGGCTGCGGCGCACGACGGCCCCACCCGTGCCGCGGAGCTGATCGAGACCCTGATCTCGCCCGCGGCGGGCTAGCGGCCGGACATGATGTAGCTGACCACGTCGCGGGCGTGGTAGGGGCGCGCCTCAGGCGAGAGCGCACGCAGAGCCTCGGCCACCTCGTCGCCGAGCGTCAACAGCGGCACCTCGGCGCCCAGAGCCGGCCGCAGCTGAGGCATGCCCGCCGCGGCGAGCAGCCCGTTGCACAGACACAGCCGGCCGGCTGTGGCGGCGGGGTCGCCGCCCTTGGCGGCGTAGTCATCGGCCGGCTCAGCCGCGCAGCGGTAGCCGACAGTGCCGTTCTCGCGCCGGTAGGGGACGCTCAGGTAGCCCAGGTCGCAGCGTCTGCGCCGCACCGTGACACCGTCTGGGTCACCCACGGTCCCCGCCATCTGCGCAACCTTGAACGGATAGCCGGTCGGCGAGGCCAGCGGGTCGGTTCGCACCCGCAGTCGCGTGGCGAGGATCTCGCGACGGGCCGTGTCCTTCAACTCCGCCTGAAGCCCGGACTCCTCGCAGAGCGCGAATGCACTGCCGACCTGCACACCGCGGGCGCCCTGTGACTGCGCCTCGCGCAGCTTTGCCGGGCTGCCATAGCCACCGGCAAGCCAGAACGGCAGGCCGAGCGCGCGCAACTGCTCGAGGTCGACCGCGTCACGCTGGCCGTAGACCGGCTCGCCGGTCTCGCTCAGCTCGAGCCGACCGCGGGGCGGTGCGTTGTGACCCCCTGCGACCGGGGCCTCGACCACGAAGCCGTCGGGTCTTGCATCCGCGCTGCGGGCGAGGTGGTTTGCGAGCACGTGCGATGAGATGATCGCCAGGAACCGCGGCCGCTCGAGCTCCGGCCGGCGCTCCGCAACGATCGAGCCGGGGTCGAAGTGCATCTGGAAGCCATCGGCCGGCTCCGCGCCGCTGACGTCGAGCGGCAGCGATGCCGGACGGCTGTCCGCGAACCGCTCCAGCACAGCCGGGATGTGGGCGGGGATGCCCGCGCCCACGAGAACCCAGTCGACACCGGCGAGCATCGCGCCGTACAGGGTCGGTAGCGTAGGCATCTGGATCTTCTCGAGCAGGTTGATCCCGACGCTGCCACCGTGGCCCTCCTTCGCCAGCCACACCTCGACGAAGCTCGCTGCCACCGTCAGCTCCGTGAACACGCGGCTCGGGCGCAGGCGCGGGACCGGCACCGGCCGGTAGGGCGTGTCAGGCTCACGCGGCTCGGGACGGAAATAGCGTTCGAGGATGTGCGCGGCCACGGCGCTGTTCGGAAACTGCGCGAGCGCTCTGCGCAGATGCCCACCGGGGTCTCCGTCCTGCAGACGCCGGGCGAGCACGACCGCGATGGCGGTGCCGGAGACCACGCCCAGCTGGCCGGCCAGCGACACGGCGCGCGCAAGTCTCCAGCCCGACACCGCCACGCCCATGCCACCCTGGATCAGGGTCGGCAAGGTCGCGGCACCGGCGGCACGCAGGCTGCCGGGCTCGGCTGAGCCACGCACGATCCCGGTCATCTGTCCGACGCCGCCGCGTCCACTGCGTCTCCCGCGTCAGACGGGCGCGGCTGCCGGCTCGTAAGGGCAGCTGGGATCCGACTCGAGCGGGTCACCGGTCAGCGCGTACGCGCGCGCGCGGCTGCCGCCGCAGACCTCCCGGAACTCGCAACGGCCGCACTTGCCCTTGAGCGCGCCCGGGTCGCGCAGGCTCGTGAAGATCGTCGATTGCCGGTAGATGTCCACAGGGCTCGAGTCCCTGACGTTGCCAGCGGGCAACGTCAGGAACCCAGACGGCATGACCTCGCCCAGGTGCGAGATGAACATGAATCCGCGCCCGTCGTTGACACCACGGACGGGCCGGTCGAGCCCGTCGCTGTAGTGGAAGCCTGCGCCCATCGTTCTGCCGGTCCGCTGGTGAAGTATCCGGCGGTACTGGGGGGCGGCGGTCGCCTTGATGTCAAACGGTACGCGCTGAGACAGGTCGCTGAGCCAGCCGAGCACCTCCTCGTGTTGTGTGGGTGAGAGCAGCGGCAGGTTGGCGCCTCTGCCGACCGGCACGAGGAAGAACACCGACCACTGCACCGCACCCCATTGCTCGAGCTGCTCGGCCATCACCGGCAGCTCGCTGACGTTCGTCGCACAGACCGTCGTGTTGATCTGGATCGACAGCTCCGCCTCGGTGGCGGCTGCGATCGCGGCCCGCGTCCGCGCAAATGAGCCACTGAAGCCACGGAAGCTGTCGTGCGTCAGGGGGTCGGCCGCGTCGACGCTGAACGCCACCCGCCGGATACCGGCGGCGCGTGCCTGACGCATCCGCTGCTCGGTGGCAAGCGCGGTGGCGGTCGGAGTCAGCGAGACGCGCAGCCCGAGCTCATCCGCGTAGCGCGCCAGATCGAAGAGATCGCGTCGCATCAGCGGGTCGCCGCCCGTCAACACGAGTATCGGGCGGTTGCCGAACGCCGCGAGCTGCTCGATCAGGCTCATCGCCTCGGTGGTGTCGAGCTCGCGCGGGTCGCGCCTCGGTTGCGCGTCGGCACGGCAGTGCTGGCAGGCGTAGGCGCATGCCCGAGTGAGCTCCCAGGCGATCGTGAAGGGAGCCTGGTCGAAGTCGGCCACAACCATGCGCGAGTCCCGCTCCTGGCGCGCGCTGGCCGCCTGTTCGCGCACTGTCGAGGTCATCTGAGCCACGACCTTGAGCCTAATCTTCGGCGTCGGCCGGACCTCCGTGTCCAGTACGGAGGCGCCTCGCGGCATTCCACTGAGAGCCCCGCGTTCGCTTACGGATTGGCGCCTGCAGGGCCGCAGCTAGCGTCCTGCAGGTGAGTTTTCAACTGGCTGTATCAGAGACCACTCCAGCGTTGCCGAAGTCCTTCGAGCTCGCGGACGCGCCGCTTCTGCGCGCGCTGCGCGGCCTGCCGGTCGACCACACGCCGGTGTGGTTCATGCGCCAGGCGGGACGTTCGCTGTCCGAGTATCGCGCCGTGCGCGCCCGTGCGAACCTGTTTGAGATCGTCCGCTCGCCCGACCTCGCCGCCGAGGTGACGATCGCCCCCGTCAAGCGACTCGGGGTTGACGCGGCGATCCTCTTCTCCGATATCACGGTGCCGCTTGCGGCGGCCGGCATCGACCTGGAGATCGTGCCCGGCGTGGGACCGGTGATCGCGCGTCCATTCCGTGATCGCCGGGACCTGGAGAGGCTGCGCAGCTTCCGGCCGGAGCGTGACGCTCCCTATGTGGCCGAGACCGTACGGCTCCTGGTTCGGGAGCTGGACGTGCCGCTGATCGGCTTCGCCGGTGGCCCGTTCACGCTCGCCAGCTATCTGATCGAGGGCGGCCCCTCCAAGACCCACGCGCGCACCCGCGCGCTGATGTACAGCCAGCCTGACCTCTTCCGTGAGCTGCTGAGCGACCTGGCAGCGGTCGCCGTCGCGTCGCTGCGCGCGCAGGCGCTCGCAGGCGCGTCGGCTCTGCAGCTGTTCGAGAGCTGGGTGGGCGTGCTCGACCCTGCGAGCTTCAGCCGTCACGTTCTGCCCGCGACGATCTCCATCTTCGACGCCCTGCGCGATCTGGACGTGCCGACGATCTACTTCGGCGTCGGCACCGGTGAGCTGCTGAGCCGCATGGCCGGTGCGGGCTCGGACGCCCTTGGCGTGGACTGGCGGGTGCCGATGGACGCGGCTCGTGCGCGCCTACCGACCGGCATGGCGGTGCAGGGCAACCTGGACCCGGTTGCTTGCCTCGCCCCCTGGCAGGTCGTCAGGGAGCAGGCGCTGGAGGTTCTGCGGCTGGCGGGCCCGCGCGGGCACGTCTTCAACCTCGGCCACGGCGTCCTGCCGGAGACCGATCCGGAGACGCTCAGGCGGCTCGTTGACCTCGTGCACGGATACGAGCACCGCAGGGCCCGGCTGACGGGGACGCTGGTGGCGCGGTGAGTGAGCGGATCGGCGTTCTCCTGCTGGCATACGGAACGCCGGCGGGCCCACACGAGGTACTCGCCTATTACACCCACATCCGCCGCGGTCGCCCGCCCACACCGGAGCTCCTGGATGAGCTCACGGGCCGCTATCGGGCGATCGGGGGGGCCTCGCCGCTGCTCGGGATCGCGCGCACGCTGGCCGAGAGCCTGGAGAACGAGCTCAACGCACGCCTCACCGGCGACAGCTTCCTGGTCGCGCTCGGGATGAAGCACGCCGCGCCGTTCATCGAGGACGGCGTCGCCGCGCTCGCCGCCGCCGGCGTCGAGCGCACGGTCGCGATCGTGCTCGCCCCGCACTACTCGCAGCTGAGCGTCGAGGAGTACATGCAGCGCGTGCACTCGGCCGCCCCGGCGGCCGAGCTTGGCAGCCTGACGTTCGTCAGGGAGTGGCACCTCGAGCCCGCCTACCTGACGCTGCTCGCGCAGCGCGTGCAGGCCGAGCTCGAGCGCCTCAGGGGCAGCGGCGCGAGCGCCGTGCGCGTGCTCTTCACCGCACACAGCCTCCCCAGCTGGATCGTCGAGCGTGGCGATCCCTATCCCG
This sequence comes from Solirubrobacterales bacterium, assembly GCA_027449125.1. Lineage (GTDB taxonomy): Bacteria > Actinomycetota > Thermoleophilia > Solirubrobacterales > Solirubrobacteraceae > Palsa-465. Next base: position 49,796 of record DAIDME010000027.1, on the reverse strand, counting down.
ACCAGCTGCGGGAGACCGCCGCCGCCGTTGCGCAGCTGGCCGGAGTCGAGGACTGGGCGGTCGCCTGGCAGAGCGCCGGCCGGACGGCGGAGGCGTGGATCGGCCCCGATGTCTGCGAGGTGATCACCGAGCTGGGCGCGGCGGGCAGCCACGACGCGGTGCTCGTCTGCCCCGCAGGCTTCGTATCCGACCATCTCGAGATCCTCTACGACCTGGACATCCAGGCGCGCGACGTCGCCACGCTGGCCGGCCTGCGCTTCGCGCGCACGGCGCTGCCGAACGCGGACCCCGCCTTTGTGTCGCTGCTGGCCGGGATCGTCGAGGCGGGGCTGCCGGCGGTGACGCGGTGACGCACAGGCCGCACGTCGCCGTCGTGGGAGGCGGCGTCACCGGGCTCGCGGCCGCGCGAAAGCTGAGCCGCGCCTGCATCGGCGGCGTGACGCCGAGCGTCACGCTGCTTGAGCGCAGCGGGCGCGTGGGAGGCAAGATCCGGTCGCGCAGCTTCGCCGGCGCCACCGTGGACGTCGGACCCGAGGCGTTGTTCGCGGCGGCGCCGGAGGCCACACGACTGTGCGACGAGCTCGGCCTCGCGGAGGAGCTCGTGCCGACGCTGCGGTCCAACACCGCCGTGTGGACACGCGGGAGGCTGCGGGAGATGCCCGCCGGCATCCTGGGCGGCCTGCCGGACGGCATCGCGCCGGTGCTGCGCTCCGGGATCCTGTCGCCCGCCGGGGCGGCACGGGCGGGGGTTGATCTGGTGCTGCCCAAGGACGGTGGCGAGGCGGACGAGTCGGTCGGCTCGCTGGTGCGCCGGCGCCTCGGCGACCAGGCGCTGGAGCGGATGATCGACCCGCTGCTCGGGGGGATCTACGGTGGCGACCCGGATGCGCTCAGCCTGAAGGCCACCGCCCCACGCCTGCACGCGCTTGCACGTGAGCACCGCAGCCTGATCCGGGGGCTGATCGCCGCCGGCCGCAGCACCCCGCGCGCCCAGGGCCCGATGCTGGTGACCCTGCCTGGCGGCCTTCAGCGTCTGATCACCAGGCTGCGCGCGGACCTCGGTGAGACCGAGGTGGTCGAGCGCGAAGGCGTCCTGCGGATCGAACCGCTGCCCGGCGGGCGCCACCTGCTGCACACCACCGCCGGCCGCGAGCTGACCGTCGACGCCACCGTCGTGGCCACCCCGGCCGGCGCCGCCGCACAGATGCTGCGCGCCAGCGTCCCGGCCGCCGCCGCCGAGCTCTCCGAGATCCGCTACACGTCGGTCACCGTGGTCTGGCTGGCCTTTCCCGCCGGCGCGCTGCGCCGGCCGCTCGACACCACCGGCTTTCTCGTCCCACGCGGTGAGCGCAGGATGTTGACCGCCTGCACGCTGGCATCCGCCAAGTGGCCACATCTGGCGGCACACAGCGACCGCGTGTTCCTGCGCTGCTCCGTCGGCCGCAACGATCCACAGGCCACTGCGCTCGGCGACGAGCAGCTGGTGGCACGTGTGGTCGCCGAACTGGGTGAGGCGATCGCTGCGCTCGGAGACCCGCTCGACGCCCAGGTGACCAGGTGGCAGGACGCGATGCCGCAGTACACGGTCGGCCACCTGGAGCGGATCGGGCGCCTCGACTCGGTGCTGGGGTCGCTGCCGCGGCTCAGGCTGGCCGGGGCCGCCTACCGGGGTGTGGGCGTGCCGCAGTGCATCGCCCAGGGAGAGGCGGCAGCCGCGCAGATCGTATCCGCGCTCTCGTGAGTGGGCGCGGGCTCGCACAAGTCATAACGGAGGACCAGAATGTCTGTCACCACCAGTAGCGCGGCGCTCGTTGACCACCGAGACCTCTACCGCCTGCCGTGGTCGCTGCCTGACAACGCGATCGCCTGGCTCGAGCCCACCGCCAAGTGCAATCTCGCCTGCCTGGGCTGCTACCGGGAGAACGACCCCCGTGGCCACAAGACACTCGAGCAGATCGCCTCGGACCTGGACGTCTTCCAGCGCTACCGCACCGTCGACGGCGTGTCGATCGCCGGCGGCGACCCGCTCGTGCACCCGCAGACCGTCGAGATCGTCAAGCTCGTCGCCGCGCGCGGCCTGAAGCCGATCATCAACACCAACGGCCTGGCGCTGAGCGAGGAGCTGCTGGCGGAGCTCGTGGCGGCAGGCGTGGCTGCGTTCACCTTCCACATCGACTCCAAGCAGAACCGTCCGGGATGGAAGACCAGCGACGAGATCGAGCTCTGCAAGCTGCGCCAGCACTACGCCGAGATGGTCGCCAGGGTCGGCCGCGGCAACGTCAGCTGCTCGTTCAACGCAACCGTCTACGAGGACACGCTCCGGCACGTGCCGGATGTGATCGCCTGGGCCCGCAGGCACATGGACATCGTCAACACGGTCGTGTTCATCGCCTTCCGCGCCGGGGCGGTCGGCGGCGACTTTGACTATCAGGTGCACGGGCAGCCGGTCGACTTCGGCGTGGTGCCGTACGCGACCGAGGACCTGACCAGACACGAGCTGCAGTCGACGGACATCGTCGCCAAGATCCGCGAGCGTTACCCGGACTTCATGCCGTCCGCCTACCTCAACGGGACCGAGCGGCCGGATACGCTGAAGTGGCTGCTGACCGGCTACCTGGGAGCCGACGGGGAGGTCTACGGGTATGTGGGCCCGCGCTCGATGGAGCTGACCCAGACCTTTCACCATCTGCGCACGGGGCGCTACCTGGCCTACACCACGCCCAAGACCCTGGCGATGGGGCGCCCGATGCTGCTCCTGTCAGCCCTGGACGAGGCGCTTCGCCCAGTGGCACGGCGCTACCTGAAGGCGATGGCGCTGCGTCCGTGGCGACTGCGCCACAAGCTGCGTCTGCAGTCGGTGATGATCATCCAGCCGGCCGACATCTACCCCGACGGCAGCCAGAACATGTGCGATGGCTGCCCCGACATCACCGTCTGGAACGGCCAGCTCGTGTGGTCATGCCGGCTCGAGGAGCCTGAGAAGTTCGGCGGCTTCGTCCAGATGATCCCGCGCTGAGCGCTGCCCGCGCGGCGGCGACGCTTGGAGGCGAAGCCGTCGCGACGCCGCCGTAGCTGCGACTGTTCTACAAAGTCGCCATCCCCAGTGATCGTGGGGGTGGAAGGAGTCTGACGGCCGGTCCTCCTACGCGCGAGGTCACCCTATCTGGACGCGAGCCGCCGTGTTTGACCAGTTGCCGATGCTTGTCTCTGCGCCAGCACGGGCGAACCGGCGTCGAGCATCGCCTTGCTCTGAGCTGCGACTATCCGATGGTCTGAGTGATGCTCTGGGTTTGCTCGTCTATGAGGATGTGAGCATGTGCCCCGTTCATGAGGCAGAGATGCGGCGGGACGTGTCCGCAATCGACATCCAGAACGAGGGGTATGTCCAGATCGCCGAGGGCGCTCATCACCGCGTCGTCCTGGGAGAAGTTCGCTGAGGGTGGCGCTTGCGTTCGGCCGATGAGCACCGCGACGGCGTGCTCGAACCATCCGGCGAGTCGCATACTCCATAGCGAGCGGGCAATGTCGAGCGCAGGCGACTCGCAGGCTTCGAGGTAGATGATGAGACCATCTTTCGCGTGCTCTCCTCCGAACCGCCCGACATCCCCGTAACGGCTTCCTGCAAGCGGTGCGAGGACCTCAATGCAGCCGCCGATCAGTCGTCCTTGAACATCCAGGTTTGAAGAGGGCGTGCGACCAAGCCGCCAGCTGCCTGGCTCTTCCAACGGCAGGTCCGTGGCAGTCGGGTCGGTGCGGAGCTTACGGAAGAACGCGTGCTGTGCTTCCTGGCGAGCGTGGTGCAGCGATGCTTGCTGGGTAAGCCCCCCTCCCGGACTGGTGCTGATGGCGTCTGACCAGTGCCTGATTTCGTCAGGGATCCGATTTGGCGTGTCCATGAGGTTCTGTCCGTGCAGCGTGGCAACGCCCGTCAACAGCGTGAGGGGCAGAAGCAGCGTTGAGATGTCGGAGTAGCCGATCAGCCAGGTCGGCTCGGCTGACCCGATCGCGTCAAAGTCGAGGTGAGGCAGGATCTCGATCGCGAGTTCTCCGCCCCATGGCGGGATCACCGCTCGGATCCTCGGGTCCGTCAGCATCCGCGTGAGCTCTTGCGCTCTGCGGATAGGTGATCCGCTCGTGACTGACGCTCCGTCCATGCACTCGCCGACTACGACTTCGTAGCCCCGTGCTTCAAGCCATTTCACGGCCACATCAAGGCGCGGGCGAAGATCTGCCCGCACGCCCGCAGATGGTGCGGTCACGCCGATACGATCCCCCGGTTGCAACGGTCCCGGGAACCGGAGCTCTTTCATTGCGCCAGATTAGGTGAAACTGCGCTCAGGGGTTCGCATTTGGCTCATGCGCTCGACCTCTCGCCGCCACTGCCCAACGGCGGGCCACCACCACCACCAGACCGGCTACCGCCCGCGCAGGAACTTGCGAAGGCGGTTCATGAACTCAAGGATCTCGTCCTCGCTCATGTTCGGGAGTCCGTTCTCGCAACAGGGCGGCTTGTCGTGATCCTGTCTTGGGTTCGGCTCACCGAACAGGTCATGCACGATGTCCCAAACGTCGCGGGACCGGTTGCGTGTATCTCTGGTTCCGACATAGAGGATCTCGACGATGCCTTCGTAGGCGTCATCGTCGGAGTCGGCTAGCGTGAAGGCGATGCGATACCCGCGCTTAAGGTGCGTTCCGCATATTTTCTCGCCGAGCCGTCCTGAGATCCGGTAGGCGAACGGGCGTAACTCGCCCGAGGGTGCCCGGTAGCTGACGCATGGATCTTGCTCAAGCTGCTCGTAAGCCTGCTTGTAGCCGGCCTCCTTGCCTTTGAGTCCATCGATCAGCGGCCGCATCTCGCGGCGCGTTGCCACCTTCCACATCAGTCGTTGGGGCCCCAATCGGCTCCTGGTGCTGCGCTCACGAGGTCGTCACCGGCGTTGCGCGCCGCGAACGCCGGGCCGTAAAGCTCATCGAACTGCTTTCGCCACCCCGGTTCTTCCTGCTCCAAGCGAAGCAGGGCTTCGTCGAGCAGGCCCCGCTTACGACCCATTTCGCGCAGCTGGCTGATCTCGTCGGCAATCGCACGAAGCGGCTTGCCGGGTATGCGCTGACGTTTGTGACCCGGGACTCTCGCCGTCGGGATCAGGCCCGTCGCAATCCACTTGTCGAGGGTGGCTTGCGACACCTCCAACAGATCCGCTGCTTCCTTCTTGGAGTAGTCGGGGGTCGCAGCGCTAAAGCCCTCGTCTAGTGCATCTAGAGCTTCTCTGCCTTCCGCTGGAAGCTTGTCGGCATTGCGCCGCAGGATGGCGATCGTCCTCGTGAATGCGACTGCGGTCATAGCGGTTCGTGCGCGTCCCATGGGTTGAACTATAGCCTAAGTAGGGCCATGGGCCGACTTTTTCACATACTTAGCGGACTCTGGGTTGGGATGACGCATCCAGAGCGCTTTAGCTGCGGCCCGCGCGCCGCGCTTCACGCAGCGCCTCGTCGCGCAGCGAGCCGAAGGTCTCGCCGTGCGGCTTGCCGATCTTCTGCACGATCGAGGGGCTTGGGATGGAGTCGTCGGTTTTGGCGAGTGCGCGTAGGGTGATCATCGTCAGCTCCTGGCCGGGCTGGAGCCGGCGTGCGGCTTGCTGAAGTCCGGTCATCACGAGGTCCAGCGTCCAGTAGTTGCGGCGCAGCTTGGTCGTCAGCCCGCTGGTCGGATCATGGGCTTGCTGAACCCACTCCGGACGGAGTCGGCGCGGCGGCACTCTCGGCGGCGTCCAGAGTCCACGTCGAGCTCGTGCTGCTCGGACCCGCTCGTGGGCGACGGTGTAGTTGCGTTCCCGCTGGAACGAGATATCGCGCTCGTCGGCGAAGCGCAACATGAGCTTCTCGTTCGGGAGGTAGCCCATCTCGGTGAGGAACAGCTCGATCGCATCATCGAAGGCGATCGCGCGGTCGCGGTGGCGCGGCTGGTAGCGAGCGCGTCGCTCCAGGCCGGCGTCGCCAAGGAGTCCGTCCCAGTCACGCCCGCCAGCGGCTTCGAGCTGTCCGACCGTGGGCAAGCGCTCCTCCAGCGCGCGGCGATGATCACCACGGGCACTCGCCAGCAGGTTGTTGCGTTCTGCTTCGTAGTCGGTGGGCCGAAGCGTCCGGACTTCGAGTCGGTTGGCGATGATCGCCAGGGCGTGCGTTGCCGTCTGCTTGCTGACGCCCATGTTGCCGGTGGCCATCGCGCGCGACCGTGAGCGGACAGTCCGCACGCCGGTGCCTTCTCGCAGGGTCGCGTCAAGCAGAGCCGGCCAGCTTGACTTGAAGCGACGGCACAGGTTGCTCGCATCGGGGCAGCCCTCGATCTTGCCGCGCGCCTGGTTGAAGGCGCGCTTGGTTACGGACTGCGGCGCGTCTGCGCTCACCGTCAGCGCGATCTCCCTGACCATCGTCAGCAGCTCGCCCTGGGTGCGCGTGACCGGCTGAGGCTCCACGATACCCCTATCGTCAGGTCGCGCATCCATCTCCACCGACAGTAGGCCGCGAACCGGACCACTTTGCCCGCAATCATTGGGGTTGAGCGGTCTCGGAAGGCCCACAAGTTAAGGGATCTGCGGCGCCTACTGTGAGCCCATGACGAGTGTTTAGACGCTCACGCCAGACCGGTCCTGGTCGCGTGGCAGGTTCATGGGATGCCTGTGATGGACCGGAACTACCGGAGGATGCCGGTCGTGCTGAAGGGCGCGACCCGGTTCAGCGACGAGCCGCAGCTCGCCGATGAGCTGTGGGCGGTTCGGGAACTGAAGCGCCATCAGCGCTGGCTGGACAAGCTGCTCACCGACACCGACCTGGAACGCAACTGGGGACGGCCGCGCCTTCCTGGCCACTGGGCGCTTGCCTACCTCGCGTTCGTCGGGTCGCGGCAGGTCGATATCGAGCCGTGGTGGGCGATGAGCTCCGCCGAGGTCTGGCTGGAGTGCGGGTTCTCCGCCAAGCCGTCCTACCAGGCGGTCTGGAAGCGCTTCGCCGAACTTGAACAGACGACCGGCGCGTTTCACGAGGCGGCCACGCTGGTCATTCGCCGGGCTGTGCGCAAGTCAGACGGCAAGGTCGGCCGGGCCATCCACATCGACGCCACGGAAGCAGAGACGAACGCGGTGCTGGCCCATGATTGCCGTGACGGTGAGGCGTGCGCGCGTCAAGCGCGCCGTCGCGCGCGTGGCTTGCCGCTGCGGGTTGGTCGCCTGCACGCCGATGATGAACGAGCCCGCCGCCACGCTCGCCATGACAAGGAGGTCGAGGCCGAGGATGCCGCGACCGCCGAGGCGATGCGCGATGTCGTCTATGACTCCGAGCGCAGCGTGCTGCGGATGCGGCGCGGAGGCTGCTGGTATCGCACGCGTGACGCGACCGCCGGCTACCGCATCTACATGCAGGGTGCGCACATCAAGAAGGGCTGGTTCGGCTTCCTCGACCACAAGGTGATCGACCACTACACCGGCGGCACGTTGCTGCACAAGTTCGAGAAGGCGACCGTGCAGGACTACCACACCTACCCGGAGCTGCTCGATGGGGTGATCGAGACGCTCGGACGGACGCCGGTGGCGATGATGGCCGACCGTGGCCTGGCAACCCGCAGCGTCTATGAGCTGACCACGCGCAAGGGCATCGCGACCGTCATCCCGAGCCGTGGCCGACGCGCGACCGACCAGGACAGCTATGACCGCCACGGCATCCCGCGATGCCGCCACTGCGGCGGCGAGACCCACTTCGTGCGCTTCAACCACCAGCCGACCCCACGCCTGTGGGTGCGGTGCCTCATTCCCTCACAGCCGGGATGCCAGCGCGAGCAGACGATCAGCTGCTCGACGGACTGGAAGCGGCTGCTGCCGCTGTGGCGCACCGAACCGGCCTACGCCGCCTACCGCCAGGCCCACCAGACCTACGAGCGCGTGCATCACCACCAGCGCCAGCGCTACAAGGTCGCCGGCGACACCCACGCCATCCGCCCGAAGCGGATCGGGGTCGGCTGCCAGCAGCTGCGCGCCAACCCTGCCGGACTCATCGAATGGCTGCGCATCCGCCACCGCGAAGGCTGGCTGGGCTGCCCGCGCACCAACCGCGACGACGAGTTCGTGCGCACGACCCCCGGCTACCACGGCCCGCCGCCAGCGGACCCGGCCGAGGTCCCCTTCTAGAACACCAGCGACGACCGCCCTACCTTCCTCGGGCCGTCCGCCGTTGAGCAGCAGTAAGCGAGACGGCCCCTCGGAGTGACCCGAGGGGCCGTCGTCTTTCTCGGCTGACACTGAGACGAAGGGCTTACAGCTCTCCCTTGAGTTCCACTTGTCCGGCGAGGGACTTTGTAGAACTCAAGGGAGAACACGCCTAGCTGGGGAGGTGGGACTCGAACCCACAACCCTTCGGTTAACAGCCGAATGCTCTGCCATTGAGCTACTCCCCACTGACCGGGCTTGCGCCTCAACCGCTAACTGTATCGGCCGCGGCCGGCTGGCGGCGGGCGGCGCCGCTCAACGGCTCTGGTCGATCCTCGAGCCGACGGCCTGGATCGTCGTCTGGACCTCCTGGAGGCGGGTTGAGAGCGCGACCAGCTGAGCACCGCCGCCGTGGGCGCGCAGATAGCGGACCTCCTCGCGCAGGCGGTCACGCTCGAGCAGCAGCAGCGCATGCTCGATCTCGTCGGCGCTGGCGGGCCGCCCGCGCGCGGCGCTCCCGCGCGCGGCCCGCGCACGCAGGTCCTCGAGCGTCACGACCAGCTCGGGATCGTCTGCGGGCGGGTCGGCCGTCGGGTCGGGCAGGCGTTCACGCAGGAAGCGCGCGGCCCGGCGCAGGCGCTCGTCGCCGATCACCTCCGACGGGTCGATCCGGGCGAGCGCAGCGGCCCCGAGCTCGGGAGCGGCGAGGCACATCGCCAGCAGCGCCCGCTCGTGGTCGGGCTTGGTGGCGGCGCCGGCGCGGGTGGGCGCCGACGGCGTCGTGCGGGCGGACTGGCCGGCGGGCGGCCCGGAGCGCGCACGCGCGTCCTCGCCCGAAAGCTCCGCGGCGCCAAGCAGTACCCCCAGCCGCGTGACCGGCAGCCCCAGGCCGGCGGCCGCGCGGCTCACCAGCTCGTCGCGCAGCAACCCGTCGGGCACGGAGGCCAACACGGGCCGCAGCGCGGCTATCACACGGTCCTTCTCCTCGGCCGTGGCGGTAGCCGCACCGTCGAGCATCCGCCCGACCTGGAAGGCCACGTAGGGCACGGACGCCTCTATACGCCGGCGCAGCGCCGCTGCGCCCTCGCGGGCGATCAGCTCACCGGGGTCGGTTCCCGCGGGCAGCGCCACGACCCGCAGGTCCAGGCCCGAGTCGGCGCACACCGCCGCCGCACGCTCCATCGCCCGCTGACCGGCTGCGTCAGCGTCCAGGCACAGCTCCAGCACCTTCACGAGCCTGACCAGCTCCGCCACCTGCTCGTCGGTCAGCGACGTGCCCATGATCCCGACCGCGTTGCGCACGCCCGCCTGATGCAGGGCGATCACGTCGGTGTAACCCTCGCACAGGATCATCCGTCCCTCACGCGCGGCCGCCGCGCGCGCCTGCGCGATACCGTAGAGCACCTCGCGCTTGTGGTAGACGTCCCCCTCCGCGGTGTTCAGGTACTTGGGACCGTCCTGCCCCGAGAGCGTGCGCGCGCCGAAGCCGCGCACGCGGCCACGCGCGTCGGCTGCGGGGAACATGATCCGGCCGCGGAAGCGGTCTATCAGTTCGTCGGGGGCCGCCCGCTTGCGTCGCCCGAGGTCGGCGGCGAGCAGCTCGGCGGCACCAAAGCCGGCCGCTCGCGAGGCCAGCACCAGCCGGTCCCAGGCTACGGGCGCCCAACCGACCCGGAACTCGCGCAGAACCGCCTCCTCGAAGCCGCGTGCTCGCAGATACTCGCGCGCCGGCGCAGCCTCGCCGGACTCCCACAGATGACGCTCGTAGAAGGCGGCGGCACGGTCAAGCAGCACATACAGTCGCTCGCGCCGCTGCCGGCGCGCAGCCGCCTCCGGCTCCTCGTCCTCGGTCTCCAGCGTGACGCCGAAGCGATCCGCCAGCGCCTCGAGCGCGCCCACGAAGTCCAGCCCCTCCGTCTGCATCACGAAGCTGAACGGGTCCCCCGACTCCGAGCAGCCGAAGCAGTGGTAGCGCTTCTCGTCGGGACGCACATGAAACGAGGGGGTGCGCTCGTCGTGAAACGGGCAGCAGCCGAAGTAGCTGTCGTGGCCACGGCGCGTCAGCTCCACCCTGGCACCGACCAGCGCCAGCATGTCGACGGCATCCCGTACACGGTCGCGCGAGTCGGCTGTGTAGCGGCTCACGGCGTGAACGCCGTCGGCACGGTCAGCGCTTCGAACGCGGCCACCGCGAAGCGGTCCGTCATCCCGGCGATGTGGTCGGCCACGCGCCGCGACAGAGGCCCATCCGGTATCGAGCTGGGGATCTGCCCCGGACGCTCACAGAAGTGCTCAAACAGGGTGCGCACGGCGCCACGGATCTTGTCGCGCTCCTGGGTCACCTCGGGCCCCAGGTACACGTGGGCGAACATGAACTCCCGCAGCGACGCCATCGCCGCGCCGACACCGTCGCTCTGCGCGATCCCCCCGGCGCGCTCGGACTGCTCGACCAGGTCGTGCACGAGCGTGTCGATGCGCCGCGAGCCGCTGTCACCCAGAATCGCGATCGGTCCCGGGGGAAGCTCGCCCTCGGTCAGCACGCCGGCGCGCAGCGCGTCGTCGATGTCGTGGTTGATGTATGCGATGCGATCCACGAAGCGGATGATCTGCCCCTCGGGCGTGCGGGGCGGCTGCGCCCGCCAGGAGTGTGCCGCGATCCCGTCCCGGACCGCCGCCGTGAGGTTGAGCCCGCGGCCTTCGCGTTCGAGCACGTCGACCACCCGCAGCGAGTGCTCGTTGTGCCAGAAGCGCTCGCCGAAGCGCTCCGCAAGGCACTCGTCCAGCGCCGCTTCGCCGATGTGACCAAACGGCGGATGACCGAGGTCGTGCCCGAGCCCTATCGCCTCGGTCAGGTCTTCGTTCAGGCGCAGCGCGCGGGCGACCGTGCGCGAGATCTGCGTCACCTCGAGCGTGTGGGTGAGGCGCGTGCGGAAGTGGTCCCCGGCCGGCAGCACGAACACCTGAGTCTTGTCCTTGAGCCGCCGGAATGCCTTGCAGTGGACGATCCGGTCGCGGTCGCGCTGAAACGGGGTGCGCAGACCGCAGTCCTGCTCAGGCGCGCTGCGCGAGGCCTCAAAGGAGCGGGTCGCGAGCGGCGAGAGCTCACGCTCCTCGCGTGCCTTGATGCGCTCAGCGAAGCTGTCGGCGACCGCGCCGTGCGGATGCTCGTAGCCAGTGTTCACATCGTCATTCTGTCAGCCGCCCGCGTCGCCCGGTGAACGCGCGGGCTCACCCGGCGCTCACCGGCCGCAGGCTGACCTGCGCATGATGCTCGGCGGTCTCGCGCACGGCACGCTCCACCGTGCGCAGCGCCCGCGCCCCGCAGTCCGGGACCTGAGCGAGCGGCCTGCCCAGAGCGGCCACCATGAAATCGTAAGCCTCCCGCTCGAGCGGAAATGACACGGCTTCGCACGAGTTGCACACAACCCCGCCGGCCGCCGCCGAGAAGCCGCTCAGGTGCTCGCGCTCGCCGCAGCTCGCGCAGGCGCCGAGCGCCGGCACGATCCCCGCGGCCAGGAGCAGCTTCAGGCGGAAGGACAGCGCGTTCTCTGCCCGTGCCGCTGCTGGCCCGCTGGCCAGCAGCGTCAGCTCGTTGGCGAGCAGAGCGTAGACCTCCGGGTGCGGCTCGCCGGAGTCGAACAGGCGGCTGACCGCGTCGCACGCGCGGGCGGCGTGGTCAAGCGCGGCGGCACTTGCCCGCAGCGACGCCCTGGCGTCGATCGTGTCTGCGGCCGTCACCGTGTGCAGCTCGCCACGGCCCTCGTGCAGGACCAGCGCCACCTCGTAGAACGGCTCCAGGCGGGCGCCGAAGCGGCTGCGAGCGCGCCGTGCCCCCTTTGCGATAGCGCCCAGGCGGCCGTGCGCAGGGGTGTAGAGGTGCAGGATCCGGTCAGCCTCGCCGAACCGGATCGAGCGCAGCACGATCGCCTCGGTCTTCAGCGACCCGGGCATGCGACGCTTCCCCCCAGTGACGCGAAGCCTCCCGCCACGACCGCTATCCTTTTTGAAGTCATGAAGCCAGTCACCGTCTACACCACCGATATGTGCCCCTACTGCAGCAGCGCCAAGGCGCTCCTGCGTAAGCGAGGCGTCGAGTATGAGGAGATCAATCTCGCACGCGACCCGGACGCGCGCAAGATGCTGCGGGACCTGACGGGCATGAGCACGTTTCCCCAGATCTTGATCGACGGCGCGCCGATCGGTGGCTTTGACCAGCTGCTGGCGGCGGATCGCGCCGGCCGCCTGCCGGGGCTGCTAGCGGCCTGAGCCACCGGCCGGGCGGGCTCGCCGAGCCCGCCGGCGCGGGCGCGGCTGGCAGCGCTCGCACACGTAGGTGCCGCGGCCGCCAACCACCAGCTTGCGGATCGGCGTGCCGCAACCTGGACAGGGCGCGCCAGCGCGCGTGTGCACCAGGAAGCTGTCCTGAAAGCTGCCGCGGGCGCCGTCGATGTGGCGGAAGTCATCGATCGATGCACCCTTGGCGTCGATCCCGGCGGCCAGCGCCTGCTCAATCGTGCGCTTGAGCGTCGTCCACTGCGCCAGTGACAGGCTGCCGGCGGGCCGCAGCGGATGCACACCGGCGCGGTGCAGCGCCTCGTCGGCGTAGATGTTCCCGACCCCGGCGATGCGACGCTGGTCCAAGATGAAGGACTTGACCGGCGCGCTGCGCCCGCGCGCCTGGGCGCGAAGGTATACGGGCGTGAACTGTTCGCTGAACGGCTCGGCGCCCAGCCGCGCCGACAGAAAGGCGTCGCGCTCCCGGCCGGAGGCGATCAGCTGCGCGGTCCCGAAGCGCCGCGGGTCCACGTAGGTCAGCGTGTGGCCGTCGTCGAGCGCGATCAGCGCCCGGGTGTGAGCCGGCTCGGGCGTGGCGTCCACCAGCAGTGCGCCTGTCATACGCAGGTGCACGAGCAGGTGACGGTCGCCGTCCAGCTCCCAGATCAGGTACTTGCCGAGGCGCCCCAGTCGTTCTACGCGCGCGCCTGTCAGCTGGGCGGCGAGCGCCTCCGGCGAGGTTCCCTGTGGCCAGCGCACGTCACGGATCTCAACGCTCTCCAGGCGCCGGCCCTCAACGTGAGGCGCCAGCTGACGCCTGATCGTCTCAACCTCCGGCAGCTCGGGCATCCCCGACGATCATACGTCGCGGCCCTGCCGTCACCGCTCAGCGCTCGAGCTTGGCGCGCGGGTGCGCGTCGTGGTAGACGTCACGCAGCCGCTCGTTTGTCAGATGCGTGTAGATCTGCGTCGTGCCGATGTCGGCGTGGCCGAGCATCTCCTGCAGCGAGCGCAGGTCACAGCCACCGGCGAGCAGGTGCGTGGCGAAGGTGTGGCGCAGCGTGTGCGGGCTCATGCTGGCGTCCAGGCCAGCGCTGCGAGCGTTGCGCTGCACGATCTTGTAGAGCCCCTGGCGTGACAGCGGCTTGCCGCGCAGGTTGACGAACACGTGCGGCTCGTCGCGGAGCCCGACCAACGCCGGCCGCCCCTGCTCCAGGTAGCGCTCGAGCGCCTGGAGCGCGCTCCTGCCAACCGGCACCAGCCGCTCCTTGGAGCCCTTGCCACGGGCGATCAGCAGACCCGCCCGCAGGTCCAGCTCGGGCAGCGCGAGCGTGATCGCCTCCGATGCGCGCAGGCCGCACGCGTACATCGTCTCCAGCAGCGCCCGGTCGCGCTGCGAGCCGGGGCTGTCGCCGACGGGCTGCGCGAGCAGCAGGTTGACCTGGTCGCGGCTCAGCACCCTCGGCAGCTTGACCTTTGAGCGCGGCGGCTTCAGCTCGGCGGCCGGGTCACTGTTGATCAGACCCTCACGACGGAGGTGCCGGTAGAAGGAGCGCAGGCAGGCGATCTTGCGCTGGAGCGTCGCAGCGGCTGCGGGCGGCCGGCCATCCGTACCGCCGGCGAGCTCGGTGATGAAGCGTGCGAGCAGCGGTCCGTCCACGCTCAGCGCATCCACTCGCTCGCGCTCGAGGAAGCTGCCGAGCTGCGCCAGGTCCGATCGGTAGGCCTGAGCGGTGTTGCGGGCCAGACCGCGCTCCAGCTCGAGGTAGGCGAGAAAGTCGACTGTCAGCTCGCTCAAACGTTCAGCTGGTCCTGAGGCGATGGCGGCGGGCATCATCGCTGAAATTCGGCGCCACGCGGCTGCCTCCTGCCTCGCAGGCCAAGCGTGACTCAGCGCCCGAGCTCGCGCTCGAGCCACATCAGACCGATCAGCGTCTTGGCGTCGGTGGTGGCTGCGATCGCGCGGCCGAGGTCCGACAGCGGCCACGGCACGATCTCGATGTGCTCGTCCGGCTCCGGCGCGGGCCCGCCGTCCGCCGCGGCCAATCCGGTGGCGGCGAAGATCGTCACCTCTTCGTCGCAGAACCCGGGCGAGGGCACGAAAGCCAGCAGCTGCCGCCACTCGGCGGCCTGCTTTCCGACCTCCTCCGCCAGCTCGCGTGCGGCCAGTTCCAGCAGCGGCTCACCGGCACGGTCACGCTTGCCCGCGGGTATCTCGAGCGACGCCTGCAGCCTGGCCGCCTCGCGCGGCTGACGCACCAGCCAGACCTGTGACTGGTCGTAGGCGACGATCGCGACCGCGCCTGGGTGCCAGACCTTGTCGAAGGTGTTCTGCTGACCGTCGCTGTAGCGGTAGGTCTCGCTGCCGGCGGCAAGCAGGCGTCCGCGCCACTCGACATTCTCTGACCGAACCTCGAATGCGCTCACGCGCAGGCCTCCTGCAGGAGCGCCAGCATGAGCTCCAGGTTCGCCTCAAGCGCCGCGAAACTCACCCGCTCGCCCGGCTCGTGGGCGCGCTCGGTGCCGTTGGCGAGGTTCACCGCGGCCAACCCGCCGAGACGCAGGTTGTTGACATCCGACCCGCCGCCGCTCGAGCGGTAGCTCGGCTCGTAGCCGATGCGCCGCAGGGCACGGGCGGCGAGCCTGACCGCCGGCTCCTCGGGGTCGGCGCGGTAGCCGGTGAAGAGCCGGGAGACCGACACGTCCACGTCGCAGCCGGCGCTGTCCGCGCCGTCCTGGAGCGCGTCGACGGCGGCCGTGAGGTAGCGGTCTAGCTGCTCGGGCTGGACCGCACGGACCTCGGCGCTGACCGTGCAGCGCTCGGCCACGACGTTGGTCGCGGTGCCACCCATCACCATCCCCACGTTGGCGGTCGTCTCCTCGTCCAGGCGCCCCTGCGGCATCGCCGCGATCGCCGCGGCCGCGGCTACGATCGCGTTCACTCCGCGCTCGGGCGCAAGCCCTGCATGCGCGGCCCGCCCGTGCAGCTGAGCGTCGATCCGCACGTGGGTGGGCGAGGCGACGATGATCTCACCGAGCGGCGAGGCGTGGTCGAAGGCGTAGCCGAGACGGCTCTCCAGCCTGCCCAGGTCCAGGTGCCTGGATCCGTTCAAGCCGGTCTCCTCGGCGACCGTGAAGAGCAGCTCGAGCGTGACCGGCGGCCCCTCGCCGGGCCCCGACACCAGCCGCGCCAGCTCGACCATCGCGGCGACCGCCACCTTGTTGTCCGCCCCCAGGATGCCATCACCGGCGTTCTCCCAGCCGCCGTCACGCCGCACCGGCTCGACCGCCGCGGTGAGCGGCACGGTGTCCAGATGCGCGCAGAACAGCACGGCTTCGTGACCGCCGTCGCCTCGCCCAGCAGCCTGAGCCGGGATGCGGGCCAGGAGGTTGCCCGCGTCTGAGCCCGCGGCGGCACCGGCGTCGTCCTCCTGCACCTCGATTCCGAGCGCCGTGAGCGCCTCGATCACCCAGTCGGCGATCACACGCTCGCCACCGGTCTCGCTGGGGATGCGGCACAGCTGCTCAAATGTCCGGTGCAGGCGCTCGCGCACCTGTGGGTCCAGGCCGTTCATCCGCAGCAGGTCAGGTTTGGCGCGGCTCGAGCGGGCACGCCTCACGCGACCCGGCTCACCCCGACCTCACCGTCCGGCCCGAACTCGCCTCCGGCCCTGAACTCGGCCGCCGCCACAGGCGACACCGTGCGAGTCCCACGCTCACGGTAGGCGCGGGCGGCACCGACGAACTCCCGGAACAGCGGCGCGGGCCGGTCCGGACGGGACTTGAACTCGGGGTGGAACTGGGAGGCGACATAGAACGGGTGCACGTCGCGCGGGAGCTCGGAGATCTCGACCAGCCGCTCGTCCGGCGTGGTCCCCGAGAAGACCAGTCCGGCAGTCTCGAGCTGCTTGCGCAGGTGGTTGTTGACCTCGTAGCGGTGACGGTGGCGCTCGTACACGACACCCTCGCGGTAGGCCGCGTGGGCCTGGGTGCCCTCCTTCACCCGCACGGGGTCTGCGCCCAGCCGCATCGTCCCACCCATGTCTGCGATCTCACGCTGCTCCGGCAGCAGGTCGATCACCGGGTAGGGCGTCTCCGGGTCCATCTCGGTCGAGTTGGCCCCCGGCATACCGGCCACGTGGCGCGCGAACTCACTGACGGCAACGTGCATTCCCAGGCAGACACCGAGGTATGGGATACGGCGCTCCCGCGCGAGCCGGGCGGCGGCGATCTTACCCTCGAAGCCGCGTCCACCGAACCCGCCGGGGATCAATATGCCGTCCATCTCAGCGAGCAGCGCGGTGACGCTGGGGTCCTGCACCGTCTCGGAGTCGATCCACTCGAGCTTGACCCTGCAGTCGTGGTGGATGCCGCTGTGGCGCAGCGCCTCGGCAACCGACAGGTAGGCGTCCTCCAGCTTCACGTACTTGCCCACCAGCGCGATCCGCACCTCGCCGCTCAGCCGCGCCGCCCGCTCGACGATCCCCCTCCAGCTCGCGAGGTCCGGGGCGGGCGCGTCGACCCCGAAGTGGTCGCGCAGGATGAAGTCGTCGACACCCTGCTCGTGGAAGGTCAGCGGGCAGCTGTAGACGTCGGGCACGTCGTAGGCCGAGACCACCGCGTCCACGGGCAGGCTCGCAAACAGCGCGATCTTGCGCCGGATCTCGGTCGAGAGCACCGCTTCTGACCGGCACAGGACCATGTCGGGGCTGATGCCGATGCGCCGCAGCTCGTTGACCGAGTGCTGCGTCGGCTTGGTCTTCAGCTCGCCGGCGTGACCGATGTAGGGGACGAGCGTCAGGTGGATGAACATGCAGCGTCGCCTGCCGACCTCGACCGGAAACTGGCGGATCGCCTCGAGGAACGGCAGCGACTCGATGTCGCCAACGGTCCCGCCGATCTCGGTGATCACGAAGTCCACGTCGGAGGAGTCGGCCACGACCCGGACCCGCTGCTTGATCTCGTCGGTGATGTGGGGCACCACCTGGACGGTCGCGCCGAGATAGTCGCCGCGCCGCTCGCGCCTGATCACGGCGTTGTAGATGCCGCCCGCCGTCACGTTCGACGCGCGGCTCGTGTTGGCGTCGGTGAAGCGCTCGTAGTGACCGAGGTCGAGGTCGGTCTCGGCGCCGTCCTCGGTGACGAACACCTCGCCGTGCTGATACGGCGACATCGTCCCGGGGTCGACGTTGATGTAGGGGTCGAACTTCTGGATCTGGACCGACAGTCCGCGCGCACGCAGCAGCCGCCCGATCGAGGCGGCTGCGATCCCCTTGCCAAGCGACGACACCACGCCGCCGGTGATGAAGATGAATCGCGTCTGATGCTGGCTCATGCTCTGGTCCTGACTCCCGTTCTCACCGTCAGCCGAAGTTACTGTCCGGGGCGGACGCACAGCCCGAGGCCGCGCTCACGCGGCGCCCTTGATCAGGGTAGCGGCGCGCGTCGCACGCGCAGGTCACTAGGCGACCCGCAGCAGCTCGCGCGCATGCCCGTGCGCCGCCTGGTCGTCTCCGTCCGCCCCCAACATACGCACGAGCTCGCCGACCACGGCCTCGCCTTCGAGCTGGGCGACGGTCGTCAGCGCCGGGGACCTGGAGCCATCCTTGACGATCGTGAAGTGCCGGTCACCCAGCGCCGCAACCTGCGGCAGGTGCGTGATGCAGAGGATCTGCCGGCCCCGTGCCAGCTCGTGCAGGTGCTGCCCGACGGCACGCGCGGTGTGCCCGCCGATGCCGGCGTCAACCTCGTCGAAGACGAGCATCGCGCCGCGCCCATCGCCCCCACCGCCCGCACCACGCCCATCACCCTCGCGGCCGTCGCCGCCCTCGCCGCGCTCGGTCGCGTGCGCGGCGCTGAGCAGCGCCAGCATCACGCGCGAGAGCTCGCCGCCGGAGGCGATCTCCCGCAACGCCCCGCAGGGCAGGCCGGGGTTCGGCGCGATCAGAAACTCGACGCTGTCGCGTCCGCGCGCGCCGTAGCCATCCTCACGCACGCCGAGCGCCACCTCGAAGCGCGCCTCGGGCATCGCCAGCTCAGCCAGCCGCTCCAGCACCGCAGCGGCCAGCCGCGGCGCCGCCTCAGCGCGCGCCGCCGACAGCTCCTCACCGACCTCCTCGCGCGCCGCCCGCGCCTGCTCGAGCTCGGCCTCGAGCGACGCGCAGGCGCTCTCAGCTCCCTCGAGCTGCTCCCGGCGGGCGCGGCAGCGCTCGGCGTGCGCAAGCACCTCGGGGATACCGCCGCCGTGCTTGCGCGCCAGGCGGGCGAACGCTCCCAGACGCTCCTCGACGAGCTCCAGCCTGCCCGGCTCGGCTTCCAGACCCTCGAGGTAGCTGCGCAGCTCCAGCGCTGCGTCCTCGGCCTCGTAGCGCAGCGCCGCGAGACGCTGCGCCAGCGGCTCCAGCGAGGCATCCAGCGCAGCGGCAGCCTCGGCCTCGGTCGCGGCACGGCTTAGCAGACCCGACGCGCCCATCCCCTCATCGCCGGAGAGCGCCTGCGCTGCCACCGCCACACCGCGCCGGAGCGCCTCCCCGTGACGCAGCCGCTCGCGCTCGCGCAGAAGCTCCCGCTCCTCCTCCTCGCTCGGATCGACCTGTTCGATCTCGCGCAGCTCGAAGCAGACCAGGTCGAGCTCACGCTCCCGTGCACCGATCTGCGCCTCGAGCTCTCCGAGCTGGACCTCCAGCTCGCGCACGCGCCCATGCAGCTCGAGCATCCGCGCCCGCCGCTGCGCCTGTGCGCCGCCACAGAACGAGTCGAGCACGTCCAGCTGCGCCGTGGCCAGCATCAGCCGTCGATGCTCGTGCTGGCCGTAGAAGGACAGCAGCCGGCTGCCGAGCTCCCGCAGGTCGCCCACGGTCGCCGCCCGGCCGCAGACGTAGGCGCGCGTGCGGCCATCCGGCCAGACCCGGCGAGCCAGCACCAGCTCCTGCGCGTCGGCCGGCAGCAGCGCATCCCGGCCGACGCGCAGCCAGTCCGGCAGCTCGAACGCGCCCTCCACGTATGCCTCGCTCGCGCCCTCCCGGACTATCCCGGCGCGTGCCTTGCCTCCCAGCAAGAGGTCCAGGGCGTGTGCGAGCAGCGTCTTGCCGGCACCGGTCTCGCCGGTCAGCACGTTCAGCCCTGGGGCGAGCCGCAGCTCCGCCCGCTCCATCAGCAGCAGGTTCTCGACCCGGATCTCAGACAGCACGCGGCTATTTCTACGCCCACCGGCGGACGGAAGCCGGCGAACAGGCGTTCGTCTGCCAGAGAGCTCAGCGCAGGCGCCCGAACTTCTCGTGCAACCGGCCGTAGAAGCTGACCCCCTCCAGCTGCGCGAGCAGCGCCTGATCGCCCACGAAGCGGATCTGGATGCCGCAGCCGGCCGCCAGCGCAGCCACCGGCCTGCCGTCCACGACGACGTCGAGCGCCTCGTCGGCCGAGCGATTCTCAATCACCAGCGTGTCCGCCGGCGCAACCACCAGGGCGCGCGCGGTCAGGGAGTGCGGCGCGATGAACGACACCACCATCCCCTCGACCCCCCAGGCCATCACAGGTCCGCCGTTGGCCAGGTTGTAGCCCGTGGACCCGGCCGGCGTCGCCACCACCAGGCCGTCACAGCGTACGCTGCCGACCTCGTCGGTCCCTACCGTATAGGCGAGCGTGGCGACCCGCTGGCCGTGCTGGCGCTCCACCGACACGTCGTTTATCGCCATCCACGTGCCGGCGTCCAGCTCGACCGCGATGCCGGGCAGCGAGAGGACGTCAAACTGTCCGGCCAGCGCGCGCTCGAACGCTTCGCGCGCCTGCTCCGGCTCGACGGTCGCCAGGAATCCCACCTCACCGAAGTTGACTCCGAAGACCGGCACACCGCTACCGGCGTAGTGGCGCAGCGCGCGCAGGATCGTGCCGTCACCGCCCAGCGCGAAGCAGAAGTCCACGTCAGGTGGGGCCACCTGCACGCAGGTGACCGGCCCGCCGTCCGCGAGCCGGTGCTTGCGGGCCTCATCGACGTCGAACAGCAGCCGCGCACCGGCCTGGCTCGCGACTCCGATCAGCTCGTGCACGGCAGCGTCGGTCTCCGCCGCCCGGTTGTGGGTGAGCACCGCCGCAACCACGTCACTCACCGTTCCTCCACGTCGGGCTCGGCGTCGCGGGCCGCCTGCTCGAGCGCATCCAGCGCGCCCGGCCGTCCACGCTCGGCGAGCCAGACGAAGCTCTCGCGGTTTCCCTTCGGGCCCGGCAGGCCCGAGCTTGCGTAGCCGAGTACCTCCGCTCCCAGCGCGCGCGCGCAGGCGCCGACCTCGACCAGCGCCGCCCGCCGCAGCTCCGGGTCACGGACGACCCCACCCTTGCCGACCCGCTCACGCCCGACCTCGAACTGCGGCTTGACCATCGCCAGGCAGTCGAAGCTGGGGGCGGCGCAGGCGAGCACCGCCGGCAGCACCTTGCTGAGCGAGATGAACGAGAGGTCCATGACCATCAGTCCCGGAGCGTACGGCAGCAGCGACGGCTCCAGCATGCGCGCGTTGCAGCGCTCGATCACGGTCACGCGCGGGTCTTCGCGCAGCTTCCAGTGGAGCTCCCCGTAGGCGACGTCCAGCGCCACCACACGCGCAGCCCCGTGCTGCAGCAGACAGTCACTGAAGCCGCCGGTCGACGCGCCCACATCGAGCGCCAGGGCGCCGCGCACGTCGATCCCGAAACGCGCCAGCGCGTTGGCCAGCTTGACGCCGCCGCGCGAGACGTAACGGGGCCGCTCGGCCAGCGCCACCACGACATCTGGGGAGACGCTCGCGCCGGGCTTGACGGCCCGCTCGCGACCGGCCCCGAGCAGCACCTCCCCGGCCAGGACCGCGGCCGCGGCCCGCGCCCGCGACTCGTAGAGGCCGCGCTCGGCGAGAACTACGTCCAGGCGACGCTTCGGTGAGCTCAAGTGCGGAGCGGCAGCCTTCACACGAGCGTGTGGCGCTCGCCGACCGCGGCGAGCACGCGCTCGGCGATCCGCTCCGGCGTGAAGCCGACCTCGGCGTGCAGCAGCTTCGGCGCCCCGTGCGTGACAAAACGGTCCGGCAACCCGACGCGGAGGATCCGCGGCACCGGCCCTGACTCGGCCAGCGTCTCCCACACGGCGGTGCCGAAGCCGCCGCTCAGCACGCCCTCCTCGACCGTCACCAGCAGCTCGTGCTCGGCGGCCAGCTGGGCTGCCAGGCCGGCGTCGATCGGCTTGGCGAAGCGCGCGTCGGCAACCGTGACGGCAACGCCGTGGTCCGCCAGCAGTTCGGCGGCCGCCAGCGCCTTGCCCACGCCCGTGCCGTAGCCGAGCAGCGCCACCCGCGGCCCGCTCCCACCGGCGGGCGCCTCGCGCAGGATCTCGCCGGTGCCGACCGGGATCGCGCGGGGCTCGTCGGGCAGCGGCACGCCAACCGCCTCGCCCCGCGGGTAGCGCAGCGCCACCGGCCCGCTCTCGTAGCTCAGCGCGGTGCGCAGCATGTGCACGAGCATCGCCTCATCGCGGGGGGCCATCAGCACGATGTTCGGCAGGCAGCGCAGGTAGGCGATGTCAAAGGCGCCGTGGTGGGTCGGGCCGTCGTCACCGACCAGGCCGGCGCGGTCCATCGCAAAGACGACCGGCAGCTGCTGCAGGCAGACGTCGTGCACGATCTGGTCGTAGCCACGCTGCAGGAAGGTCGAGTAGACCGCCACCACCGGCCGCGCGCCCTGCAGCGCCAGCCCGCAGGCCAGAAGCACCGCCTGCTGTTCGGCGATACCCACGTCGAAGTAGCGCTCCGGCAGCGCGTCCTGCAGGAAGTTCAGGCCCGTGCCCGAGTTCATCGCGGCGGTGATCCCCAGCACGCGCTCGTCGCGACGCGCCTCGGCCAGCAGCGCCTGGCCGAAGACCGCGGTGTACTGCGGGGCGGGGGCCGCCGCGCCAGCGGGCGCGGCGGCGGCAGGAGCAGGGGCGCCGTTCGCGATCGACTTAGGCTTGGCCGCGTGCCAGCGCTCCATGCCCTCCAGGCCGCCGTCCTCGGCCGGCGCGAAGCCCTTGCCCTTGACGGTGGCGCAGTGCACCACCACCGGGCGCTCGGCGGCGAGCGCCTCCCTCACGGCGCGGCGCACGGCGCGCACGTCGTGGCCGTCGATCACGCCCATGTAGGCCCAGTCGAGCTCCTCCCAGAAGAGCCCCGGCGCCCAGAAGGCCTTGATCGACTCCTTGAAGTGGGGCCCGAGGCGCTCGAAGGTGTGCCCGAACGCCGGCAGCTTGGTCAGGCTCGACTCCACGTCCTCGCGCACGTGCCAGAGCTTCGGGTTGAGCCGCAGGCGGTTGAAGTAGCTCGAGAGCGCGCCCACGTTGGGCGCGATGGACATGCCGTTGTCGTTGAGCACGACCACGATCGGAGTACCGAGCCCGCCCGCCTGCGTGACCGCCTCGAAGGCGACCCCGCCGGTCATCGCGCCGTCGCCGACGACCGCGACGACGCTGCCGTCCTCGCCGTGCCCACGCCGCATCGCCTCCTTGAGCCCCACCGCATAGCCGATCGCCGTCGAGGCGTGCCCGGCGCCCATGATGTCGTGCTCGGACTCGAAGATCGAGCAGAACGGCGCGAGCCCCTCGTAGTGGCGGATGGTGGGCAGCTGATCGCGGCGTCCGGTGAGGATCTTGTGCGGATAGGCCTGGTGACCTACGTCCCAGAGGATCTTGTCGCGCGGGGAGTCAAGCAGCGAGTGCAGCGCCACGGCGATCTCCACCGCGCCGAGGTTGGCGCCGAAGTGACCCCCGATCTCCCCGACCGTGTCGATGATGTAGCGGCGCAGCTCATCCGCGACCTGGGCCAGCTGCTCGTTGGTGAGCCCGTGGAGATCCTGCGGCCTGTTGATCTTGCTCAGCAGCGCTTCCATGAGACAAGTCACAGCTTAGAAGCTGCGCCTCGCGATGAAGTCGGTGATCTGCTGCAGCTGCGAGGGGTCGCGGGTCGCGGCCCGCGCCAGCGCCGCGGTCGCGTTGTCGTGCGCCAGGCGCGCCAGCCCGCGGGCGCCGTCCAGCCCGAACTCGGTCACGTACGTGCGCTTTCCGAGCCGCTCGTCGCTGCCGCTGGTCTTGCCGAGCGTCTCGTCCGAGCCGGTCACGTCGAGGATGTCGTCGACGATCTGGAAGAGCACCCCGATCTCACCCGCGAAGCTCGACAGCGACGAGGAGGTCAGCGGTGGCTGGGACCCGTCGATCAGCAGCACGCACTCCACGCTGGCGCGGATCAGCCGCCCGGTCTTCAGTTCATGGACCTTTCTCAGGCCTCCCGCGCCCGCTGGCGCGGAGGCCTCCACATCGAGGTACTGCCCGCCGACCATGCCGCCCACACCGGTCGCGGCGGCCAGCTCCGCGGCTGCGCGGACGATGTTCGCCGGCTCGCCGCGCTGTGCTGTGAACAGGTGGGCGAAGGCCTCGGCATACAGCCCGTCGCCGGCGAGGATCGCGACATCCTCCCCGTAGGCCACGTGGCAGGTTGGGCGCCCGCGCCGCATGTCGTCGTCGTCCATCGCCGGCAGATCGTCGTGGATCAGCGAGTAGGTGTGGATCAGCTCCAGCGCCGCGGCCAGCGGCAGGACCTCGTCGGGCGCCATCCCGATCGCCGCCGCCGTGGCGAGCGCCAATACCGGGCGGATGCGCTTGCCGCCGGCGAGCAGTGAGTAGCGCATCGCTTCCTCCAGCCCGCTCAGTGCCGGCTCGGTCGCAAACCGCAGCTCGGCGAGGTAGGCGTCGACCAGGGCCCGCAGCCGCTCGGGAAACGCCGGCGTGCCCTCGGGCGTCGATGCCGGCTGGACCGCGGGGTTGAGCGGCTCCGGGATCACGCCTGCGTGGCCGCCAGCGGAAGCTGTCCCGGGAAGTCGGGCAGCGGCTCGATCGCCGCTCGCACGCTGCTGTCGACCTCGGTCGCGGCATCGCCCGCCAGTCGCGCGCACTCCTCGATCACCGCGAGCGCCTCCTCCGGCTCCATCGCCTCCTCACGCAGCCGCTGGGCCGCATGCGCAAGCCGCGAGCGCAGCTCGTCCAGCACATCCGTCACAGCGACCAGCCTAGCGTTCGGTGGTGTCGCACGGTGGGCACGCCAACCTCAGAGCAGCACCAGGGCGCCGGCCCCGTCGGCGCTCGCGTTGGCCAGCAGCTCGTGTTGGCCGAGCTCGCCGAGCTCATAGCCCTGGGCGTCCAGGCGGGCGCTGCCCACCGGATCGGAGAGGTCGACCTCATAGCGATACCAGCACAGCTCCCAGGCGACCACAACCCAGACGAGTCCCTGGTGGACCGGATCGGGAGCGACGCTGACGGTCGGCGCGCCGAGCGACCTGGCGACGCCGGCGACCGTGCGCCGGTGCTGGCTCGAGTTGAAGATGTCGACCGCGGCCATGATCTTGTGATCATCGCCGGTCGGAACCGCGTGCACGTGACGGGGCTCGCGCACGCGCCCGCCGGAGCGGCCGCCGGCGGGGGGCGTAGGCACCGGCTCGGTCGCGTAGCGACCACCTTGATCGGGCTGTCCGTAGTCCTCCCAACCGCCGTAGGAGAGCTCGTCGTCGAGGCTGCGCGGCGGCGCCTGCTGGCGCAGCCCCCGGTCGCCTCCCCCGCGCGGGCGGCGGCGGCCAAACAGCGGGCGGCGGCGCGGCGCGCGCTCGCCCGGGGTCTGCACCGCCGGCACGGCGCCCTCTCGGATCCAGCCCTCGTGCAGAGCGTGCGGCTTGCAGAGCTCACAGACGTTGTACCGCCGTCCGCCGTTGAGGAACGCCTCCGTGTGCTCGCCGCGCAGGAGCGTGCGCGCGCAGACGTCGCAGACGTCGTGCTGGTGGCTCGTGGTGATGTTGAGCGGCTGGTTCATGGTGAGCGCGAGCGGCCAACACGACCCCGGATGACCAGCAAGCAGCGTAGCGGACGGACCGGGCGGCCACGCGCTCCGAGGCCGTCCTCCCGCTATGCCGATATCGCCTCCTGTCGCGGGTTTGCCGTGACCTTCCCGGCCAGGTGCGCCGGCACCTCCTCGTAGCGCAGGAACTCCATCGTGTACTCGCCCTGACCGCCGGTGATGGCACGCAGATCCGGGGCGTAGGCGAGGAGCTCCGCCATCGGCACCTCGGCCTTGACCTCCGTGATCCCGGCGCCGGTCGGCTCCATCCCGTGCGGATGCCCCCGGCGCGAGTTGAGGTCGCCGATGACTTCGCCCACCGCCTCATCCGGCACACTGGCCGTCAGCAGCATGATCGGCTCGAGCAGTACCGGCCCCGCCTGCGCCATCGCTTCGCGCATCGCCTGTCCAGCGGCCAGCTTGAACGCCATCTCCGAGGAGTCGACGGTGTGGTAGGAACCGTCGTAGACCGTCACCTTCACGTCCTTGACCGGGTAGCCCGCGACGACGCCGCTCTGCATGGCCTCGATCACGCCCTTCTCGACCGCGGGAATGAACCCGGCTGGGATGACGCCACCCTTGATCGCATCGACGAACTCGAAACCGGCACCGGCCGGGAGCGGCTCGATCATTATGTGACAGTCGCCGAACTGGCCGCGCCCGCCCGTCTGCTTCTTGTGGCGGCCGTGTGCTCGGGCCTGGCCGCGGATCGTCTCCTGGTATGGCACCCGTGGCGGCTTCAGGCTCACCTCCACGCCGAAGCGGCTCCGCAGGCGGTCGATGATCACCTCGACGTGCATCTGCGACAGACCCGCCACGATCTGCTCGCCGGTCTGCGCATCGCGGTGCAGGTCGATGGTGGGGTCCTCCTCCTGCAGGCGGCGCAGGCCGGCGAACATCTTCTCCTCGTCGCCCTTGCTGCGCGGCGCCACCGCGAACGCCATCACAGCGGCGGGGAGCTTGATCGTCGGCAGTCGCAGGGGCTCGTCGCGCGCCGCCAGCCAGTCACCGGCGCGGGTCTCCTTGAGCTTTGCCACCGCGCCGATGTCACCGGGCCCGAACTCCTCGACGTGGGATTGCTGGACACCGGGGCTGGAGAGCTGGCCGATCCGCTCCTTGACGTGGGCGCGCGTGTTGAGCAGCTGGCTGTCGTGACGCATCACTCCCTGGTAGACGCGGAACAGGTTTATCCTGCCGGCGAACGGGTCCGCGCGAGTCTTGAACACGTAGGCGAAGAGCTCCTTGTGCTCGTCGGGCTCGAGCATGTAGCCGTCGGCGTCCACGGCGCCGTGTTTGACCGGCGAAGGCAGGTCCTCCACGATCGCGTCGAGCAGCCGGTTGGTCCCGAGGTTCGCGGTCGCCACGCCGCAGGTGACCGGAAACAGCGAGCCGTGGTTGGTGCCCTCCTTGAGCGCCGCGACGATCTCCTCGTGCGAGATCTCGTCGCCCTCCAGGTAGCGCTCCATGAGCGTGTCCGAGTTCTCGGCCACCTCGTCCATAAGCTTCTCCCGATACTGGCGCGCCTGCTCCAGCTGATCCTCCGGGATCGGGACCTCGGCGCAGTTCTCGCGCGCGGCGCCCTCGTAGCGGTAGGCGCGCATGTCGACCAGGTCGATGACTCCCGCAACCTCGTGCTCGGCGCCGATCGGGATCTCGGTGGCGACGACGTGGGGGCCAAAGGCGGCCTTGAGGCTCTCGAGCGTCCGGAAGAAGTCGGCGCGCTCGCGGTCGAGCATGTTGACGAACACCAGGCGGGCGAGGTCGAGCTCCGCCGCGCGCTTCCACAGACGCGCCGCCTGGACCTCCACCCCCATCACCGCGTTGACCACGAACACGGCCGATTCACATACCCGCAGCGCGGCCAGCGCGTCTGCCACAAAGCTCGGATCGCCGGGCGTGTCGAGCAGGTTGACGCGCCGCTCGAGCCACTCAAACGAGCTGACGCTCGCCTGCAGCGACATCTGCCGCGAACGCTCGTCCGCCTCGGAGTCAGATGCGGTCGTGCCTTCAGCGACGCTCCCCAGACGGCCCACCGCGCCGGCCTGAAACAAGAGCGCCTCGTTCAGCGAGGTCTTCCCGCTTCCGCGATGGCCGACGAGCGCCACGTTGCGAATGCGATCCGCGGCCTTGTGCATGCTGGCTCCTCTCACTCGGGGTGAGCGCCCCGCAGCGAGTGCGGCGCACCCGTGTCAACCTCAGACCCTACACCTGCCGGCGCGCGCCTGCAGGCTGCGGGCGCTTTTAGTCCATCTCGCCGCTCAGCTTGGAACGCAGGCGCAGCACGGCTTTGGTGTGCAGCTGCGAGACGCGCGACTCGGTGACGCCCAGCACTTCACCGACTTCACGCAGGGTCAGATTCTCGTAGTAATACAGGGCCACGACGAGCTTCTCGCGCTCCGGCAGAGCCGCGATCGCGTCTGCGATACGGTCCCGCAGCTCACCCTGATCCACCATCGCCTGCGGGTCCGGTGCGCCTCGGTCGGCGATCGTGTCGAGCAGCGAGACCTGGTCGCCGCTCGAGTCGCTGGTGCTCCACAGCTCATCCAGAGCCACGAGCGTCGAGGTTGATATCTGCACCAGTGACTCGTTGAACTCGGCGACGCTGAGGCCCAGCTCGGCCGCCATCTCCTCATCGCTGGGCGCGCGCTGGAGCTTGGCCTCCAGACGCTGGTTGGCGCGCTCGATCTCACGCGCCCGCGCGCGCACGGACCGCGGCACCCAGTCGAGCGTCCGCAGCTCATCGATGATGGCGCCGCGGATGCGGGTGATCGCGTAGGTCTCGAACTTGATCTCACGCGCCAGGTCGAAGCGCTCGATCGCCGAGATCAGGCCCGTCAGCCCGTAGGAGATGAGGTCGGCTTCGTCGACGTGAGCCGGCAGGCTCGTGCCGATCCGCCCGGCCACGTATTTGACCAGGGGCGAGTAGGCGACGACCAACCGCTCGCGGGCGCGCTCGTCGCCCGCGTTCTTGTAGCGCCTCCAGAGGTCCTTGAGCTCGATCGCTTTTACGTTCGTATCCATTCAAACCACGGTCGTCACGCTCTTGGATGAGCGTTCGAGTAAGCCGCCCTCAGGCGCACGGACTCCACACGAGTGTAAACCTGAGTGGTGGAGATCGTTGCATGCCCGAGCAGCTCCTGGATCGAGCGCAGGTCCGCGCCGCCCTCCAGCAGGTGGGTCGCAAAGGTGTGCCTCAGCGTGTGCGGATGCGCCTGGGCGAGCGCCGGTTCGCGGGCCTGCAGCAGGCGGGTCCAGGTGCGAAGGCGGCGGCGCACGTCTGACGTGCTCAGCCGACGCCCGCTCTTTGACAAAAACAGCGGCGCGTCTGCTCCGTGGGCGGCGCTTGCAGACTCGCTGAGCAGGCGGTCGCGGCCGCGCGCTCGGTAGCGGTCGATGGCGAGCAGCGCGTGCTCGCCCACCGGCACCAGGCGGGTCCGCCCGCCCTTGCCCTCGACGCGGACGGTCTCCGCATCGAAGTCGATGCTCGCCAGGTCGAGGTCGACCAGCTCCTGTGCTCGCAGCCCCGACGCGTAGGCGAGTTCGATCATGGCGCGGTCTCGCTGCTCGAGTGGCGTCCGCTCGGGGATCCGCTCGAGCAGCAGCTCAACCTCCTCGCGGGCCAGCACGCGCGGTAGCGTGCGGGGGCGCTTGGGGGCCGCGAGCAGCTCGGCCGGGTTGTGCGGC
Source organism: Solirubrobacterales bacterium (assembly GCA_027449125.1). Lineage (GTDB taxonomy): Bacteria > Actinomycetota > Thermoleophilia > Solirubrobacterales > Solirubrobacteraceae > Palsa-465. The sequence goes on along the minus strand of DAIDME010000027.1, from coordinate 20,773 downwards.
AGGCGCCCCGACTCGGTTTGCACGCGCAGCAGCACCCGCATGGCCGCCAGCTTGCGGGCGACCGTGCTGGCCGCCTGCCCGTCGGCGGTGAGGCTAGCCACGTAGCGACGCAGCATGCGCGCGTCGAGCGTGGTGGGCTCGATCCCGCGTGCCGTCGCCCAGTCCGCCAGCTGACGGCAGTCGCTGCGATACGCGGCCAGCGTGTTGCGGGATGCCGCGCGGCGCGCGAGGTGAGCTTCGAGCTCGGTGATCGCCCGCTCCCAGGCTGGGCTCGGCGCCGCCGGCTCTGATGGGGTCGCTACCACGGCAGCTAGATTCGCCGCCACGTGCTGGTGCCCTTCCGCCCCCGTCCCGCGCCGGCGCGTCGCCTAGGCGGTGATGTGGACGAGCGTCCCGATCGGCGTGTAGGGGTAGACCTGTCCGGCCTCGGAGTACGGCATCTCCACGCAACCGAGGCTCTGGGGGAATCCATAGGACGGACGGATGTATCCGTGCAACGCGTCGCCCCCGTTGAAGTAGCTGATCCACGGGATGCCGGTGTCGTGGTAGGTGGTGCCGTTGGGGTTCGTGCCGCTCATCGTCCCGACCGGAATGTGCTCGTACACCGCAAAGGTGCCAACCGGCGTCGGGGACTGCGGGATCCCCGTGTTCGCCAGCCCCTGCACGACGATCTTGCCGTTGTGCCAGACCCTGATGGTCTCCGGCAGCGTCTTGCTCACCATCACGAACGTGTAGCCGAACGTGTTCTGCCTGTCGGCGACGGCCGCGTTGATGAGCGCCCGCCAGACGGTCGGGTTGATCATCCCGGTCGGGGTCAGGCCGTTCGCGTTCTGGAACGCCAGCAGGGCGCCCCGAGTCAGCTCCGTCCAGCCGGTCGGAGACCACAGGCCCTGGAGCTGCGCGGGGGTGTTGGGGTAGCGCCAGCTGAAGGTTCCCTGCGGCGGGTTGATGATCGCGGCCTCCGCGGCGGCCGGCGTGCCGGCGATGGGGCTGGCGGCTGTGGTCGTCGTGGTGGCGGCCGTCTGGGTGGTGGCCTGGGCACTGCTGGTCGTGGTGGTCGTGGCCGAGCTGGACGGGGTGAAGTTCAGCGGCAGGTAGCCGAGTTCAGCCAGAACCTCCTGCAGCGCGAGCGTCGATCCCAGCGTCACCGGCCACTGACCCACCGGGTCGGATCCGTGCGTCTTGCCTCCGATGAGACTCACGTCGGACGGCAGCGAGACCGAGACGTTGGCGCCGAGACCGTATCCGTAGCCCTGGGGGTCGAACTGGATCGAGTGCGCGTTGAGCTGTCGCCAGCTGCCCGAGCCGCTCGGCGCGACCGGCGGCAGATGGTTGCCGAGCACGGTGGAGACGGGCTTTGAGAAGGTCAGCGTGAGCTTGGTGTCAGGCGCGATCGTCGTGCCCGGTGCCGGATTGGCGACAGCTGTGGCGTTGGCGCCGGCCGGGAACCACGACACCGGCGTGACCGTGGGGATCTCCCAGCTGCGCACCGCAACCGCGACATCGGCAGTGCCGGCGCTGGCGCGCTCGCTGAGCTGATAAGTCGTGGTCGGGCCCGCGAGCGGCTGGGCGGTCACCCGCGTCCCGACGGCCCCGGATCCCACCGCTGCCACCGGAGCGGAGAACTGAACGGTGAGCGGACGGCCTCGGCCGCTCGTCAGAAACGTCGAAACGAGATGCGGCGTCGGGGTCGTCTCGTTGACCTGGACCTGCTGCTCGGAGCCGATCAGCCACGAGATCCAGCTGGGCCGCCGGATCGTCGCCTGAATCGTGATCGGATAGCCCGACGGCAGACGCCCCACGGGCAGCACCTGCGCGCCCACGAGCTTCACGGGCACGACCTGGCGCTCACGGCCGCCGATCGCAACCACTCGGCTGACCTGGCCGCCTCCGGTCGGGAGCGCGATCTGCGCCAGCGACGTCCGTCCGACTTGGATCTTCGCACTCGACAGAGCGACGACCGCCAATAGCCCCGCTACGGCTAGGAACGGCAGCACGACCAGCGGCACCACCAGGTAGCGCAACGGGCTACGCTGAGCACGGACGTTCTTGCGAGTTGAACCTGCAGGCATTACGCCACTTCCCAATCGGTTCTGGCCTTGCGGACGCCTTGGCCCTGCGCACTGTGGCTACCCAAGACGGCCGCCCACCTAACATAGGGTATCGACGGCAGCGGCGCCTCACCTAAGGGATTGCTGAATAAGCAGACTCTAAGATCGCTGCTGAGGGCCAGGTCCGGCCCGCGGGTGCCTTCGCGCACGCTGCGCGTGACGAGCGCCGCGCCGGCCGCCACGGCGAGCACCACGGCCACGGTGGCGAGCGCCACGACGGACGCGGCGCCGCTTGCCCTGCCGCGGCACCGGGTGCACGAGCGGGACCTTCACCTCGCGGGCGATGACGATCGCGGCCACTGGAGTGATCTGCTGCTCACCACTGCCGATCGGCTGCGGCTCGAATGAGACATCGAGGCTGAGCGTCGCAAACCGGCCCCGCAGCGAGCCGATCAACCGCCGGCCGGCCGGCGTCGGCCTGAAGCTCACCGCGGCGAGCCCCCTGGTGGTGACCGTGGTCCTGTTGATGGCTATGAGCTTGCCGGCGTAGAACACACGCGAGCTGAGCTGACCTGGCGGGACGAGCGTCCGGTAGGAGATCTCGTCGGTTCCACGAGCCGCGTGCACGGCCAACAGCGTGTATGAGCCGACGGTGTAGCTGACGGTCTGGGAAACGTAGCCGCCACCGGCGGCGCTGAAGCAATCCACCTCCAGCGTGTGCGTGCCCGGGTCGACCGTGTCGATCGGCCCACCGGACTCGATCTGGTTGCCCTCGTCGTCGGTTCCGAAGAAGCTGTCGATCGAATCCAGCGGATCGCCCGCGGCGCAGGAGAAGTTCGCGTCGACGATCTCACCCAGGGAGAAGGACTGCCCGTTGGCGGGAGACGTGAAGCTCAGCGTCGGGTCCGCCAGCACCGTCAGGCTGCCAGGTGTCGCAACCGGTGTCACGGAGCTGGCGGAGAGCCCGCTGTAGCTGTCGGCCAGTGGCTGGTCGTTGCTGGGGGCGGAGGCCACGACGTCAAACCACACGGTGCACGCCGTGGCCGTGGCCGGAGGGACCGTGACCGTGACGGTCACGGAGCCCGCGCCCGGCGCAGCCGACGGCGGCACGAGGCTGCAGCCGCTGGTCGAGCCGTCGGTCAGTCCCGCGGCGGCGGGGTCCTCGAGCGTGACGCCGGCAGGCAGGGTGTCGGTGAAGGTCACGGTCTGCTGGGTTGCGGTCGTGTTGGTCAGCGCATAGCCGACCGCATCGGTCGTGTTCACGCTGATGGGATCGTTCTCAAAGCTGGTGGTGACCGTCACCCCACCCGCCGCCCAGGCCGGTGCGCATCCGGCCGCCAGCACGAGAACAGCTGTCAGCAGCCCACCAAGCACGGCCATCCGAGATCGTGCGCGAGGGGCTCGGGAAAAGCGGCTTGCAATCGCAGTCCAGTCGGGCATCAGCCATCCAGGTTCGTGGTTCAAGGCCGCGCTGCGGCGGCACCGGCACTCAGCACAAACACATCTCAGGCGCAGAAGGCGCGCTCGACTTGGACACAGCCCCTTGCCCCGCGTGAGGTCCAGGGGCAGCCAACACGCTGCTGGGGACCTGCCCCTCGACGCTCGCCGGCCTATGGGCGCGGCTCGCCGGCCCGCGGGTGCGGCTCGCGGGTGAGCTCGGACGCGAGGCTCCGCATCCGCTCCTGCTCCCAGCGCGACAGCCGCCAGAGGTCCCTTGCAACCTGGTTGGCATCGACCTGACGGCCGGGCATGTGCAGGTTCGCGCTGGCGAGCAGGCGCCGCTCATCTCCGGTCAGCGCCATCCACTTGGCAAGCACATCGTCGGAGTCTGGAAGGCGTGAGCTGCCGTAGGGTCTGGTGTCGTCGGGGAACTCGACGCAGTGCTCGCCGATCAGCCTGCCGGTCTGGGGCTCGTAGGAGAGGATCGGCTTGTGCGGATAGATCAGGTACGCGTACTCGGCCCCGCCGCTGCGCGCCGTGCTCTGCGAGCCCCACACCCGGATGAAGCCGAGGTCCCGATACATGCCCCACTCCTCCTCCCCCACGCAGGAGCGGAGCAACTCGCGTGCGGTCTGCTCCGCACGCCGCTCGCGGCCCGGGTCAGGGAAAGGCTCGGCGACGGGGGTCCGGTTTGACCGGTATCGCCCCCAGGCTGCGCCCACCCGCGGCGCGAGCAGGTCTGAGAGCAGCGCTAAGGCGACGATCGCAGAGACGCTCAGCGGCAGCAGCATCGGCCGCTCTCACCCGCCGGCGGCGCGCGGGAAGAAGATCACGCGCTCCGCGTCGCGCGGCACCTCCGCGAAGGTCCGCACCATGACCGCCTCACGGCGACCGTCTGAACCCACCACCGGCACGGCCGCCCAGAGTCCGGCATCGAGCTGTCGCCTGAACTCGGCGATCAGCTCGCTCTCCTCCTGCGGCAGCTCGACATCGCCCTCGGCGATCAGCACCTCACCGTGACCGGGTTTCATTCGCAGGAAGCGCACACCCTCGATTATCACAGACGCGTCCAGCGCCGGTGCCGTCACATGGTGGCGACATAGCGTCCGCCGGCGGCACGCCGGATGCAACCGATGAGCTCCAACTCCGCGAGTGTGGCGAGCGCCTCGCCGGCATCGCCCGAGTCGCGCCGCCGCGCGAGCGCAGCCGGCGTGTCGACGCCCGCTCGGATCGCCTCCAGCAGCGCCCGCTGCGCGGGCCCAAGTGCCATGGCGAGTGGCTCCGGTGCCTGTCTGGCGCCAACGCCACAGACGGCGTCGAGCACGTCCTGGACACCCCGGACCAGCACGGCTCCGTCTCGTAGGAGTGCGTGCGGCCCCTCTGACTGACGGACCAGCACCGAACCCGGCACCGCGCCCACCGGGCGACCGAGCGCGAGTGCCAGCGCGGCGGTCTTGAGCGCCCCGGACTGCGCGGCTGCCTGGACCACCAGGCTCAGATCGGCAAGCGACGCGACGAGCCTGTTGCGAGCCAACAGCGTCCAGCGCCGGACGGCCGCCCCCACACCGAGCTCGCTGACGACAACGCCGTCGCGCAGGATCTGCCCGTAGAGCCCGCGGTTCGTACGCGGATACGGCTCGCTGGCAGAGCCGGGCAGGACCGCGACCGTCCGGCCGGTGGCCAGGAGCGCGCCGCGGTGCGCCTGGCTGTCCACGCCGAGCGCCATGCCGCTGATGATCGTGAGCCCGCTCGCGCTGAGCCCGCGTGCGAGCCCGAGCGCCATCTCGCTCCCGTAGCCCGTCGGGCGGCGCGTGCCGATGACCGCCACCGAGCCATCAGCGAGCAGGTCGAGCAGGCGTCGTAGGCCACCGGCCACGTGCAGCACCGCCGGCCGCCCCGCCAGCGCCCTCAGCGGCGCCGGGTAGCCGTCCTCACAGCCGCAGACCAGCTCAAGGCCCGCCGAGCTTGCGCGTGCGCGGGAGGCCGTGGCGGCGGCCGGCCCGAAGCGTCCGTACTCGTGGTGTGGCTGCTCGGCGCTCTGGCGTCGGGCCGCGATCCCGGCCCAGAGCTCGAGCAGCACCTCGTCCTCGAGCGCCAGCACTTCCTCGATCGGCTGACGCAGCCGGTCGAGGTGCCCCCCCAGCCGATCAAGCAGCCAGGTGCGCCGCAGGCACGAGTCGCAGGCCTGAGCGCGCATCAGCCGACGGGCACCTGGTCGCCGATGCGCTGCCGCAGACTGAGCGCTGTCAGCACGTCTTCGGCGCTCACCAGCGTGCGCCCATCGAGATCGGCCACGGTGCATGCGACACGCAGCACACGCTGGCGGCCCCTGGCCGAGAGGACCCCCACCGCATAGGCGCGTGTGAGGGTTGCCTGAGCGCGCTCATCGAGCCTGACGTGCTCGTGGATCAGCGCCGCGTCGAGCTCGCCGTTGCAGGTGGCAGCGGTGCCACGCAGCCGCCACCGCTGCCGCGCGCGGGCCAGCTCGACCCGCTCCCGGATGGCTGTGGAGCTCGTCTGCGGCGCGCGCGCCAGATCCTCGGCGTCGGGGCGCTCAACGGTGACCAGCAGATCGATCCGGTCGATCAGGGGACCGCTCAAGCGGCGCGCGTAGCGCCGCAGCTCAGCCTCCCCGCACCGGCAGCGATCTCCCACCCCCGCGTAGCCACACGGGCACGGGTTGGTGGCCGCCACGAGCATGAAGCGGGTGGGGAAGCGCAGCGCCCGCTGGCCGCGCACGATCGTCACGCGACCGTCCTCGAGCGGCTGGCGCAACGCCTCCAGCGCCGGGCGCTGGAACTCGCTGAGCTCATCCAGGAAGAGCACGCCACGATGGGCCAGCGATGCCTCCCCGGGGCGCGGCGGGGTGCCGCCGCCAACCAGTCCGGCCGCCGAGATCGTGTGATGTGGAGCCCGGAACGGTCGTGCGCCCATCAATCCCTGGGTGTGCAGCCCGGCCACGCAGTGCAGCCTGGTCACCTCGACCGCCTCCTCTCTGCTCAGTGCCGGGAGGATCGATGGCAGCCGGCGGGCGAGCATCGTCTTGCCGGTTCCCGGTGGACCCTCGAACAGGAGGTTGTGGCCGCCGGCGGCCGCGATCTCCATCGCCCTGACCGCCAGCTGCTGGCCGCGCACATCGCTCAGATCCGGCAGACCCCGGCCCGCACCGCCGCTCACGCCCGCGGCAGGCTCGGGCAGCGGCGGCACGACCCGTCCGCTCAGCGCGTCCACAGCGGCTCGCAGGCCGCTCACCCCGAGGATCCGGAGCCCGCCGACGAGCGACGCGTCACGCGCCTGCATCGCAGGCACCAGCAGCGCCGGGACGCCGTGACGCCGCGCACCCTCGGCAACCGCCAGCGTTCCCGCCGCCGGACGCAACTCGCCGCTGAGCGAAAGCTCTCCGTAGACGGCCACCTCCAGCAGCAGTCGCGGGTCGAGCTGGCCGCTGGCTGCGAGCATCGCCAGGGCGACCGCGGCGTCGAAGCCGGGCCCGCCCTTGCGCAGCGACGCGGGCGCGAGGTTCGCCGTGATCCGGCTCAACGGAAACTGGTAGCCGGAGTTCTGGATCGCCGCCCGCACACGCTCGCGCGACTCGCGGACGGCGGTGTCCCCAAGGCCGACGATCGTGAAGGCGGGCAGACCCGGACGGACGTCCACCTCCACGGATATCCGTCGCGGGTCGACCCCGTCTATCGCGAACGTCGTGACCCTTGCGAGCATGCTCTCGAACTTACGGCCACGGTCGTGCCGCACCTGTGACGGACTGTGACGGCTTCGTGAATTCCACGGCCGCGGAGCCGCGGTTGTCACACACGCGGCACGCCGCGTCACACTCACGACCCAGTTGGCGCCATAGGGTCCCCGGCATGGCAGCCGACCGACGCCGTGCACTTGGCAGCTTGGGAGAGCAGCTCGCCGCCGAGCACCTGGCGCGCCGGGGCTTCACGATCCTCGAGCGCAACTACCGAACCCGCTGGGGCGAGATCGACATCGTCGCCCATGACGGCCGTCGGCTCGTCTTCTGCGAGGTGAAGAGCCGCGTCGTCAACCACGCCGACCGCGCCCCGTTCGAGTCCCTACACCAGCGCAAGTGCCGTCAGGTGCGACGGATGGCCCGAGCGTGGCTGGCCGAGCGCAGCCACCCGTGGGCGGCGGAGCTGCGCTTCGACGCGATCGGCGTGACGTTCGCGCCCGACGGACGGCTGCTGCGGCTCGATCACCTGGAGGCGGCGTTCTGACCCGCCGGCCGCCGGATGCCGCTTTGTCAGTCGAGCGACAGCTGCTGGTATGCGGCCGAGCGAAACGAGCGGCGGTGCAGCGGCGTGACCCCCAGGCGCGCGATCGCCGAGCGGTGCTCCGGCGACGCGTAGCCGACGTGCCTGGCGAAGCCGAAGCCGGGGTTGCGCTGATCGACCCGGCGCATGTACCGGTCGCGCGTCTCCTTGGCGACCACGGAGGCCGCGGCGATCGCCGCGCTGGTCGCGTCACCCTTGATCAGCGCCCGCTGCTCCTGGTCGAGCTCGGCTAGCGCGAATCCGTCACTCAGGCAGATCGCTCCGTCGCAGGCGACCATGCGCAGCGCTGTGTGCAGGGCTTCGAGGTTGGTCACGTGGAGCCCGCGGGCATCGATGCCGGCGGCTGACCGCGAGACGATCGCGACACGGCTGGCGGTCCGCATCACCAACGCGTACAGCCCGGCCCTGGCGTGGGCGTCGTGAGCCTTCGAGTCGTCGAGCTGCGCGAGCGCCCGCAGCTCTGCGGGTCCAAGCGCGGACTGGTCGAACAGCACCGCGGCGGCCACCAACGGTCCTGCCAGCGATCCCCGCCCCGCCTCGTCGGCGCCGGCGACAAAGCGTCTGCCGAGCGCGCGGTCGTGGGCAAACAGCAGCGGGCCGCGCGGTGTGCGTCTCATCGCAGCGCAGCTCCCGCGCTGGCGCCCAGGGCCGGCGCCCCGAGCGCCTCCGGCAGGCGGCGGCCGCTCGCGCGGGCACGGGCCTCAGAAGAAGCCGATACGACCGATCGGCCAGTAGGTGGCAAAGGCCACGCCGATGATCCACTTCTGCGGCACGGGCCCCCAGAAACGGCTGTCGAGTGAGTCACCACGGTTGTCCCCCATCATGTAGTACTCACCGGGCGGAACCGTGATCGTCTGCGGGAACTGGCAGTCGGCCGGGGCGCTCGCGTTGCAGGGTATGAACCCGACGGCGCTCGCGTTCCTGTGCGGGTGGTAGCCGAACGTCTCCCGCCTGCCGTTGAGGTAGACGTAGCCGTCGATGATCCGCAGATGGTCTCCCGGCAGGCCGACGACGCGCTTGACGAACGTGACCTTCGCCTCCGTCGGCAGGCTCTTGTCGCACGCCTGCGGGTGACCGCCACCCTGGCTCGGGTTGCCGCAGACGCCGGCGCCCACCGCCCCGCTGGGGGGATGGAAGACGACGACGTCACCCAGCGCGGGGTGGGTGTCAAGACGGTTCACGAGGATCCGCTGTCCGATCGCGAGCGTCGGGATCATCGACCCGCTCGGGATCCGGTACGGCTTCACGAGGAACGCCTGCACCAGCAAGGCCAGGCCGATGGCCACCGCCACGGTCACCACCAGCTCGGCACCGCTGGCGAGGAGGCCCTTGGGCTTCTTCGCCGTGGACGTCACCGGCAACGTCCTTCCAGAACCGCGATCGGTCAGGCCTCGTCGCCGGTGACCGGCGCGTCGCCTTCCGCCGCGTCACCTTCCGCGCCGGCATCGCTCTCCAGCACACCGGCGGCCTCGGGCTCCTCCGCGAGCCCGGACGCCACTGCGTCCTGCGGCTCGGCTGCCACCTCCGGCTCGGCGAAGGCCGGGCCATACAGCAGCTCACGCTCCACGACCGCTTCAGGGCCGCTGTTACGGCGCTCGCGGACACGTGCCCGCTTGCCGACGCGGTCGCGCAGGTAGTACAGCTTGGCGCGGCGCACGTCGCCGCGGGCGGCGACCTCGATCCGCTCGATCTTGGGCGAGTGCAGCGGGAACGTACGCTCGACGCCGACGCCGAACGAGTTCTTGCGCACCGTGAATGTCTCGCGCGCTCCGTGGCCTTGGCGCTTGATGACGATGCCCTCAAAGAGCTGGGTGCGGCGGCGCGTGCCTTCGATCACCTGAAAGTGGACACGCAGGCGGTCACCGGCGTCGAACTGCGGTACTCGGCGGAGCTGTGCCCGCTCCAGGCTTTCGATGACAGTGCTCATTGCTCGTGCTCGGTACCCGCAGCTCGAGGCTGCCGGTGTCGGGGGTGGAAGGGCCGCGCGTCTTCATCACGCGCGGCGGCCAATGGTAGCGGACCCGGCCCAGCCGCCGGGCGGCGGCCGCCGCTAGCCTTCCTCCGGCTGCGCGAGCCCACGTGACCGGGACTGCTCGAGCCGCCAGCGCCGGATGTTCGCATGATGGCCCGACAGCAGCACCTCTGGCACCGCCCAGCCCCGGTAATCCCCCGGCCGTGTGTAGTGCGGGTACTCGGGCGCGCCTGCGAGCGCCGGGCTGAACGACTCCTCGCGGGCCGAGTCGTCGTGCCCGAGCGCGCCCGGGAGCTTGCGCAGAACCGCGTCGCAGACCACCATGGCCGCGAGCTCGCCGCCCGCCAGCACGTAGCGCCCGATCGAGAGGCGCTCGCTCGCCAGGTGCTCGAGGATGCGCTCGTCAAAGCCCTCGTAGCGACCACACAGGAGCGTGAGCGACTCGCCGGCGGCGAGCTCGTCGACGACGGCGTCATCCAGCAACCTGCCGCCCGGGGTGAGCGCCACGATCCTGCGCTGACCACGCAGCTGCACCGGGTCGGTGCCATAGCGGGCCCGCAGGGCCGCATCCACCACGTCGACCCTCAGCACCATCCCGGCACCGCCGCCGAACGGCGTGTCGTCGACCTGCCCGCCGCCCAGGGGGGTGTGGTCGCGGTAGTTGACGCACTCGAGCGCGCTGCCCGCAGCCAGCACGTTGCGCACGTGGCGCTGCTGACGAAACCATTCAAACCACTCCGGGAACAGGGTGAAGACGTCTATCTCCATCTCAGTCCTCGCCGAGAAAGCTCAGGTTCACGTCCACGAGGCCGCGCCGCAGATCCACCGTCCGGACGGCATCTGAGACGAGCGGCACGAGCAGTGTCTCGCCGCTCTCCCGCGCGATCTCCAGCACCTCGCAGGACGGCATCGCGAGCAGCCGCCTGACGACCCCCACGGCCACCGCGCCGTCCACCGCGCGCAACCCCTCGAGGTCCTCGGCCCACCACTCGTCCTCTGCCAGCGCCGGCGCGGCCGCGCGTGGGACAAGCAGCTGCGCCCCGCGCAGAGCCCTCGCGGCCTCGCGGTCGGCACAGCCCTCGAGCCGCAGTATCGGACGCTGCTCGTGGCCGGCACGCCGTACGATCGCACGCTGCGCGCCGGACACGTTGACCTCGGACACGGCGCCGAGCAACGCGAGGTTGGCTTCGGCGACCAAGAAGCTGCCGTCGAGACCGTGGGGCCTGCCGACCCGTCCGGCCTGCAGCCACTCGCCGCGCGCGGGCGCCTCGGGCACGCGCGCGCCTAGTCCACGATGTCGATGAACACGCGCCGCCCCTGGCGCGCCGAGACGGCCTTCACCACGGTCCGCAGGGCCGACGCGGTGCGGCCGCGGCGCCCGATCACGTTGCCGTAGTCAGCACGCGCCACGGCGAGCTCCAGCACGACGCTCCCGTCCGCTTCGCCAGTCTCCTTGACGCTCACGGCATCCGGCTCGGCAACCAGCCCGCGCGCCAGAAACTCGAGCAGCTCCCGCGGCGAGGTGACCGCTTCGCTCAAGCGGCGATGCCCTGAGTCTTCAGGAGCTTCCTGACCGTGTCCGATGGCTGCGCGCCACGGGCAAGCCAGTCTTTCACACGAGCCTCGTCCAGCACGATCGTTGACGGCTCGGTCTGTGCGTTGTAGTGCCCGACGGTCTCGATCACGCGGCCGTCGCGCTTGGAGCGCTGGTCGGCCACCACGACCCGCCAGATCGGGTTCTTGCGTCCGCCGACGCGTGTTAGTCGTAGTCTCACTGCCATTGCGCAGCAGAGCTTAGCGCGCCGCGCGCATCAGCGCCTGCAGGTCCGGCGTCTTGCCGGACGCCATGACCTTCATCAGCTTGCGCATCTGGTCGAACTGCTTGATCAGCGCTTTGACGGCCTGCACGTTCGTGCCGGAGCCCTGGGCGATGCGCAGCCGCCTCGAGCCCTTGATCAGCTCCGGGTGGCGCCGTTCCTGCGGGGTCATCGAGAGGATGATCGCCTGGATGCGGTCGAACTCCCGTTCGTCGATCTTCGCGCCGCGCAGCTCCTTGCCCATGCCGGGGATCATGCCCAGCAGATTCTGCAGCGGTCCCATCCTGCGGATCTGCCGCATCTGCTCCAGGAAGTCGTCCAGGTCGAACTCCTGCCGGCGAAACTTGCGTTCCAGCTCACGCGCCTGCTGCTCGTCGTAAGCCTCGCTGGCTTTCTCGATCAGCGACAGCACGTCTCCCATGCCGAGGATCCGCTGCGCCATGCGTTCGGGGTAGAAGCGCTCGAACTGGTCGAGCTTCTCGCCGGTCGAGGCATACAGGATGGGCTTGCCGGTGACCGCCTTGACCGACAGCGCCGCCCCACCGCGAGCATCCCCATCGAGCTTGGTGACGATCACTCCGTCGAGCGCGACCGTCTGGCCGAACTGCTCGGCCACCTGCACGGCATCCTGGCCGGTCATCGCATCGACGACCAGCAGCAGCGCGTCGGGCCGGACCGCCCTGCGGATCTCGGCCAGTTCGCGCATCAGCTCCTCGTCGACGTGGAGCCGGCCGCTGGTGTCGACGATCAGCACGTCCTTGCCCTCGGCCTGGGCGCGGTCCCGGGCCCAGGCGGCGATCTGGACCGGGCTCTTGTCGGTCCCCTGCTCGTAGACGGCGGCCCCGGCGCGCTGGCCCACCTGGACCAGCTGCTGGACCGCGGCCGGGCGGTAGACGTCGCAGGCCGCCACGGCCACCGACGACCCGTGCTGTTCGCGCAGGTAGCGCGCCAGCTTCGCGGTCGCGGTCGTCTTGCCGGACCCCTGCAGCCCCGCCATCACGATCACGGTCGGCGGCCGTGAGGCGAAACGCAGCTCCTGCGCCTCGCCTCCCATCAGCGCCGTCAGCTCGTCGTTGACGATCTTTACGACCTGCTGCCCCGGGTTCAGCTGGCCGATCACGTCCGCCCCCAGGGCACGCTCGCGGACGGCGGCGGTGAAGCTCTTGACCACCTGGAAGTTGACGTCCGCCTCGAGCAGCGCCAGACGGATCTCACGCATCGCCGCGCTGATGTCGGCCTCGGTCAGCGTGCCGTGGCCGCGCACGTCGCTGAGCGTCGCCTGCAGCTTCTCCGAAAGCGAGTCGAACATCGGGCCAGAGCTTAGCCGGGTCGCTGCTGCCGCCGGTCCGCTGACCGGCGGCAGCGCTGCAGCTGCACCCGGCTCACCAAGCGCGCGTGATCAGGCGATGCGCTGCTCACCGAGCCCTTCAGTCGGCAGAACGCTGCCGAGCGTCGGCCGCGCGCGCAGGTAGGCGCTGCCCTTGGCCGTGTAGAAGACGATCGGGATGATCCCGATCGCGACGGCACCCATCCCGATCCCGATCTCGGGCCCGGTGAGCGAGCCGCCGACCAGAGACTCGATGAAGATGTAGAGCATGAACACCCCGCCCAGCAGCGGGAAGAGCATCATCAACAGGAAGTTCTTCACCGAGCTGAAGGCCAGCCTGCGGAACGCGACCGCCGCCGTGATTCCCGCCAGGCTGTAATAGATCGCGATCTGCAGGCCGATGGCGTTGATCGCGTCGGTCAGCACGGTGCTCACGGAGTTGGCGAAGCTCGACACGACGAACAGGACGACCGAGATCACGGCGACCACCGCCGTCGCGAACACAGGCGTGCGCCACTCCGGGTGCAGCTCGCCGAAGCGCGCCGGCAGGGTGTGCTGGCTCGCCATCGACCACAGTGAGCGCGTGACCTGGATCAGCGTCGTCTCGAGCGTGGCGATCGTCGAGAGCGCGACCGCGACGATCATCAGCTTGCCGCCGACGCCGCCGCCGACGATGTGCCCGAGGTTCTCCAGCACGTTGCTGCTCGAGCCGATCGTCTTGGTCGGAACGTCCATGTTGACGACGATCGTGAACAGCTCGAAGAGCAGGAAGACGAACACCACGCCGATCATGCCGCCGGCGCCCGAGTTCTTCTCGCTGTCCTCGGTCTCCTCGCCCAGGTTGGACGAGACGTCCCAGCCCCAGTAGTAGAAGGCCGCGATCAGCGCGCCCGCGACGAAGCTGGCGCCGCTGCCGTTGAACGCGCTGAAGTGGCTGAACCCGAGCCAGCTGAGCGAGAAGCTGACGTGCGGGTGAGCCGGCGCGTTGACGAAGCCGAGCACGACGAAGACCAGCAGGAGCAGCAGCTCGACCGAGGACATGACCCACTGCGCGTTGGCCGTGATGCGGACGCCGCGCGCCACGAAGTAGGCCATCACCAGGAACCACACCGAGCCGACGAGCGCCACCCAGCCCGCCTGCGAGGCGGCCGCGGAGGAGAACAGCGAAAGCGTCACCTGGCCCGCCGGGAACGAGCCGGCGACCATGAACAGGAGCGCCGAGACGATCAGGCACCAGCCCGCGAGCCAGCCGAGGTAGGGGTGCAGCACGCGTCCCACCCAGGCGTAGGCGGCGCCGGCGCTCGCGCCCATCTTGTTGAGCTGGTGGTAGGCGATCGCGATGCCGAACATCGGGATCCCGCACCACAGCAGCGCGGCCGGGCCGGCGAAACCGACCGTCCCCACGAGCAGGGCTGTGGTGGCGGCGATCGAGTACGCGGGCGCGACGCCCGCGACCGCCATCACGATCGAGTCGAGGAAGCCCAGCGCCCCCTTGTCGAGCCCCGGCGATCCGGCGGCGTCGCCGACGCCGCCCCCGTCACCAATTTCGCTTACAGCAGACACCCAACTCCCCCTTCCTCAGGCTGAAAGACACGCTTGGCCGCGGAGACTAACCCCACGGTCGGCGGCAGACGAGCAATTCGCTACTCGCCGTCCTCTGTGCTGCCCCCGTTGTGGTCGTCCTGTCTAAACATCCGGCCGAGGCCGCCCACCGCGTCGGAGAACTCCGACGGGATCACGAACACCTTGTTGGCGTCGCCCTGGGCGAGCCTGGGCAGCATCTGCATGTACTGGTAGCTCAGCACCTTCGGGTCCGGCTCGGCGCTGTGGATCGCTTCAAAGACGGTCTGGATGGCCTGTGCCTCGCCCTGCGCCCGAAGGATCGCCGCCTGCTTCTCGCCTTCGGCGGTGAGGATCGCGGCGCGCTGCTGGCCCTCGGCGGTCAGGATCTGGGACTGCTTGACGCCCTCGGCGTTGAGGATCGCGGCGCGCCGGTCGCGCTCGGCGCGCATCTGCTTCTCCATCGCCTCCTGGATCGAGCCGGGCGGGTCGATCGACTTCAGCTCGACCCGGTTGACGCGGATCCCCCACTTGTTGGTCGCCTCGTCGAGCACGCCACGCAGCTGGGCGTTTATGTGGTCGCGGCTGGTGAGCGCGTCCTCCAGGCTCAGTGAGCCGATCACGTTACGCAGGGTCGTGACCGTGATCTGCTCGATCGCCTGCAGCGGGTTGGCCACCTCGTAGGTCGCCGAGCGGGCGTCGTTGACCGTGAAGTACAGGACCGTGTCGATCTGCACCACGAGGTTGTCCTGCGTGATGACGGGCTGCGGCGCGAACGTCACGACCTGCTCGCGCAGGTCGATCAGCGGCCGCAACCGGTCCACGAACGGCACGAGCACCGTCATCCCCGGGCCGAGCGTGCGGTTGTAGCGGCCCAGCCGCTCCACGATCCCTGCCCTGGCCTGCGGCACGATCCTCACCGTCCTCGCAAACAGGATCACCAGGAAGACAACCACCACCGCCGCGACTATCGCTCCAACCATCTGGTCCCCTCTCCGTAGCTACTCCATGACGAGCGCCGTGGCGCCCTTTATCTCTACGACCTCGACGCTCGTCCCGGGCTCGATCACACGATCGTCGTCGAACGAGCGCGCGCTCCAGACCTCGCCGTCGATCCGCACCCGGCCGACACCCTCGTGGTTGGCGATCCGCTCGGTGACGAGCGCATGGCGCCCCACGAGCGCGGCCGCGCCGGTCCGCAGCTCGGGGCCGCTGTTGAGCCTGTGGTGAACCAGCGGCCGCACGGACAGCAAGGTGAGGATCGAAGCGACCAGGAACACAGCCACGCTGGCCGTCTCTCCCACGGCGCTGGAGGCCACCGCGGCGAGCGCAGCGCCGATCGCGAACGGCGCCATGAAGAAGCTGCCGGCGCCCGCGAGCAGCTCACCTGCCCCGAAGCCACAGGCGACGATCAGCCAGATCAGCCAACCAGCCACTGTGCTTCAGCTTACTCCCGTCACCGGGCCGGGATCACTCACTGCACAAGCGCACGTGCGAACTCCTCGGCGTCGAAGGGCCGCAGATCTTCGAGCTGTTCGCCGACTCCGATCAGCTTCACGGGAATGCCCAGCTCGCTGGCGATCGCCAGCGCGATGCCACCTTTGGCGGTGCCGTCGAGCTTGGTGAGCACCAGGCCCGAGACGTCGATCGCGCGCGCGAAGATTTGCGCCTGGCGCAGGCCGTTCTGCCCGGTCGTCGCGTCGACCGTGAGCAGCGTCTCGTGCGGGGCCTGTGGAAGCTGCTTGGCCACCACGCGCCGAACCTTGGCAAGCTCACCCATCAGGTCCTCCTGGGTGTGCAGGCGTCCCGCCGTGTCGACGATCAGAACATCGGCCCGGCTCGCGAGCGCCGTGCTGACCGCGTCGTAGGCAACCGACCCCGGGTCGGTGCCGTCCGGCCCACGGACGAAGTCCGCGCCCGCACGCTCCGCCCACACCTCGAGCTGCTCCACCGCGGCCGCACGGAACGTGTCGGCCGCAGCCAGCACCACCTGCAGACCGAGCTCGCGGCTGAGATGGTGCGCGAGCTTGCCGGCCGTGGTCGTCTTGCCGGTCCCGTTGACGCCGGCCATCAATATGACGGTCGGCTTGGCGCGCAGGTCGATGCGGTCGTCTCCGGCTCGCGCGACCGCGGCCAGCAGCTCCACCAGGCGCGCCTTCAGGGCATCGCCGCCCGCCAGACCGCCCGCGCCCGCTTCGCGTTCGAGCTGGGCCACCACCTGAGCCGTGGTGCGGGCGCCCACATCGGCGTAGATCAGCGCCTCCTCGAGACGCTCCCAGCTCTCCGCGTCGAGCTCGCCGGAGAGCGTCGCCTGAAGCTCGGCTCCCAGCGCCTGACGCGTCTTGCGCATGTTCTCGCGCAGGCGCGCGAACATCCCGCGCCGCCGCTGCCCCGAGGCGGCCTCGGCTCTGGCGGGCGCTTGCGCGACACTCGTCTCGGCGTCGACGAGGAACAGCTCCGACCAGTCGCGGGCCACCGTCAGACCGTGAGCTCGCGGGCCGCCAGCCGCCGGGAAACCACCTTTGATATCCCGTCGCCCCCCATCGACACGCCGTAGAGCGAGTCGGCCGCCTCCATCGTGCGCTTCTGGTGCGTCACCACGATGAACTGGGCACGATCACTGTAGGTGTCGAGCAGTTCCAGGAAGCGTGAGATGTTGAGGTCGTCAAGCGCGGCCTCCACCTCGTCCATGATGTAGAACGGGCATGGCCGCGCGAGGAAGACGGCGAACAGGAAGGCCAGCGCCGTCATGGACTTCTCGCCGCCGGAAAGCAGCGTGAGCCGCTTCATCGCCTTGCCCGCCGGGGTGATCTCGATCTCGACCCCGAGCGCCTCGTCGGCGTCATCGCTGGCCCCAGCCGGCTCGTCCGGCTCGCCTGCCGTGCCGTCGGCCTCCACGCCGTCCCCGCCGATCACCGGCGCCCGCAGGTCGGTCTCGCTGACCAGCCGCAAGCGCCCGCTGCCGCCCGGGAAGACGCGTGCCGCCAGCTCCTGGAAGTTGCTCGCCGCAGCCTCGAAGGTCCGTTCGAAGGTCTCGCGAATCTGCCTGTCAGTGTCCCTGATCAGGCCGGCGAGCTCGCGCAACGCGGTCTCCAGATCGTTGCGCTGCGCCTCGAGCTCCTCGACGTGGGCAAGCGCCTGCGTGTACTCCTGCTGCGCAAGCGGGTTGACGGGCCCGAGCTGCTCGCGCCGGCGCACGAGCCGCTCGAGCAAGCTCTCCAGCTCCCGGCGCCGATCTTCGGCGAGCCGTGTGGCCGCGGGCTCCGCTGCCAGGTCGAGCTCCGCCGCCAGCGCCTGCAGCGCCAGCGCCGCCTCCCGCTCCTGATCACGCGCTCGCTGCGCCCGTACCTCAGCCTCGGTCAGCGCCTCGTTGGCGGCATGCAGGCGCGTCTGGATCGCCGCCTCCTCCTGCGCGCAGGCTCGCAGCTGGGCCGCCAACGCCTCCCCGGCCTGTCGGTCCTGCGCTAGCTCGGCGTCGAAGCTCCGCCTGCGATCGGCTATCGCGGCGGCCGCTCCGGCAAGCTCCGCCAGGACCGACTCGATCGCGGGCGCGAGCTGCGCGTCGCGCTCGACCCCGGCCCGGAGCCGCTCGATCTGGCGCTGCGTGCGCTGACGCTCGAGCGCAGCCCGCTCCAGTTGCGCCTGCTCGGCCGCGAGCTGCGCCCTGAGCTGCGCCCGCCGGCCGGCGCCGGGACCGTCATCCGGTTCGGTGCGCCGCCGCTGCACGCTCGCGGCGAGCCGCCGCTGTTGTTCGGCCGCCTCGTCACAGGCTTCAACCGCAGCCCGATGCGCCGCCAACGCCTGCTCGCGCTCCAGCTCGAGCGCGGTGACGTGGGCCGTCAGGGCTTGCACATGTGCGCGAGCCGCCTGCTCGGAGCCGGCCGCACGCTCGCTCGCGGCGATCAGCTGCTCACGCCTGTTGCGCTCGGCCAGCACGCGCTCCTCCCCGACCTTCGGCGTCTGGCGCAGCTCGCCGCTCCAGCCGGAGTAGACGCGCCCGCTCCGAGTCACGACCACGCCGGGGAAGTCGGCTGCGACACCGTCCACCGTCTCCACCACCCACACGTCGCGCAGCAGCTCGCGCGCCACCGTCGCCGCGGTCCCGGCTCCGCTCACGCGGTCGCGGAGCGCCAGCGCTCCGGGCAGTGGCGGCGCGCCGCCGCGGTCTCGGCTCCGATCTCGACCGTGGTGCAGGATCAGGACGCGGCCACCGTCGCGTCCGGCCCTGTCGAGCAGCGCGCCGGCCTGCGCGCGGTCCTCCAGCAGAGCCGCTCCGAGCCGCCCGTCCAGCGCGGCCGCCACGGCGAGCTCGTAGCCGGCCTCAACGGTCAGCTCGTCCGCCAGCGAGCGGGCGCCGCCCGGCGTGCTCTGGTGGGCTCTGAGGAACTGGTTCACGGCGGCGAGTTCGCCTCCGACCCGAGCGCTCTCGCGCCGAGCCGCCTCAGCACCCCGCTCGGCCTCGCGCAGCTCCGCGCGCGCCCCTGCCACCGCCGCATCGGCCTGCGCCCTGACCGATCCGGCGGCTGCGACCGCCTGCGCCCGGCCTGATTCGGTGACGGCGGCCTCGGCCAGCTGCCGCTCGAGCTCAGCCAGCTGGCGGGCCAGCTCGGCCTCTCGGTCGCGCTCGAGCGCGGCCAGCTCGCTCCGCAGCGCTTCGGCACGCTCACGCGCGCCATCGTCGGGCTGCTCTGCGGCCGCCTGCGCCGCCAACCGCTCGAGCTGCGCGTGCGCGCCGCGGCCGCGATCCGAGACGTGCTGCAGAGCGCCTCTGATCGCTTCGGCGCGGTAGCTGAGCTTGTCTGCCGCCGCCTGCGCCGCGAAGCTGCGCCGCGAGAGCTCTTCACGGCGGCTCGAGCGGGTGGCGAGCGCCTCCTCGGCCCGGCGGCGTCCACTCGCGGCCAGCTCGATCTCGGCCTCGATCCCATGGCGCTGCTCGCGCAGCTGGGTGGCGGCCGCGGCCGCTTGGCTGAGCGCCGCCTGAAGCTCCCGCAGCCCCTCGCGCGCCAGCTCCCAGCGCACCTCCAGCGTCTGCCGGTGAAGCCGCTCGTGCAGGTCCGCGGCCTCCGCCTGGCGCTTGAGCGGCTTGAGCCGCGAGCGTGCCTCGCGCTCGATGTCGAGCGCACGGTCGAGGTTGTCCTGCGTGTGCTCGAGCTTGAGCTGGGTGCGGCGCCGGCGCTTGCGGTGCTTGCCGAGCCCGGCAGCCTCCTCGATCAGGAGGCGGCGGTCGCGCGGCCTCGATGTGACGATCGCCTCGACCCGGCCCTGCGAGACGACCGAGTGCATCTCCTTGCCGAGGCCCGTGTCGGAGAGCACCTCCAGCACGTCTATCAGCCGGCAACGAGCGCCATTGATGCGGTACTCACCGTCGCCGCTGCGCTCCAGGTGACGCAGGATCGACACCTCCGGCCCGAGTCCGAGGACGCCCTCATCGTCGTCGAGCACCAACTCGACCGTCGCCGCGGCGGCCGCCTGCCGCCCGGGCGCCCCACCGAAGATCACATCCTGCATCGACTGCCCGCGGATCGCGACCGGCGACTGCTCGCCGAGCGCCCACAACACGGCGTCGGTCACGTTGGACTTGCCCGAGCCGTTGGGCCCGACGATCACGCTCGTCCCCGGGCCGAACTCGAGGCGGGTTCGGTCGGGAAACGACTTGAAGCCCTTCATGGTGACGCTCTTCAGGTACATCTCGCCGCCGCTACCGCCCCGCGCCCACGGCGTCGGCGCCGGCCAGCGCCGCCCGGGCCGCCGCCTGCTCGGCATCCTTCTTGCTGCGGCCGACGCCGCGGCCGATCTCCTCCTCGCCGAGCATGGCCACGATCGTGAAGGTGCGTTCGTGCGGCGGCCCCGTCTCCTCCACGACGACGTACTGGACGAGCGAGCCACGTCGCGCGAGCCGCTCCTGCAGGGCCGACTTGAAGTCGACCGGGCGCTCCAGCGCCTCCTCCAGCTCCTCGCGGAAGGCCGCCACGACGGCGGCCGCCACCCGCTCGTAGCCGAACTCCAGGTAGCAGGCGCCGATCACGGCCTCGGTGAGCGAAGCGAGCACCCGCTCGGCAGCGACCAGGCCGGGGACGGTCGCCGCCGCGCCCGCTGGCGCGGCGGCCTGGAGCCGCTCGGGGATGGCCAGCCGCTCCGCCACCGCGCGGCAGGAGCGCCCCGAGACCGTCTGCGCCCGGATCTTTGTCAGCTCGCCGGCGCCGAGGTGCTCGAGTAGCGGAAAGATGTGCGAGGGGACCGCGAGCGACAGCACGCTGTCACCGAGGAATGCGAGCCGGTCATACGAGTCGGTGCGCTTCGCGGTCCACGAA
>DAIDME010000026.1 GCA_027449125.1 Solirubrobacterales bacterium | reverse complement strand
CTTCGTCGGACCCTCCAGCGAGCCGGTGCCGCTGACCCAGAGCGAGGTCGACAGGCTGCTGCACCAGGAGACCGCCGAGCGCCCGCGCAGCCGCGCCCAGTTCGCGATCGGCGAGTCGATCAAGGTCGTCTCCGGGCCGCTGTCCGACTTCTCGGGCGAGATCTCGGAGGTCAACGAAGACGGCCAGAAGCTCAAGGTGCTGGTCTCGATCTTCGGTCGCGAGACCCCGGTCGAGGTTGGCTTCGACCAGGTCAAGAAGCTTTAGATATCCCTGAAGTTGCAGGTGCACTAGGAGAGATTTATGCGGCCGCTAGGGGCGGCCGTGTTTCTCGCCGGAACTAGGAAGAGTCGAAATGGCAAAGAAGGTCCTCACAAACATCAAGCTGCAAGCGGTCGGCGGTCAAGCCACCCCGGCGCCGCCGGTCGGCCCCGCGCTCGGCCAGCACGGCGTCAACATCATGGAGTTCGTCAAGGCCTTCAACGCCCAGACCCAGGGCGATGCGGGCACGGTCATCCCGGTCGTGATCACGGTCTACGAGGACCGCTCGTTCACGTTCGTCACCAAGCAGCCGCCGGCTGCCGTGCTGATCAAGCAGGCCGCGGGCCTGGAGCGCGGGTCGGCCGAGCCGCACCGCAACAAGGTGGCGCGCCTGAGCCAGGCGCAACTCACGGCGATCGCCGAGAAGAAGATGCAGGACATGAACGCGGGTGACCTGGAGGCCGCCAAGCGGATCGTCGCAGGCACCGCCCGCTCGATGGGTGTGGAGGTGGAGGCCTGATGGCAAACCACGGCAAGGCATATCTGCAGGCGCGCCAGCGCTTCGACCGGGAGCGCGAGTACACGCCCGCGGAGGCGGTCGCGCTGGTCAAGCAGCTGTCGACGGTGAGCTTCAACGAGTCCGTCGAGGTGCACGTGCGCACCGGCCTGAACGTCCGGCACGCCGACGAGCAGCTGCGCGGCACGGTGGCGCTGCCCAACGGCCTCGGCAAGGAGGTTCGTGTCGCCGTCTTCGCCCAGGGGGACAAGGCGCGGGAGGCGGAGGAGGCGGGCGCCGACGTGGTCGGCGCCGAGGACCTTGCGACCCGCATCCAGGAGGGGTTCGACGACTTTGACGTGGCGATCGCCACCCCGGATCTGATGCCGGTGGTGGGGCGTCTGGGGCGCATCCTCGGCCCGTCGGGCAAGATGCCCAACCCGAAGGTCGGCACGGTCACCATGGATGTCGCCAAGGCGGTCGAGGAGTCCAAGGCCGGCAAGGTCGAGTACCGCACCGACCGCAACGCGATCGTCCACCTGGTGATCGGCAAGCGGGACTTCGAGGACCGGGCGCTCTTGGAGAACTACCAGGCGGTGATCGAGGAGCTGGTCCGCGCCAAGCCGGCCGCGGCCAAGGGCCGCTACCTGCGGACAGTCACCTTCGCCTCGACGATGGGCCCGGGTGTGCGCGTCGACCCGACGCGCACCCGCGACGTCGTCGAGGAGGCGGTCGCCGGCTAGCCCCAGCCGGCCCGCGGGCCGGCCGTTTGCCGTCCGGCCCGGGCTGGGCCGCCGTCGCGCGGAGCCACGACCGGCTCGCGCCCCCAAAGCTCGAACCCCCCAGCCTGGTTTGGGGGTTTCGGGCGCTCTCAGCGCCCGAAACCCCCAAAGCTCAGGCGGGCGGGGCGCTCTGGGGGTTCAGGGCGGCGATGTGGTGCGGTCGTGGCGGTGGCCCGGGGCGTGCGCGCCGGCGGCCGGGCACGTAGGGCGGCGCTGTGTTGCGCTGTGCTGACCGGCTACACTGCGGCACTCAAGAGACGACGCCCAAGACCTCCGGCAGCGTGCGCGCGTAAGCCCAGAGCAGGTGAAGCCTCGAAGCGAACGCCGCGGAGCTGCGGTCGAGCGCTCTCGATGCCCGCCTGAGCGTGCGGGCGTCATTTGAGCAGAGAGCGAGACCAATGAATCGAGAAGAGAAAGCGGCAGTGATCGATCAGATCGCGGAGGAGCTGACCGGCTCCGAGGCGGTCTTCGCGCTTGACTACCGGGGCATCACGGTGACCCAGATCGCGGAGCTGCGCGAGAAGCTGCGGCCGCTGGACACCAGGCTGCAGGTGACCAAGAACTCGCTGGCCGAACGTGCCGCCGACCAGGCCGGGGTGAACGAGATCAAGCCGCTGCTGTACGGCCCGACGGCGCTGGCCCTGGTAAAGGGTGATGTCGCCGCTGCCGCCAAGGTCCTGAGCGACACCTCGCGCGCGCTGCGCGGTCCGTTGGCGTTCAAGGGCGGCTACATGGGCGGAGCGCCGCTCAGTGCCGCCGACGCTGAGACGATCGCCAGACTGCCCGCGCGCGAGGTGCTGCACGCCCAGCTGGTCGGCACCGTGGCGGCACCGCTGACAGGCCTTGCCCGGACCCTGAATGCGCTGATCGCCGGTGTGGCCATCCAGCTCGGCCAGATCCGCGACCAGGGACTGGTCGGCGCCGGCGCGGGTAGCGCCCAGACGCCCGCGGCCGACGCCTGACCCCTTACCCACTTCAACTAGACACACCAGGAGAAACACATGCCCACCACTGAAGAATGGATCGACGAGCTCAAGGGCATTTCCGTGCTCGAGCTCTCAGAGCGGATCAAGGCGCTCGAGGAGGCCTTCGGCGTATCGGCGGCCGCCGTGGCCGCCGCCGCCCCGGCTGCTGCCGCGCCCGCGGGCGCCGACGCAGCGGAGGAGGAATCGTCCACCGTCGACGTCATCCTGACCGGCGCCGGCGACAAGAAGATCCAGGTCATCAAGGTCGTCCGCGCCGCCACCGGCCTGGGCCTCAAGGAGGCCAAGGATCTGGTCGACAACGCGCCGAAGCCCGTCAAGGAGGGCATCGAGCGCGAGGAGGCCGACAAGCTCAAGGCCGAGCTCGAGGAAGCCGGCGCGAGCGTCGAGTACAAGTAGAGCCGGACGCATGCTGTCAGCCGGAGGGCCGCCCCGCTTGGGCGGCCCTCCGGTCGTTGCGGCGCCTGCGGGCCCCAGCGGTCTGACTTCAGCGCCTGAAGACCAGGCGCCCCACGCCGCCGATCACAAGGGCCGCCAGGCCGGCCCCGGCCAGTGTGAGCCCCGCTGGCTCGAGCCCGCCGAGGTAGGTGTTCCAGGCGGCCCGGGCCGCGGTCTGGGCAACGGGCAGCGAGAAGGAGCCGGTCACCAGGTTGCCGCCGACCAGGTAGGCGCCCGCGCCGACCAGGCCGCTTGCGATCGCGCCGATGCCGAGTCCCTGCAGCGTGCCCCAGCGCGAGGGGGAGACGAGCAGCGCGGCGGCGGCCAGGCCCGCTGCCAGGATGAACGCGAGCGCGCTGTCACGGCCCACCAGCGCGAGGTCGCGCGCGGCGGTGGAGGCGGCCGCCGGCAACGGGATGTCAACCACGTCGAGCGTGCCGATGCGGTTGAGCACGGCGGCGAGCTGCGGGCTGCGGGCGGCGACCCGGCCGGCGAGTCTGGGG
>DAIDME010000025.1 GCA_027449125.1 Solirubrobacterales bacterium | reverse complement strand
ACCGCAGCGACTCCAATCCCCCTCTGGTGATCTCGCGGTTGCGGTCCGCGCCATCCGGCCGGTGTCCGCGGTTTCCGCGGCGCTGTCGACGCGCCCAGCCGGGTCATTGTCTTGTGTCTCGCTCTCGCGGTACTGCCCGGCACGAGATGGGACGGACGGTTGCCCATGGGGGTTGCCCGCTCGGCGCGGCCAGCCTCGACGGTGGCCCTCATTCCCGTCGATCCTCAACGTCGGCGGGACTCCATTGAACGGGAGCGACGGGACTCGAACCCGCGACCTCCGGCGTGACAGGCCGGCGCTCTAACCAACTGAGCTACGCCCCCGAGGGAATCCTCAGTATGACAAGCCTCGGACCAATCCGCCGGGCGCTCAACAGGCACGTGCAGCGCGGCAACTGTAGCGGCTATCCGGGCCTGAGCCGACGCCGTGCTCGCCCGCCACGACGACACCGGCCAGACGGGTCTGGCAACCACGCGGGCTCAGAGACGTTCGGGCGCCCCCCAGCCACCGAACACCGCCTCGAGCTCCAATGCCACGGCGATGGTCAGGTGATCAGCGCCGGCAGCGGCCGCGATCTGAACGCCGACGGGCAACCCGGCCCGCGAGAGACCCAGCGGCACCTCAGTGACCGGAACTCCGGCCAGGTTGAAAACCGCCGCCGGAGTCAGTAACCAGGGTCGCCCGTAGGTGCGCCGCAGGCGTGGTGCCGGAGTGCGATGCGCAGGGTGCAGCAGAACACCGTCGCCGATGACCTCGAGCAACTCGGCAGCCAGCTCGCTGGCGCGAACGAGGAACCGCTCGCGATCCGTCGCGCGCAGCGGCAGCCGCTCAGCGATAAGCGCGATCCGAGTCGGGAGTGCGTGGCCACCGCCCGTGCCAAGTCGTCCATGCGCCTCCCCCAGTAATGCGGAGACCCGCGTCCCCTGCGTACCGTCACCCCGCAGGACGGTCAGGAATGGCAGCAGTGCCGTCCGCCAGCCCGGAAGACTGACCACACGTACGCGCGCTCCAGCCGCCACCAACGCCCCAGCAGCCCGCTCACGAGCATCGCGCAGGTCACGACCAATCGGTCGCAGTGAGCTGTCCTCGACAAGCGTGACCGTCAGCCCGTCGAGCGACACCTCCGCTGGATCGCCCAGCTGCATCGCCACCACCTGCTGGTCAAGGCCGTCGGGCCCGGCGATGATCTCCAGAAGCGGCAACAGATCTTCGGCGCGTCGGGTCAGCACCCCCAGCGCAAGCAACCGCTGAGCCGCTTCGGTCAGCCGCGGCCAATGGCCGGTGCTGGGCACGAGCCCCGCAGAGGGCCTGTGCCCAAACACACCACAGAACAGGGCCGGCACGCGAATCGAGCCGCCGATGTCGGCGGCAACTCCGAACGGCGACCCGCCCGAGCCCACAACCGCGGCTTCCCCGCCAGAGGAGCCGCCGGCGGTGCGCCGGATGTCGTAGGGGTTGACGGTGCGCCCGCACAGGGGGTTCTCCGACTCGATCCAGAGGCCCAGCTCGGACACGTTGGTCACGCCGACCGGAATCGCCCCGGCATCCACGAGGCGCTGCACCGCCGTCGCGCTGCGCGTGGCGAGCAGACCGCGCCGGGCCGGCACGCCAGCTGTATGCGGCATTCCCTTGAGCGCGATTGACTCCTTGACGGTGAACGGCACTCCAACCAAGGGCGGCAGCTCGGCCAGCGCACCTCCGCGCAAGGCCGTGTCCGCAATCTGCTGGTCAATTTCGTGCGCGCGCGCACGCGCGGCAGCGAAGTCGTCCGCAACCAGGGCGTTCAAGCGCCGGCGGTCGCGCTCCAGCACCTCGAGGTGAGCTTCGAGCACCTGCGTGGCGGTGACCTCCCGCCGCCGGATTGCGTCAGCGAGAGCTATCGCGGAGCGCTCGGTCAGGTTGGAGGTGCGAGCGCTTGACCAAGTCTGATCGCCCGCTGACATTGGCTCCTCTCAGGCTAGCGTCTGCGACTGGAGCCAGTGGCCGGGCTCGATTCGAGCCCCCGTTCGTGCACACAGGACGCAGCTCTCGTAGCTGAAGGCCAGTTGCTCGAGATCGCGCAGGCGGGCGTCGTTGTTGTGCCAGGAGCGGTTGAGGTGTCTGGCCAGCACGACCGCCGCCACGCTGCTGGCGCCAGCGGCCAGCAGTGCGCCAGCGGCGCTCTGGGCACTCGCCCCACTCGTCCACATGTCGTCGACGAGCAGCACGGACTCGCCCGTGAGCGCTCGTGTGGGGGTGTAGCGGGCCGGATCGTAGACCCGTGGGATCGCCACCGACTCCGATCGCACGAGCAGCCGCTCGTAGCGCCCTCTGGTGATTTCGGAGCGCTCGCCCACGATCCGCCGCAGCGGGTGCTGCAGGTCCCTGAGCGGGTCTGCGGAAGGAACGGTCGTGATCCGGTCAAAGCCATCCGAGAGCCCGGCGGCCGAGGCGATGCAGGGCTCGTGAAGGGCCAGGAACCGCTCGCAGAGCGCAGCGAGGTCCGTGAGGGCATGCGGGACCGAGCTGTCTGCCTCGCGCTTGTAGGCGACGATCAGTCGGTGGAGCCCCTCGCCGCCGACGCTGTAGGAGATCGGGACGGCCACGGCGAGCCGCTGCTCGCCGTGGCGGCACGCCCAGCACAGACCGTCACCATCGGTCAGGTTCAGGCAGCAGCGGCACACGCCGGGGCCATGACGCGGTGCGATCAGGAAGCGCTCGGCAAGCAAACCAGAACTGGCCGGCCGCAGCCACTCAGCGTCCGAAGACATCGAGCACATCGGCGGGTTCGCTGGCGACGACAACCCCCGGCAGCCGCGCGAGGCTCCGCGCCCAGGCAGACCTGAGCACCGGCTGCATGAGGACCACCAGACGACCCTGAGCGAGCGCTTGACGCGCTTGTATGCGGGTCCCGCTGTGCTCGGAGGCTTCGATTATGACGCTGCCCAGTGACATGCCGGACATCACCGCGTTGCGGGCCGGAAAGCTGCGGGGCGTCGGCGGCGAGCCGGGCCAGAACTGGGAGACAAGCGCCCCATGCCGGGCGATCTGGGCCTGAAGCTCACCGTGCTCCGGTGGGTAGACCCGGTCCAAACCGGTGCCGAGCACCGCGATCGTCCGTGCCGCGACGGGCTCTGCGCGGCGGCCGGGCGGCCCGGGTGGCGCTGGCTGGATGTGACGTAGCGCGAGCGCGGCACGATGCGCCTCGGCGTCAACGCCGGCCGCCAGCCCGGATATGACGGTGAAGCCGGCGCCAGCAAGCGCCTCGGAGACGGCGCGTGCCGTCGCAAGCCCCGTTTCGCTGGCCCGCCTGCTGCCGATCACGGCAACCGCCCGTTGGTCACGTGCCAGCAGCTCGCCCGTCACGAAGAGCAGCGGTGGACGGTCGCCGGTGACGCGCAGGTTCTCCGGATAGCCTGGCCCAGTGAACGTCAGAACCCGGAAGCCACTCCGGCGCCAGTCATGTAGATCCGCCTCGGCGCGACTGAGGGCGGCGTAGGACAGCAGGCCGAGCTCGCGCTCGAGCACCGCGAGCGCGGGGACCGCTTCTGCCCCGTGCTTGCGGACCTGGACCACATAGCGTGTCCATGCGCGGCCTCCCTCACGCAGGAGCGCGACCAGCGCGGCCGTCTGCTCCGGTTCCGCGGTCAGTCCGCGTACTCGCCTGGGTCCCAGTCGACCGGCGCGACCTTCGTCACGGCACCTGAGCCCGGCGTCCGCGCGGACGCATACTGGGCGGTAGCCGCTGCCGGCCCCTGCGGCCCCGCCGGGCTGGCGTCCGGCTCGAACGCGGGGGCTGTCGAAGCTGCGAGCACCGACGGGGCGGGAGCCACGGCGCCGGCTGCCGATGCAGCCTGCCCATCCACAGCGTCGTTGAACATCCCCCGCGCCTCGTCCTGCACGCCCTGCAGTCCATGCCGGAAGTCCCGCAATCCTCGGCCCAGCGAGCGCCCGACCTCCGGTAGGCGCTTTGGCCCCAGCACCAGCAACGCCACCACGAGGATCAGGAGCAGGTGAGTCGGCTGTACGATATCCCCAAGCATCTGTATCAAGGATAACGGCCGCCGAGCCGATTCGGATCATTCTGCGCGCACTCAACTGACGTGGCGGGTGAGGATCCTGCTGCGCGCACCGAGGTACGGCCAGCCCGGATTCAGCCGTGGCAGCACGAGCAGCCAGAGCCTGTAAGTCAGTCCGCGGGTGTCCGCCGGCAGCACGAACGAGTAGCGATAGGACCCGCTCACGCTCGTACGGACCGTGCCGAGCTGCTGGCTTCCGGGATAGCCGACGATCTTGCCCTCGACGGTGACGTTCAGCCCGCGGGCGGGCACATGCCCGCCGAGCACCCTACCGCTCAACGTCAGCCTCTGCCCGGCCGCGGCCCGGGTGGCCTCCAGAGTTACGCCGCCGGCGAAGCGCTCCATGATCTGAGCCACCGCCGCGCGCAGCCTCCTCGTGCCGGCGTAGGTCACGTAGACGCTGCGACTGGCCCCGGCGCCGATGCGCAGGCGGTAGCCGCCGCCGACGCTCGTCGTCGTGCTCCCAAGCAGGATGGGCGGATGCCCTGCGACCTGGCCCCACACATCGATTGGTGCGCGCGCGATTGGACGACCGCCGGCCTTCAGGTTGCGCAGTGTGCCCACGAGCATCAGACTCTGCCCGTAACCAACGGTGACCGCGTGCGGCGCACCGGCGTCGCTCGCGCAGCGCCTGGCCCGGCCGCCTCGCTCACGGCGGCGACCAGCCTCGCGGCCGAGCCCACAGCGTCGGCCACCGACCTTCTGGCGCGTCGCGGAGCGAGCCTGTGGCGACCAGGCCAGCAGGGCACGCGCAGGCGCGAAGGCGAATGGCCTGCCCGGTCCGGCATAGGCATACCCCGCGGTCGCCACCCCGTGCAACGCCTGTGGCAGCGAGCCACGCCTGCCTGACTCTGCATGACCGACCGGGGCGAGCACCGGGCTGCTCCCGACCAGGGCGCTGCTCGTGTTCGGCACGTCCGGTTGCAGGCTTGCCGGCACCGCGGCCGCGTCCTCACCATGAACGCCGGCCGCGGTCAGCGTCAGTTGCGTCGCTGCCCGAAGCGGCAGCTGCCAGACGGTCCTGGCCCCCTGCGGCCCTGCCGTGATCTCAGCGGTGTTACCGGCGACGTCGCCTACCTGCGCGCTGAACTCGTAGCTGCCAGCCGGCACGTCGGCGTCGTCGAGGTTGACCGCGTAGACGTCCGTGCCGCCGGCGGCGAGCCGCGCGAGGCCCAGGTCGTAGACGCTACCTGTGACGGTGTTGGTCGCATACACACGCACGTATGCGACCCCCGATGCCAACGACCCGCCAGGATCGTAGACGCTCAGCTCGATGTCATCCGGAGCGCTCGGCGAGATGTTGGCGAACTGGCCGACCGGCGGGGTGTCGTCCTCCTCGAACTGGTAGGAGCCAAGCTGGTAGACGTTGCCGGCAGCGTCCGTGGCACTGCAGGTGAGCTCGCCGCCCGGCGGCGGGACCATGACCGTGATCTGCTCCCCGCCCGCCGCATCGCGGTTGAGGCTGTTGAGCGGCCAGCTTCCCGTCAGCGCGCCGGTGCAGGCGATCGATGCGATCGGCGCCTGCCCGGACGGCAGGTTCGCGGTGATCGTGATCGGCTGGGCCGTGCGCGCCCACATTGACTCAGACGGGCCGTTCGAGTACGGGTCGCCGCCGCCGTCAATCAGCGGCGAGCTGCCCCAGTGCGTGGTGCCGCAGCCGGTGCCGCTGCACGCCGCCGCCGGATCCTGAACGTTGACGGTCTCAACGAACGGCTTGCCGACCGTTCCGGCTACGGTCGTGGCCACGCAGCTGATCTGGTTGGGGCCGTTCTGGGTCAGCTCAAACGACGTCACGTAGCCCGCGCTGAGCGCCGGCAGCGATACGGGCATGCCGTTGTCCGTACACGCGATGCTCGCGATCCCGGAGAGGATCTGCTGCTGTCCGGTTGCGGCGTTGAGCTCGCCGCCGCTCACCAGTACCGTGGGCGTCCCGGCGATCCAGGCGCCGTTGGCAGGAGCGCCACCGTAGGTAACGGTTGGCGTGTTGGTGTCGATCGCCACATCGAAGGTCGCGGGGTCAGATGCACCGGACACCCCCGTATTGGAGATCGCGTAGCAGCTCAGCACGTGCGGGGCGCCGGCGCCCGGGCTGTTGCCTGCGATCACGACCGTGCTGCCCACGCCCAGGCTGACGGGGACCTGGTCGACGGAGCAGTTGAGCAAGCGTAGACCACTGGGACCGGCGCTGGCATCCACCGTCACGGTCTGGGCTTGAGAAGCCCAGGTCCCCGGCGCGTAGCCCTGATCCTCGAAGGAGACCGTCGGCACGACCGCGTCCACCTCGAAGCTCTGAGCCGCCGCGGCGCTCAGCGCGCCGTTTGCGTCGCCGTTGGCGGCCGTGCAGCTGACGGCGTTGACGCCGGTGGTCGGTGTCGGCACGGACCAGAGCGTCGTGCCTGCGCCGCTCGTGCTGCCGCTCTGGAGCACCGGCGTGACCGCGTCGCCGTTGTCGCTGCAGGTCAATGAAGCCAGGCCGGAGGGTCCCGTGGTGACGTCCAGCGCCTCGCTCGTCTGCGCGGTCCAGCCGCTGGGGCTGGCCGCCCAGGACAGCGTGGGCGTCGTGTCGTCGACGTGAATGGACCCGGTGGCGGCGACCGCCGGCGAGCCGTTGGGACTGAACCCCTGCGCCTCGTAGTTACCCGGGTTGGATGCGAGCACGGACGCCGAGTAGGGGCCGGACGGCAGGTTCGCAGGCAGTGTCCAGGCGCCGCTCTCCGTCTGGCCGGTCCAGCAGGGATCCAGGCCGTCTGCGAACTCCTCACCGACCGGTGGGCCCGGGTCTGCGATCCCCGGATTGCTGTTCCCGAGACTTCCGCTGCCCACGGTGGCAGGGCCGTCCAGCTGCACCGCGAGCGAGCAGACGCCCGCCGGATCGTAGGCTGAGTAGCTGACGGCCACCGCGCCCGTCTGCGTCTGATACCAATCGCTGCCGTTTAGCGGCGCGCTCCAGCTCGCGCTGCCGCTGGGCTGGTTGTACGAGTCCTGGAAGCTTCCGGACAGGTTCGTGACCGAGTAGTTGGCCGCGTCGTTGCTGCTGCAGTCGCCGTCCCGCGCACACCAGATCCACAGCTTCAGGCTCTGGTAGTCGCTCTGCGGATCGGAACTGGGATTGGTGGACGCGACCTCGGCGTTCACGTAGTTCCAGCCGGAGGTGTTCCCGGTGGTGTTGCAGGCGCCGGGCGCGACCCCGCTCGGCCCGGTGCTGTCACGGGCGACCGGCGCGCCGCTTGCGATCCAGACGCGGGGCGCCGACTCGCTGATCGAGCAATCCCTCGTCCAGGGGAAGTTCAGATCGGTGGGCGCGCTCCCGCCAGAGCCCGTGAAGCCCGACGAGAGGCCGCCCGTGTCATCCTCGTTGGCCGCGTTGAAACTCGCCGACGTGTAGGCGAACCCGCCGAACTGGACGCCGTTCGGCGCCGTCCAGAGCCGGGTTTGGCCGCTCACCGCCGTGTTGGCGGCATAGACGCCACCTGAGGCCGACCCCTGGACGGCACCCGCCTCGAGCAGCCCGTTGTATGGGTTTGCGCGCGCGGTTGCGGGAGCGAGCGCTCCCGCAACCCAGATGAGAACCGCGACCGCGGCGGCGGCGCCGCGCTTGAGAGACCGGAGCCGTCGCCGGCCGCCGGCGTGGAGCGAACCGCCCCTGGGGGTTCCGCCCAGCGCCGGCGCTCCGGCTTGCGGCCCGAGCCGCCGCGGCTCAGCAGGTGACCGAGAAGGCGAAGTCACTGCTCACCTCCTGACCTGTACTCGTCGCCAGTTGAACCGCGAAGTTGAGGCGATGCGCCCCCGGCGAGTTCGCGTAGTCGAACTCTGAGACGTAGGCGATGGGCTCGCCCGTGGTGCTCGTCCCGCTCTGCTGTCCGGCATAAGGATCGCTGTTGGGCGTGACGAGAATCACAGGCTCGGTCGGGGTCGGCGCACTGCAGTCGTCCACCCCCACCACGGCACTGCCAGTGCCGCCGCTGACAAATAAGACACCGACCCCGTAGGCGAGCCTCGGGCCCGACGAGTCGTAGACAACCTCCCCATACGCATTCGGCCCCGTGTTCGCTCCCGCGGCCCCAGCCGGGCCGGCGGCGCCCGTCGCCCCACTTGGCCCGGCAGGACCGACCGGCCCCCGCGGCAGCGTCAGGTGGAGCGTGTCGACCCCGTGCCGGCCGCGTGTCACCGACGCACGCGCGCCGTCCAGCGCGCTGGTCGTGGTGACATCCACGCGCTGGCTGAGCCGCACCGACGTGCCGTTACGCCCCGCCGGCCCGCGAAGATCCCAGACGACCGCCCGCGACCCGCGAGGACAGCGAGCGTTGAGCGTCAGCACATGCGGCGCGGCGATGCCCGCGCACGCGTGGATCTCGGCGCTGCGCGATGCGGCGAAGGCGTAACCGCCGCCGGCCAGCGCGATGCCGGCAAGCAGGCCGATCATGATCTGTAGGGGTCTCGGTCTGCTTGTCATGCTCGCCTTTCGATCGTTCACTCCTGCTCATTCAGAGGCTGCAGGCGCCGCCGTTGGTCACGCTCGGCGCACATCCGGACCCTTCGCGGGATGGCGCAACCACCGTTGCTGAGCGCGCTGCGTCGCTGCTGGGTAGCACCGGCTCGGGCGTGCGGCCCGGGGCCACGGCCAAGGCGGCCTGGGGATCGCCGGAACCCGGCGTCGCCGCGGCGCCGGAGGAGCCCTCCCGCGGCGTCTGGGCACCACGGGCGCCGCTGCGCAGCGGCGGCAGGCGCCTTGACCCCGCTCGCCTGCCAGCAGGCCTCGTAGAGCCCGCGGCCGTGCTGCTCGTGACCGTCCGCACAACCGGCTCGCGGACAGGGATCGTCTCCGTGACCGTGAATGAGCGTGGACGCGTCGCGCCCGCACGACCGGTCCGCGGAGACGCGAGGCCCGCGCCCAGCACGACAGCCGCAGCCGCACCCGCCGCCAGTGCCGCAAGCGCGAGGACGACCGTCTCCAGCCGGCGCAGCCGGCGGACGGACACGACCGCGGCGAGCCGCGGCGCCGGCCCGGCTGCGCCGCCAACCGGCGAGCCCGCCGCCGCGTCGATCCAGGCCTCGACACAGCCCGCACCGTCCGCGTCGGCGGCGAGCGACTGCTGCTCACCGCGGCGCTTGAGCTCACGGCCCGGATCGGGTGGAGCCGCCGTCCGGCCCGCGGGGCGCTCGGCCGGCGACGGACCACTGACACGCTCGAGGCCAGCGCTCTCGCCGCCCCAGAAGTCCCGTGCGTGCGTCAGCACCGCGGGCGGGTCGTCCCGTCCGGACGGCTCCGCGCCGATCGGCACCAGCTCCGCCGGCGAGCCGTACCAGGGTCGCGGCAGCTGAACCACATTGGTGGCCGCTGCCCCGAGCCCGCCCTGCTGGTCGCTTTCGAAATCCTGACCCGACACCTGATCCTCCCGGTCCGGTCTTTCCGTCCGGACGCGATGACATCATCTCAGTTCTTATTAGATTCAGTTAGCTTCAATTACAAATATCGCATCCAACCCGTAGAATCAATGACTATGGTCGAAAACGAATTCGAGGAGTCGTTCCTGACCGTCGCGGAGGTCGCTGAGCTCCTGCGGCTGAACCAGCAGACGGTCCGCAACTGGATCGACGCGGGCTCGCTGCCGGCGGTGCGCGTCGGCAGGCGCGTCAGGATCAAGCGCTCGGACCTCAATCGGATCTTGGACGATGGCTACCAGGGCTCACAGGCGCCAGCCTCTCCGATTTCGAGCCTGAGTGCAAGTGACTTCTGGAGCGGCGAGCCGGTCGGAGTCGTGGAGCATCCAGATGGCGGGGGGTCGAGATGAGCGATACGGGCGCGACGAGCTTTGGCGAGGACCTCGAGGCCGAGCGCGAGCGCGTGAAGCGACTCGTGGCGCACGCGAGCGCAAGCTGGGCGGAGGCGATCCGCGCCCACCGCGTCGCGCCTCCGGACGAGGGCTTCGCCAGACGTTTGCGCCGGCTCTCAGAGGCGGCGACCGCCGAACAGCTCGCCTGGCAGCAGGCGCACGACGCGGGGATGCATTGGCGCCCTGTGCCGGGAGCAACCGAGGCAGAGCCACCCTACGAGTTGCGACCCGGCACGGGCCGACGCGGGCCCGAGGACCTGTGGCAGCGCTTCGACGCGGCCGTGGCGGAGATGAACCGGGCGATCGGCGGCTCTGACGCCGCGGCGGTGGCGGCCGCCTTCGGCGGAATGGCCGACGCCGCCGGCCTGCTCGCCCGAGCGGTCGCCGACGAGGACGCGATCACCAGAGAGGCGCGGGAGCTCGCGCGCAGCCGCTCGGCGGCATGACGCGCCGGGGTCGCACGCGCCCGGCGCAAGCCGGCCCGGCCCGCCGCCGCTCACGCCCTTCAGCGCGCGCCGCCGCTCACGCGCCTGCGCGGGACTCTGTGAGTGTCGTCACCACGGCCTCGTAGACGCCGGCGCCGCAGCGCTCGCCGCTGACCCGCACGTTCGCTCGCGCCCGCGCCTCGGCGAGCAGCTCAGGGTCGGTCTCAGCAGCGTTGGCCACAAGCCAGAAGGAGCCGACCGAGGCCGCCATCTCCAGATCCTCGCGCGAGTCACCGCAGGCGATGCACTCGTTCACCGTGTACCCGCGCATGCGCATGTGCCAGGCGACCGCCCTGGCCTTGGACGCGACCGCCGGAATCAGGTGGTAGGCGTGCACACGCTCGCCCGAGATTCCCCAGCCGGCCGCCGGGCCGACCGGCCCGTGCGCCGCCAGCAGGCCGTTGTCGACCAGCCGCAGCCAGCCGAGCCCCGCCTCGCCGAGCAGCGCGTCGGCCTCCCGCACCGATAAATCGCCCCGAAAGAGGTGCGAGACCTCCCGGTCCTGCGACCACGGCGTGTGGTATTCGAGCCGCCCCGCGAACGCGCTGAGCAGCAGCTCCGGCCCACCGCTTGCGGCGATCTGGTCGTAGATGGAGCCGCGCTCCGGTGAGGGCACGCAGTCGCCGGTCAACCACTGAAGCTCGCCGTCCGCCACCAGCCCGCAACCGAGCTCGAAGATGTAGGAGCGCTGGCCGATCAGCCGCATCACCTCCCAGACACCGCCCTGGCGGCGGCCGGTGACGATCACGACCTCCACACCCGCCCGCGCACACGCCTCTAGCGCCCTGGCGCCGAGCATCGTGAAGGCGCCGTCGTAGTCGTGAAACAGCGAGCCGCCGCGCCCGACCAGCGTTCCGTCCAGGTCCACGTAGAGCGCGCGCAGCATCGGCCGCGACCGTAGCAGCGCGACGCCATACTGGAAGCCCGTGGCCGCCACCCGATCCAGCCGGACCGCCGGCGCCGCACAGGCCGATCCGTGGGACACGCTGCTGGACACCGGCCGCGCGGATCACCGCCTGATCCACGACCAGCGCACACTCAGCCAGCGGGCATACACGACCCCGATCCCAGACGAGCTCGACCCTCGCATCCACGACGCGCTCGCGCGCGCCGGCATCAGCTCGCTCTACCTGCACCAGCGCGACGCGCTCGTAAGCGCCTTCTCCCAGACGACGATCGTCACCACCGGCACCGCCTCGGGCAAATCGCTCTGCTTCCAGCTGCCGACGCTCGAGACACTCGTCACTGACCCAGCCGCCAGAGCGCTCTACCTCTATCCGACCAAGGCGCTCGCCCAGGATCAGGCCCGCTCGCTGCACGCCTACCACCTCCAGCAGCTGCGTCCCGCGATCTATGACGGCGACACCCCCTCGCAGGAGCGCACCGCGATCCGCCGCCGTTCGAACCTCGTGATCACCAACCCCGACATGCTCCACGTCGGCATCCTTCCGCACCACGCCAACTGGGCCGACTTCCTGGCCAACCTGGCGTTCGTGGTGGTCGACGAGGCGCACGTCTACCGCGGCGTCTTCGGCTCGCACGTCGCCAACACGCTCAGGCGCCTGCGCCGCGCCGCCGCGCTGCACGGCTCCGAGCCGCGCTTCCTGCTGGCGAGCGCCACGATCGCCAACCCCGCCGAGCACGCCGCGGCCCTGACCGGCCTCGCCGACATCAACCTCGTCGACAACGACTCCGCGCCGCTGCCGGAGCGCCGCACGGTCGTCTGGAACCCGCCGCTGACCGACGAGCGCCTCGGCACCCGCGGCTCCACGCTGGCAGAGGCCGCGGACCTCCTGGCGCAGCTGATCAGCGCAGGTGCGCGCACGATCTGCTTCATGAAGTCGCGCAAGGGCGTCGAGCTGATCCTGCGCATGGCCGCCGACCGCCTGCCACCGGACCGCGCCGACCGCATCGCCCCCTATCGCGCCGGCTACACCCCCCAGCAGCGCCACGAAATCGAGGCGCGACTGGTCTCCGGCGACCTGCTCGGCGTCGTCTCCACCGACGCGCTCGAGCTCGGGATCGACATCGGCCAGCTCGACGCCGCCATCTGCGTCACCTTCCCCGGCACCGTCGCGAGCCTGCGCCAGATGTGGGGCCGCGCCGGCCGCCGCGGCCGTGGCCTGGCCGTCTACGTAGCCGGCGAGGACGCGCTCGACCAGTTCTTCGCGCGCCACCCGGACGAGTTCCTCGCTCGCCCCGTCGAGGCGGCGATCATCGACCCGAGGAACCCGGAGATCCTCGGCCAGCACCTGCTCTGCGCCGCCTACGAACAGCCGCTCACCGAGGAGGACGCCGCCTACTTCGGCCCGGACCTCTCAGACCGTGCCCGCCAGCTGGCCGACGCCCGCCTGCTGCGCGAGCGCGCCACCGGCTTCGTCCCCGCCCACTCCGACGAGTACCCGGCCGGCGCCGTCAGCCTGCGCTCATCGAGCGCCGACAGCTTCGCCCTGATCGACTCATCGACCGGCGAGATCATCGGCACGATCGATTCGGCTCGCGCCTACTCAACCGTCCACGACGGCGCGATCTACCTGCACCTCGGGCGCTCCTATCTGGTCTCGGAGCTCGACCTCCATGCCCGCCGCGCGATCCTCACCCCCGACAACGGCAACTACTTCACCCAGGCCAAGCGCGAGAGCATGACCTACATCGAGCGCGCGCTCGAGACCCGCTCGAGCCACGGCGTCCGTCTCTCCTACGGGGAGGTCGTCTACTCGGAGACGGTGCTCGGCTATCAGCGCAAGCTGCTCGCGGACCAGAGCGTGATCGACTTCCAGGCCCTGGACATGCCGACCACCGAGTTCGCCACGCGGGCCCTATGGTACGAGCTGGACGAGCTTCTCGCCGGCCCCGGGGCGGCCGGCCCGCTGGCCAGCCGCCCCGCCGAGGCGTTCCCCTCCGACCTCCTCCTCGGCAGCCTGCACGCGCTCGAGCACGCCCAGATCGCCGTCCTGCCGCTGATCGCGATGTGCGACCGCTGGGACATCGGTGGCCTGTCCACAAACGCCCACCCGCAGACCGGCGGGCCGACGATCTTCATCTACGACGGCCACCCGGGCGGGATCGGCATCTCGCGCCGCGGGTATGAGGCCTTCGACCAGCTGGTCGCCGACGCGCAGCGGCTGATCGCCGAGTGCCCGTGCGCGAGCGGCTGCCCCTCGTGCGTGCAGTCGCCCAAGTGCGGCAACCTCAACGAGCCGCTCTCCAAGCGCGGCGCGCTCGAGCTGCTCGCGCGCCTGCGGGCGACGTGACCGCGTGAGGGAGCCGTTTGGGTCGCTGGGCGACCCAAACGGCTCCCTCGCCGCCCACCAGCCCCCACCGCGGCCCGCTAGATTGCCCCGCGTGGTCCGCCTCGGCCTGAACCTCCCCACCTTCGACCCCCTGCGGGTCGGTGGCCCGCCCAGGTTCGTCCAGGTCGCCCACGCGGCGGAGCAGACCGGCTTTGACGCCGTCTGGGTCGGCGACCACCTGAGGAGCCCCGCACCGGTGTTTGACGCGACCGTGGCGCTCGCGGCGGTCGCAGCCACAACCCCGCGCTTGGACCTCGGCTTCGGCGTGATGCTGCTGGGGTTGCGCCAGCCGGCCTGGGTGGCCAAGCAGCTCGCCACGCTCGACGCGCTCGCGCCGGGCCGGCTGGTGCTCGGCGTTGGCGTGGGCGGCGAGTTCCCCGAGGAGTTCGCCGCCCTCGGCCTGGACGTGAGGCGCCGCGGCCGCCTGCTCGACGCGGCGCTCACCGACCTGCCCGCCTGGCTGACCGGCCGCTCGACACCGCCGCTCGCGCCGGCGATCAGCCGGCTGCCACCGGTCTGGGTCGGCGGCCGCAGCGACGCCGCGCTGGAGCGCGCCGCCCGCGTCGGCGACGGCTGGCTCGCGACCTGGGCGAGCCCCGACCGCCTGGCTCAGGCCGCCGAAAGGCTCTCCGAGCTCGCCGATGCGGCCGGCCGCGCGCGGCCGGCGCTCGGCTTGGCGGTCAGCGTGCTGATCGACGCCAACGAGGGCCGCGCCCGCGAGCAGGCCGAGGACTACATCCAGGCGATGTATGGGATGCCGTTTGAGCGCGTGGAGCGCTACACGCCGGTCGGCAGCATCGAGCGGGTCGCCGGGCGCCTGCGCGCCTACCTCGATGCGGGCGTCAGCGAGCTGGTGCTGACGGCGCTCTCACCCGAGCCGCTCGCGCAGGTTCCACGCCTGGCGGAGCTGCGCGAGCTAATCTCGCGCCCATGATCCTCGTCGGGGAGCCGCGATGCGCCTGCTGGTGACCGGCACACCTGGGCCGCTTCAGGGTGAGGTCGCGATCCCGCCGTCCAAGTACCACGCCCACCGGGCGCTGATGCTGGCCGCGCTCGCGCCGGGGCAGAGCACGATCGCCGACCGCACGGACGCCCGCCACGTCCAGTTCACCGTGCAGGCGTTGCGCGAGCTCGGTGTCGGGATCGCAAGCGCGGGCCGGCAGTGGCAGGTGCGCGGCGCCGCCGGCTTCTCTCCCAAGACCGCGCGCGTGTCGGTGGGCAGCTCCGGGACCACCCTGTACTTCCTGATCGGCCTGGCGGCGCTCAGCGACCGGCCGGTCACGATCGTGGGCCAGCGCTACTTCCGCCGGCGCCCGATCGGCCCGCTCCTGCGAGCGCTGCAGCGCCTCGGCGTGAGGCTCGACTACGACGAGCAGACGCTGCCCGTCACGGTCCATCCGGGCCGCCCGCGCGGCGGTCATGTGCGCATCGACGGCACGCTCTCACAGTGGATCTCCGGCCTGCTGATGCTGGCGCCGTTCGCCACCGACGAGGAGACCCGGATCGAGGTGGTGGGCGAGCTCAACGAGCGCCCCTACCTCGAGCTGACCGTGGATATGATGCGCGACTTCGGCCTGGAGGTCACGGTCGGCGAGGACTGGCGCCACTTCACGGTCGCACCCGACCAGACGCCGCAGCCGCGAGCGGACTACCTCTTGCCCCCAGACATCGGCTCGGCCGCCTTCGGCCTGGCCGCCTGCGCGCTTCACCGCTCGAAGGTCACCTTCACGAGCCGCGTGCCGATCCACGGCCACCCCGAAGCCTCGGTGCTCACCGAGCTGCAGGGCGTCGGCGTGCCGATGCGCTTCGCGCCCGACGGCCTCTCGATCACGATCGACCACGACGGCACGCCGCCGGTCGCCGGCCATCTGGACTGCCGCGACATCCCCGACATGGTCCCGATCCTCTCGACGCTCGCGAGCCGCGCCCACGGTCACACGGTGCTCTCGCACGTCTCGCACGTGCGCCTCAAGGAGTCAGACCGTGTCGCCTCGATGTTGCAGCTGCGCCGCATGGGGGCGCGGGTGGAGTTCGACGGCAACGACCTGGAGTTCCACGGGGTGGACCGCCTGCACGGCGCCCCGCTCTCGTCCTTCAACGACCACCGGGTGCTGATGGCGCTGGCCGTCGCGGGCTCGACCGCGGACGGGATCACCGAGCTCTCCTACCCGCACGCCTACCGGATCTCCTACCCCGAGTTTGCCGACCACATGAACTCGATCGGCATCCCGGTGACGGTCGGGCGCGAGCTCACACCCGCGCCGTGAGCGGCGCGATCACGGCCGCCGTCGCCCGCCACGCGCGCGACCGCGCGGGCAGGCTGGCGGTCGTCGAGGTCGGCCCGGGCGGCGCCGAGCGCAGCTGGAGCTTCGCCCAGCTGCATGCGGCCGCGCAACGCTGGGCCGCGACGCTCGCCGGGCTTGGCGTCGGCCCCGGCGAGCCGGTCGCCTACCAGCTGCCAAACGTGCTCGACTTCGTCGCGCTCTCGCTGGGCACGCTGATGCTGGGCGCCGTCTGCGAGCCGCTGATGCCGATCTTCCGCGAGCGCGAGCTCGAGTTCATGCTGGGCGCGAGCGGCGCCCGCGTGCTGGTCGTAGCGGAGAGGTTTCGCGGCCACGACCATGCCGCGATGGCACGCCACCTGCGCGACACAGTTCCCTCGCTGGAGCACGTGGTGACCGAGCCAGCCGATGCGAGCGGCGGCGACGGCAACCACCCGACCCCGGAGATGACCGCCCAGCTGCTCTTCACCTCGGGCTCAACCGGCGAGCCCAAGGGCGTGCTTCAGACCCACGCCTCGCTGCAGCGCGCGGCGGCGATCCACACCCACCACTTCGGCCTGACGGCAGCAGACGTGATCTATGCGCCGTCGCCGCTCGCGCACCAGACCGGCTTCCTGTACGGCATGTGGATCGCGCTCGAGCTCGGGGCGACGCTGGTGATCCAGACGATCTGGGACCCGGAGGCCGCCTTTGCGGCGATGGCCCACACCGGTGTGACCTTCGTGCAGGCGGCGACCCCATTTCTGGCCGACCTGGTGCGAGTAGCAGAGCTGCGCAGCCAGACGCTGCCGGCCCTACAGACGTTCGTCGCCACCGGCGCGGCGATCCCACGCGAGCTCGCGCGGCAGGCGCGGGCCACGCTCGGCGCCGAGGTCGGCGGCGCCTTTGGCACCACCGAGAGCTGCCTGGGCGCGGCGTTCGCGCCCGGCGAGGACCCGGAGCGCGCCTGGTCCACGGACGGTCGTGCGCTCGAGGGGATCAGCCTGCGCGTCACAGACGACGATGGCAACACGCTTCCGCCCGGCGAGGAGGGGAACTTCGAGGTGCTCACCCCGACCCTCTTCGAGGGTTACCTGAACCGCCCGGACCTGACCGCGGAGGCGCTCACCGGCGACGGCTACTACCGCACCGGCGACCTGGCCCGAATCGACCCGGACGGCTACCTGCACATCACCGGTCGCGTCAAGGATGTGATCAACCGCGGCGGCGAGAAGGTGCCGGTGGTGGAGGTCGAGCAGGTGCTC
Organism: Solirubrobacterales bacterium; assembly: GCA_027449125.1. Classification (GTDB taxonomy): domain Bacteria; phylum Actinomycetota; class Thermoleophilia; order Solirubrobacterales; family Solirubrobacteraceae; genus Palsa-465. The sequence continues at coordinate 29,135 of DAIDME010000025.1, read as the reverse complement.
TACGCCCACCCCGCGGTTCGCGAGGTCGCGATCGTGGCGATGGCGGACGAGCGCCTGGGCGAGCGGGCCTGCGCCTACGTGGTGCTCGAATCCGGCCGCGAGCTCGACTTCGGGTCGATGCAGCGATTCCTGGATGCTCAGCGTGTCGCCAAGCCATACTGGCCGGAGCGGCTCGAGCTCGTCGATGAGCTGCCACACACGCCGTCCGGCAAGATTCAGAAGTTCCTGTTGCGCGAGGCGCTCGCGCTGGAGAGAAAGGCGATACCGAGATGAGCACAGCGCAGGCGATCGACGCCGACCCGACGCCGGTTGACGAAAGCGCGTTCCAGGCGCTCAAGGACGAGGTCCGTGCCTACGTCGATGACGAGGGCGAGCGCTGGACCGAGCTGATCGAGACAGAGCACCGCGTCGCCACAGAGCTCTGGGACGAGCTGCGTGGACGCGGCTACCTGAGCCTGGCAGCCCCCCGCTCGCTGGGCGGGCGCGGGCTGCCGTTCGCCCGCTACCTGGAGCTGATCGAGCTCTTCTCGCGTCCGCACGCCTCGCTGCGGATGATCGTGCACGTCTCAAACGGGCTGTGGCGGGCGATGCTGCCGCACGCGAACGCCGAGCAGATCGAGCGCTTCGTGCGCCCGCAGGTCTCGGGCGCGCTGCGCGTCGCCTTCACGCTGACCGAGCCCAACGCCGGCACCGGCGCCGACATCAAGTCCTCGGTCGTGCGCGAGGGCGACACGTACTACCTCAGCGGCCAGAAGCACATGATCACCTTCGGCCACAGCGCCGACTATCTGCTCCTGGCCGCGCGCCTGGAAGGCTCGCGCGGCGCCGAGGGGACGGTAGCGCTGATGGTCCCGGCCCACGGCGAGGGCGTCGAGAACCGGCTGATGGCCGACACGATGGGCGTCACCGGCACCGACCACGCGCACCTGATCTTCGACCGCGCGCCGGTGCCGGTTGAGAACCGCCTGGGAGCGGAGGGCGACGGCCTGGAGGTCGCGGTCGGCGGCTTCCTGGTGCCGAGCCGGATCTCGGTGGCGATGACCTGCGTCGGGCTGGCCGGCAAGGCGCTCGACCTGGCGGTCGCGCGCGCGAAGGAGCGCGAGACCTTCGGCAAGCCGATCGCAACCCGCCAGGCGATCTCCTTCCGCCTGGCGGAGATGGCCGCCGACCTCCAGGCCGCGCGCCAGCTGACGCTGTACGCGGCCCGCACCTGGGAGGAGCGCCGTGACGGCGCCGCCGAGTCGTCGATGGCGAAGATGTTCGCCTCCGAGATGCTGCAGCGCGTGACCGACGGGGCGCTTCAGGTCTTCGGCGGAATGGGCTACTTCAAGAGCCCGATCGAGCGGGTCTACCGCGACGCCCGTGCCCAGCGCTTCGAGGAGGGCACGGTGGAGGTGCAGAAGCAGACGATCGCGCGCGAGCTGCTGCGCTGAGCCGGCGCGTGCTCGAGCACGTCTTTGAGCCGGGGCGGATCGGGCCGCTCGAGCTGCCGCACCGGCTGGTGATGGGCGCGATGCACCTCGGCCTCGAGCGCGAGGACGAGGGCGGCCGGGCGCTCGCGGCCTTCTACGGCGCCCGCGCGCGTGGCGGCGCCGGCCTGATCGTCACCGGCGGCTCGGCGGTCAGCCGTGTCGGCGCCGGCGGCGCGAGCTACAGCTTCATCAACGAGCCCGCCGACGCCGCGCGCCTGGCGGCGGTCGCGGACGCGGTGCACGCGGCCGGCGGGCGCGTGCTGCTTCAGCTCTTCCACGCCGGCCGGTATGCATCAGAGGACACCTTCGGCCTGCAGCCGGTGGCGCCGTCGGCCGTCTACTCCCGCTACTCGCGCTCCGAGCCGCGGGCGCTCAGCGAGGAGGAGATCCTCTCGACGATCGACGACTTCGCCCGCGGCGCCGCACGCGCCTGCGAGCTCGGCTTCGACGGCGTCGAGATCATGGGCTCCGAGGGCTATCTGCTCAGCCAGTTCATGGCGCCGGCCACCAACCTGCGCGAGGATCGCTGGGGCGGCGAGCTGGAGGGCCGCATGCGCTTCCCGCTGGCTGTGGCCGCGGCGGTGCGCGGCGCGGTCGGCGCGGAGCGGGCGGTCGTCTACAGGCTTTCGGGCGCCGACCTGGTGCCCGGCGCAGCGTCGGGCGAGGAGGTGCGCGCGCTGGCAAGTCGGCTGGCCAGCGGGCCAGCCGACGCACTGAACGTCGGGATCGGCTGGCACGAGTCGCGCGTGCCGACCGTGCAGGCGGTGGTGCCGCCGGGGGCGTGGGCGCCCTGGGCGGCGGCTGTGCGCGAGGCCGTGAGCGTGCCGGTGATCGCCTCGAACCGCGTCAACACGGCGGCGCTGGCGGACGCGCTCGTGGCCTGCGGCGCCGCCGACTTCGTCTCGCTCGCGCGCCCGTTCCTGGCAGACCCGGAGTTCGTGCGCCGCAGCCGCGCGGGGCGGCGCGTGAACGTCTGCATCGCCTGCAACCAGTGCATCGACGCCTCGATCTTCGACCGGCGCGTCTCTTGCGCGGTCAACCCGAGGGCGGGGTTCGAGACGGCGGGGCGCGTTGACGGCACGGGCGTCGCGGTGGCGGTCGCGGGCGGCGGGCCGGCGGGCATGGAGGCGGCACGGGCGCTCGCTGAGAGCGGCTTTGCGGTGACGCTGCTGGAGGCGGGCGGGGAGCTGGGCGGCCAGTTCCGGATGGCCTGCCGGATCCCCGGCAAGGAGGACTTCGCCCTTACCGGCTTGTACTTCGCGGCGGAGCTGGAGCGACTGGGTGTGGACGTGCGGCTGGGCATGCGGGCCGATGTGGCGGCGGTGGCGAGGTTCGACGCGGTGGTGGTGGCGACCGGGGTCGCGCCCCGGCCGCTCGCGTTGCCGGGCGCGGAGCTGCCGCACGTGCTCTCCTACGCGCAGCTGCTCTCCGGTGAGGCGGATCCGCTGGAGCTGGTCGGCGAGCGCGTGGCGGTGATCGGCGCCGGTGGGATCGGCGTGGACGTTGCCCACCTGCTCTGCTTCGACGGGCACGCAGGTTTCTACGCCCGCTACGCGCTGGAGCCCCATCGTGTGGGCCAAATACATCCCAGGGGATGTATTTGGCCCACACGATCGGCCCAACAGCCGCGCCGAGTGACGCTGATGCGCCGCTCCGGGCGGATCGGCGACGGGGTCGGCCCCTCCACCCGCTGGGTCGTGGTGGGAGAGCTGCGGAGCGCGGGCGTCGAGCTGCTCACCGGCGTGAGCTACGAGCGGATCGACCCGGATGCGGTCGTGATCCGCGGCGAGGACGGCACCCGGCGGCGGATCGCCGCCGACAGCGTGCTGATCGCCGCCGGACAGGAGCCCGAGCGCGCGCTGGCCGACGCGCTTGCCGCCGCCGGCCGCCCGCACATCGTGATCGGCGGCGCGCGCGACGCCTCAGGACTCGACGCCGGGCGCGCCTTCCGGGAGGGCCTGCAGGCGCCTGCCGCCATCGTGCACGCGCTCGCCGCTGGCGGCGCCCGCCGCAACGCATGCTGACAACCCGCCGCGAATCCCCTCCGCTAGCATCCGTGCCCTAGGCGGGATAGCTCAGCTGGTAGAGCAACGAACTGGTTTCGGTGCACTACCAGCCAAAGCGCTCCGCGAGCGGTGAGGCAGCGCGGAAAGGCAGCCTCATGCACCAAATCCTGTCGCTCACCGGCGAGGCCCTCGCTCCCGGATTGAGCAGCCTCGACCACGCGGACCTCCGGGGCGCGCACCTCCAGGGCGCGTCATGTTCAACGGGCGGAAGGCTGGTTCAGGCATGAGCCCGGAACCAGCACAGCCGAACTTGCCGGCGCGTGAGTATCGCGGCGTCCAGGTCCCGGAGTACCAGGTGGAGATCGCGAGGGAGTTCTTCGGCGACCACTTCGATGATGGACTCTGCGTGCAGGCCATGCTCTCGTACGCCGCCTACCAGATGGCCAGGGATCTCATAGCGCGCCGGCGGGAGACCGAGGACCCCGAGGCGGTGGACGAATGATCAGTCTCGGAATTGAGATCGGGCTCGCCGCGTGGCTCTTGTACCTGACCACCGGAATGGCACTCGACGCGCTCGCACGCCGCCAGGCCAGACGACACGCGCGCCGACGAGGAGGGTACCTCCAATGACCGCGACCATCGGTCGAGGCACCCCATTCGACCAAGAGCTCGCGCGGCTAGACCGCGAGGCGAACCGAGCGAAGACCGCCGCACGGGCGCGCGCCTACTACGAGGCGAACCGAGCGAAGATCGCCGAGTATCAGCGCGCCTACCGCGAGGCGAACCGAGCGAAGATCGCCGAGTATCAGCGCGCCTACCGCGAGGCGAACCGAGCGAAGCTCGCCGCACGGAAGCGCGCCCACTACGAGGCGAACCGAGAGAAGATCGCCGCACAGAAGCGCGCCTACCACGAGGCGAACCGAGCGAAGATCGCCGAGTATCAGCGCGTCTACCGCGAGGCGAACCGAGCGAAGATCGCCGAGTATCAGCGCGCCTACCGCGAGGCGAACCGAGAGAAGATCGCCGCACGGATGCGCGCCTACCGCGAGGCGAACCGAGCGAAACTCGCCGCGTCGGACCGCGCCTACTACGAGGCGAACCGAGAGAAGATCGCCGCACAGATGCGCGCCTACCGCGAGGCGAACCGGTGAGCGCGCACGCGGAGGTCGCTGAGACGGTGGGAGCGTTGGTGCGGCATGCGGCCGCTGTCGATCGTCGTCTCGACGCACTCGAACGGGCGCGCGAGCGGGATGTTTGTCGGCTCGCGGAGGAGTTGCACCTGTTGGCCGATGAGCTGGTCGGAGACCAGCGCTACACGCTTCAAGGAGGAACAGATGAGCAAGCCCACCCAGACTCCGGATCTGACCGGAGCATTCCGGGACCGGCTCGGCCGGAAACCATCACCGATCACGATGCCGGGCTATAGGAGGGGTGAGGCGCCGGCGAACAAGGGCCGGCGTCGTGCGCCGGAGCCGTTGACCGGCGCGGAGATTGCCGCGATCATCGCCCAGACCTCGCGGCGTGGGCATGCCGGCGCCCGGGACCGGGCGCTGATCGTTGTGCTCTGGCGGTGCGGGCTCCGGATCAGCGAAGCGCTCAACCTGAAGATCCGGGACGTCGACCTGGACCGGTTGTTCCTGCGTGTCCGGCACGGGAAGGGTGACCGGGACCGGATCGTCGGCATCGACCCGAAAGCAGCCGACGAACTCCGGTCATGGTTGGAACGCCGCGAACGGATCACCGGTGTCGGAACGACCGGGTACGTATTCTGCACGATCAGCAAGCCCGGAGCCGGCGGCCGGATGGGCGCCCCGCAGTTCCGGTCGAAACTGAAGCTGCTGGCTGAGCGGGCAGAGATCGAACGGGACGTGCACCCGCACCAGTTCCGGCACACCCACGCCACCGAGCTGAGCTACGAGGGCCAGCCGATCGCTGTGATCCGCGACCAGCTCGGCCACCGGTTCTTGTCCACCACGGAGCTGTACCTCGCCCGGATCGCACCAAACCGACGCCTCCAAGCGATCCGCGACCGCCCCGACTTCAACCTCTGAGAGGACCATTGATGCAACCCACCGACACGCCCGACCCCCACAAGCGGGCGAGAGAAGAACACCAGGAGCACGTTGTCCTGCAGCCACGCAGCTGCAGCGTATGGGTAACGCCGTGCTGCGGCCCGGACGGAAACATGGTCATGATCGACATGTTCGACGGCGGGACGAGCCACCATTTCTTGAGCGGCGCGGAAGCGATGATGGTCTCCGGAGCGATCCGCCGAGCAGCGTGGGTGACTCTGAAAGCGGCCGGCGATGTTCAGTGAGGCGCAGCGGGCGCAGCTGCGGCGTGAGACCGGGCGGGCGGCCGCAAGATCGCTCGATCTGCTGGACAGCCCGGAGATGGCCGACGAGGTGCTTCGCGCCACCGCCGCGCTCCAGGAGCTGACACACGAGCTGCTGGTCGCGGGGGAAGATCCGCTGAGGGCCGCGTCAGCGGTGACCGATCTCGCTGGCGGGGTCGCGGTCGGCGCGGTCGCGCGCTGGGCGGCCGGCGAGTAGCCCCGCCGTTTTTGTGTGGTTTGACCGCTTCTGAAACAGAAGGAGATGAATATGGTGCCCGAACAGGGTGTTGACAGCGAAAGGACACAATATGAGCGAAAGATCTGTGATCTGTGCGGCGGCGAGATCCCGCTCACGAAGGACGGGAAGCTCCGGTTGCACCGGCAGCGCAACCACCACAACTACGGGGTGCCGCACGCTCGCGTCCCCTACTGCGCGGCGTCCCGGTCACGGATGCACTCCGGTGTGGACCGGCAATCGTGACCGGTCCCGAGGGGCCGAGTCGGTTTCCTGTGGATGCGTTCCCGCCGCGGCTTGCGCTGTTCTGTCTGGCGGTCGCTGAGCACACGCAGACACCGCCCGAACTCGCGGCGTGCGCGATGCTCGGCGCGCTCTCGACCGTCGCGCTCGGCGGCCGCGTCGACGCCGGCGGCTGGACGGAGGAGCTGACCCTGTTCCTGCTGGTCGTGATGGGCCCCGCGCAACGCAAGAGCTCCGTGATGCGTGCCGTGCTCGCTCCGCTCGAGGACCTCGACCGCGAACGCCGCGCGGAGCTCCGTGACGACGTCGAGCGGGTCAAGACCCGCCTCGACGCGCTCGACCGCCGCAAACAGCAGCTGCTTGCCGCGCACGCCAAACAGGACGACCGCACGGAGCGGGACAAGCTCATGGCCGAGATCGACGAGATCGACCACGAGACCGGACAGGTCCAGGAGCCGCACCACTACCGACGGCTCGCGTCCGACGCCACACCCGAGGTGCTCGGCACGCTCCTCTCGCGCCACGGCCGGATCAGCGTGCTCGCATCCGAGGCCCCGTTCCTCGACAACCTGCTCGGCCGGTACGCCGAGGGCACCCCGAATTTGCACCTCACCTGCCAGGCCTACGAGGGCGAGTCCACGATCATCGACCGGCGCCGCGGCGTCGAGGAGATCCCGCGGCCGCTGCTGACGATCATGCTGGCCGTCCAGGAGCACCACCTGCCGAAGCTGATCGAGCACCCGGTAGCGCAATCCCAGGGGCTCGTCTCACGGTTCCTGTTCGTCACCCCACCGTCGCTTGTCGGGCACCGGCAGATCAGCACCCCGTCGGTCCCGCAGGACCTCGCGAACGCGTGGGCGGACACCCTCCGCCACGTACACACCCTCTTAAGCGCTGCGACACGCGACGAAACCGACAAAACCATAGATTCCGAGGGTTCTGTCGGTTCTGTCGCACGTCGCTTAAAGGAGAGAGAGAACTCTTCTCTTCTCTTCTCTTTCTCTCCCGGAGCGCGCGCGGTCTTCGACGCGCTCCGGGCGCTGCAGGAACCAGAGCTCGGCGCCGGCGGCGACCTGGCGCACATCGCGGCATGGGCGAACCGAAACCCCGGCCGGCTCGCGAAGCTCGCGGCGCTGCTCCACCTCGCCGACGGTCACGGCCCCGGCACGATGATCAGCGAGGACACGATGAACCGCGCGCAACGGCTCATGCTGTTCTTCGAGACCGAGGGCCGTCGCGCGCTCGAGCAGCCAAGCGCGGAGATGCGCCGCGCGCTCCAGATGCTCACGGGCTGGGAGACCGGGCATGTCACCGTCCGGGACCTGCACCGCAGCGTGTTCGCCGCGCACGGGCCGGTCAGGCCGGCCCGCGAGCTGGCAGCGGAGCTCGAGGACGCAGGGTTCCTCGAGCGCGTCGAGTCACCCGGCCGGCCGGGACGCCCGACGGAGCTCTACAGGATCACGCTCGAGAACGAGACGACGCCGGCGGCGAGAGAGACGGCCTCGGCATGACCCGCAACAAGGGGACGAAGTCGGTCGAGGATTTTCTTGGCGGGGTCGCGATGCTGGCGAGGATCGCGGCCGTCCTCAAAGCGGAGGAGCTGCCGTCGGAAGGGTGGTGGGACGCGCACCCGGAGCTGGCGGCGATCGACGACCGACTCGCGGCGGCGTTAGAGGAACTCGCCCGGGAGCGGGATCGGCTCCTCGAGGCGCGGGCGATCCTGCTCGCCGAGGAATACGAGCCTTCGATCGTGCTGCCGCTCGGCCGGCCGGTCAGACCGAGTGAGATCATCCTGCGCACCGGGAACGTGGTCGCGTACGCGCTGTCAACGGCGCAGGATGGCGGCCGCGTGGCGTAGGTTCGGGACCCGGCCGGCTGAGAGCGCGTCGGCGGCTGCGCGGGCGATCGCGATCGCGTGCTCGTGGTTCTGGGCGGTGATGCATGCGGCGGCGCTGACGGCCTGGCCCTCGTCGGGGAACGCGGGGCCGGACGGGCCGGTCCAGCGGCAGTTGACGGTGATCAGGTGGCTGGTCGGGGTGCTGCTCTGCCGGCCGCGGCGCACGCGCGTCGCGGTGACGGTCACAGACCCGTTCCATGGGCCGAGGCTGTGTGCCTGCCAGATCGTGTCGAGCCGCGGGTCGTTCACTGGTCGTCCTCTGGGTTCTCGAGCTGCTGCTCGAGCATCGTCATGAGCAGGTGGTAGGCGTCGAACGCGTCGCGTGCGAGGAGCTGCAGCTCGTGGGCGCCGGGCGGGATCCAGTACCACCCTTCGGTCGGGAACACCGCGCGCAAGGACACTGGGAGTGGGTGGCGTTGGTAGAACGGCACGCGGTTGGCGTTGAGGGCCTTGGCCAGGCGGCGGAGGCGTTCCTCGTGGGAGAGGTCAGCCATCGGGGTGTTCCTGCTCGATGATCGTCGCGATCGACCGGGCGCGTAGGTGCTCGGGCAGCGGCGGCCATGCGGTCGTTGTGCGGGTTGTGAGGTCGCGCCACAAGAACGCGTGCCGGCCGTAGCGGCCGTGCAGGTCCGACAGCGTCGCGTTGAGCTCTTGGGGTGTGAGCTCGTACAGTCCGGCGATCTCCGCGATGTCGCGTTTGTCGAGGCCTCCGGCGAACGTCGCGACGTGCTGTATCTCGGTGCGTGCGGATGGCGGGATGTTCACCGGGCGCTGGGAGCCGGCGATCAGCCCGAGCCCGCGCTGCCGGCCCTTCTTGAGGTAGTTGATGACGGATCGGGGTGTCTGGTTTGGCTGGTCGAGGCATAGGTCGCCGGCTTCGTGCACGACGACGACGAGCCCGTAGCCGCGCGGGAGCTTCCCGCCGGGCCCGATCTCCTCGCGGGCTGCTTTGCGTTTCCAGCACAGATCGAACAGCCGGCCGGTCGTCTTGAGCTCGCAGCTGTCGTCGACGAAGTGGATGATCCGCGCGTTCCAGTCGATCCGTGCGGGGTCCTCTACGGGGGTCGCGCCGGGGACGACCAGCTCGTCCTTGGTGTCGTAGATCAGCACCTGGCAGGACGCGCCGGCCGCGATGTGGTTGATCAGGCTGCTCTTGCCGTCCCCGGACCGGCCGAGGATCAGCACCCGGTCGCTGAACCGGACCCCGCGGCCGCCCGCAGGGGTCTCACTCTGGGTCTGAGACGAGGCCTGCAATGAAGGACGCGAGTCCGTTGATCTGCTCGTCGAGCTGCTCGCTTGTGTCCGGCAGCATTAGCGGCAGGATCGGCAGCAGGCCCCGCACAGCCTGGATTGGCATCGGGGCGACCATCTCCTCGAGCACGTCGTCGGGCGCGTCGAGGTAGCTGTCGATGAGCTGCTTGACCTTCGTGAGCGAGTCCACGTCATCGTCTCCTTGGTGGTATGTCCGCCAGCGACGGCGGCTCGGGTTGCTCGGGGCTGTCCGGGTCCATGGCCGGCGCCGGTGCCGGGACCGGGCCGGTGTACAGGCCCGTGTTCTGCGCGGCCTGGTCGCGGGCGGCCTGCTCACGGCGCTGGCGCTCGATCTGCTTGCGCTCCGCCATCGTGAGCACGACCCGCGGGCCGAGATACTCGAACGTCAGGTAGGAGACGATCAGCGCCCGGTCGGTCTTGCCGGCCAGCGACCTGAGCACGTCGATCTTGTTCCACTCCCGGGCGATCGCCGGCGCGACCGCCTCGAGCCTGGCCTGCCGGTGATGCCAGTCAACGTCCCGCACCCCGGCCGCCCAGTTGACCACCCCATTGAACAGCGGCGCCTGGATCTCCTGCAGCACACTCACAACCCGCTCCGGTGTCCACCCCGCGTCGCCCGGCTCGCCGGCGGCCTGGTCCTCGCTGTCCTCGGGGATCTCGGGCGCTGTCTCCGGGTCAAACGCCGGGCCCGGGTCCTGCCAGAACTCGCCGCCAGCCGCCGCGATCTCCGGCGGGGTGTCCGGCGCGGGCTCGTCACTCATCGGATCCGCCCCGCGCGCGAGCTATGAGCAGCACGATCGCCACGAGCGCCGCCGTCCCGGCCACGAGCACCCAAGGAAACCGGTCGTCATCCTCCCGGTCCGACGCCGGAGCCTTCGGCGGGGGCGCGATCGGCGCGGGCTTCGGTGATCTCGGCTTCGCGGCCGCCGGCGGCGCGGGCTTGTAGGTGGCTGTCGCGACCGGCGGCGCGGGTGTCGCGCGTCTCTCCGCGAGCTGCGCGGCGCGTTTCTCCCGGCCCGCCTGCAGGTTCGCAAGCTGGCGGGCTCGCTTCACAGGATCCGTACTAGCTCCCATTCCAAACCGGAATGTATCAGGGGTGGTACCGGTCGGTCTACTTTGGGTCTAGTAGGCCTCGACCGTGATCCCGAGCGGACAGTTCGGATAGAGGTCGCCGATAGGGATTGACCCATTGGTGCCCTGGTAATAGACGGCTAGGTAGGCCGTGTAGCTGTCGCCTGGTGTGAGCCCGGTGAGGGCGCACGACAGTTGATAGGGCGGATCGGCCCCCGCCACAGTCGCGTTGTCGGTGACCCCGAGTGACTGCTGCACCGTTGGAGTCGCGGATGTTGGAACCGCATCGGACGCCAGTTGCACCTGTACGCCGGTGTACGCGTTTGCAGCCCCATTCGTGATGACCCCTCCGCCAAACGCACGAACCCAGACGCTCCCACTCGGAGGAGCGGTAAAAGTCACGGCCAGGTTCGTCGTGTCGGGGTAGTCCCATACGTCCGAAGCTGCTCCCGGGTTGACGGCTGTGGCTGGCGCGTACCACTGCCGCGCGAGGACCTGCCCGCTGAGGACCGCGGGCACTGTGGTCGCCTGGACCCACCATGCTGTGGTGCTGATGCCCTGCAGCAGCACAAGGCCGGGGGCATGGAGCTGGAGGGATAGTGCGCCTGCACCGGCCGGGCCCCCGTAGATGTCGTCGCCGCTTGCGGCGTTCAGGGTGACCGGTGCGGCCGCGGTCGTGCCGGCCGGGCACAGCACCGCAACGATCGCGCCCGCTGACGGGGCTGGGAGGGTGTAGGCGGTGCCGGCGGTCGCCTGGAGCAGCTCGCCGACGGTCGGTGCGGTCGGCGAGCCTTGTGCGGGGGTTGGGATCACGGCGCCGCCGGTGACCGCGGCTGAGACGCTTGCGGGCTCCCATTCGGTGCCATTCCAGATCAGCGCATCGTTGGTTGCGGGCGCCCCGGCGAGGACGGGGTTCCCTTGGATCTTCGCGACCGTCGGGTCCGGCAGGCTGCCGGTCAGATCGCCGGCGAGAGCACCAACGTTCGTCGCGGCCGCGCCGGCGGCCATCCCGGGGTCCGGGAGGGTTCCCGTGAGCACCCCACCGAGCGCGGTTGACTCGCTGACCGGCGTCTGGCCGGCCAGCACCGTGTCGACCTTCGCGTCGGCGGGGGTGCCGGACAGGTCGCCGCCCAGCGCGGTCTGGCCCGGTGCCGCCCAGCTGTAGCCGCCGGTCCCGTTCGCGGTCGGGACGTCGTACTCCGCGGTGCCCGAGGGCACCACCACAGCATTCGCCGGGAGCTGCGTGTCGACCACGGGGATCGCCTGGACGGCGGTCTCGTTCAGCGGGGTGCCGTTCGTGCCACCGACCTCGCCGCTTGTGTCAACCAGCGCGTACTTGCTGCCGACGTTCTCCCACGCGGGCTCGATGACGCTCAAGGCTCACCACCAGCCGCAGTCGACGGTGAGCGCGTGATCGAAGTCGACCTGCGTCCCGAACATGGTCCGGCCGTTGTCGTACTGGTGCAGCTGCGCGCCGTCGATCCACCGGCCGCCGGACCACGCATACGTCTGCCACAGGTACCGGACGAGGTGCCGGTCCCTGAGATAGGTGAGCGCTGTGTCGCCGCCGTAGGCGCCGAGCCTGTCACCGAGCACGCTTTTCGCGCCCTGGAAATACGGTTCGACGTCGGGGCCTGTCGCGTCGAAGTCGATCGCCATGTACACGGCGGCGTCGTGTGGGGCGTGCAGCGCGGCGAGCTGCGCGAGCGCCTCCCTTGCGTCCGCGATCCCGGCGTCGATCCCCTCGAGCGCCCGGCTGGCGGTCGACTCCCACACCACGACCCGCTTGATCCCCTGCCGCGCGAGCCTCAAGCTCTCCGCGAGCGTCAGGTTCTTCGCGGGGTCGGGTGACAGATACCGGATCACGAACCGGACGCCCGCGGCTTTCAGCTTGCTCGCCGGCGGCGCTCCGTACGCGTAGTCGATCCCGAACGCCGGCACAGCGATCGCCGGCGCCGGCTGCTTCTTGCGTCTGATCGCCCGGTGGGCTTTGGGTGCGATGTGCCGGCCGAGCGCGCCGGCGGCGAGCGCCGCGATCTCGAGCAGCACCTGTGACTCGGTCATCCCGCCACCGGCGTCTCAGGCGGCGCCACCACGGGCCGCGCGAGCTCGTCCGCCACCCCGGCCTTCACGACGGCCGGGGCCGGGATGGCCTGTGGCGCCGTGTGCGCCGCGCTGGCGAGCTGGGCGGTCGGGGCGGCCTCGATGGCCTTCACGACCGCTTGCGCGTCGCTGACGAGGCTCTCGATCGCTGTGACGGCGTTCTCAAGCCGGGCGATCAGGGAGCTGAGGTTTCCGACATGGCCGGGAAGGATGTCGGTGACGGTGGAGATGGTGTTGTCGATCGCCGCGGCGATCTCGGAAATCAGCATGCTGGCTCCTATCAGTCTGGGGTTGGGTACAGGTAGACCCACGCGTAGTAGGTCGTTGTCTGGCTGACGACCGCGGGGTCAAGACCGAAAGCGAAGTTCGGGCCGGCGATCGGCAGCCGCGGCGAATACAACAAAGGCTGGACCGGCACCCCCGTCAGCGGGTCCGGGCCGCCGTTCGCGACCCACAGCACCTGGGTGGTGCTGTTGACGACCAGCAGCGACCTCGGCACGAACGCGCCGCTGTACTCAAACATCTGTGTCCACCCGTTCGCGGGTGTGAGCACGAGCTGCCGTGCGGATGGTTGGGTCAGCTTCAGTCGCCCCCACTCGATCAGGTCAAGTGGCGCTTGCGCTACCGGGTCGGGGACGGTCACGTGGTTCCGGTTCGACTGCATCAGCTACCCGCGGCGTGGCCGGTGGTTGTCGATGTCACGCCGGATGTCCGCTTTGAGCTCCTTGAGCTCCTGGCGAAGCTCGTCGCTGAGGCGTTGCACGATCTCGTCGACGAGGTCCTGGAACGAGCGGGCACGGAACGCCGCGACCGCGAGAAGGACAGCGCTCGCAACCGCGCCAGCAGCGGCGATCGCGGCTGTGACAGGAGTAGTGGCGGCAACGGGGAGAAACACCGCATCGCTCACCAGGGGGTCGTGCCCCATGTCGAGATCTCGCTCGCGATCGACGGGTTAGTGATGTTGATCCCCTGCCCCGCCCGTAGCCCCTGCACGAGGTTGTTGTACTTGCCGGACAGCAGCGTCTTGGCGGTCGCGTTCACTCCCTGCGCCCACGTCAGATAGCTCTTCACCCCGGCGCTGTTCGTGCTCACAGCACCATAGGCAGGCTGGGTGGTGTCCAACGGGTTGAACATGTCGATTGACGGGACGTTCCCCTCGTGGGCGATCCACGTGTCGATCCCGGACAGGTTCGCCTGGTTGACAGGCGCACCGATCGCGCGCAGAAGATCCGACGCCCACGTGCTCGAGTGAGTGTTCGGCGGCAGCCCCGTCGACGTCGAGGTCACCAGCCCACCAAGCGCCGGGCCCGAGCTGCTCGACCCCGTCAACGACGACGCCTGCCCGCCCGCCAGCATCCCAGCCAGAGTCTCACCATTGCTGTTCGTGAACAGCGTCCGGGACACGATGAACACACCGACCACAATCAGAAGCAGCCCGGTCGGATTCATACCGGCACCACCGCCGGAACCTTCGCACCGGTGCGTGTGAGTCCCTCGTAGATCAAGACGATGCCGAGCAGCATCAGCCCAACCCAGACCGCCCCGTACTTCAGATCCCTCAGAACCGGATCGAGGACCCCGGCAAGCGCGCCGGCGGCCGCGCCGGTGACCGTGTTGGCGGCTTGGTTCACCGCGGTCCCGGTTTGTTTCGGGGAGGGACTCGCGAGTATGGGAGTGCCGGCGATGCCGGCTATTCCGCCCAGGCCGATCATTGGATAGGCTCCAGGCCGTGGGCATCGCTCTCGAATCCAGCAGCGGGCAGTTCTTCGTGATCAACGCTTGGATCAGTGTCGCGCTGCTCATTGGCGCCGGCTACGGCTTCGCTCACCTGTGCTTCCGCGCAATCCAGTGGATGGTCCGCGAGTTCAAGAGGCAGGACGACCTCGCTCAGCTCCTGGAGCCGCGGTACACCGCTGCCGAGTGGCGCGCGCTCCAGGCGCGTGATGCGTCGTTGCCGGTTGATCCTGTGGAGGATTCGTCGTCGGCTGGCGCGTCGGATGGTTCTTGAGGTGCTGCTCATCTAAGTGAGTGGTGTCCGGCCATCCGTTCGGACAGGGCGGCGGGGTTGCGGAAAAGCTCGCGGGTGAGGAACGGGAGCGCGAGCAGCAGGATCACGAGCTCGAGCAGGTTCTTCAGGAACACGACCAGGTTGCCGATGCGGCTGGTTGGGGTCATCGCTTCCCGCCGATCTTCCGGCGGGCGTTGAACTGCGCGCGCGCGCCGGTCTGGTGCTGCAGCCGCCGAACCGCCGTCGTATGGCTGACCGGCTTGCGGGCCGGCGCGGTGTGGGTCACCGTCTGTGTGGCCTGGATGAGCGGGCTTGTGTTCGTCGCGGAGACCAGCGGGCTTGACACGTTCGCGGTCACCAGCGGGCTGGAGATGCTGACTGACGGTGTCGCGGCCTGTGTCGGTGCGCTCGAGGACCCCGACCCGATCGACGTCGACGCCGCACCGCCGAGCGAGCTGAGCGTCGAGAGGTAGTTCTCGAGCGCGGTGCCGGGCACGTACCCGCCGGTGCTGCTCGTGGTGCCGGTCGAGTGTTGAGCGACACGCTGGGTGGTGATGGCGGGGGCGGTTAGCGACCGCGAGCGTGGTGATGGGGGAGTGCTCGGTGGGTGGTCCGGCGGCAGGATGGTGGTGATCCTGTTCATGTTGGGCTCCCTCGCCGAAACCTTGACGGGGTGAGGCGAGGGAGCCCGTGACGCCGTTAGGGGGTCGTCGTGCTCATTGTCTCAGGCGATCGTGCTGTGGTCGAGGCGGATCTCGCTGCCGGCCGGCTGTTGTGTCCGCGTTGTCGGTCGGGGGTGTTGGGAGGCTGGGGCTGCTCGCGGTTGCGGGTGGTCCGAACCGAGTCGGGGGTGCGGCGGTTGCGGCCGCGTCGCGGGCGTTGTCGTGAGCGGTCGTGCCGGGCGACGCATGTGCTTTTGCCGGACGTGTGTCTGGCGCGTCGCAGGTATGTCGTGGAGACGATCGGCGCGGCGCTGCTCTCGACGGGCGTGGAGGGGTATCGGCGGGCTGGCTGGCGGCTCGGGGTGCCGGGCGAGACGGTGCGTGATTGGCGGCGCCGGTTCCGGTCGCGTTCGGAGTTGATCAGCGCGCATTTCCTGCGGTGGGCGTGGGCGCTTGACGGATCGGTTGATCCCCCGGCCGGGCGGGGGTCGCCGGTCGCTGACGCTGTCGAGGCGATCGGCGTGTGCACGCGGGTGGCGTCGCTGGTGTTGGGGCGTCGCTTGCCGTGGTCGTGGGTCTCAGCGCTGACAGCGGGCGGGCTGTTGGAGATCAACACGTTCACGCCTTGGCCTGTGCCTGAGTGATCGTGATCCTGGCCGGTTGTTGCTGTTCAACGACAGGTCAGGAGGCGATAGGTGGACAGGGCGCAGGAGATCGGGCTGTTCCGATGGAAGATCATTGGCGAGGCGACGGACGTCTCGCTGTCGGCGCGTGAGCGCGGCCGGTTGGTCCGTGTGTTGGCTGAGCGTGAGCATCTGCACCCGAGTGGCCGCTGGGTCCGTGTCGGGCGCAACACGCTGGACCGCTGGATCCGCGCGTATCGTGAGGGCGGGTTCGATGCGCTGGTCCCGGCGCCCAGGCGACGCACGAAGGGCACGCCGGAGCGCCTTGAGCTGGCGGAGGCTTTGCGGCGCGAGCAGCCGGCTCGCACGGCGGCGCAGATCCACAGGATCATCCTGGAGGCCGAGGGTGCGGCGCCGTCGGCAACGACGATCCAGCGGCACTTCAAAGCGGTCGGGCTGCCGTGGAAGAGCAGCGGCGTGGCGCGTGCGCTTGGGCGCTTTGAGGCGGAAGCGCCGAACGAGTTGTGGACCGGGGACGCGCTGCACGGCCCGATTGTCGATGGTCACCGCACGTTTTTGTTCTGCTTTCTGGACGACCACAGCCGGCTGCTGGTCGGTTACCGGTGGGCCGGACGCGAGAACGTCCTGAACGCGTCGGCCGCGTTGCGTGCGGGGATCGCCGCGCGCGGCGTCCCGAAGGCTGTCTATGTCGATAACGGCAGCCCGTTCGTGTCCGGCCAGTTGCTGCGCGCGTGCGCGGTGCTCGGGATTCGGCTGATCCACTCCACGCCCGGGCGGCCGGAGGGGCGCGGGAAGATCGAACGCGTCTTCCGGACCGTGCGTGATCAAGTGCTGGTCGAGCTTGAGGACCGTCCGCCCGCGAGCCTCGAGGATCTCAACCGCATCTTTCAGAGCTGGGCTGAGCAGGTCTATCACCGGCGCGTTCACACCGAGACCGAGCAGACCCCGCTCGAGCGGTTCCTAGCCGCTGGCGTGTCGCCGCGTCCGAGTGAGGCGGTGCTGCGGGAGGCGTTTCGCTGGTCGGAGCGGCGGACCGTCTCAAAGACGGGGACGGTCGGGATGCACGGCAACACCTATGAGATCGACCCGGAGCTCGCAGGGCGGCAGGTCGACCTCGTGTTCGACCCGCTTGAGCTGACCGAGGTGCAGGTCAGGCTCGACGGCCGCGACCGTGGCCTAGCTGTGCCGCGTGTGATCAAGCGGCACGTGCATCCACGCGCGCAGCCGGCGGCGGAGAAGCCAGTTGTGCCGACAGGGATCGACTACCTCGGTCTGATCCAGAAGCGCCGTGACCAGGAGCTCAAGCAGCGGATCGACTACCGCAACCTGCCCACCGCGGGCAGCGACAACGACGATGACAAGGAGATGACGGCATGAGTATCGATCGCCTGCGGGCGCATTGGGGGCTGTCTCGCACCCCGTTCACCAAGGAGCTGGCGACCTCCATGCTGTTCGCCTCCGCCGCCCACCAGGAAGCGGTCGCCCGGATCGACTGGATCATCTCGGAGCGGTCGCTTGGCGTGGTCTGCGGCGAGGTCGGCGCCGGCAAAACCGTCGCCGCGCGCGCCGCCACCGCGGGCCTGGACCAGAGTCGCTACTCGATCATCTACCTCCCCAACCCGGCAGTTGGGGCGCGCGGGATCTATACCCAGATCGTCACCGCGCTCGGCGCGACACCCCGCTTCTACCGGGCGACGTTGATCCCACAGGCAACTGACCTGCTCGCGGCCGAGGCCGCCGAGCGCGGCAAAACCGTGGTGCTGATTCTCGACGAGGCGCATCTGCTCTGCGCCGAGCAGTTGGAGGAGCTGCGGATGTTGACGAACTCAGAGATGGACTCGCGCGCAACATTCGCATGCCTGCTGCTGGGTCAGCCAACGCTCAGGCGGAAGCTGCGCCAGGGCGCGTTCGCCGCTCTGGATCAACGGATCGCGCTGCGCTCCACGATCGACGGGATGGACCGCAAAGAGACCGGCGAATACATCGCCCACCACATAAAGCTCGCCGGCCGCAGCGACACCATCTTCAGCGACGACGCGGTCACACTGATCCACGACGCCGCCCGCGGTCTCCCGCGCGCGGTGAACAACCTCGCGACGCAGACGCTGATCGCCGGCTACGCGGCCAACAAGTCGATCTGCGACGAGAGCTCCGCCCGCGCCGCGCTGGCCGAGATCACCGCCGAATGACCAGCCAGGTCGTTTCCCTGTTCGACCAACCGGCCGGTGACGGCCGGCCGCGGGCGCTACCGCTGCCGCCGCCACCGGCCGATTGGCCCGCGCCACCCGAGCAGGTCGCCTATCACGGACTGCCTGGCCAAATCGTTGCGAAGATCGCGCCGCACACAGAGGCCGACCCAGCCGCGATCCTGACCCAGCTATTGGTCTGCTGCGGCGCGATGATCGGCCGCGACGCATACTTTCAGGTCGAAGCGACCCGACATCACCCCAACGAGTTCCTCGTGCTCGTCGGCGACAGCGCCAAGGCCCGGAAGGGCAGCTCGTTCGATCACGTCGCCCGTCTGCTCAGCAAGGCCGATCCGGCGTTCACCTCACGTCTGTCGACCGGTCTATCGAGTGGCGAGGGGCTGATCTGGACAGTCCGCGACCCCGCCGGCCAGGACCCCGGCGCGATCGACAAGCGGCTGCTCGTTGTCGAGCCCGAGTTCGCCACGGTGCTGAAGTCCACCAGCCGCGAGCTCTCGACGTTGTCACCGACCCTGCGTTCTGCCTGGGATGGACGGCAGCTCGCGTTGCTGACCCGCACCGCGCCCGCGCGCGCCACCGAGGCGCACATCTCGATCATCGGGCACATCACCCAGACCGAGTTGCGCCGTCACACCACCACCGTGGAGATCGCCAACGGGTTCCTGAACCGCTTCGTGTTCGCGGCGGTCCGTCGCGTCCGGCTGCTGCCCGAAGGCGGTGACCCCGACCCACTGAAAGGCACCGGCCTTAGCCGCTACCTCACTACCGTCCTCACGCACGCCCGCGCCGTCGGAAAGGTCCCACTCTCCCCAGCCTCGCGCGAGCTGTGGTGGCAGCTCTACCCGCAGCTCACCCAACCCGCCGACGGGCTCCTTGGCCAGCTCACTGCGCGCGCCGAAGCGCACGTCGTCCGGCTCGCGCTCCTCTACGCACTGCTCGACGGCCAGAAGACGATCGCACCAGAGCATCTCCACGCCGCCGTCGCGCTCTGGAACTACGCGCAACGCTCCGCCGCCTGGGCGCTCGGACAAGCGACCGGTGACCCGCTCGCCGAGCACATCCACGCCGCGCTCGCCCGGACCCCCAACGGGCTGACCCGCACCCAGATCCGCGACCTCTGCCAACGCAACCTCCCCACTGAGCGCGTCGAGCAAGCACTCCACACGCTCGCCGCCGCCGGCCGCGCCCACCAGGCACGCACGCTCACCCGCGGCCGGCCCGCGGAACTCTGGACCGCCGCGCCGACCATCGACGCCTGAACCACCGCCGCTACGCGCGAGTGGCCCGCATCGGTCGCCCGATCACGCTCCAACCGCGACAGCGCCATTGCAGCCCGCCACCAGCTTCGTGGCGACCGATCACCAGCGAAAGGGCGAAGCCCGGTCTCAACGCGCGACGCACCACCGCACGCTCCCAACCCGGCCGCCTTCATCGCCGCCGTTTCCACCTCCCGACCCTTTGGTCGTTCGGTCGTTCGCCTCCCCGATCACCATCCTGGCTGACGCCATCATCACCATCCTGAGTGCTCGTCAACAGTCGAGGCCTGCACGGCGCTCTCACCGGCTGTCAGTCCGGCCTGATACCCGTTGTTGTAGTTCGTGCCCGCAGTGCTGCTGGTGGTGGTGCCGGTGCTGCTGGAGGAGGAGCCGCGGGTGATGAGCAGCAGGATCAGTGCGGCAACACCGATCCCGCCGTAGATCAGCCACTTCCGGTTCTTGGTGGCGTGCTTGCCCGGCAGCGGTGGGACGGTGACGCTCACAGGATGCTCGCGATCTGGTTGCGTCGCCCTGTCGCCGGCGGCAGCGGCGCGGGTGCCATGACGGGCCGCTCAGCGTTGAAGCTGGCCGCGTTCTGGTAGCTCTGCGGGGACAGCATGTACGCGTAGTTCGGTGACGCGCTGTTCGTCGTCGCGGCATCCTGCGCGACCTCGGTGAACACGTTTGCGAGCATCGCACGCCAAAGAGACCGGGACGGGCGCTGCGGCCCCTGAAACTCCTCGATCCCGTCAAACCGCCGGCCGGTCGGGATGTACGGCATCACGCCCTCCCGGCCCGCTTGGCCGCCGCGGATAGCAGCAGCATCAGGCCCGCGGTGGCGAGCATCAGCCCCGCGAGCGCCTCCGCTGGTGGTGGTGGCTGGGTGCTGCGCCCGCAGCCGGGGCAGTATGCGGCGTTCTGCGGCAAACCGGTCCCGCAGCTCCTGCACAACGACACCCGGAAAACGACAGCAGCCACCCGGGGCTCCGTGCCGCAGTCGTCACGCGCCTGGTCGTCCATCAGCGGCCCTGCAGGGTCGCGAACAGCTTCGAGCCGCCGGCCGTGACGCTTCCGACATCGCTCACGAACCCGGTGAAGTGGGAGAGGACGAGGAACAGGGCGATGAGCGCGAAAGCTCCGCCTATGAACTGGCCGACCGTGGTTTTCACGCTACGGCTCCTTTCGGTGGTCGCAGAGGATCAACAGCCGGGCTGATCACCCAGCCGAGCACGCTGGTCAGGCCCACGAACAGCTTCCCGAGCCCCTGCGGGCCCCGGCCCGCGAGCACCAGGTACAGCAGCGCGAGCCCGGCAGCGGCGATCACACCCTTGAAAGCCATCGACCCGTACCCACCGGTCGCCTGATCAACCTGCACCGCCGCCTGGCGGGCGTATCTCGGCGCCCGGGACGCCTGGTACACCGCGCGGCGTGCCGCCACCCTTGTGCGTGACGCGGTGGTCACGGCACCCCCGCCGACGTGCCCCTCGGCGGCGGGGGTGTCCGTGCCGGCTGCCGGCGAGGAGACAGCGCCGGGCAGGTTCCGTTTCGCTGCGGTTGACAGGCGCGGCTTGTACCCGGCCTCAACGATCTTCTGGGACTGGGCGCGGACGTGCGGGAAGCGCTCCTCGAGGATCGCGAGCGCGTCCTCACCGTTCTCATACGCGGTCCGGTCGGTCATGCCGCCGTAGGTTTGCTCCCACTCGATGTCCGCATACAGCCGCGCGGCCGCCGTCGCCGCTAGCGGCGAGAGGCTTTCGGCTCGTTCTTTGGCTCTGTGAAGGTTCATGATGGGCGTCCAAGGAACTTCGCTTTGTACCAGGCCTGCGCTCCCCCCGGGCCTGTCCAGCCGCCCTTGATCAGCGCGATGAACAGGCCGGCGAACAGGACGAGCAGGATCAGCTCGCTCAGGTGATCCAAATCAGCTCCTGCGGCGTCTGATGCCTGGCAGCTTGTGCCCGGCCCACAGGATCAGGCACAGCAGAAGCAGCCACGACAACGGGTTGTTCTGGAGGTCGAACGCGCCGGACCAGTGCTTGCGGGCGGTGCCGCTGACCTGCGCGGCGGTCTTCGACGGCTGCGTAACGATCGCTTCCATCCCCGCGCCGGTCTGTCCGTACCGCGGGCCGCCGGGGGTCCCGCCAACCAGCGGGCTTGACGGGTCGACGCCGCTGATTGCCGCCCACAGGTCATCCGCGGCGATCGAGCTGCCGAAGCTGACAACCCCGCCGCTCGCGCTCGTGTCCGTCCCGAACGCCATCTCAGCGGCCCTTGCGGCGCCCGCGGCGCTTGCGCTTGCCGCCCTTCCCCGCGTACTGGGCGGAGAGCCTGCAGAACCCGCAGCGGCAGCCCTTCTTGTGTCCGTGCCCGTGAGCCATGGTCAGCTCGCGCTGTAGAGGATCTCGGACACGACATGCACCTTCGAGCCGGCCGCGAGCGCGTCCGCCGCCGTGATGTACGGGACGAGCTGGAACCCGTTCAGGCCGACCGGGTACACCGCGTCGCGGGCAGGGTCGTCCTTCTCGAAATCGAGGATGAAGTACTCGGGGCCGATCAGCCCGTTGTAGTCCGCCTGGTTCTCATCGAGGAGGGATAGGAGCCCTTGACCGGTCGGGCCTACCCACACCATCGGCGCGCGGTTCAGGCCGTATTGCAGCTGCAGCCCGTCGTACCCGGTCAGGACCGGCACGTGCGAGCCGGGGGTGCCGTTGGTCACGTAGTTGTAGAGGCACAGCAGCTGCCCGGGGTACTTGCCGAGCGGGGTGTCCATCGCGCCGGTCCCGACCTGCGGCGTGTCCTTGGACTGCAGGCTGTGTAGCCACGCCATCGATGGCAGCAGCGGGCCGCCTGCCTGCTGCCCGGACCCCTGGATCTCTGGGATGTCGAAGAACGTGAGCTCGGGGTAGAACGTGCCGGTCAGGGTCGCTGTCCCGGCCCCGGTGAGCAGGTTCGCGACCTGCCCGGGCGTGATGTTGATCCCGAAGTCATTTTGGCTAGTTTGCAGGTAGATGAGCCCGACCAGAGTCTGGAGGTCGTGACAAATCGGGATGTCGAAGCTCAGGCTGATGTCGTAGGTCCCGATCGCGAGTGAGGTGCCGCTGATCGGGTTGAGCTTCGAGTCGGTGCCGGCCGCTGACCCGACCTGCTCGACCGGGTTGCGGTACAGCCGGTTGCGGTGCGCGCGCAGGTCAAGGCCGTTGCAGCTGATCAGCTGCGTCTGCCCGTTCACGGCGAGCGCCGCGTTGCCGACCAGGCCCCACGGCCACAGGTCGGTGGTGACCATCGCGGCGGTCGCGACCGTCAGGGTCCCTTCGAACTGCAGCCGCAGCCACGCGCCGAGCCCGCTGTCCGGGAACGGGACCTGGACCACCGAGCCGCCGAACCCGGTGAACTGCACCGCCGGCAGCGGCGCGATGTTCTTCTGCGTCAGGCGCGCCCACTCCGCGGTGTTCGTGATGAAGCTGTTGTTGAGCGGGCTGTTCTGGAAGAACGCCGCTCCCTGCGCGCCGAGCGGCATGAGCTCAGACCTGGCCCGCGAGCGTCGTCAGGGCCTTGTTTCGCGACTTGGCCGCGACGAACTTGAAGGCAAGGATGAACGTCACAGCGGCCAGGCCGATGCCAAGCCACTTCTTTGCGGCGCTCATGGTCACGCCGCCCGGTGGAGAGAAGAGAGCATGCCGCGGATCTCACCGCCCTCACGGCCGCCTGAAAAGTGGCTCCAGGCCCCCTCAACCAGCCGGCTCTCACCAACACCCCAACCAGGCCAGCGAAGGCGGCGTTACCCGCGGGCAACCACCCCCGGCATTTGACAAAGGGACACAATATCGACAAGATTTGTCGGGAAGTTTCCAAAAACGACCGTGCGCTACCCTCCATCGCCCTAGGCGGGATAGCTCAGCTGGTAGAGCACACGACTGAAAATCGTGGTGTCCCCGGTTCAAGTCCGGGTCTCGCCATAAGACGAAACCCCTGGTAGTTGGCATCTTTCGTAAGTCAGTGCGACGAAGGTGAGAGCCTCTAATTGGGCCAGTAAAACCCGGAATCGGCGTTTACTGGCCCAGTTGACCAGGCAACCAAGCGGATTCTGGACGCGGAAGTGCGGTCCGGGGGCGCTCACAGCGGTAGCTCCAGTCGTCTGTGGAGCCGTTCGCGAGCCGCTGCGTCTGCGCCCGCTGCTCCCGATCCGGCCTCGGCCAGATAGGTGTTCAGCAGCGCCCGGATCTCGGGGTCGACGCTGCGATGGCTCTGTTGCGTGTAGATCTCGAGGGTCGTCTTCCAGTCGGCGTGTCCGACCTGGCTCTGCACGAACACGAGGTCTTTGCCGGCCTGGAAGGAGAGCGTCACGAAGGTCCGGCGGAACGTGTGCGGCGTGATGCGCCGTGGCAGCGGCGCGAGCCCCTGTTCCCTGCGCAGATCGTCGGCGATCATGGCGATGTGCCGCAGCCGCCGCCCGAGGTTGTGCCTATCACCGTGACCGCCGCCACGGACGGGGAACACGGGATCATCGGCTGCCGGCACATGCGCGAGTGACTCGCGGTACAGGCTCACTTCCTCACGGACGAACGGCGACATTTGGATCTCTCGGATGCCTGCCGGGGTCTTCGCGTCGTCCAGAATGATCCGTCCGTGCGTCTGGTCGACCCCTGTCCAAGCGAGCTCGGTGTGTTCGCCGGCGCGCGTGCCTGTCAGTGACAGCAGCACGATCATCGCTCGGCGCTGGCGTGGCGCGTCGCGCTTGGGCTTGATCCGCGAGCGGTAGATCGCGGTCGCCTCCGAGCAGCCCATCGCCTCGCCGACCTGCGCCCATGTCTTGCCCTCTGCGCGTAGCTCGCGAGCGAGCCTCGAGTGTCTGAGGCTCCTAGGCGTTACGCCCTGGTCGACGAGATCGGCGGCTTGGATGAGGCTGAGCACCTCGTCGGCTTCGAGGTGGTTGCGCGGCGGCCGTGGCGGCGTCTTCATGCGCAGCCCCGAGCGGCCCTTGGCAGGGTTGCGGTCGATCAGGTAGTGCTCACTCTCGACGGCACGATCGAGGATCTGCCCGAGTAGGCGCACTGACTGGTTGATCGTTTGCGGCCCGAACGGACGCTTCGGTCGACCTTGGCGGTCGATCAGCTTGAGGTTGTTGGCCTGGGCGAGCTTGAGCTGCTCTGACTCTGCGCGCAAGCGGTCGCGCCACTGCCTGACGGTCTCGTATGTGATCTCGGTCAGACGGCTGTCCTTGAAGGTCGGCAGTATGTAGCGGCTCAACAGGTGGCCGTAGCCCTCGCGCGTGCTGTCGTCGAGATCCGCTCCGTGCTCCTCCAGCCAGACCGTCGCGAACTCGTGAAAGATTGGGTCGTGTTCCTCAGCGTCGAGTTCCGGAGCCGGCGGCTGCCATGTGCCGGCGCTGATCGCCGCGACGGTCTCGGCCAGCTTGAGCTCAGCGAGCGCCCGGTTCCAGCCTTCGAGTTCGTTGCCAAGCCTGACGCTGAGCCGTTCACCGCACCAGCGGACGCGCATCGAGTAGGTGACGATCCCCGACTTCGCCCTGTGCTCGCGCACCTGGCCGCTCTTCTGCGGCCCCCGTCCAGTGGACTGCGTGCGGTCTCGGGCGCGGCTAGCCATCGTAGACCGGGTGTAGGTGCTTGCGGCGTGGGCGCCGAGGCGTGGCTTGACGCTCCGCGGTGCTGGTGGCATCGGGACGCCCCAGCGGGTTCATTGCGGCGGCCACGCGCTTCGCTTCAAACCGCAGCGGCGCGCGGCGGCTGGGACCCAGCTTCACCCCACCGAGCCGGGCAGCGTTCTCATACACCCAGGCCCGACTGACCTGGAACGTGACGCAGACATCCTCGACGGTCAGCATCGCCGGTGTGGCGGGCTTGACGTGCGCCAGCTTGAGGGCGAGCAGGTCGGCCAGCCGGTTCAGCTGCTCGTCGCTCAGCGTCAGAGCATCATTGGCGCTCATCGCAGGATCTCCTTTCTGAGGCGTGGGTGGTCGCGCAGCAGGTCGGTGAGGTCGTAGCCGTCCCGGCGCTCTGGTGCGATGTCGAGCACTCGGGTGACGGCGAGTGCGTGGAGGTCCTCGGCGATGCGTTGCGCGGCTCGGCGTCCTTCGGGGTCGCAGTCCATGACGATCGTAACCTCGCGTCCCGCAAAGAGGGACGCCCATTCGGTTCGCCATGTTTCGGTGCCGGGGACGGCGATCGCTGGTATGCCGCGTGATCTGGCGGCGATCATATCTGGTTCGCCCTCGACGAGCAGGATCTCGTTGGAGGGCTCGGCTGCGGGGTGCGGCAGCAGCGCTCGCCGTGACCCGGGCGCGGCGAGCATCTTCGCTTGCCCGTGCTTCGGCCACGGCTGGTAGCGCAACAGCCCGACGAGATGGCTGTCACGGTCGCGGACGGGGATCGTGATGCGTGCGCCGTCACAGCCGAGTCCGAGCTCGTACATGGTGCTGTAGAGCCAGCCGCGCTGGCGGGTCAGGCGTGCGATCAGCTCAGGGCGCTCGGTCAGTGCCACCTGCCAGTGACGGATGTGCTGCTCGTTGATCCCCAGCCGGCTCACGTTCGGGGCTGCTGCTGGATGTCGGTCTGCGCGTGCTCGCGGCCGGGCTGCGTTGTGGTAGTTGTTGCGTGCGTGGTCTGGGTCGCGGCGGTCGACGATGCCGTGCCTGACCATCAGGTCGATCGCCGCGCGTTCGCTGTACCCGCGGGCGGTGGCTGCGTCGTAGGCGCCTCCGGAGGCACCGCAGCCGTGGCACTTCCAGGCTCCATGTTCGAGGTTGATGCTGCAGGATGGGTGCCGGTCACCGCGGCTATGAGCGTCAGGGTCGGCGAAGCAGCTGACCGACGCGTTGCCACTCGCCCCTGCGGGGATGCTGATGCCGAGCGTGGCGTAGTAGCCGCGGATGTCAGCGCCGGCAAGCGTCTGGGTCATCGCGCGCTCCTGTTGGTGGTGGTGAGTGTCGGCGCGGTGCGCTTGTATAGGTGGCAGGCGTTTACCCAGCGGCGGAAGTGGAAGTGACCGACCTGGGATGGGAAGCCGGGTCCTGAGTGGCTTGGGTCCCAGAAGTGCGCGGCCCACCGGATCGTCGCCTCCTCGCTTGAGGACCACCAGCACCGCGGCTGGTCGATTTCGTCGACAGCCGCTTGCAGCGGGCGTTCGCCCAGCACACGGCCGCCGAGCTCCAGCCACACCAGCTCGCAGCCGGTGAGCAGATACACCCCGGCCTGCCACTCCCCCATGTCATCCGGATGGAGCGTCGAGGCCTCAGCGAAGCTCAGGTCACAGGCACGGAGCTGCTCGAGCCAGAGACTAAACCGCCGCGCCGGGCCGTAGGCCTGCGCGGTGCGGCCGTTGACTGGGTGCTCGTCATGCGGCGGCACGGTGCTCACTCCTTTCAGGAAGGTGCACGACGTTGTCGCGCTGCCGCTCGGCCGGTTCGGCCAGTTCGGCGGGCTTGGCGGGTTCGGCCCACTCGGGCGTGTACATCACCAGGTAGGCGAGCTCGCCGTCCAGCAATGGGACCTGGCTTGGTCGCCGAGAGCTCCATTCGGTCAGCTGCGAGAGGCTGAGCTGTCCGGCCCACATCGCGTCGATCCGCTGCTGCACGCTCATCGCCCACAGCGCCGCGATCTCCGCGGGGTCATCACGGACCGTGAGCGCGAGCGGCATCGGCGCCCGGGTGCTGTTGATCGTGCTCATCGCCCGGCGCTCCCGTGGGCGAGCTCGAGTGAGCGGCGGCGGGTGAGGTGAGCGTGCTCGGCCAGCCGGTCGACCGGGTCGTCACCGGCCGGCAGCTGCGGTGTGTCGCTGAGTAGCCCAGCGTTGATGATCTGCCGGAGGATCTCTTCGCGGGTGAGGTGGTTGAGCGCGGCGAGGTTGTCGAGCTCCTCGATCGTCGCGAGCGGCAGCGCGACGGTGGTCTGGCGGCTCGGCCAGCAGGCGCCGGGGGTGTCGTTGGTGGTAGTTGTGTGTTGTTGCATGTCGCTCTCCTGGTTTGAGGGCGGCCGTCTGGCGGGACGCCCCTGCATGGGCGTCCCGCCTAGCCGCCGCTGTTACGCGGCCGCCTGGACCG
This sequence comes from Solirubrobacterales bacterium, assembly GCA_027449125.1. Lineage (GTDB taxonomy): Bacteria > Actinomycetota > Thermoleophilia > Solirubrobacterales > Solirubrobacteraceae > Palsa-465. The sequence goes on along the minus strand of DAIDME010000025.1, from coordinate 1,671 downwards.
GCTCCTGGTCGTGGTCGGCGGGTCGGTCCTGGGGTTTGTGGCCGTACTCGAGCTCAACGCCGTGGACCTCGAGCGTCGCGCCGGGGTCACCGTTGTTGCGCTTGTAGGACCGGATGTCCGGACGGCCGCTGAACGCGACCGCCTGGCCCTTGACCAGGTATTTCAGGGTCTTGTGACGTTTTCGTGGGTTATTTGACCCGGTCTGGGAGTGGTGGGCAGAGCCCGGATAGTGTGAGCATCGCGAGCGCGATCAGCGCGTCGGCTGAGTGAAAGCCGAACGCTCGTCTGGTGATCAGCCTGATCTGGGTGTTGATCTGTTCCACGCGGGCGTTGGAGAGCCCGAGGCGGATGGCAGCGAGGATCCCGTCGCGTTGGGCTGTGATCGTTCTGGCGAGCTTCGTGAACGCCGGCAGCCGGCAGCGCCTGGCCCAGGCCAGCCATGCGTCCAGCAGCGCCTCGGCTTCCTCGTAGGTTGCGGACCGGTAGATCTGGCGCAGCTGTTCCTTGAGCAGGTAGGCGCGGTACAGCGGCCCGTTGAGCTTTCCGATCACCGCGAGCTTCTGGGCTTGGCGGTCGGTGAGATTCTCCGGGTTCTTCCACACACAGAACCGGGCGCCCTTGAGGTCCTTGGCGAGCGTCAGGTTCTTCTCGCGTCTGGCTTCGCGCCACAGCTCACGGCGGACCTCGTCAAGCGCGTCGGTTGCTAACCCGATCACGTGGAACGGGTCCACGCAACGCTGCGCGTCAGGGACCGCTTCAGCGACCGCGGAGCTGATCCATGAGGCCATGTCACAGGACACAGATTCGATCTCTTTGCAGCGCTCTTGGCCGAGCGCATCAAAGAACGAGAGCACCGTCTGGCGGTCGCGGCCAGGGGCGGCCCACACCAGCCGGCCGCTGTGATGATCAACGACGACGGTGAGGTATCTCTGACCGCGTCTGTAGCTGATCTCGTCGATCCCGATGCTCGTAAGCCCCGACAGCAGATCGACCTTCAAGCGGGCTTCGCCACAGACCCGCTCAAGGATGCTCCCAACAGTCCGCCAGGAGCAACGCATCAGCTCAGCGACAGCCTTCTTGGAGCAGTTCACCGCCAGCCAGCAGCACTGATCCTCAAACGCACGGGTGAACCTGGAGTCGTGCCTGGCCCACGGCACCCGGGCGACCACCACCCCGTGCTTGCTACAGCACACCCGCGGGGCGTCAGCCTCGATCCAGCACAGCGACGTGCCGAGGTCCAGCGCCCGCCAACGCCGTCGCCCGCCGCCACGATCAAAGCGCCCCGCACGCCGGCCACAGATCCCACAACGACCCCGCTCCCGCCAGCCCGGCCGGACCGCCACAACAACCTCCGTCCCCTCCCCAGCGTCGTTGACGTTGACCTCCTCGATCACCGTCCCGCGCAGCCCAAGCAGCCGCGCCCATACTCTGATGCTGCGCACGTCTCGTTCGCCTCCTAAGGAATCCAGCACTGAAGAAGCCGGAAACCCTAGAGCCAACGGGGCGTGCGCCCCGTTCTCAGCCGGTCACTACACCCACGAAAACGTCACAAGCGCCCCCCATGGGGGACGTCCCGATCCGCTACCCTGTGCTGGCCGCATAGCTCGGGCCTCTCGTCAGCGACGGCGGGATGCGCGGTGCGGGGTGAATGCGAGTCTGGTCGGTCTGGCA
>DAIDME010000024.1 GCA_027449125.1 Solirubrobacterales bacterium | reverse complement strand
TAGAACGGACGGATCGCTCAGCCGCTCTCGAGGGTGCTCTGCGATGCAAGCGCGCGCTCGACCTTGCTCCAGTGCTCGAGTGAGACGACCACGGCACGCATGCGGTTGCGTTGGGTGAGCACGAGCTTCTCGACCTCCCCGTGCTCGAGCTCGGTGAGCAGGGAGCTGAGATCGCGCATTGCCTCGCGGACGGTGCGCAGTTCGTCGGGACGGATGCGGATCGAAGGGCTCTCATCAGTCATGGCGGCAAAACGTAGACGAGGGTTCGGACAGCTGGCGACGGAATGTCGACAGTTCCGCGACGCTGTTCCGTCCGCCGGCTTTGCCACCGTGTGCGCAGGATGGAGGAATCCGCCCGGTTCAAACCGTTCTCGTACCTGACGGCGCAGAATGCCGATCTGTACCGCTGCGTGATGCTCGCGTTCGTCAGCGCCAAGCGCCGGTTTGTCGTGCACCTTCGCACTGAGGACATCGCTGAGGCGTTGCCCGGCGAGGATCTGCAGGCGATCGCTGACGCGACGAAGCAGCTAGTGCTGTGGGGCAACCTGCGGGCCGATCCCGACACCAGCCGGGTGACGAGCGTTGAGGACTTCCACCGGGCGCGCTTCCTCTATCAGCTCACCCAAGCGGGTGAGGCGGTCGAGCGGTCGCTTGCGGTGTTTGATGAGCAGCTTGGGCGCCGGGGAGCGCTTCAGGCGGTCGCGCTTCGTGACATCGCCGACCGCCTCCGTACGTTGCAGGCGCTCGCGGGTGAGTCTGAGCCCGATGTCGGCCGGGCCGGACTGGTTCTGCGCGACCTCGTCGGGCGCTGCGCGGATCTTGCCGAGAACGCCCAGGCGTTCATGGGCTCGCTGCAGCGCACTATCGATCTGTACGAGCTCGAGGTCGACGCGTTCCTCGCATACAAGGACCGGCTGATCGACTATCTGGATCGGTTCATCAAGGACCTCACGGGTACCGGGGCCGAGATCGCGGAGCTCCTCGCTCAAATCGACGAGGACGATGTCGATCGACTGCTAACGCTCGTGGCAGAGCGGGATGCCGAGGATGTCGCTCCGGGTGGTGCCGCCTCGCGGGCGGAGAGCGTCGCGGCCGGGCTGGCTGGCTGGCGCGAGCGGTGGCTTGGACTCCGGCAGTGGTTCATCTCCGGGCCGGGGCACCCCAGCCAGGCCAAGCTACTGCGCGCGAGCGCGCTGAAGGCGATTCCTGACCTGCTCGGTGTCGTCACGATGCTCAATCAGCGCCGCACTGGCCGCTCCGACCGCAACGCCGACTTCAGGGAGCTGGCTGTCTGGTTCGCGCAGGCGCCCGACGAGGCGGCGATGCACAGCCTGTGGCAGGCCAGCTTCGGGCTGAACAGTGCGCGGCACCTGACGATCGACGCGGACACCGCGCAGGCGCGCACGAGCAGTCCGGTCAAGCCGTCAACGCCGTGGGGTGAGGCGCCGAGACTGATGATCAGCCCGCGCCTGCGGAGGACCGGCAGCTACGAGCGCCGAGGCAAGCCGAACCGGGTGATAGACCGCAGGCGCGAACGGCAGTTCCTCGCAGAGCGTGCCGCCGCGGAGGCCGATCAGACCGCAGCGGCGCGCGCACGGCTCGTGACCGAGCATCCCGTTCGGCTCAGTCAGCTCGGTGAGCTGGATGCGGATGCGTTTTCGCTCTTCCTGGCGCTGCTCGGACAGGCGCTTTCAGCGCGGCTGCCGGACGAGCCGGAGACGCGAACGGCCACGGGGGACGGCTCGCTGGAGATACTCCTAAACCCGATCGCGGGTGCCGGCTGGGTTGAGATCCGCACCGAGCAGGGCATCTTCCGTGGACCTGACCATGTCCTGCACATTGTCGACCTGAGCAGCCGCGCGCAGAGGCTCGTCGCGTGAGCGAGCAGCTGAGCACGGCATTGCAGGAGGCCGATCAGCGCGACCTGCGCCGCGCTGCGCGGGCGCTGCTGCGTCAGCCGCTGCTGCTGGCCCGCGACGACCCCGAGACGTTTCGTGTCGTGCGTCAGCAGGCCACTCCGCTGCGCGACTGGTTCGAGCAGAACACCGGCTGGCGGATGCACATCGACGCTGAGGTGGCGCGCTTGTTCAAGCGCGTCGGCGCGGGGCCCGACGGAACGCACCCGGCGCGTGAGCCGCGCTCTGGGCTGCCGTTCGGCCGTCGCCGGTACGTGCTGGTGTGCCTGGCGCTGTCTGTGCTCGAACGGGCCGACCAGCAGATCACGCTTGGGCGGCTCGCGGAGGGGATCATCGTCGCGGCCGCTGACGAGCGGCTGGCGGCGGCGGGAGTCACGTTCGAGCTGAGCGGCAGGGGGGAGAGGGGCGACCTCGTGGCTGTCGTGCGGATCCTGCTCGAGCTCGGCGTGCTCGCGCGCGTGGCCGGAGACGAGGAGGCCTTCATGCGTGATGCCGGCGATGTCCTATATGACGTCGAGCGGCGTGTGATGGCGGTGCTGATCAGCGCCGCGCGCGGGCCCTCCACGATCGCCGCGGAGAGCTTCACTGAGCGACTGGACGCGCTCGTCGCCGAGACCGAGCCCGCATCCGTCGAGCTGCGCAACCGCGCGACGCGCCATCGTCTGATGCGATCGCTGCTGGATCAGCCTGTCCTGTATTACGAGGAGCTGACCGAGGGCGAGCGCGTGTACCTGAGTGCCCAGCGCGGTTTGCTGACGGGGCGAGTTGGTGAGCTCACCGGCCTGTTGCCTGAGATCCGCGCAGAGGGCATCGCGATGGTCGACGCTCGCGACGAGCTCACCGATGTGCGGATGCCGGAGATCGGCACCGACGGGCACGTCGCGCTGCTGATCAGCGAGGAGCTGGCGGCAGATGGTCGCGACGTCAGTGTCGATGAGCTCCAGGCACTCGTCCGGCGTCTGGCGCAGGAGCACAGCTCGTACTGGCGACGTAACACGCGTGAGCCGGGCGCCGAGGTCGGCCTGGTCGAGCACGCCCTCGAGCGTCTGGTCGCGCTGCGGCTCGTGCGTCGCGAGGGCGATCGCGTACATCCGCTGCCGGCACTCGGGCGCTTCGGCCTGGACACTCCGACGCTCGCCCCGTTCCAGGAGGCGCTCGCATGAAGCTGCCTGAGCCAAACCGCGAGCGCTGGCAGCCGCTGCGTATCGGCCTGGACGATATCTTCTACTACGACCACCAGGAGTTCGCGTTCCGCGACGGCCGGCTGCTGCTGCGGGGCAACAACGGAACCGGGAAGTCCAAGGTGCTCGCACTCACGCTCCCGTTCCTGCTCGACGGTGAGCTCTCGCCACACCGGGTCGAGCCCGATGCCGACTCGAACAAGAGGATGGAGTGGAACCTGCTGCTCGGGGGCGAGCATCCCAACCCCGACAGGCTCGGCTACACCTGGCTGGAATTCGGCCGCATCCGCGATCATGGCTCCGAGTTCTGCACGATCGGCTGCGGGCTGAAGGCGTCAGCCGGACGCGGGATCACCAGCCACTGGTTCTTCATCAGCGACCTCCGCGTCGGCGAAGAGCTCTCGCTGGTGGATCACACCGGCGTCGCGCTCAGCGCTGACCGTCTCGCTGAGGAGCTCGGAGCGCGCGGCACCGTCCACCGTCGCAAGCGCGACTATCGCCGCGCCATCGACGAGCGGCTGTTCGGCCTCGGTGAGCAGCGCTACGGCGCGCTTATCGACCTGCTGGTCAAGGTCCGCCAGCCGCAGCTCTCCAAGCGCCCGGACGAGCGCAGCCTCTCAAATGCGCTGACCGACGCGCTGCCGCCGCTTGACCAGGCGCTGGTGCACAACGTCGCCGAGGCGTTCCGTGCGCTCGAAGATGATGCCGCCGAGCTGCAGGCGATGATCGAGACGCGCGAGGCCTCCGAGCGCTACCTCGCCACCTACAGCGCATACGCCCGGATGGCGACCCGCCGGCGTGCGGCGCCGCTGCGCCGCACGCAGACCGTGGTTGACCGCCTCGGCCGCGAGGTGACCGCTGCCGAGCAGCAACATCGCGACGCCGTCACCGAGCTGGCCGCCGCGCGCGAGCAGCTCGCGACGCTGCGGACCGAGCAGGCGAGACTGAATAGCCGCCATGAGGCGCTGCGAGCGGATCCACTCACCCGCAGCGCGCAAGAGCTGCACCGAGCCGGCGAGGATGCAGAAACGGCAGAGCGCCAGCTGCAAGAAGTGCAGACTGCACTCCAGAACCTCACCGATCGGATCGCTACGACACAGGGCCGGCTCACCGAGGCCGACGCCGAGCTCTGCGCAGCCATCGCCGCGCGCGAGAGGATCAGCCAAGGGGCGGCTGCGTACGCGCACGACGCCGCGATCGGCGCCGCGTTCGCTGAGGCGATAGGCACGCGCGAGCTCGCCGAGCTGCCCGCGGTCCTCGCCGAGCTCACCGCGCGTCAACACACCGGCATCCGCCGAGTGGAGACGCTCGTGCGTCGCAGCGATGAGGCACAACGCTCGCTCGTCGCCACGCGGCACAGCACTGAACAGCGAGAGCGCGAGCTCAGCGGCGCGGCGGAGCGTCGCGACCAGGCGCAACTCCGGCTCCGTGGGCTCATCGACAGCTACTCCAGCGACGTTCGCGTCCACCTACGCGATGCGACCGAGCTCGAGCTTGCCGATCCGGCGACAGCCTTCGCGGCCTTGGAGCAGTGGCTCGAGACGCTCGGCGGCGCCAATCCGATTGATCAGGCGATCCTCGATGCCGGTCAGGCGGCCGTCGGTCGGCTGGAACGGGCGCAGGCCGAACTTGACCATCGAAACCAGGAAGCCCGGGCGGCGATCCTGGATCTTGAGCGCGAGTGCGCCGAACTCGAATCGGGCGTCCATCCCGTTCCGCCCGTCCCGCCGACACGTGCGGCCGGCACGCGCGCCGGTAGGCCGGGGGCGCCACTGTGGCAGCTCGTCGACTTCCGGGACGGTCTCGATGCCGGCCAGCGGGCCGGCATCGAGGCGGCGCTGGAGGCAAGCGGCATCCTCGATGGTTGGGTGACACCAGAGGGCGAACTCGTCGACCCGCACACTGAGGACACGCTGCTCTCTGCAGCCAGCCTCGGCGGTGACGGCCCGCGGCTGCGCGACGTGCTCAGTTGCGCGAGCGACGTCAGCACTTCGGTGGGCGCCCAGGAGGTGGAGCGGCTGCTCGCGGCGATCGGCTTTGGCGAGAGCGACGCCACGGTCTGGGTGGCCGACGATGGCCGCTACCGCAACGGCGCGCTGCGCGGGGCCTGGCACAAGACCACGGCGCAGTTCGTCGGCCATGGCGCCCGGGAAGCCGCCCGCCGCGCACGGATCGCGGAGCTGCGGGCGGCGCTTGCCGAAGCGGGCGTGCAGCTCACGGAGCTCGAACGCGAGCTGACGATGCTGGCGGACCGCCGAGAGCGACTGAGCCGCGAGCTGTCAGAGCGGCCCTCGGACGCGGAGATCCGTGACGCCCACGCGCGTCTGACAGCGGCAGAAGCTGAGGTCGCGGGCGCCGAGCAGGCGCTGGAGTCGGCCCGCGCAGCCGAGGCGACGGCACTGGCCGCAGCCGAGGAGATCCAGGAGACGCTCGTGACCGACGCTGCTGCCCTTGGCCTGCCCGCGGTTGGAGAGGAACTGGAAGCGGTCGCGGCTGCGCTGGGCCAGTTCGAGCTCGCTATCGCGACGCTCTGGCCGGCGTATGCACGCGCGGATCGGGCCCAGCGCGCGCTCGCTCAGGCACGTGACGATGTGCGCGCCAGCGAGCGGGAACAGGCCGCCATGCAGAGCAGGCTGACCGAGGTCGAGCGACAGCTGGCCGCGGCGCTCGAGCGACGCGACACCTTGCAGGCGACTGCCGGCGCGGCAATAGCCGAGCTCGAGCGACAGATGCGCGAGGTGAGCGATGCGCTGCACGCGAACACTGAGGCGCAGAACGCAGTCGAGGAACGCCTTGGCGACGCCCAGCGGGCAGAGGGCGCGGCAGACACGCTCCACAGCCAACTGCGCGAGCAGCTCACTGATGCCACGAAGGAGCGGTTCGAAGCGGTCGAAGGACTGCGCCGCTTCACCGAGACCGGTCTGCTCTCTGTCGCCCTTGGCGACGTGGAGACACCGGATGAGTGGAATGTCACCCAGGCCCTGCGGCTGGCCCGGGATATCGAGCAGGCGCTCGCCGACGAGCCCGACGAAGAGGGGCGCTGGACGCGGTTGCAACGACAGGTGAGCGACGAGCTCGGTCACCTCGCCGACGCGCTGCGCCGCCACGGCAACGACGCGGCGATGTTCCCGAGCGAAGAGGGGATCGTGATCGAGGTCAGCTTCCAGGGCCAGACGAAGGCGCTGCCGGGGCTGGTGAGCGGACTGGCCGCTGAGGTGGAGGAGCGCCGCCGGCTGCTGGACGCGCGCGAGCGGGAGATCTTGGAGAACCACCTCGTCGGCGAGGTGGCGAGCGCGCTGCAGGAGCTGATCGTTGCGGCCGAGCAGCGCGTGCGCGACACCAATGCCGAGCTGGCCGCGCGCCCAACGAGCACCGGCATGCAGCTGCGGTTGCGCTGGATCACTGACCCTGACGCCCCTGATGGCCTCAGCGACGCGCGCACACGTCTCCTGCGCCAGAGCACCGACGCGTGGTCAGAGGATGACCGGGCGGCCGTCGGGGGCTTCCTCCAGCACCAGATCCGCGCGGCCCGTGCCGGCGACGAGGCAGGAACCTGGCTTGAGCTGCTCACGCGCGCGTTCGACTATCGCCACTGGCATCGGTTCAGCGTCGAGCGCCGGCAGGCCGGTGGCTGGCAGCCCGCCAGCGGCCCGTCATCGGGTGGTGAGCGCGTGCTCGCCGCGAGCGTGCCGCTGTTCGCCGCCGCCTCCTCGTACTACAGCTCCGCCGACAACCCGCACGCGCCCCGCCTGGTGATGCTCGACGAGGCATTCGCGGGCGTTGATGACCGGGCGCGCGCTAAGTGCCTCGGGCTGCTCGCCGCCTTCGACCTCGACGTGGTGATGACGAGTGAGCGCGAATGGGGCTGCTACGCAGAGGTTCCGGGGCTGGCGATCGCCCAGCTCTCCCGGATCGACGGAGTCGCCGCCGTGCTCGTCACCGGCTGGGAATGGGACGGCTTCGAACGCACACGGGTGCCCGACGCGCCTGAGCGCCCGACCGTGGCGGCGATCGCGTCGGCGGATGGGGCTCAGCTGTGGACCACGTCGACCACGAGCGACTGAACCGCCTGCTCGGCACTCCCGAGCTCGAGTGGGTGCTCGACCGTGCCCGCCGCCGCATGGAGCGTGGGGAGCCGCTCAACACGACAGTGACGCTGTCGAGCGCCACCGCCGGTGAGCGCGACGCGGTCGCGCGGCTGCTCGGTCGCCAGCCGCGCGTCGCCCGCGGGCTCTCGGTGCCGCTCGGTGAGCTCGACGCGCTCCTGCGCCGCGCCGGCATCCACGGTGGCGGACTTGCCGGGGCGGTGATCACACTCACTGGTCCCGTCACCGTCAGGGCCGAGGCGGCGTCGGCGGAGGCACTGGCGTGGGCACAGGCGTTCGCACCGCTCGAGGCGGTGGTCGCGAGCAGGGCCGCGGGTGCCGGGCGCGCCGAACTGGGCAGCTGGATCGCGCGTATGCGGTCGAGCGGTCTCGTGAAGCGCCTCGCTGGAGGATCCCCCGCCACAGGCGCGGAGCTGCTCGCGGGACTCGCGCTGGTGCTCGACTCGCTGCCCTGTGAGCGTCCGGAGTCACTCGCCGGGTTCGCTGCTCGTGTCCTCGGTCGGGCGCACGCACTCGACGACGGCGCACCGCTCAGCACGCTCGCGCTCGGCGCCGCGCGGGCGTTGGCCGGTATCGCGCCACCCGAGCCCGAAGAGTCACTCTCCGAAGCACGGCGCGAGACCTGGGCAGCTGTCGGGGTGCTCTGCGATGAGCTGTCGAGCGTCGTACTCACGCTCGGGCTCCCGAGCGCTGGGACTGCGAGCGGCGGTCTGCTGGCCGCCGCGCGCAGCGCCGGTGAGCCGCTGTGGCTGACGCTGCGCCAGCTCGTGCGCACACCGCCCGCGTGGCAAGAGGTCGAGCGCGTCCTGATCGTCGAGAACCCATCGGTGGTGGCAATCGCTGCCGGCCGGCTCGGGTCCGAGTGTCCTCCGCTGGTGTGCACCAACGGCCAGCCGCGCGCCGCCACGATGGTCCTGCTTCGCTCACTGTCAGCCGCAGGGGCGCGGCTGCAACACCACGGCGACTTTGACTGGTCCGGCATCACGATCGGAAACCTCCTGCATCGGCGGCTACCTGTGGAGCCGTGGCAGTTCGGCGCCGAGGCCTATCGCGACGCGGCAGCGGCACACCGCCACACGGCGAACCTGGTCGGAGCTCCGGTCGTGGCGAGCTGGGACGAGGTTCTAACCGAGACCATGGCGGCCACTGGACGCCAGGTCGAAGAGGAGCTCGTGGCACAGGATCTGGTTGACAGCCTCCGCGCGGCAACTACTTGGGACCTACACGGATCCGAAACTCGGGGTAGGTAAGGTTCGGATCATGCAGCTGCGGCAGCTGGTCAGGATGACGTTCACACGCGCCGGGCAACCCAAGCCCTAGCCCGCGCCGGTCGTGGTGCGGGCGGGGCCGAGTCAAGGAGCCCGAACGATGCGCACCCGTGCCTATCGTCGTCACCAGCGCACCCGCATCCGCGCGCGCCACCTGCGCGACCTCGCGCTGTGCGCGGCGTCAACGTCGCCGCGTGGAGATATCGCAGTTAGGCATCCGCTGGACTGCGGCCGTCGCTGTCTGCTGTGCCACTGGAGCAAGTTCCTCGATCCGCGGCGTGCGCGCGAACGGCGCGCTTGGCTGAAGGATCATGAGCGCGGCGATGGCTAACCCCATAGCGTCCGCAGCCTCCGCGTTCACGGTGAGCTCGGCCCCGGCGTCGGTCGCCCGTCAGGCGGCGACGAGCGCGGAGCGTGTTGCGTCCTCGACGTCGAACTGGTGGGGGACGGTGATCGGCAGCTGGCCCTTTTGCTCGATCCAGTGCCGCGGGCTGACCAGTGTGATGCCTACGAGTTCGCCCGCGGCATCGAAGCGCCGCGCGTGTCCCTCGGGCGTTGAGTCGAAGTCGACAGCGGTGCCCGGCTCGCCTCTTGGAGATAGAGCACGTCGCGGTCCGCGTCATATTGGACGCGGTCGAAGGTGTGGCTGTCGATTGTCACGCTCATCGGTTCGATCCAGGCGGTGCTTCGCGCTCAGGGAACGCCGTCACGACTTCGGCAGGTTCCGTATAGGACCGCGACATGACCAAAAACGGGGCTTGCTCTATCGAACTAGATCGGGGACGTCGGCGAGGTCGTCGACCAGTTTCACGGAGGTATCACCGATGACGGCGGTGACCTCAAGGTGTCCGTCGAGTGCGTGGACGTAGCGGGCGATCGAGGACAGGTAGAGATCCTCGCTGTTCTCGAGCTGCGAGACATTGGGTTGGCTTGTCCCGAGTCTCTGGGCCAGGTCGGTCTGAGTGACGCCGGCATGTTCTCGCAGAAGCGCGAGCCGGAGCTTGAGCTTCTCGCGTTCAAGAGCGGCGGGGTTGAGCGTCTCGCCGGACGTTGACAGAGAGGGGGAACGGGATAGACCGATGTGGTGCTTTTGCACCTCAGAGGGCGCGGTGGATTCGCGCTCGCGGTCTGCGGTGAGCACAGATGTAGTTCTATCCCCAGCTATCCGTAACTGGCGTATATTGCGGTATAGAGCCGGATGGACCCTCGATCGCGCTCGTTCAACCCGTACACCCCTGATGCAGGCGTGCGTCCGCCCGCGCTCGTAGGGCGCGATCGCGAGCTCGAACACCTTCAGAGCATCATCACCCAGCTTCAGGCGGGCGGGACCGAGCGGCATCTTCTGATTACGGGGCTGCGAGGCGTCGGCAAGACGGTGATGCTCAACGAGTTCGAGAATGCATGTGCTGAGGCGGGCTGGCCGGCGGAGAGCAAGGAGGTAGCCCGTGAATCAGCGGTTGCTGTGCTCATCGGCCGCAGTGCGAGTCGCGCTTTACGGCAGCTCTCGGTGCGGGCGAAAGTCGGCGATCGTCTGCGCCGGGCGATGCAGATCCTGACCTCGTTCGAGGTGACTCTCCCTGGCGGGATCGGCTTCAAGCTCGGCGTCGACGCGCTGCCTGGCCACGCCGACTCCGGTGACCTCGCCGATGACCTACGTGACGTGCTCATCTCGGTCGGCGAGGCGGCTGCTGAGGCGGGTGTTGGGTTTGCCATCGTGCTCGATGAGATGCACAACCTCGGCGCAGCGGACTACGAGGCGCTGATCATGGCTCTTCATCGCGCTAAGCAGAAGGCGCTTCCCGTTGCCTTCGTGGCGGCGGGCCTGCCACTCATCCCCGCTCTGACTGGTGAGGCGAAGACCTACGCCGAGCGCATGTTCCTTCGCGCTCGGCTGGGCGCCCTGCCGGTGGAGGCTGCTCGCTCGGCGCTGGCTGATCCTGCCCGCGGCCAGGGAGTGATCTGGAATGAGGATGCGCTTGAGATCGCCGTCGCTTATACGGAGGGCTATCCCTACTTCTTGCAGGAAGTCGGCCGGTGGGCATGGCGCGAGCGAGACGGCATCCACATCACCAGAGCCGCTGTTGATTCAGCGATTCCTCTCGCGGAGGCCGAGCTTGACGAGAGCTTCTTCGAGGTGCGGCTCGGGCGCCTCAATCAGTCTGAGCGAGCATACGTCCACGCGATGGCGGCCCTCGGTGACGGACCAGTGTCAACCGCCGAGATTGCCCGCAGTCTGGGTCGTAAGCCGGAGGCCGTGACGAAGGTCCGCGAGAGCCTCATCCAGGAGGCGATCGTCTTTGCGCCAGGCCGCGGTGAACTTGAGTTCACCGTGCCGCACTGTGCTCGTTTCGTGCGGCGTCGGTACTGAGTTGCACGCCCGTGCCTTTCACCCGGCGTCTCGGACGGCGACGCTGCGGAGACCTGCCGGAGGACCTGTCTACGTCGCGAAACGTGGCAGAGGGCGTCTCAGGGCATTTGGTTCAGTGAACGGCAAACGCACCGGCGACGACGCCTCGCGCAGGACGACGGGGCCGTCGAGGCGCTGGCCCAGCTCGAGTCGCCGACGGACGCGCTCGAGCATCCAGGCCAGCTCGGGATCGCCGAGCAGGCGGCTCAGGCGTCCGTGGTCGAGGTGGTCCACAGCTGCGGCCCATCCGGCGGCGTGGCGGCGCTGACCACGGGCACCTCGGCCGGCGGCTCAACGCGCTCCAGTTCGCCGCCGTCCCACTCCCAGCGGGTCACGAGCACCGCGGCGACGCCGTCCATGCGCGAGAGCTGCGCGATGGCCAGGCCAGGCAACTCCGCGTAGCAGCCCCATTCGCGCTCGCTGGTCATCACCACATCGAGGTCGAAGGCGGCCAGCGGGCCGAGACACTTGGCCCGCGCCCGGTCATCGGCGCCCGCAAACGCCTCATCGAGCATCACGACCCTCTGCGCGTGTGGGTTGCCGGCCGAGCTGTAGTACGACGAGGCGGTCGCGACCAGCGGCACGCTCGCCGCCAGCACCCGCTCACCACCCGATGACGGTCCCGCAGCCGAATGCCGGCTTCCGTTCTGCTGGCGCTCGACCGTGAAGCGATGCCAGGCGCGGTAGTCAAACGCGGTGGTGAGATGCTCCAGCCATGGCCCGGTCGGGTCCTCGGCGCGGACGGCCCTGATCTGGTTTTGGAGGAAGCCGCCGACCGCGGCGCGGTCCGCCTCCGACCAGGCGTCGGAGGTCTGGCGCAGCAGGCGGGAGCGCGCGTCGGCGAGGCCGTCGGGCCCTTCGGGGTCGGTGATCCAGCGCAGCCGCGGCCGCATGCCGGTGCCGGTCGGCCGCGCTGCCAGCTTCTGGTTGGTGTCGGCGACACGCCGCTCGGCGGCGGAGATCAGCTCCTGCAGGGTGCTCGCCACCTCGCCGACGAGGGGGGTTCTCCAGGATCTCGCGCTCGCGCGAGTCGAGCAGCTCGTGCTCACCCAGCGCAACGGATGCGCGCGGTCGTGGTCTCGGTGGCGCGCTGGAGCGAGCTGGAGCAGGCGCTGCTCGACGGCGGCCGGGCGGGGGCCGGTTCGGCTGCCGGCAGCTCCGGGTCGAGGCCGGCTGCCGGCGAGTCCGGATCAGACTGGGGCCGGCAAGCGCTTCCGATGGGCCGTGGCCCGTCGGGAGCGTGTGAGTCTGTCCGGGGGCTGCGTGAAACTGGGACGGCAATGCTTGCCGTCCACGCGATCTGGTCCCGTGAGCAGCGTCTGTGCATCTGGGCCGAGCATTCGACGCTACCCGCGCGTGCTCAGGGCCGGCCGGGACGCCGGCCGAAGGTACCGCGACCGCTGCCGCACCCATTTGCGGCGGGCACGGCTCTGCTGCTGGAGGCGATGCGCGCGCTGGACGCCGCTGGTGCCGCCAGTAGCGCGACCGCCGCTGCGACGCTGACGCTGAGGCTGCCGTCGCTGGAGGCCTCGCCGCAGGCCTCGCCGCAGCTGCTGCGGCTGACTGACGAGGTGCCCGTGGGCCCGCTGGGCCTGCGAGCGTGGGAGGTGGACACGCTGGCGCTCGAGCCAGCGGCGGCGGCGGCGCTGCTGCTGTCGCTGCCGCCGAGCGCTCCGTCCGGGATTGCGTACGGAGACTCGCTGCAGTTCTTTGTGGAGGCTGCGAAGCTGGCGCTGGCGCTGATCGCTGCGGGGCGGCTGCGCCCGGCGCTGGAGCGCGGCGGCCACGGCTGGCGGGCCAGATGGCTGGCGGTAGCCGATGGCCCGGCGGACGCGGCCCAGATCGACCTGCTGACGAGGTCGCTGCCGCCGCTGCTGCGTGCCGAAGTGGTCGGTGAGGGTGGCGAGGCTGGTAACAGCGGTGAGATCGACCCACAGTGGCTGGTGAGCGGGCTCATGACGGCGCTGGTCGACGCCCTGGCGCGCGAACTGAACCCCGGTCCGGCCCAAATCCAGCCGTACCCGCACACCGGCGCAGGCCCCGCCTCAGTGGCGTCGCCCGGACATGCCCTGCCGGAGACGGTTGCGGCCTGGCTGGCAGCTCTGGCGGCCGACGATCCGCTCGTCGTGGGCGACGACCGTGAGCTGGCTGCACTGGCGGAGGCGCTGGAGGACTGGTGGGCTGCGGCTGAGCGCTACGCAGCGCAGCGCATGTTTCGCACCTGTTTCCGGCTGGTTGCTCCCGATGGGGACGACTCTGACGCTGACGAGCAGGCGGGCGAAGGTCCCTCTCCGTCGACGGAGGCGCCGCAGCCGTCGGATGGCTCACGCGCTCAGCTGCTCGCCGCGGTGGACGCCGGTAGCGATGCGGCGGATGCGGCGTGGCGGGTCGAGTTCCTGCTGCAGCACAAGGACGATCCCAGCGTGCTGGTACCAGCTGCCGAGGTATGGGCGCACAGTGACCGGCTCGCCGCGCTCGAGCGCGTGCTGGAGAATCCGCAGGAGCGCCTGCTCGGCGGCCTGGGACACGCGCTGGCGCTGTGGCCGGAGCTGGCGCCGGCGCTGGAGGAGCCCGCACCCACCTCGGTCTCGCTGACCGCGGAGCAGTCGTACCGGTTCCTGACCGAGTCCGTCCCGCTGCTCGAGCAAGCGGGGTTCGCCGTGCTCGCGCCGCCGTGGTGGCGTCAGCGTCCGCGGGCGAGGCTGGTCGTCCGGCCCGAGGGCGAGCAGTGGGAGCCGAGCGAGATGTTCGGGCTCAGCGGTCTGTGCGCGTACGAGTGGCGGGTGGCGATTGGCGATCAGACGCTGTCTCTGGCCGAGCTCGAGGCGCTGGCGGAGCTGAAGGTGCCGGTGGTCAAGGCTCGCGGGCGGTGGATCGCGCTGACAGCGGACGACGTGGAGATGGCGCTGCGCTTCTTCAAGCGGCGCCAGGCGCAGGGACGGGCCTCCGCGGCTGAGCTCTTGCGAGAAGGGCTTGCCGTCGGCCCGGCTGGCCGCGAGCGGCCCGAGGTCGAGATTGAGGCGGCCGGCTGGCTCGGCGCCCTGCTGGCCGAGGACGGGGATCGCCGGATCGAGCCGGTCCCGGCGCCCGCCGGTTTCGTGGGCGAGCTGCGTCCTTACCAGCAGCGCGGCGTTTCCTGGCTGGCGTTCCTGTCGAGCCTTGGCATGGGCGCCTGTCTTGCCGACGACATGGGCCTGGGCAAGACCGTTCAGCTGCTGGCGCTGCTGCTCGCCGAGCGCGAGCGAGCGCCGGGGCAGGGCGGCCAGGCGCCGGGCCCGACGTTGCTGATCTGCCCCGTGTCGGTGACCGGCAACTGGCGGCGCGAGGCCGAGCGCTTCGCGCCGGCTCTGCGGGTCCACGTCCATCATGGACGCGAACGGCTGCGCGACGCCGAGCTGGTCGGCGCGGCGAGCAGCGGTGATCTGCTCATCACCACCTATGCGCTCGCGGTTCGCGATCAAGCCGCGCTGCGTCAGGTGGAGTGGGGACGGATCGCGCTCGACGAAGCCCAGAACATCAAGACCTACGAGGCCAAGCAGACGCGCGCGATCCGCAGCCTCCGCGCGCGGCACCGCGTGGCGCTGACCGGCACCCCGGTTGAGAACCGCCTGTCCGAGCTGCACTCGATCATGGACTTCCTCAACCCCGGGCTGCTTGGCTCAGCCGCGGGCTTCCGGGAGCAGTTCGCGACGCCCATCGAGCGCTGGCGCGATGGCGCCGCCGCCGCCCGGCTGCGGCGCGCGACGGGACCGTTCATCCTGCGGCGCGTCAAGACAGACCGCGAGATCATCAGCGATCTGCCGGAGAAGATCGAGATGCGGGTCGACTGCCACCTGACCCGCGAGCAGGCGTCGCTGTACCAGGCGGTCGTGGCGGAGATGCTCGAACGCGTGGAGCAGGTGAGCGGGATTGCGCGCGCCGGCGTGATCCTGCAGGCGCTGGTGAAGCTCAAGCAGGTGTGCAACCACCCTGCGCACCTGCTCAAGGATCGCTCGAGGTTCGCGGGACGTTCCGGCAAGCTCGCACGGCTCGAGGAGCTGCTTGACGAGGCGCTGGCCGAGGGCGACAAGGTGCTCTGCTTCACGCAGTTCGCCGAGTTCGGGCAGCAGCTGCGGGGCCACCTGCAGGAGCGTCTTGGTGTCGAGGTCTCGTTCCTGCACGGCGGCACTACGAAGGCGGCTCGCGACCAGATGGTGGAGCGCTTCCAGTCGCCGGAGGGGCCGTCAGTGTTCGTGCTGTCGCTGAAGGCCGGCGGCACTGGACTGAACCTGACTGCCGCCAGCCATGTGATCCACTACGACCGCTGGTGGAACCCTGCGGTTGAGGACCAGGCGACTGACCGTGCCTTCCGGATCGGCCAGCGCAAGAACGTGCAGGTGCACAAGCTGACCTGCGTCGGCACGCTGGAGGAGCGCATCGACCTGTTGCTGGCTGACAAGCGAGAGTTGGCCCAGCAGATTGTCGGCAGCTCGGAGGCGTGGCTGACGGAGATGAGCACCGGCCAGCTGCGCCAGTTGCTGACGCTATCCGCAGACGCCGTCGCCGCGGACGGGGTGGACGGGGTGGACGCCGCAGTTCTGGCGGCGGCGGACCAGATGGGGCTGGCAGCATGACAGCGGTGCCCGCGAGTGGCACGGTGTCGGAGACCGGCACCCGGTGGTGGTCGCGGCGCTTCATCGCGCTGCTTGAGTCCTTTGGCCTCGGTTCGCGACTCGAGCGCGGTCTCCAGTACGCGCGCGAGGGGCACGTGATCGAGCTTGATGTCGAGCCCGGGATCGTGCTCGCCAAGGTCGAGGGCTCGCGCTTCACGCCCTATCGGGTTCGGATCCGGCCGAAGGTGTTCTCAGACGCCCAGTGGCGGCGGGCCGAGAAGGTGATCGCGGCGCGGGCGGCGACGCTCGCCCGGCTGCTCGCGGGCGAGTTGCCGGATGACATCGAGGCGGTGCTCGCGGACGCCAAGCTGGCGCTGCTGCCCACCTCCTATGAGGAACTGCGTGTGAGCTGTACCTGCCCGGACAAGGCCAACCCGTGCAAGCACGCGGCCGCTGTGTACTACATCCTGGCGAGCCGCTTCGATGCTGATCCGTTCGCCCTGCTGACGTTGCGCGGGCGGACCAGTGAGGAGCTGATCGAGGCGCTGCGCGTGCGCCGGGCGAGCGCGAGGCACGCTCTTGGAGCGAAGGGAGCCGGCCGTGAAGCGATCGGGAGCTTCGTGGTGGCCTCTGGGACCTCCGTTGACGGTCGCGAGCCGGTCCGGCCACTGGCCGAGTCGCTGGAGCGCTTCTGGCGCTGCGGCGAGCAGCTGGCGCGGCTGGACGTGACGCCGCTGGCGGCAGAGAGACCAGACGCGCTGCTGAGGCGGCTGGGGCCATTGCCGACGCTGGAGCCGCAGGCAGGTCCCGGCGCCGGCGCCGGCGCCGCGGAGGACGCCGTGGCCATCGCGCTGCTAGGCGATGCGTATGCTGCGATGGCTGTGGCGGCCGAGCGGCGGGCGCTATCGGCCTAGGCTCACGGCGCGATCGGTGCGCGGTTCACCGACAGCTGGGGGCGCGTGGATGCCACCCGCTGCAGTCGTCGATGCGCTGCACCGACCGCCACGTTGCAGCGACTGATCCAGCGTGCGAGCCTGGGCCACGTCCAGCCACTGCAGTGATTCTGTCCATGCCGATCGTGACCCGAGCCTGTCCCCGTGCCCACCCTCACCGAGAAGTCAGCGCCTGGTTGTGTCAGATGCCCGCTGTGACATGCGGGGTGCCCATTGCTGGGCTGACGGTGAGTCTGGTCGCCGCCCCGGCGTCCACCTTTCGAGGATGGAGGGGGTCTCCCAAACGCGATCCTGGGGCCGGACCGCAGGCCTTGGCGCTCGCCCTTGACGGCTACCGACGGCTCTTCATTCGATCAGCGCTGTGGTCCAGTTGTGCTCCTGCAGCGCGTTGTCGAGCTGGCGCTGGGCTTTGGCGTGACGGTCGGCGCGCTCCTGCAGGTCGCTGATCTGCACCTGGCGCACCATCCGGATCTCAGAGCGGGTCAGGCGCGGGAACGCGTGGCGGTCGCTCGCGGCCCGGATCGCGGAGCGCAGTGCGCCAGCACGCAACGCGAGCACGTCACGGCGGGCGAGCGCCTCGGTGATCGTCTCGCCGGTCGCCAGCCGTGTGGAGGCGTTCGTGTGATTGATCGCGCCGATCAGGCGCTCGAGCTCGTCGCAGTGAGCTTCAAGCTCGGCTAGCAGCTCCCCCGGCCGTTCAGGCGGCTCCTCGCCCTCCTGCACGAGCACGCAAGCTCGCATCCGCTCCTCGAGCTGGGCGATGCGCTTCTGTAGGTCCGCGCGGCGGTTGAGCGCTTCTCCAACTGTAACCATGGCGCGAGTATTGCAGACTATAAGTAGCAACGCAAGTTCCTCCGCGATGCTCATTTGTGCAGTGTGTAGGGGTCGGGCTGGCAATCGCCGGGCGCCGGGCGATACTGAGCTGCCGTGGCATCCGAGCATCCACCCGCCGCCAGCGACGCGTCTGCCGACCGCCGCCTGAGCGCGGCGCACATCGGCCTCGGCCGGGCGGTGCGGCAGCTCCGGCGGACGGCCGGGGTCTCGCAGGACGCGCTCGCGGCGCGCTGTGATCTGCACCGGACCTACGTGGGCGGGATCGAGCGCGGCGAGCGCAACGTCAGCTTCGGCAACCTGCTGCGGCTCGCCGGCGCGCTCGGTGTGCGAGCCTCTGAGCTGCTCGCGCTGGCGGAGGAGCTGGAGTCGTCAGTGTCCGGCGGCCCGCGGCGGCCGTGACTCCGGCGCAGCCGCCTGCCCGGCGAGCTCCGCGAGTGCGCACGCCAGGCGCGCGACCAGCGGCCAGTCCTGCCTGGCGCGGCTGACCTCATTCAGGATCCGCTCGGCCAGCTCGGCGGCTGCGCGGACGGTCTGTTCTTCGGTCATGCTCGCTTTCATGAGAACGTATGTTCGATGCCAACCGTGACTCTAACGACGGTGGCAGTCGGAACCGTGGCGCGCCGCGCGCCGCCCGGGCTCAAGCCGGGGGGTACGCTACGACGCATGCCGTTCCCGCGCTTTGGCAGGTCTCGCACGGCGAAGGAGCCGCTCGTGGCGGTCGACGATCCGCGGCTTGCGGGCTGGGAGACGGTCACGAGCTTCGAGGACCGCGACACCGCGATCGCGTGGCGTGACCAGCTGCGGGCCATGGGGATCGACGCAAGCTGCGTCGCCGACCATGCGCCCGACCGCTTCGGGCGCGGGGACATCTACCTTGTCGTGCCGCCGGCGCAGTGGTCGCGCGCCAACGAGATCGTCGAGAACCTCGACTGACGGCGGGACCGCCCTTTCAGCTCGCCGGTGCCGCCACCAGCGCCAGCACGTCCGCGCCGTGGCGCTCGACGAATGCCGGGCCGACGCCCCTGACGGCGCCGAGCTCGGCGGGTGAGCCGGGGCGCAGCGCCGCGATCGCCTCGAGCGTGCTGTTGTGCGCGACCGTGTAGGCGGGCTTGCCGTCGCGGGCGCGATTGCGCCACTCGCGCAGCGACTCGAGCAGCGCCAGCCCGGCGGCATCGAGTGGGACGGCGTCGCGCGACCCGGGACCGTCCGACGCGGGGCGGGCGGCTCGCCTGCTCGCCCGCCCCGGCTGCAGGGAAGCCGGATCGGGCAGGCCGATCGTGTCGGGGTCGCAGACGTCGCAGCAGCGCCCGCTCGGTGCCGCTTCGCTCGGGTCACCGAAGTGGTCGAGCAGCGTGCGGCGGCGGCAGCCCTGTGCAGAGCCCGACGCGAACGCCTCCACGGCGTGGTAGGCAGCCCACGCCCGGTCCCGCGCCTCGCGGCAGATCGCGGCGACCCGGCCGCCCGCGGCGGCGCCCGTGAGGCTCACCGCGAGACCGCCGCCGCCAACCGGCTGCAGCGTGCACATCCCGGCGCGCTCGGCGATGCCGAGACAGACGCGCTCGCGGTCACCGAGCGGCGAGTCGATCACGACCACACCATCGCTGGCCGCCGCCTGCAACCGCTGCACGTAGGCAGTGACGTCACCGGTCTCGATCGCGTCGCCCTTGATGAAGTTGATCAGGCGGCCGAGGTCGGCGCGGCTCGCGAGCAGGATCGCGCGCGCGGGCAGGCCGTCCCGGCCGGCGCGGCCGACCTCCTGGTAGTAGGCCTCGACGCTCTTGGGGATTGCCCAGTGCACCACGCAGCGGACGTCGGCCTTGTCGACCCCCATGCCGAAGGCGTTGGTGGCCACCACCACGTCGGCGTCGCCGGTCATGAAGCGGTGCTGGGCGGCGGCGCGCTCGTCGGCCGGCATGCCGGCGTGGTAGCCGACGGCCAGCGGGCCGTCGGCGCACAGCTCGGCGGTGAGCTCCTCGACCTCGCGGCGGGTGCCGCAGTAGACGATCGCGGGGCGCATCGACGGGTCTGAGAGCGCAAGTGACAGCAGCATCTGCTTGCGCGCCTTGGAGCCGGTCCCCTCGAGCGCGATCACGTCGAAGGAGAGGTTCGGGCGGTCGAACCCGGCGCGCAGCGTGTGCGGGTCGCGCAGGCCCAGCCGGGCGCTGATCTCGCGCCCGACCTGCTCGGTCGCGGTGGCCGTGCAGGCCATCACCGGGGGCGAGCCGAGACGGTCGATCACGGCGCGCAGGCGCAGGTAGTCGGGGCGGAAGTCATGTCCCCACTCGGACACACAGTGCGCCTCATCGACGGCGAAGAGGTCGACTCGCCGCGCGGCGATCGCGTCCAGGAACGCGGCCGAGCCGAACCGCTCCGGTGAGCACAGCACGATCCTCGCGCCGCCGTCGCGCACGTCCGCAAGTGCCCGCGTGACCGCCGCACCGTCCATCCCGGAGGCGATCATCGCGACCGGGTGGCCACCCTGCCGCAGGCGCCGATACTGGTCCGCCATGAGCGCGATCAGCGGCGAGACCACGATCGTCAGGTCGGCTCCCGCGATCCCCGGCAGCTGGTAGCAGAGGCTCTTGCCGCCGCCGGTCGGCATCACGACCAGGCTGTCACGGCCATCGAGCGCCGCGGCAACGGCGTCGCGCTGCCCTGGGCGGAACGTCGCCAGGCCGA
This sequence comes from Solirubrobacterales bacterium, assembly GCA_027449125.1. Taxonomy (GTDB): domain Bacteria; phylum Actinomycetota; class Thermoleophilia; order Solirubrobacterales; family Solirubrobacteraceae; genus Palsa-465. The sequence continues at coordinate 209 of DAIDME010000024.1, read as the reverse complement.
AGTGGGCGAGCAGCGCCTCAGGGTCGCGCGGGCCGGCGTAGACCCGGGTGGCGGGGGCCTCCGACAGGTCGAGCCCGGCGAGCCCGGAGAGCGCGAGGCGCGCCTCGGCATCGTCGTCGCCCGGCGTTCGGGGAGCGGGGGAGGCTCGTGGTGAGTGCTCGCCGTGCGGGGCGCGGGTGCCGTGCGCGGCGCGGCCCGCGGGCTCCGGC
>DAIDME010000023.1 GCA_027449125.1 Solirubrobacterales bacterium | reverse complement strand
TGACGATGATCGCGGTCGCTCGGCTATAGAGCAGGGGTAATCCCGCGAAGCCGACGTTGCGCTGCGCGCCGTCCTCACCACTTCCGAGCTCTACACGTTCATGAAAACCGGTGCAAGAACGGGGTTGCCGGAGTCCTTACGCACCCGCAGCGGGTCCTGGCGGCGATCTTCGGCGCCGTGGCGGGCTTCGGGTTGCTGGTCGCCCTGACCGGTCTGGTGGTGTTTCTGCGCTTGTTTCTGGCCATGCGCAAATGGGCGGATGCGATCCGACAGGCCCTTGGCGCGAGTCCGCGTCGCCAATACAGGGGTGTGCTGCTCGGCACGCTGGCGCTGGGGGTGGGCGGCGCTGTGCCGGCGTTGCTGTTCACGCCCTGGCTGGCGCAGCAGTTCGCCTTGCTTTCCCGCGCGCAAGTTTCACCCTTCGGCTGGCCGACCTGGGTCGCCCTCGCCGTGCTGCTGCTGGCGGTGGCACTGGTGGCGCATTTCCCGGCTCGGCGCGCTGCGCGCGCCGAGCCGGTTGAGAGCCTGCACGAGCTATGAGCCCTGCGCCTGATGCAATGAAAGCCGCCCCGCGCCCCAATCTGTTCGAGACAATGGACGTGCGCCGCGGACCGGTACGCCGGTCGTGGTGGAAGCACAAGCTCGCGTGGGCGTTGATCGGCGCGGTGCTGTTGATCGTCCTAGCCGTCTGGGCGTGGCGCCTGAGCACCCCGAGGGTGGCGCAGGTAGCGCTTTCCTCGGTGTTGCTCGGAACGGTCACTCGTGGGCCGTTCGTGGTGCAGGTCCAGGGCTCCGGTGCGCTGGCGGCGGCCGACTCGCCGTGGGTGGCGGCGCCGGCATCGGGCATCGTTGCTGAGAAGTTCGTCGAGCCTGGCCAGGCAGTGAAGGCTGGCACACCGCTGCTGCGCCTGTCCAACCCGCAGGTAGCCAATGCCGCGGAGAGCGCGCTTGCCAATGTCACCGCCGCCAAGGCGCACCTGCTGGCCCAACAGCAAAGCCAGGAAAGCCAAGTACTCGAGCAACGCGCTGTAGTCGAAGCGCTGAAGGTACAGATCGAGACCGCCAAGATACACCTGCACGCCGATGGGCAATTGGTCACGCAAGGCATTGTGTCGAAATTCAAGTACGAACAGGAGAAGCTCGCCTACGGTCTGCAGCAGCAGCAACTGGCTTTCGCCCGCCAGCGGTTAGCCAAGCTGAAGACTGGCAACGCCGCGCTGCTGGCAGCCGAACGCGCCCACGTGCAGCAGCTCGAAGCGCTGGCGGCGCTGAATCAGCAGGAACTGGCGCGGTTGACGGTACGCGCGCCGGTGAGCGGGCAGCTCGAACAGCTCGATGTCGAGACCGGCGAGGAAGTGAAACAGGGCATGAACCTGGCGCGGGTAACCGACCCGTCCCGTCTGATGGCGCGCGTCGAGGTCAGCCAGTACGATGCCGCCGAGGTGCAGCCGGGGCAGCCGGTCGTGCTCGACCCACGCCAGCAGGCCATTCCCGGGGTCGTGCTGCGCGTGGACCCGCAGGTCCGGCAGGGCCTGGTGACGGTCGACGTGCGCCTGCTGAGGCCCTTGCCAATGGGCCGCGTGGGACAGAGCGTGGACGCCGCCATCCGCATCGCGCGCGTGCCCGATACCCTGTCCGTGTCGCGTCCGGACGACGTGCGCTCGCACAGCAGTGCATCGGTGTTCGTGCTGGCCCCGGGAGCGGATATCGCACAGCGGCGCACGGTGAAATTCGGCCTCGGCTCGGTAGACCGCATCCAGATACTCGCCGGCGCCGCGCCGGGCGATCGCCTGATCCTATCCGCCACCTCGGCCTGGGCCGGGGATCACGCACTCGAATTGCACTGAAGGAGCAGCCATGAACGCAGCCGTCCCCGTGATCGAACTGACCGGGATCAACAAGCGTTTCAGCACCGAGGAAGTGGACACCTGGGCATTGCGCGGGGCGGACCTGCGCATCGACAAGGGCGAGTTCGTGGCGGTGTCCGGGCCATCCGGCTGCGGCAAGTCTACGCTGATGGCGGTGCTGGGCCTGCTGACCGGCTTCGAGGAGGGCAGCTACCGCCTCGCAGGGCGTGACGTCGGCACCCTCGATGGCGATGCTCGCGCCACGGTGCGCAACCAGCATATCGGCTTCGTGTTCCAAAGCTTCAATCTGATCGGCGATCTGAACGTCCTGGAGAACGTGGCCTTGCCGCTGAAGTTCCGCGGTGGCATGGGCAAGGCGGAACGACAAGAGCGTGCCGAGGCCGCGCTGGAGCGCGTCGGCCTGACGCAACGAATGAAGCACCGCCCGCACCAGCTCAGTGGTGGCCAACAACAGCGCGTCGCAATCGCCCGCGCACTGGTGGGCGAGCCGGACCTGATCCTGGCTGATGAGCCCACCGGCAATCTGGACACGCGCAATGCCGAGACGGTGATGGGACTGTTCGCCGAACTGCACTCCGCTGGCGCGACGATCTGCATGGTCACTCACGATGCGGGCTTGGCCGCACGCGCGCAGCGCATCGTGCACATGCTCGATGGCTGCATCCTGCCGGCGGAAGCCGTCCCGGCGGGTACTGTTCGAGTCCAATAGCAGATCCCTGGGCTTTGCCGGGGAGGCAGTAAAGGTTTGACAGCTCCGGGAGTCCACCGGTGAAACTCGGCAGCGGGAACCGCCCAGCACACGCAGAGGGACGTCACGGTGGACGAAGCAGAGAACCTAAGTACATAAGGTCATGGCACAACGCGGAATGTCCCCCCGAGGGGGCGCGAGCCGGTGGCACGATGATCGTCGGGAGACGGGCTTGGCTCCGATCGAGGGCGGCTACGCTGCGAGGCGCGGCACCCTGCTGAGGTCGACCTTGCCAGAGGCGTGCCACGCGTCATGGGCGGCCTGCAGCAGCCACACCTCAGGGCCATCCCCGACAGCTGCGCCGAGGCGGACCGCGACCTCGGCACAGAGAGGTTTGCGTTCGCGCAGAATGTCATACAGGTGCTGGCGGGAGATGCCAGCTCCCTCATTCGCCGCCCGCACGCGCGGCGCTCGATGTGGGTACTGGGCCGCGGACCCGCACCACATGGCCGTGATCCGGCCACGCCGTCGCTCATACAGCCTCGCTAATGGCGTAGAGCCGAGGAGAGATGGCGCACTCGCCTGATCCCGCCGCCGACCGGTGAGGCGGCGGGAGGCGGGCAATCCGCTCTCTCGCGCGGCGGCGGGTGACGTATCTGATCCGGTCGGCGGCCCCCATCGCGCGACCGGACCGGTGCGCCGCAGCTGTTACGGTGGAGGCGAGGGAACACTCCCAGTTCAGCGGCCTTCGTCCCCGCCAGCGAGCTTGGAGCTCACCAGGCGGTTCAGGCTTACGCCTTGTTCGGCCGCCCGGATCGAAAGCGCCCGGTGCAGTTCGGGTGGAATCCTGACGCGGAACTCGCCGCTGTAGCGGCGCTCCGCCAGCGGCTCAGGGATGGTCTCCCCGTTCGCTTTCATGTCAGTCACCACCTGCGCGATCGACCGGCGGATGCCCTGCAACGCCGCGGTGGGGGTTTTCGCCAGCCAGGACAGCGACGGAAATTCGGCACACAGACCGACGTGCTCGCGGTCCTCGGCCGACCAGGTAACCCGGTACGTGTAATGGTCAATCTCAGTCTGCATTGCGCAGTTCCTCAATCCT
>DAIDME010000022.1 GCA_027449125.1 Solirubrobacterales bacterium | reverse complement strand
GACCATTTACAAGCCCGAACCTACGGCCTGAACCCGTGCGCGTCACCCAACGACCCCGCAACCAGCGAGAAAACCCGCTCACAGCAGGACAAACCACCCAGCCCGACCCCGCCAGTCACCTACGATCATCCACGGAGCCCCGGTTTACGTCGCATCCACTCCACGCACGGCGATACATAAGATTGATTATAGAGCGTGGCTCATGGTTGGCATCGGGCCGGAAATTGGACGCAGTGGCGACTCCTCTGTGCACCCCGCTCGCCGCGGGCACCGGTCGTGTTCACGTCTCGCCGCTTGAGCGATCGTCAGGTCGCAGCGGCACGGGGCGCCCGCCCGATCGCAGCGCGCGATTGATCCAGCCGACGCACCATGCGCGGCGGCGCGCGTGCCGGCAGGCTGATCGAGTGATCACGCGCCGGACGCACGGTGCTCTTGCCGCCAGGACCGAGTGGCGATCACTGGTGGCAACCAACAGCCTCACCAAGCTGCACCATCACCAGATCGCCCCCCAGGCCCTCAAAAACACTGAGCCGCCGAAGCGCCTCCCTTGGCGCAACGGCCTCCGCGATCTTCGCCGCCGGTCGCGGGCTGGCGGATTGCCGGCGACTCGCAGCTCTGCAGATGCACGGTGTTGTCGAGGCGCACTGTCGGTCACGCCGGCGGGGTTGGTGGTAGATCGGTCGCCTACCAGATGAGCGGGATCAGGCGTTTGTGGCTGGTGGCGTAGGCCGTGTAGGCCGGTCCGGCGGCGATGGCGAGCGCGGCTTCCTCGATCCTGATGCGCCAGAGGATCAGGAGGAGCGCGGGCACGGCGATCGAAGCGAGTCCGACCCAGTTGGCGTACACGACGCCGATTCCGCTGACCGCCATCAGGCCACCGGTGTAGCCGGGGTGGCGCACCAACCGGTAGGGTCCGGTGGTCGCGATCGGCTGGTCGGGGGTTGTTCTCACGCTGAACGTGAAGCGGTTGCCGAGCGCAGCGAAGGACCACCAGCGCAGAGCGCAACCAGCCACGAGCAGGCACATCCCGAAGAGGAACGGTACGGGCCCGTGGCCGAGAGACGCGGCCGGGATCAATCGTGGGGCTTCGTGTATGCCGAGCGTGGCGATCACGGCCCACGCCAACACGCCGAACCAGAAGCGCTTCGGTCCTGCCAGCTTGCGACCGGCACGCCAGTCCCGCTGACGCATGAACTGGATGCTCTCCATCCGGGGTGGCGGTAAGAAGCGTGTCACCAGCCGCCAATTCCGGCCACGCCCCGCCGTCTGAGGTCCGGGCGGGCTGCTCACGTCGGCTCTTGATGTTCTGAGTCCGCAGTTTGCGGGGTGGCTGCTTGCCAGGCCGCCGACTTGCCGTTACAGATGGGCTGTGGCTGCGTCAGCCTCCCTTGATCTGGATGAGCTTGTTGATCACTGGACGGTGCTCGATGACGAGTGCGCGCTGGTGAACGCCAAGCATGGCGCGACGAGGTTGGGCTTTACGCTGCTTCTGAAGTTCTACACACGCCATGGTCGGTTCCCGTCGGGCGTGTCTGAGTTCCCGGATGGAGTGGTTGAGTTCGTCGCTCGGCAGCTGAGCGCCGCACCGTCGGATCTGGCGTCCTACGAATGGGCGGGGCGCACGGTCGAGCGCCATCGCGCTCAGATCCGCGAGCGGCTGGGCTTCCGGGAGTGCACCGTGGCTGACGCCGACCAGCTCACCGCGTGGCTTGCGGAGAACGTTACGGAGCGGGAGCGCCGGCCGGACCGGGCGCGCGAGGAGCTGTTGGCGCGGTGTCAGCTCGAGCGAATCGAACCGGCGGTCTCTTCGCGGGTCGCGGGCCGGCTTGGCCAGGAGTCGAGGCTCAGGATCGCGACGCTCCTCGCTGTCGACGATATCGAGGACACCGTTGACGACGAGCCGGCGGACGATTGGGTCGCGCTGGGGAGGATCAAGGAGGCGGCGGGCAGCGTGAGCTTGGAGACGATGCTGGGCGAGATCGCCAAGCTGCTGGCCGTTCGCGCGGTCGGCATCGGCCCCGAGGTCTTCAAGGATGTCTCGCCGAGTGCCGTCGCGGGCTGGCGGGCGCGGGCGGCGGTCGAGTCACCCTCGCACCTGCGAACCCATCCGGAGGAGCTGCGGTTGGCGATGCTGGCCGCGCTGCTGCGTGAGCGCGAGCGGGAGATCACCGACACGCTCGTTGAGTTGTTGATCTCAACCGTGCATCGCGTCGCCGCTCGGGCTGAGAAGAAGGCCACCAATGAGCTCGTCGCCGAGTTCAAACGTGTCCACGGCAAGGAGAACATCCTCTTCCGGGTCGCCGAGGCGTCGCTGAACACCCCGGACGGAACCGTCCGCCGTGTCGTCTTCCCTGCGGTCACCGGCGGTGAGCAGACTCTGCGTGACATTGTGAACGAGTTCAAGACCAGCGGCCCGCTGTACCGCCGCACCGTGCAGACGACGCTGAAGGCGTCCTACACGAACCACTACCGGCGAGGGCTCATCCGGCTGCTCGACGTGCTGGACTTCCGCAGCAGCTCCGCCCATCAGCCCGTGATCGAGGCGCTGCGGCTGATCCGGCGATTCGCCGACGCTGGCAACATCACCTATTACCCGTTCGGGGCGCTCATCCCGAAGCACCGCGGGCTGCGCGGCGACTGGGAGGACATTCTCTACCGCGAGGACACCCGCGGGCGTCGGCGGGTGGTACGGATGGTGTATGAGGTAGCGACGTTTCAGGCTTCGCGCGACGCTTTGCGCTGCAAGGAGATCTGGGTTGCAGGCGCCGACCGCTGGCGCAACCCCGATGAGGACCTCCCGGTCAACTTCGCGCAGCGTCGCGTCGAGCACTACCGGACGCTGCGCAAGCCGCTTGATCCCGGCGAGTTCATCGCCGATCTGCGCGGCGAGATGCGAAGCGAGCTTCAGGCGCTCAACGATGCGATACCCAAGCTCGACTGGCTGTCGGTCGCGGAACGCCGCTCCGGTGCGATCAAGCTCACTCCCCTTGACGCGCAGGTGGAGCCGCGGAACCTACGGCGCGTCAAGGCAGAGGTGCTACGGCGCTGGGGCACGGTCCCGCTGATCGACATGCTCAAGGAGACAGCCTTGCGGACACTCTGCCTCGATACGGTCACCTCCGTGGCGGGCGGCGGCAGCATCCGCTCCGACGTGCTCGCGGAGCGGTTGTTGCTTGCGATCTACGCCTACGGCACGAACACCGGTATCCGCGCGGTCTCCTCAGGTGCGCACGGTCACAACGAGGATGAGATCCGCTACGCCCGCCGCCGCTACCTGACCGTCGAGGCGGCCCGCTCGATCGCGGTTCAGATCGCCGACGCGACGTTCGCTGCTCGCAACCCCGGCTTGTGGGGTGCAGGGTCGACCGCGGTCGCCTCCGACTCCACCCACATCCGGGCCTTGGATCAAAACATCCTCACCGAATGGCACTCGCGCTACCACGGCCGCGGAGTGCTGATCTACTGGCACGTCGAGAAGCAGTCGATGGCTGCGCACTCCCAGCTGATCTCCTGCAGTGCCTCCGAGGTCGCCGCGATGATCGAGGGCGCGATGCGCCATGTTGAGCGCCGCTGATTTTGAGCATCCTGACGCTGCTGTGGGTGAGGATCGGAGGGTCGGGTACGAAAGAAGAAGTAAGTCGCAGGAACGGCTGGCAACGATGGGGGGGGTCCGGGCGAGGCGTCGTCGTTGTGCGTCGCGCGTTTGTAACCGGCTTCGCCTTTCGCTGGGGATCGCTCGCCAGGATTGTGATTGGGGCGCGCGAGACGTGAGATGGTGCGAGCCGGGTTGGGGCGAGCGATTTG
>DAIDME010000021.1 GCA_027449125.1 Solirubrobacterales bacterium | reverse complement strand
GTCTTCTGGCACACCAAGGCGCAGTTCGATGTCGCCCACCGCGAGGCCTTCCAGGCGCTGCTCACGATCGCGGCTCACAACGCGAGGCTATCCCCAGGCGTGACCGCGTGCAGCACGCAGAGTACGAGCCGACGCCACGATCGCGAGCCATCCGCGCGTTGCAGGTACGGCGCGGCGCGCAGCGAGATGCCCGTCGGAGCAGAAGAGCGGGTGCGGCGGGAGTTGCCTTTGCGTGGCCGAGCGATAGCGGGAAGCTATGGACGTTTAGCGTCATTTCTGCCGGGTTTCGGCCATAGCTTCGGCTTCTACGGCAGCACTTGTCGCGATCCGCGTGACAATCGCTCGGCCACGGAAGGACAGGACTCAGCGGCCGCACGGAGCGCTGCCAGGGCAGCACGTATCAGCTACTCGCCATCGCCCCATCGCGCGCTTTCGGATTGGGCTGTCTGCTCGCGCCAGTAGGCGAGCGCGACCAGCGAGAGACGGCTGTGATGCAAGGTGTCGAGCACGGCTTGGTGCCCATCGTTCCCAACGGTGTATTTGATCGCCTGGGCGAGGTACCACTCGCCGAGATCGACGTGCGCTGCGTCGCCGTGCCGCCAGTCATCGGGAGCAGGCACCCCTCCATGCATGATGGTGTTGCGCAGAAACGAGAACCGTACCGACCACCAAGCGACGTCTGAGAGGTCGCGGTGGGAAATTGTCAAGTGTTGTGGATTTGGCGGTGAGGGATGATCAGGCGGCGACCTTCTCGTCCGTCAGTCAATCTTTCGGTGTTTCGTCATCCGTGACCTTGATGGCGTCCTTGAACTTCACGCCGTCGAGCACGTCGGCGACGAGCTCGTGGCCGTTTATCCGCCGCCAGCGCTCTTGGGCTGTGGAGAGCAGCTTGTAGGCCATCGCGAGCGCCGCGGTCTTCGAGCCGGCGCCCTTCGTGACCCGGGTGCGCAGCCGGACGGTCGCGAACGCTGACTCGATCGGGTTGGTGGTCCGTAGGTGCCGCCAGTGCTCGGCGGGGTAGTCGTAGAACGCGGTCAGCTGCGTCCAGTCGCGGTCGAGCTTCGCAAGCGCCTTGGGGTACTTGGAGCCGTACTCGTCGCGGAAGACCTCGAGTGCCGCTCGTGCGTCGTTGCGGGTCGCGGCGGCGATGATCTCGTCCAGGTGCTTCTTGGCCTTGGACTGCACGCGCTTGGGGAAGCAGTCGATGATGTTCCCGGACGCGTGGAACCAGCAGCGCTGCTCACCCGCGCCGGGGTAGACGTCTCTGAGCGCAGCCCACGCGCCCAGAGCGCCGTCACCGACGACGAGCTTCGGCTCGCTGAGCCCGCGACGCTTCATGTCGCGCAGCACGCCCGCCCAGCTCTCGGTGCTCTCGCGGTACCCGTCCACAGGCCGCGAGGAGCTCCTTGACGCCGTCCTTACGCACACCGATCACGACCAGCAGACACACCTTCGGGTCCTCACCGAGCCGGACCTGAACATGGATCCCGTCGATGAACAGGTACGCGTAGCGGGAGAAGGCGAGATGCCGCTTGGAGAACCGCGCGTGGTGCTCCTCCCACTCCTTGCACATCCTGGCGACGCTCGTCGCCGACAGCCCGGCGGCGTCCTCGCCCAACAGGCTCTCAAGCGCGGGCTTGAAGTCGCCGGTCGAGAGACCGTGCAGATACAGGATCGGGAGCACCTCCCCAACCTTCGGCGAGCGCCTAGCGTACGCCGGCAAGATCTTTGAGCTGTACCGCCTGCGCTTGCCCTCCTCATCAAGCCGCTTGTCGTTCACCCTCGGAGCGCGGACCGCGATCGTCCCAGACCCGACCGTGACCCTACGCTCCTGCGCGCGGCCGTTACGGACCACAAGCCGGTGCCCGTGCTCGTCGACCTCGCCCGCGAACTGCTCGACATACGCGTCAGCCTCCGTGCGCAACGCCGCGGCGATCATCCGCCGCGCGCCCTCCCGCGCGAGGCCGTCCAGCGTGTCCAGCATCTCCTCATCGCCCCCAACCTCGGGGAGCGTGACAACATTCGTCATGGCGTGCCTTTCCGCCGGCCATCGCCGCCTTCGGTCTTCAATCAACCGGGAAGGTACGCCGCCTTCCTTCTGTTGAGCGCTGTTCAGTTTGATCACGTTGGCGCTGTTGACGATGAGTACCGGTGGGTGGGGTACGAAAGAAGAAGTAGGTCGCTTTGAGCGGTGAAAACATCGCGTGTGGCCTGGTCACCAGGACCGCGGCGCGACCGACAGGCTCACGCGAGCGCGCGACGCTTCAAAGACGGCAGCGAAGAGGGCGGGGCTGGTTGGCGGTGCGCGGGGGGATTGGCTGCCGCGAGAGCGACGGGCTACGGCGGCGGGGATCCGTGCAGCAGCCCGCCGGTCATCCACACCGCTCGCTCCCACGGGCAGAGCTCGTCGTGGGCGAAGCGCAGCACCCACGCCCGGACGGCGAGCATGATCGCCTCGACAGCGTCCCCCAGGCCGCTGCCCGCGGGGGTCACGGCCCCCTGCTCTGGGTCCAGCGTGACCAGCTGTCGGGTCGCGCACGCCCGCAAGCTCCCGG
>DAIDME010000020.1 GCA_027449125.1 Solirubrobacterales bacterium | reverse complement strand
TTCGGGTCGGTGAGGTCCCCGGTTCGAATCCGGGCGCCCCGACTGGCTCAACCACGGCACATCCTACTTGTGCCGGTTGATACGTACAGAGGGCAAGTGAATCCGTCACAAACGACGGGCGCTTGCCCTCAGTGCGTTTTGCAACCTCGCGGGCATCGGTTTCGGGCTGCTGCGGCTGCTGTCACACTGCGCATATGTCCAACGTCGTCGATCTCCTGAGTCGCCCGGTGTACGGTCTCCCGCAGGTCGACCGCGTGCTTGGCCTACGCCCTGGCACGGCTCGTCGCTGGATCGACGGATATGACCGTGGTCGCAAACACTACGACCCCGTTGTCCGTGAGCAGACGACCGGTGATGAGATCGTCACATGGGGAGAGTTCGTGGAGACGCGGCTGTTGTCGGAGTACCGCAACGCCGGTGTCCCGATGCTGAAGATGCGACCGGCCGTAATCGCACTGCGGGATGAGCTTCAGACCCAATATCCGCTCGCCTCCGCCAAGACTTGGCTGGTGGTCGGTGGTCAGGAACTGGTGCGCAAGGTGCAGGAGAAGGTTGGCCTGGAGCATCAGCTATCGCTTGTGGTGGTTCGCACCGGCCAGCGGGTGATGTGGTCAGACGAAGCGATGGCGTTCAGCCAGTCCGTGGAATGGACCGAGGAAACGGTCGACGGTCAGGTGGAACGGCTGCTGGCCAAGACGGACATACGGGACGTTGTTCTTGACCCGCTGCGCGGGTTTGGCGAGCCGGTGATTCGGGGCCGCAACGTTCGGACGGAAGTTCTCGGTGAGCTCTACGAGGCCGGAGAGACCGTCGCAGGGCTCGCGGAGACCTATGAACTTTCGCCAGCGCTCGTCGATGAGGCTGTGCGGTACGAACTCTGGCGCGCTCGGTCTGCGGTAGCAGCCTGACCGTAGACGTAGCGACGCGATGGCCGCCGATCCAGACGGGCTTCGGTTCTACGTAGACGAGAGCGCGTTAGGGCTCGGCAAGGCTTTGGCATGGGCTCGCAAGGACACGATCTATGTCGGGCACCCGCTGATCCCCGAGTCTCCCCTTGGGACGCTCGACAGCGAGTGGATTCCGGCGGTGGCTGCGCGGAAGCTGATCGTGATCGGTCGCGACCGGAGGATCCGCACCAAGCCGCAGGAGCTGGCGTTGTTTCGGGACGCCGGCCTGCGAGTGTTCTGGATCGCGGGAAAGAGGGACATGTCCACATGGGACTGGCTCACACGCCTCGTCCGGCACTGGGACGCGATGGAGCGGGAAATCGCAGCGCGCGGGGCGGGTCCGTGGTTCTACGCGGTCAATGACGGCGGACTGAAGGAGATATCGCTCCCATAGCTGGCCGGTCTTAGGTATGCGATAGCGGGCTCTGGCACGGTCGGTCCGGCGTCGAAAGTCCGCTTCGCCGTGGCGGTCCATGTGCTCGCCTACAGTCGCCAGCGTCGATGCGACGTCAGTCGTTCCGTCGATTGCGGCCAGCCCTGCGAGGCAGCCCTGCATGAGCTTCAGCAATCGCTCGCGATTTGCGTTGCTTGAACGGTCACGCTTGATGCAATCTGCTGGGAAGGAAGCGCTGCCGCATAGACCAGCGAGCGTTGACAGCTTTGCCCACCAGGGAGCGATCGGTCGCCGCTCGATCCTCGTCGACTTCCGCAGACGGTCGCGGAGCGCGAGCCATGAGCCGGTTGTGTAGTGCCAGAGCGTGTCGAGATGGCCGGTGATGATCTGCTCGGGCTCCTGCGGCAGCGGCTCGCCGTCTGCTCGCAGCTGCCGCAGGAGCGCTGGGCGGATCTCGAACTCAACCCGCCAGACCTTCGGGCCATGCGCTGCCCTGTCGTAGCCCCGCTGTTTCCATAGCTCGCGGATCGGGGCGTCAGGTGCTGCCTGCAAGGTCTTGTTGTAGATGCGCGCGTAGACCGGAGAGCCTCGCGTCCCGACGTGCAGACTCGACAGCGAGCGCCCCTGCTGGTGGCCGTGGGTCGGCTCCTCTCGCCAGGAACGTGCACGAGCGCGAGTCGTCAGGTTCTGGACGTCGATCGCGTGCAAGACATCACTGCAAACCGACGAGGACTCGCATTCGGGTGCTCCGCCACGAACCGGGCGCCCACGTTCACCCGATTCTCGAACATGTCTGCGTACATTAACGCTACAATCACGCTACTGAGATTGGAGCCTAGATGACGAACGTTGCTTTCGCAGACGAAGCCACTCATATCGCTGAGCTTGGCCATCTGACAGATGTCGATATCGCTCGCGCCACGGGCGCAGCGCCAAGCACGGCGCGCGCATGGCTGGCTGGCACGCGTTCGCCGAGTGGGGAACGGGCTGAGCGCCTTGCCGAGCTTTCCGCGCTGGTAGAGCGTCTCGCGCGCGTGATGAAGCCTGAATACATCTCGGTCTGGATGCGCAAGCCGCTACGCCTCTTGGACGACGACAAGCCCTTGGACGTGATCGCTGCTGGGCGTTACCGCGAGGTGTCGCGGCTGATCGCTGTGCTCGAATCGCCCCCGGCCTCCTGAGTGCCACCAACGTCACCAGCTGCCACCGTCATACACGGCGTCTGGTGGCGGCAAGGCCCGGCTGGGCGTGATCCACTGGCCCGCCCGCCTGATCCTGCCGATGGACGTTGGCAGCGCGGCTCGGTCATTGAGGCGCTCTATCTCGCCGATAGCCCGGAGACTGCGTGGGCTGAGTGGTATCGGGCGTTGGCCGAGTTGCAAGCCGAACCTGTCGGCCAGATGCCCGGAGACCTTTGGCAGCTCCGGGTCGATATCGAGCGCGTTGCGGATCTCAGCGGCAGGCTGCAGCTCGCGGCGATCGGCCTCGGGCCTCCCGAACCCGGCCGCGAGACATGGCCCTCTTTCCAAGCCGTTGGTGAGGAGCTGTATCGCAGCGGCTGGACCGCGCTGGTAGCGCCTTCTGCCGCAAGGCCGGACGGTCAAGTGCTCTGCGTTTTCCGCGTCGCTGATGAGATCGCAGGTGTCACACGCCGCGCAGCTCCTCAGCGAAGCGAACGGCCGCCACCGCCACCACGCGGCTTGCACACCTGAGTTCGCGTCGCGCCTCGCCAGCGCTCGTCGAGTCCGGGCGTAGAGTGAGGTGTCTGGGCTGTTCGGGACCATCTGGCGCCGATGGAGGTTCTGGGTCTGGAGCAGGCGCAAGCGCGCTTGAACGCGCTTGACCGGGAGCGTGCTGTGCTCGCCCGGCAGATCGCCACGATGAGGCTTGCGGCGGGTGGGCCCGACATTGGGACCGCCGCGGGCCGCGTCGCGCTGTTTCAGTCGTTGTTTCGCGGGCGAACGGACGTGTTCGCGACGAGCTGGCAGAGCGCGAAACATTTCCGTTGTGATCCGTTGCAGAGGGATACAAAATCCCTGCATCGCTCCGATCTCTAAGCGATCGCCCGGATGCTCGTCAGCCGGGCCCGGCCTGCCCGTCGGTGGTCGTGAACCAGTTGCGGAAGGGCCCTCGGGGCCAGCCCGTCGCTGACGCCCATGGTCTGCTCGCTCCGAGGTGGCAGCGAATGCCTCTGTACGTTGGCGCAGCCATGAAAGCTCGCTCATGCGATGATATGAGCATGAGTCGCGTTCACGACCTGGATCTGAGCTTCCTCTCAGCCGACACCGCCCGCTCGGTGGCCGAGACGATGCAGGCGCTCGCGACTCCGAGCCGGGTCAGGATCCTCAGCCGCCTCTGCGCCGGGCCGTGCTCTGTCGGCCGGCTCGCACAAGAGGTCGAGATGGAGCAGTCGGCTGTCTCCCAGCAGCTGCGGGTGCTGAGACACCTCGGGCTGGTGGTCGGTGCGCGTGAGGGGCGCAACGTGATCTACGCGCTGCACGACGATCACGTCCGCGCGCTGCTCACCGAAGCGGTCTCCCACACCGAGCACCTGCGCCTCGGTCTCGCGGCGAGCCTCGCGGGCCAAGCGCTCGAGCCGGCCACATGACGGGAAACGATGCTGCGCTGCTGGTCGTCGCCGCCGGCGTCGGCGTCGGCCACGCGGTCCTCCCCGATCACTGGCTGCCGCTTGCGGTCCTCGGCCGCACTCGCCGCTACCCGCTCTCGCGGGTCGCGCGACTGTCGGCCCTTGCCGGCGTCACGCACGTGCTCGTCTCGATCATCCTCGGCGCGGTGATCATCGCCGTCGGGCTGCAGTTCCGTTCGACGATTCAGCACGCCCAGGACACCATCATCGGCCTGATCCTGATCGCCACCGGCGCAGGTTTTGCCCTGTTAGAGCTCACCGGCCACGGTCACGCCCACCACCACGACGACGCTCGCCACAGCCACAGCCACAGCCACAGCCACAGCCACAGCCACGACCACGCGCACGGCCACCATCACCATCCCCACGAGCATCCCGATCCGGCCGCGCACACCCAGGCTCCGGCCGGCGAGCCACGCCTGCGCGGGCTCGCCGCCGTGATCGTCCCGTTCGGGGCAGCGGCCTCTCCCGACCTCACGATCCTGCCTGTGTTTCTGGCGGCCGCCGCCACCGGCCCGGGCACCGCGATCGGGTCGCTGCTGGCCTTCGCCGCCGCCACGATCGGGACGATCGTGGCTCTCACGCTCGCCGCCAGCCGCGGCGGTCGTGCAATCCATGCGCAATGGCTGGAGCGCCGAGGCAACACCCTGACGGCGGTGGTGCTCGTCGCCGTCGGCGTGCTGGTGTTGACCGGCACGATCTGACCGGGGCCTGCGGACCAGCTAATCCACCGCGGCACGGGGATCGATCAGCTGGAGCAGGCTCGGGAGCGCCAGGGCGAGCGCTTCGCGCTCGCCCTGGTCGAGCACCGCCAAGCGCTGCTCCAGCACGCTGACCCTGGCGGCGGTGATGTCAGCCAGAGCCTGGTGGCCGGCTGCGGTCAGCTCGACCACCACGGCGCGCCGGTCGCTCTCGTCGACGCGTCGGCGCACCCAGCCCTGCTCCTCCATGACATTGACGAGGCTCGTGCAGGTCGGCTGACGGACGCCCTCGCGTGTCGCCAGATCGGTCACGCGCTGGGGGCCCGCGTCGCGCAGGGTGGCCAGCGCCGAGGCCTGCGTCAGCGACATGCCCTGCGGCAGGATCGCCGCTCGCAGGAACGCGTACAGGCGCGTGAGCGTGGTCCCCAGCTCTCGTGCGAGCTCGGTCTCGCGGGTGGCGGACGGTCCGGCGAAATGCATCGAAGCACTATATAGTCGATCTATCAAGCGTGCTGGCGATGCGGGCCTGGCCGTGTGTCGAACGGTGGTCTGCGGAATGGGGATGGTATGGAAGCGGCGGTGAGAAACGGGGCGGGTCCAAGCGGCACGCTGGCAGCGGGCGAGCGCCCCCACAACGATCACTACAAGTGGATCGCGCTCTCCAACACGACCCTCGGGATCCTGATGGTGACCATCAACCAGTCGATCCTGCTGATCTCGCTGCCCGACATCTTCCGCGGGATCGCGCTGGCGCCGCTCGCGCCGGGCAACACCTCCTACTTCCTGTGGATCTTCATGGGCTTCCTGCTGGTCACCGCGGTCCTGGTCGTGAGCCTCGGCCGGGTGGGGGACATGTACGGGCGCGTGCGCATGTACAACCTCGGGTTCGCGATCTTCACCGTGTTCTCGATCCTGCTCTCGGTCACCTTCACCAAGGGCGCGTCCGCGGCGATCTGGATCATCGTCATGCGCGCCGGCCAGGGGCTCGGCGGCGCCTTCCTGTTCGCGAACTCAAGCGCGATCCTGACCGACGCCTTCCCGCCACAGGAGCGCGGCAAGGCGATGGGCATCAACGGCGTCGCCCTGGTCACAGGCTCGTTCATCGGGCTTATCCTCGGCGGCGTGCTCGCGCCCGTGGAGTGGCGCCTGGTCTTCCTGGTCTCGGTTCCCTTCGGTGTGTTCGGGACCGTCTGGGCCTACCTGAAGCTGAAGGACACCGGCGTGCGGCAGCATTCGACCATCGACTGGTGGGGCAACCTGACCTTCGCGCTGGGTCTCACCGCGGTCCTCGTCGGCATCGTCTACGGGCTTCTGCCGTATGGCGGCAACACGATGGGCTGGACCAACCCCTTCGTGCTCTCGACCGTCTTCGGCGGCCTGCTCGTGCTCGTCCTGTTCATCGTCATCGAGCACCGCGTGAAGAACCCGATGTTCCACCTAGAGCTCTTCCGCGTGCGGCCGTACGCCTCGGGCGTCTTTGCCGCCTTCCTCTCCTCGGTCGGGCGCGGCGGCGTGCAGTTCATGCTGATCATCTGGCTGCAGGGCATCTGGCTGCCAGAGCATGGCTACAGCTTCTCGCAGACGCCGCTGTGGGCGGGCATCGCGATGGTTCCGCTGACGGTCGGCTTCCTCGTCTCCGGTCCACTCTCCGGCATCCTCGCCGATCGCTACGGCG
The DNA here is from genome assembly GCA_027449125.1 of Solirubrobacterales bacterium. Taxonomy (GTDB): domain Bacteria; phylum Actinomycetota; class Thermoleophilia; order Solirubrobacterales; family Solirubrobacteraceae; genus Palsa-465. The sequence continues at coordinate 29,055 of DAIDME010000020.1, read as the reverse complement.
CGCGCTGGATCGCCACTATCGGCCTGGTCGGCTCGGCGGTCTCGTTCCTGCTGCTGGAACGCCTGCCGATGGACTTCAACTACGTGACGTTCGCGGCGGTCCTGCTCTGCTTCTCGATCTTCTCCGGCATGTTCTTCACGCCCAACCAGACGGCGGTGATGAACAGCCTGCCGCCCAACCAGCGCGGCGCCGGCGCGGGCATGAACGGCACCTTCATGAACTCCGCCTCGGTGCTGTCGATCGGCGTCTTCTTCACGATCGTGACGCTCGGCCTCGCCGCCTCGCTGCCAGGCCACCTGGAGCACGGGCTGCGAGCCGAAGGGCTGCCGCTGGCGCTGGCGGTGAAGTTCTCGCATCTGCCGCCGATCGGCACGCTGTTCGCGGCCTTCCTCGGCTACAACCCGATCAAGACCGAGCTTCCGCACGCGGTGCTCGCCTCGCTGGGTCCCGCACGCATGAGCTACGTCACGGGCCGCGAGTTCTTCCCGCGGCTGATCGCGTCATCGGTTCGCAGCGGCCTGGGGCTCGCGTTCGACTTCGGCGCGGCGCTGGCGGTGCTGGCCGCCGTCGCCTCCTGGATGCGCGGGGCGAAGTACATCCACGGCGAGGCGTCGCTGAGCGACGAGCTGGGGGCGGGCATGTTGGGTGCGGGCGAGGTTGCGACGGCTGAGGTCGGCGCCGCCTACGTCGAAGGGCTCGACGCCGAGGGCTAGCCGCGCTGGGCCGGCGCATCGCCGGAGCCGGCACCGGCCGCTGCGTCCAGCCACGCGTGTGCGCGGCCGTCGCGGTCGCGATCGGGGTGGCGCGAGAGCAGGGTCCGGCGCTGCCCGTGCGTCATCGACTCCAGCTGGGCGAACTCCTCGAAGCGGTGCGCGACCACCAGCGGCGCCTGCGCGAGCGGCAGGACCGTGTGTGTCACGGGCGCCTCAGCCATGCCGCCGGAGCCCGCGTCGAACAGGTGCAGCATGGCGATCGCCTGACCCGCGTCGCGCACGCCGTAGGTGCGGCCGGCTCCCGCCAGCTCCATGGTCGAGCAGGTCGCGGACGCGGCGAACACCGGAATCCCCGCGAAGCTCGAATAGATCGGGTAGTGCAGGTGGCCGGACAGGATCGCGCGCACATCGCTGCCGCGCAGGACCGGCGCGAGCTCCGACTGGCCATCGAGCTCGATCACGTGCGAGATGCGGTCGAGTGCCATCGGCACGGGCGGATGGTGCATCACCAGGACGGTTCCGTGCTCGGCCGGCGTGGCGAGGATCCCTTGGAGCCAGGCCCGCTGGCCTGGCTCCAGCTCACCGTGGTGGTGGCCCGGCAGGGTCGTGTCCAGGCTCACGATCCGCAGGCCGTCAAGCTCGTGGACGCGGTCCTGTGGCGCGTCGGACTCAGCGCCGAAGATGACGCTCGAATAGGCGCGACGGTCGTCGTGGTTGCCGATCGCCCAGAACACGCGCGCATCGAGTCGTGCCGCGGCCGCCTCCACGAGCTGCTTTGCGACCAGGTAGGCGTCCCGCTCGCCGCGGTCGGCGACGTCGCCGCTGACGATGATCGCCTGCGGCGGCTCCTCCAGGTCGCCGAGCAGCTCCAGGGCTCGCCGCAGGTGCGGGGCGGTGTCGACCGCGCCGAACTGGAGGGCGCCGCCACCGAGCAGGTGCGTATCCGAGATGTGGGCGATCGCGAAGCGCGGGGCGGGATACTGGCCGAACTGTGCGAGCGTCACGCGGAAGAGGGTAGCCCCTCGTCCGCCCGCCGGCCGCGGCCGGTCGCGAGCACCGATCCGGCCAGCACGAGCGCGAAGCCGATGCCCATGCCGGCGGTGAAGCGCTCGCCGAGCACGATCACGCCGAGCACCGCGGCGACCGCTGGGTTGACGTAGGTCACGATCGTCGCGCGCACGGGCCCGACCTCGGCGATCAGCGCGAAGAAGACCAGGAACGCGAGCGCGGTGCAGACGACCGCCAAGCCCAGGATCGCCAGGGCCACGTTGGTCTGCACGCGTGCCGGCGGGGCGAGCAGCGCGGGCGTCGCGTAGGCGAGTGCCGTGAGCGTGAGCGCGGCTGCCATGACCCCCAGCGAGGGCAGGTGCATCAGCCGGCGGGAGAGGATCAGCGGGCCGCACGCGTAGCCGGTCACGACGACCACGACCTCCACCAGCGGGCCGATGCCGACGCGGCCGAAGTCCAGCCCCACCAGGGCGCCCACGCCGAGCAGGCCGACCAGCAGCCCGCCCCAGGCACGCCGGTCGAGCCGCTGGGCGCTGCCGCCGGCGGCCGTGAGCAGTCCGCCGATCAGCGGCACGGCGGCGATCAGCAGCCCCGTCAGCGAGCTCGTCAGGCGCTCCTCGGCGCGCGAGAGCAGAAACCACGGCACGCCGATCTCCACCACGGTGAAGGCCAGCAGCCAGCGCCACTGCCGCAGAACCGCCGCGAGCTGGCGGCGACGGGCCGCGACCGGCAGCAGCAGAAGCGCCCCGATCCCCGTCCGGGCGAAGACCAGAAAGGCCGGTGAGACCTCGGCCACGGCGACGCGGATAAGGAGGTAGGGCAGCCCCCAGATCACGCACAGTGCCGCAAACAGCAGCGTGCCACGCCGGCTCAACTGCGGCCGGTTCCCGCTTGCGGCTCTGCCGGCCAGGTCACGTGTTCGCCCATCGCTACAGAGCATGCCACGCCAACCCCGGCCGCTAGCCTCGATGCTGTGGCAGACCCCGCAGAGCAACCGGTGCCGGACGCGGCGTCGCTGCCGTCTGGACGGGTGGCGAGGACGGCGCGGATCGGTGGCCTGGCAGCCGGCCAGGGTGTGCGCTGGGCCGGCATGCGAGCGGCCAACCGCGTGCGCACCCCCGAGCGGGCCGCGGCGGCTGAGCAGGCCCGGACGGCGGCGCTGATCAACGAGCTCGTGGACCGCCTCGCGCAGATGCGCGGCGCGGCGATGAAGGTCGGCCAGATGCTCTCGCTGGCCGACCTCGACGGCCTGCCCGAGGAGCAGCGCGACGAGCTGCAGCGCAAGCTCGCGAGCCTGCGAGACGACGTGCCGCCGGTCAGCTTCGCGAACATCGAAGCGCTCCTGCGGCGCGAGTTGGGTGGCCCGCTGGAGCGGTTCTTCGCAGACTTCGACGAGCGTGCTTTCGCGGCCGCGTCGATCGGCCAGGTGCATCGCGCCACCACCGTCGACGGTGCCGAGGTGGTGGTCAAGGTGCAGTATCCCGGGGTCGCCGAGGCGGTCGAGACCGACCTGCGCAACGCGATGCTGCTGGTGCCACTGATCCGCAGACTGGCTCCCGGGCTGGACGCCCGCGCGCTGGGCGCGGAGCTGCGCGAGCGGATCGGCGAGGAGCTCGACTACGAGCTCGAGGCCCAGAACCAGCGCCGCATCGAGCGGCTGCTGCGCGGTCACCCGTTCATGCGCGTGCCGCGCGTGCACACCGAGCTCTCCAGCCGGCGTGTGCTGGTCTCGGAGTTTGTGGCGGGCGAACGCTTCGAGACGGTGCGCGGCGCCGGCGAAGGTGCCCGTGACCGCTACGGCGAGACCGTCTTCCGCTTCTTCTTCGGGCTGCTCTACCGCGACCGGATCGCGCTCGGGGACCCTCACCCCGGCAACTACCTGAGCTGCTCCGACGGGCGCGTCTGCTTCCTGGACTTCGGGTTGCTGCGCCAGGTCAGCCGTGAGCGCGTGAGCGGCGAGGCCGCGGTCGCGCTGGCGGTGCGCCAGGACGACGAGCGGGGGCTCAAACAGGCGCTGATCGCCGCCGGGTACCTGCCCGCGCAGCGCGCGGACGCGCTCGATGCCGGCTTCGCCCTGCGGCTCATGCGGCGGGCCACCGGCTGGTACGCGCTGCCCGGAGAGCGGCGCTTCGCCGCGGCTGCGGCGGCTGGCGGAGACCCGCCGACGGCTGCCGCACCCGGTCGCGAACACGGCGATCCCGAGCGGCGTGCCGCTGCTCGCGGCCAGGTCGATCAGCTGACGCTGCCACCCGAGGCGATCCTGATCAGGAGGATGCACGGCGTGGTCGCGGCCGTGCTCGAGGCGCTGCGGGCGGGAGCCGACTGGGGCGCGATCGCCGCCGAGTACCTGCACGGCGAGCCACCGGCGACCGAGCTCGGCCGGGCCGAAGCCGAGTTCCACGCCAGTCGCGCACGCCGCCGGACCGCCGAGGCACCCTAGTAGGCTTGTGGTCGTGCGCGCGTTCCGACAGCTGGTGGTGGCGCTGGTGACGGCGGGCCTGGTGGCGGGTGTCGTTGCCGCGAGCGCCACGGCAGGGCAGGCCGCACGGGTGCGTCGGGGCGAGCTGACGGCGATCGAGTACCGGCAGCTCGGCGCAGAGCTGATCGCGTTCCGGGCTGCCGCCAGAGCCGGCACGCTCACCTGGAGCGAGCTGTACGCCGCGTGCCGCAAGGTCGGCGAAGCGACCGCCCTGCTGCGCACCATCAGGGGCAACTGCGACACCGGCGTGGGGGTGGAGCAGGCACTCGCGGGCTTCAACGCCGACGCGCTGCGCTGCGCCGCGCTGACCCAGACGACGACCGGCACGACGTCGTCCACGACCACCACCGCCACGCCGAGCGCGACCGCTGCGCTCACATCCTCAGAGCTTTCGCTGATCGCCTGCCTGGAGCCCGAATATGTGGCGATCAGCCGCGGCGCCGGGTCGCTCTACCGGGCGCAGTCGGCGCTGCGCCGCCAGGTGCTGCGCCGCGGCTTCAGCGGCCGCTGCCTGATCACGCTGGCGCCCACCGTCGTCGAGCTGCGCCGCGAGCACAGGTTCCTCTCGACCAGCACGCAGCTCACCCACGACGTCAGGCTGATCAGCCGCGTCTCCGCCGGCACGCTACCGGCCAGCGCGCTCAACGTCGCTCAGACGACCGCCGACGCCAAGGCGTTCGTGGCGGCTGGCAGGGCTGTGGTCGGCACGCACCGACCACAGAACCTTGCCGTCTGCCCACACGCCTGAGCGGGCCGATCAGACGACCGCCAGCTGCGGCACGTAGGCCGGATGCTCGGATACCGGGCGCACGTCAACCGCGACGACCTTGTACTCCGGGCAGGAGGTGTTGACGTCCGCCGACTGCCCCACCAGCAGGTTGGTCCTGGTTTCCGGGAAGTGGAAGGTGGTGAACACGTGGCCGGGCTGGATCCGTTCGGTCACGTGCGCCTCGAGCTCGATCCGGCCCACCCGGCTGCGCAGCGACACCAGGTCGCCGTCCGAGACCCAGAGCTTCGCGGCGTCCTGGGGATGGACCTCCAGCACATCCCTGTCCACCAGTTCCACGTTGTTCGTGCGGCGCGTCATGGTACCGGCGTTGTAATGCTGCAGCACGCGGCCGGTGACGAGGATCAGCGGGAACTCATCGTCGGCCGCGTCGCCCGGCTCCTTGTACGGCAGCGCGGCGAACTTCCCGAGCTCCTCCGGGTTGTCGAAGAACGTGTCGTAGAGCACAGGCGAGTCCGAGCCGTCGGGCCGGACCGGCCACTGCAGGCCATGGCGGCCGATCCGCTCGCGACTCACGCCCGCGTACTGCGGTGTCAGGCGCGCGATCTCGTCGAGGCAGTCCCAGGGCGTCTGGAAGCCCATGTCGTGCCCGAGCAGCTTGGAGACCGTGGTGATGATCTCGAAGTCGGTCCTCGCGCCACCCGGAGGATCGATCGCCGGCTCGACGAGCTGGAAGCGCCGCTCGGCGTTGACGAAGGTGCCGGCCTTCTCGAGGAAGGAGGAGGCGGGCAGGATCACGTCGGCGTACTTGCTCGTCTCATTCTCGAAGATGTCCTGGCAGACCAGGAACTCCAGGTTCTCGAGCGCCTCGACCACGTGCGCGGTGTCGGGGTCGGTCTGCGCCACATCCTCGCCGAAGATGTACATGGCCTTCAGGTCTCCGGCGATCGCGGCGTCGAACATCTGCGGGATCGTGTAGCCCTTCCTGCGGCTCAGCGGCACGCCCCAGGCCTGCTCGAACTGGCGCGCTGTGGCCTCGTCGGAGACGGGCCGGTAGGCCGTGTAGGTGTCGGGGAGCGCGCCCATGTCGGATGAGCCCTGCACGTTGTTCTGGCCGCGCAGCGGCAGCAGCGCCGAACCCGGCTTGCCGACCTTGCCGGTCATCAACGCCAGGTTGCAGAGCAGCTGGACGACCTCCGAGCCGTACTTGTGCTCGGTCACGCCGAGCCCCCAGAGCAGGCTGGCGCTGCCCGCCTCGGCGTACATGTGCGCGGCCCGCTCGATGTCGGCCGCCGGGATCCCGGTGATCTCCTCCACCGCCTCCGGCGTGTAGCTGCCGAGCAGCTCCGCAAGCGCCTCATAGCCAGTGGTGCGCTGTGCGATGAAGTCAGCGTCGGTCAGCCCGTCGCGGGCGACCACGTGGCAGAGGCCCAGGACCACGGCAGCGTTGGTCCCGGGTCGTGGTGACAGGTGCAGCGCGCCGTAGTCCGCGAGCTCGATCCGGCGCGGGTCGATCGTTATCAGCTTGCAGCCGCGCAGCGCCGCCTGCTTGATGCGGGCGCCGACGACCGGGTGTCCCTGCGTCGGGTTGACGCCGATCAGGATCGCGACATCCGCGTGGTCTATGTCGTCAAAAGACCCGGTCGCGCCGGACAGGCCGAAGGACTTCCGCATCGCAAACGATGTGGGGGAGTGGCAGACGCGGGAGCAGTTGTCGATGTTGTTGGTGCCGATCGCGGCACGCATCAGGCGCGCCATCGCGTAGCAGTCCTCGTTGGTCGCGCGTGAGGAGGCCAGCCCTGCGATCGCGTCGGGTCCATGGTCGCGCTTGATCCGCCCGAGCTCTGAGGCGATGCGCGCGTAGGCCTCCTCCCAGCTGGCCGGCCGCAGCTCGCCCGCCTCCCTGATCAGCGGGGTCGTCAGGCGTTCGCGCGAGCGCGTGAACTGGTGCGCGAAGCGGCCCTTCAGGCAGGTGTGGCCGCGGTTGGCGGGGCCGTCGGAAGCAGGGGAGATCGACAGGATTCGGCCCTGTCGAACGTGCGCCTCGAGCCGGCAGCCGACGCCGCAGTAACCGCAGGTGGTAGTGACGGTCCGGTCAAAACGCTCAGTGTCCATGTTCTTTCACCTCTGGTCAATTCGTGCTCAGACGCCTACGCAAGCGTGGGGCGTCTGGTGGTGGTCCTCCGTTGTTCCCGCCGTCCAGCAGCAGGCGTTCCGTGATGGCGTCCGTGGGGCAGGTGTCCGCGCAGGCTCCGCAGGACACGCACGCCGACTCCAGGAAGCCGGACCCGATCCCGGCCGCGACGTTGGCCTCGAACCCGCGTCCAACCGCGGTCAGCGCGAAGGTGCCCTGGACCTCGTCGCAGGCACGCACGCAACGGCCGCAGGAGATGCACAGCTCGTGCTCAAAGGCCAGGTACGGGTGGCGCAGGTCGTGCGCCACCGGATGCGTGGCTCCGGGCCAGCGCGGGCCCTCGACGCCGAGCTTCGCCGCCACCGCGGCGAGCTCCGTGTGCGGGGCGGGCGCGGAAGGGAGCTCTGACAGGACCAGCTCCACGACCGCTGTTGCCACGCGCCGGGCGGTCGGGTCGGTCGTGTCGATCACCATGCCCTCGCGGCACAGGGTCGTGCAGGCCGGCACCGGCTTGGCCGAGCCGTCCACCGCGACCATGCAGGCGCGGCAGGCGCCGAACGGCGCCTGCCGCTCGTCGAAGCAGAGCGTCGGCACCCAGGAGCCGGCCCGCTTGGCCGCCTCCAGCACGGTCGCGCCGTCACTGACCTGTACCGCCGTGCCGTCGACCGTGACCTGCATCAGCTTGCCAGTCCCAGCTCGTCGGCGAAGTGCGTGAGCAGGCTGCGCAGTGGCGCCGGCATGCCCGACCCGTGGGCACAGAGCGAGCCGAGCTCGAGCGTTTCGAGCAGCTGCTCGAAACGCTCCCGGTCGACCGGCGTGCCGGCGCTGAACATCTCGTGGGCGCGACGCAGCCCGATCCGGCAGGGAAAGCACTTGCCGCAGCTCTCGTGCGCGCCGAACTCCAGCAGGTGCACGGTCAGCGCCCGCATGTCCATGTCCTCGTCAAAGGCGACGATGCTCCCGTGACCCACCATGCACCCGTGCGCAGCGAGCGGCTCGAAGTCAAAGGCCGTGTCCAGCAGATGGGCGGGCAGAATGCCCCCGAGCGGGCCGCCGATCTGCAGCGCCTTGACGGTGTGGCCGTCGCGCATCCCGCCCGCCACCTCGTCGCAGAGGCGGCGCATGCTCATGCCGAACGGCACCTCGTAGACGGTCGGCCGGCTGAAGCGCTCGTTGAAGCAGACGAGCTTGGAGCCGGCGGTCTTCGTATCCGGGCTGAGGTCGTGGTATGCCTGGGCGCCGCGAAGGGCGATGTACGGGATGTTCGCGAGCGTCTCGACGTTGTTGACGACCGTCGGCATGCCGTGCACGCCGCGCTCGGCCGGGAACGGCGGGCGCGCGGAGACCGTGCCTCGCAAGCCCTGCAGGCACGCCAGGAGCGCCGTCTCCTCGCCGACGACGTACGACCCAGCGCCCTCCACGACGGTGATGTCGAAATCAAAGCCGCTGCCTTGGATGTCGCTGCCCAGCCAGCCGTCGGCGTGCGCCTTTGCGATCGTTGCGTCGAGCGTCGGTTTGGAGAGCGGGTACTCCGAGCGCACGAGGATGTAGCCGTGTGCGGCCCCTACGGCGTAGCCGGCCAGCGCCATGCCCTCGAGCACGAGCTGCGGGTTGCGCTCCATCAGGTACTTGTCGATGTATGAGCCGGGGTCGCCCTCGTCGCCGTTGGCGACGATGAACTTGTCGGCTCCGGTCGCAGCGCGCGTGAAGCGCCACTTGACGCCGGCGGGGAAGCCGGCGCCGCCGCGACCGCGGACCTCGGCCGCCTCGACCTCCGCGAGCAGTTGCTCGGGCTCGAGCTCGCGCAGCGCCCGGGCCAGCCCGGACCAGTCGCCGCTGCGCGTCAGCACCGGCTGCTCCAGCAGGCTGACCCAGTCGGGCTCGGCTGCCGGCGCCGGCGCGCCCGCCAGCACTGTCTGCACGGCGTCCGCGCCCGCGACCACGGTGCGACCGTCGATCACCGCGGGTGAGCTGTGGCAGAAGCCGAGGCAGACCACCTCACCGAACGACACCGAGCCATCGCCCTTGACCCCGTCCACGTCGAGCCCGAGACCGGCCCCGAGCTCGGCGATGTGCCGCCCCGCGGTCGCGGCGAAGCACGCGGTGCCGCTGCAGGCCCGGACGTGCCGGTCTCCTCTCGGTTCATTGAGGTCGTCGTAGAAGGTCGCGACGCCGTAGACGGTCGCCTCCGGCAGGCCGGATGCAGCCGCGGCGTCGCGGACGTCGTCTGCCGTGACGCTGCCGTGCCGCTCGGCGGCGGCCTTCAGCAGGTCGAGCGCCGTGGGCGCTGCCGCCTGGTCGTGGCGGCGGATCAGCTCGACGAGGTTGCGCGACATCGAGCTACTAGTTTGGCACGATCCGCTCAAACTGCGGAAAAGAGCGCGCCGGCAGCCTCCCGCGCCCGCCGCAGCGCCTGCACGTAGATGTCGGCGGCGCCGTCCACGAGCAGCTTGGCCTCGCCGAAGTGGCCGCCCTCGAGCGCGGTCGCGGCGTCGAGGACGCGGCCCGTCCGGCCCCGCCTCGTGCTGGTCGCACTGCGGCCGCGGGCTCTGCAGCGCCGCGATCACCCGCAGGGTCGAGCCGCTCGTCGGCTCGATCCGCCGCTCGCCGCCGAGTGCGAGGTGGGCGAGCTTGACGACGTCAGCGAGCTCGAGCAGCGGCACGGCCCCCGGTGGCAGCGCTCCGGCGAGGCCCCGCCGCGGCACAGGATCTCGTCGCGGGTCAGGCTGCCGGTACGGTCGAAGCTCGGCTGCGCGTGCGCGAACCTGAGACGCTCACGGGGCCGGCCGCCGGCTCTGACATCGTGGCCAGACGGAAGCGCCGCTCCTCAAGTACGCGCATCCGCGGCCGAAGCCATGATCACCACCCGCGAACCCCCGTTGAACCCTGGAACCCGCTGACTCGCCGCCGTGCCGGCGGCCACTAACGCTCACCCTGATCGCCTTCACCGTTTGCCTGGCCGTGCTGGCCGGCGGACCGCCGGCAGTGGCCCGCGCCGGCACCGTTGGGGCGGCGCTCTCTCGGGCGACCGGGCACACCACGTCGCAGCTCGGGCTGCGCCCGGTCTGCGGCCGGCCGCTGCCCGGGCGATCCGGCTGTCTGGCCGAGCTGCTCACGGTCAGGGCCAGTGGCCGCCCGGCAGCGCTGCGCCAGCCGCTGCGTGCGCACCCCATGCGGCTGGGCGGCGCGCCGGCCGCGCCGGCGGCGGCCGCGGCAAGCGCCCCGCAGCCGTTCACGGCCGCCTACCTGCAGTGGGCCTACGACACCACCTGGCTGTCCGCCAACCGTGGGGCGCAGGACACGGTGGCGATCGTCGACGCCTACGGCGACCCGAGCGCCTACAGCGACATGGAGGCATTCCGTGCCGCCAATGGCCTGCCCTCACAGCCGCAGTGCAGCTCGACCGTCACGAGCGGCTGCTTCGATCTCGTCAACGAGTACGGCCAGAGCTCGCCGCTGCCCGGCAACACCACCGACGAGACCGGCTCCTGGAACATCGAGGAGTCGCTCGATATCGACGCGGTCTCAGCGCTGTGCCCGCTGTGCAAGATCGTCGTGGTCGAGGCCAACAGCGACGACTCGACCGGGAGCCCCGACCTGGAGACGGGGGTGCAGACGGCGGCGAGGCTCGGCGCCAACCAGATCTCGCTGAGCTGGGGGGGCTTGAGCACGCCTGACGCGGCAGCCTACGCCTCGCCCTACGACACGATCAGCTCGGCGACGATCCTCGCGGCAGCTGGTGACAGTGCCTACCCCGGTGCCGGCCAGGTCCAGTACCCGGCCGCGCTTCCAGACGTGACCGCAGTCGGCGGCACATCGCTGGCCCAAGACCCCAGCGCGCCCCGTGGCTTCGACGAGACGGCGTGGTCGCTCGGCACGTGCTCCGGCGGCGCCAGCTGCGGCACCGGGTCGGGCTGCGATACGAGCCAGGCGATCCCCTCCTACCAACAGGGGCTGGCCACAGCTTGCGACGGTCGTGCCTATAACGACATCTCCGCCGACGGCGACCCGAACACGGGCCTTGCGATCTACGACTCGCAGCCGGGCAGCGAGGGCTGCGGTACGGCCAACAACTGGTGCATCGTCGGCGGCACGAGTCTCGCAACGCCGCTGGCGGCGGCCTTCGAGGCGCTCACGGGGGTCGGTGGCGCGACGCCCGCGTGGGCCTACGGGGACGCGCCGCTGCTCAACGACATCGTCTCCGGCACGAACGGAAGCTGCCCAGCGGGGCAGCTGACGATCTGCAACGCGGGACCCGGGTGGGACGGGCCAACCGGCAATGGCTCGATCAACGGTGACATCGTCGCCGGCGGACCGGGCATCGGTGCAAGCGCTGCGACCGGCGTCAACGCAAGCGACGTGACGCTCACCGGCGGTGTCTACCCGAACGGGTTCTCCACCGCCTACAGCTTCGACTACTGGCCGGCCGCCGGCACCTCGGCAACCGCGCAGACGACGCCCGTCAGCATCGCCGGCAGCCGGCTGCAGGGCGTCTCGGTCACGCTCTGCGGCAAGCTTGCGCCGAGCACCACATACGATTACGAGCTGGCGGCGAGTAACTCGAGCGGCACCATCACGGGCTATGAGAGCTCGTTCACGACCCCTGCCACCGAGTCGGTCCCGGCCGCATCGAGTCCGCCGTCTGTCAGCGGCGTCGCTCAGTCCGGCCAGACCCTGAGCGCACAGAACGCAGCTTGGATCGATCAGAGTTGCAACAGCTCGCCCATCTATCAGTGGCAGCAGGCGGCGAGCGCGGGCGGACCGTGGACGACCGTGGGCAGCGGCAGCACCTACCAGCCGGGGTCCGCGCAGGTGGGCGCGTACCTGCGCGTGGAGGTGACCGAGAGCAACGCCACCGGGGACGGCAGCGCGACGTCGGTGCCGGTGGGGCCCGTGTCGGCCCAGCAACCGGCCGCCACACAGACCAGCGCGCCGCCGGCCTCCGGCGTGTCTGGGCCGTCCGCATCGGGTGCGGCCTCCGGCTCTGTGAGCGCCGGTGCGACCTCGGCTCCTGCCGCCACCGCGGCCGGCGGCGGCACGCTCGCGCCGCGACGACGGACCTTCAGGCGCACGCGGGTGTACCGCTGCGCGCGGCTCTGCCTGCCGCTCCCCGCCCGCGCGGCGGCCACCTACCGCAAGCGCCGCGCCGACTACGGCCGCTACATCAAGCTGGTCACCACGGTGACGAGCACGCTCGGACGGGATCGCCGGGTGCGCACCACGGTCACCTGGGTCGGACCGATCGCCGCCCCGACCGCGGGCCACGTCGCGCTCGGCCCCGGGGTGCGCGCGGCGGACGGCGGGCCTGCTCGCATCCTTGGCGCCACCGGCCGTGTGCTGGCCAGCGTCAGGGTGCTCGAGCGCAGCGCCGGACGCGTGCGCGTCCGGCTCGGCCCCGTGCGGGGCGGGGCCACGGCGGTCTGGGCCTACGTGCTCGCAGCGGGGTCGGTCATACGCGGGACGCGCGAGTACGCGTTGCGCCGCGGACTCGAGCTGACGATCGCCTGCGGGCGTGCTCAGAGGCTGGTGCTGGTCGCCGCGAGGCTCTGATCTGAGGGTCGCCGCGCGCCGGATGACGGCTCGCGCTCGCGGGCGCTGCGAAAGTGCAGGTTGCGGTCCGTCACCGGTCCGTCGCGCAGCAGCTTGGTGTCGGTGCGCAGGCTCATGGCCTGGATCCACGGTGCGCGCGTCCCCTGCCGTGGCAGTGAGTCTATGTCGCGCTCGACGTAGCTCGAGCTCAGGTCCAGCAGCGGGCGTGTCGGCATGTTGGGGTAGGGAAGCTCCGCGACGCAGGTGTCATATCCGCCCCGGTCCATGTGCTCGAGCAGACGGCAGAGGTGGCCGCACACCAGCCCCACCTTCAGTGTCCAGGAGGCGTTTGTGTAGCCGATCAGGAAGGCCAGGTTGGGGACGCCGTCCAGCATCATGCCCCGGAACACGACCCGCTTGGCCACCTCGATCGGCACGCCGTCGAGACGCAGGTCGATCCCGCCCAGCGCCTGCAGGCGGAGCCCGGTGGCGGTCACCACGATGTCCGCCCCGAGGTGCTCGCCGGAGGCCAGGCGGATCCCGTCGGTGGTGAACGTCTCGATCCTGTCGGTCACGACCGACGCCCTGCCGTCTCGGATCGCGCGGAAGAAATCGCCGCTGGGGGCAAAGCAGAGACGCTGGTCCCAGGGCTCGTAGACGGGGTGGAAGTGCTCGTCCACCGGGTAGCCGGCCGGCAGCTGTCGTGCTGTCAGCCGCCGGATCAGCCTGCGCGCAGGGCGCGGGTAGCGGCGGCAGAGCTCGTAGATCCCCGACTGGATCAGCATGTTCTTGCGCCGCGCAAGGCGGTAGCCGCGTTCCACCCCGAGCCGGCGCTGCAGCCAAAGCGCCATTTCGTCGCGGCGCGGCAGCGACATGACGTAGCTCGGCGAGCGCTGCAGCATCGTCACGTGCGCGGCGCTGCGGGCGAGCGCCGGCACCAGTGTCACCGCGGTGGCGCCGCTGCCGATCACGACGATTCGCCGATCGCTGTGGTCCAGCTCACGCGGCCAGCTCTGCGGGTGTACGACGCGGCCCCTGAAGCCGCTCATGCCGGGCAGCTCCGGCAGGTAGCCGGCGTCGTAGCGGTAGTACCCGGTGCCCGCGAAGATCCAGTTCGCTGTGAGCTCGAAGGTGCTCGCACGCGGCCGCTGCACGGTCGCGTGCCACCTCGCCTCCGCCGAGGACCAGTCCAGCGCGACCACGCGGTGCGCGGTGAGGATCAGCTCGTCCAGCCCATCGTCGCTGACCGCCTGCGAGAGGTAGGCAAGGATCTCCTCGCCACCGGCGAAGGCGTGCTCGCCCAGCCAGGGCTTGAACTCGAAGCCGAACGTGTGCAGGTCGGAGTCCGAACGGACGCCGGGGTAGCGGAAGAGGTCCCACGTGCCGCCGATCTGCTCGCGTGCCTCGAGCACCAGGAAGCGGCGCTGCGGGTGGTGCACGCGGAGGTAGTGCGCGCAGCCGATCCCGGAGATGCCCGCGCCGATGACGAGCACGTCAACGTGCTCACCCGCCACGCTGGGGACCCTGACTTGCATGCGCAAGTTCTAGCGCCGTCCGCCGCTGCATCCGGAGCAGGCGCCGTGCAGCAGCACCTCGTGGCCGCTGACCGTGAAGCCGACGCGGTCCTCCAGCGCAAAGATCGCCTGCTCGAGCGCCTGATCGTCGAACGGGAGGAGCACCCCGCAGCGGTCGCAGACGAAGTGGTGGTGATGGTGCTCGTCGTGGTCGTGCCTGTGGTCGCGGTCGCTGCGCTCGAGGCTGCTCCGCTCGTAGCGCGCGAGCCCATCGCCGATGTCGACCCGGGTGAGCAGCCCGAGGTCGACCAGCAGCTCGACGCCGCGGTAAACGCTGGCGATGCCGACCGGACGCGTGCTGGCGCCGCGCCGGTATGCCTCGCGCAGGCGCCCGTCCATCTCCTGGACGGTGAGGGCGCAGCGCTCGCGGGCGAGCAGGTCGATCAACTGCTCGCGGGCGCCGCCCCGCCGGCAGCCGGCGCGGCGCAGCTCGGCGCGTGCGTGCCCAGACCACAGCTGCTCTGCCGCTGCGGCCGCGCTCACGGGCTCCTGCGGCGCGCACTGAGGTGTGGTGCTCGGCTCCATGGCGATCAGTCTAACGGTCAACGCGGATAAATGATAATGAGAAGCGACATCATTAGTGGTATCGTCTGTGCGATGAGATCCGGCACGACAGGCCCGTTCGCCAGATCCGCCGCGTTAGCCGCGGCGGCGACCGGCCTCGCCATCGCCGTCAGCGCCTGTGGCGGCCCGGCGGCTGGGGCCGGCGCCGGCGCGGGCGCCGGTGCCCCGGGCCGGATCACCGCGGTGGGCGCCGAGAGCCAGTACGCCAACGTGATCTCCCAGATCGGCGGGCGCTATGTCAATGCGACCGCGATCATGAGCAACCCCAACACCGACCCGCACACCTTCGAGGCGAGTCCCAGCGTCGCCAGCACCGTCGCTGCCGCGAAGCTGGTCGTGCAGAACGGGCTCGGTTACGACTCCTTCATGAACAAGATCGAGTCGGCGTCACCGAGTCGCTCGCGCCGCGTGATCGACGTGCAGACGCTGCTCGGGCTGCCCGCCGACACCAAGAACCCACACCTCTGGTACGACCCGACCACGATGCCCAGGGTGGCCGCCGCCATAGTGCGCGACCTCTCCGCGCTCGCGCCCGCCCACGCCGCCTACTTCAGAGCCAACGGGCGCCGCTTCGACACGACCCTGCGGCCCTGGCTGCAAGCGATCGCGAGCTTCAAGCGCCTCCATGCCGGCACCCCGGTCGCGGTCACAGAGCCCGTAGCCGACTACATGCTGCAGGCCGCAGGCGCTGAGCTCCTCACCCCTTGGGTGCTGCAGGCGGACATCATGAACGGCGTCGATCCGGCGCCCCAGGACGTGAGCCTGGAGGACGCGCTCCTCAGGCGGCGCCGGGTGAAGGTCTTTCTCTACAACCGGCAGGTGACGAGTACGGTCACGGAGTCGTTCCTGAAGCTCGCCGAGCAGGACCACATCCCGGTGGTCGGCGTCTACGAGACGATGCCCGCCGGTTACAGCTACGGCTCCTGGATGCTCGCTGAGACCCGGGCGCTGACGGCTGCGGTGACTGAACATCGCTCCACGGGTGGCCTCTGATGAGTGACGAGCCGCAGAGCACGCTCACCCACGCCGTGCCGGAGCGCGCGGAGCCTCAGGTCGCGGGCGAGACAGTGCTCGAGCTCGCCGGGGTGACGGTCGAGCTGGGCGCCCGCCGGATCCTGGACGACGTCGGCTTCAGGCTCAAGGCGGGTGAGCTGACGGGCCTGATCGGCTCAAACGGCGCCGGCAAGACGACGCTGCTGCGAGTCATCCTCGGGCTGCTCGAGCCGACGCGCGGCACGGTCACCGTCAACGGAGCCGATGTTGGCCGCAGCGTCGGCTACGTGCCCCAGAAGTTCATGCTCGATCCGGACCTGCCGGTGCGGGCGCGCGATCTCGTTGCGCTGGGCATCGACGGCCAGCGGCTTGGTGTCGCCCGCCCCAGCCGCGAGCGCCGCGAGCGCGTCGCCCGTATGCTCGGAGCCGTCGGCGCGGCGGACTTCGCCGATGCTCGCGTCGGGCGCCTCTCCGGCGGGGAGCAGCAGCGCGTGCTGATCGCGCACGCGCTGATCAGCCACCCGTCGCTGCTCCTGCTCGACGAGCCGCTGGCCAACCTCGACCTGCACAGCGCCCGCGCGGTGGTGGAGTTGCTGGCGCGCATCGCCCGCGAGCAGCGGATCGCGGTGATGATCTCCGCCCACGAGATGAACGCGCTGCTGCCGGTGATGGACCGCGTGGTCTATCTGGCCGACGGCCGGGCCGCCTGTGGGCGCGCCGAGGACGTGGTGCGCGCCGATGTCTTGAGCCGCCTGTACGGACACCGCGTGGAGGTGATCCGTGCCGCCGGACGTGTGCTGGTGGTGGCCGGCGAGGGCGACGACGCGGAGCCCACGCACCCTCACCACCTGGACGCCGAGGAGCACTGAAGCGGCCGTGCAAGCGCTGCTGCACGCGATCGTCGAGCCCGGCTTCTTCGCCGATGGTGCGGTGCAGACCGCCGCAGCGCTGGGCGGCGTCGTCGCCGTGGTGGCCGGCCTGATCGGTGTGTTCACCGTGATTCGCAGCCAGGCCTTCGCCGGGCATGCGCTGAGCGACATCGGCAGCGCCGGCGGCTCCAGCGCCTACCTGATCGGGCTGGCGCCGCTGTGGGGGTTCGTCGGGATCTCGGTGCTCGCAGCGGCGGCGATGGAGCGGATCGGTGTGCAGCGCGCCCGCGGGCGGGACGTCGCAACCGGCGTCGTGCTCGGTGTCGGGTTCGCCCTGGCGTCGCTCTTCCTGTATCTGGGGATGACCTACCACAACGCCAGCGGCGAGATCCCGACGATCCTGTTCGGCTCGGTGTTCACGCTCTCGGCCTCCGACCTGCCCCTGGTGATGGGGCTCGGGGCGGTCGCACTGCTGGTCGTCCTCACGCTGTACCGGCCGCTGCTCTTGGCCAGCGTCAGCCCTGAGCTCGCGGCGGCACGCGGCGTGCGGGTGCGGCTGGTGGGCGGCGCCTACCTGCTGGCGCTGGCGATCACGGTGGCGCTGTGTGACCTGACGATCGGCGCGATCCTCTCCACGGCGCTGCTGGTCGGCCCCGCGGCCGCCGCCCTGCGCCTGACCGGTCGTCCGCACCGAGCCGCCCTGCTGGCCGCCGGGATCAGCCTGGCCTGCACCTGGCTCGGCCTGCTGCTCGCCTGGGACAGCTTCTACTGGCCGCCGCTGCGCCACGGCTGGCCCGTGAGCTTCTTCATCGTCACGCTCGTCCTGATCGCCTACCTGGCCGCGGGCGCGCTCGCCCGCGGCCAGACCAAACGGGGTTAGCGGTGTTCTCCGGCTTCATGGTCAACGCCTGGATCGTCGCGAGCCTCGCGGCCGTGGTCGGCGGGGCGGTCGGCTTCTTCGTCGTGATGCGCGGCGCCTCGTTCGTCGCCCACGCGATCCCCAACGGGTCGTTCGCGGGCGCCGCGGGAGCCACCCTGGTCGGCGCCTCGACGATCGCTGGGCTCGGCATCTTCTCGGTCGGCGGCGCGCTCGGCATCGGTCTGCTCGGGCGCCGCGGCAGGCGCGACGTGGCCACCGCGCTGACCCTGGTCTTCATGCTCGGGCTCGGCGCCCTGTTCCTCAGCCTCAGCGCCGAGAGCTCCGAGGCCGCCTACTCGCTGCTGTTCGGGGAGGTGCTCGGCATCAGCGCCAACGAGATCGTGCCCACGCTCGCACTGGCCGTCGCGAGCCTGATCGTGCTCGGGCTGCTGTGGCGACCACTGCTGCTCGACTCGGTGCTGCCGGAACGCTCGTCGGGGCGTCGCCTGCTCGCGGTCGATCTCGCCTTTCTGCTGCTGGTGGCGATGACGACGACGATGACCGTGCCCGTGGTCGGCACGACGCTGATCTTCACGCTGATGATCGCCCCTGCGGCCGCGGCGCGAGCGCTGACCGCGCGGCCCGGAGTGGCGTTGGCGCTCTCGTCGGCGGTCGCGCTGGTGACGGTTTGGGGCGCGATCGCGCTCTCCTACACCACAAACTGGCCGGTCGGCTTCTTCGTCGGTGCGCTCGGGGCCTGCGCCTACGCGGCGAGTCACGCGGCGGCACGGTCAGGGGACGGTGGGCCGGGACGCACCGCTGGCCGCGGCTGAGGCACGGTCCAGCCGGCTCCACGCCCCAAACCTACCGTCCTGGACGCTGCTTTGGGAGTTGCGGGCGCTCCAGCCGCCCGCAACTCCCAACGCTCGCCATCGCGCTCTGGTTTGGGGGCGCGGGACGGTTGATCGCGGCTACAGCTGTGCGAAGAAGGTGTAGATCACCATCGCGCCGACCAGCAGCACGAAGATCCGGAGCGCCCACAGCGCCCCGCGGGCGCGTGCCGAGAGCCGGGCAGGTGCCAGTGCTCGGTGCCGGCCGGCGACCAGCTGATCGCGTTCGAGCGCCATGAAGAGCTCTTCGTCGAGCGCCGGCGGCTGCGGTGTTCGCGGCTCGGATCGCATCGTCTCGCGGCCTCAGCCGATCAGGTGCACCTGGAGCAGGAAGGAGTCGATCCCGTAGGCGGCGCCGCAGACCGCCACCACCGCGACCGTGACGCCCACGGCGAGGTTGGTGGCGCGACCGTTGCGGAAGCGCCCCATCAGCTGGCGGTCGTTGGCGAGCATCACCATGAAGACGAGCGTCACCGGGAGCAGTACGGTGGCGAGCACGTTGGCGTTGAGCGCGATCGAGAGCAGCGGTACGCCGGGGATCAGGATCACGGCGGCGGCGATCACGGCGACCAGGACGTTGGCCGAGTAGAAGGACCGCGCCTCAGCCAGCGAGCGGTTGAAGCTGCTGCTGGCACCGGTGCACTCGCCGATCGCATAGCCGGTGCTGGCTGAGATCGTGAGGATCGCGACGGCCCCCGCCTCGATCAATCCGAGGGCGAACAGGGCACCGACGGCGTTGCCGTCCACGCGGCGCAGCGCCTCCGGGAAGCCGGCGCCGGCGAGGCCGTCGACCGAGGCGCCGCCGTGGCCGAGCAGGGCCGCGCCCGCGACCAGCGCCCCGCAGCCGAAGACGGCGGCCAGCACGCCGCCGATCACCGTGTCGATGCGACCGTGCGTGAGGTCGCCAGGCGTGAGGCCCTTGTCGGCCGACGCGCTCTGCTGGAAGAAGATCATCCAGGGCGTGACCGTCGCACCGATCGTCGAGGCGAGCAGCAACAGGATCTCGTTGAAGCCGCCGTGCGGCAACGGCGCGAAGGTCAGGAACGCGTGGGCGATGTGGCCGGCGCTGGGTTTGACCAGCACCGCGCTCAGCAGAAACAGCCCGTTGAAGACGGCCAGGCCGAGCACGATCCGCTCCCAGCGCCAGTAACGGCCACCGCTCTGCGCCATCAGCACCAGCGCCACGCCGAGCAGGGCCGCGACGCCCGCGCCGAGGTTGAAGAACGCGAGCCCCACCCTGATCGCCACGAACTCAGCGATCAGCGTGACGAGGTTGGTGAAGACGAGGTCGCCCGCTGCCAGCCAGCCCCAGGCTCTGCCATAGCGCTCGATGACCAGCTGGCCGTAGCCGCGGTGGGTGACGGCGCCGACGCGCATGCACATCTCCTGACAGACGATCGCCATGGCGAAGGTCACGATGATGAACGGCAGGAAGAAGCCCAGGCCGTAGGCGGCGCCGGTGGCCGCATAGGAGATCATGCTGGGCCCGTCGTTCTCTCCGAGCATCGCCAGGATGCCGGGCCCCACCAGCAGCCACAGCAGGAACCAGCGTGAGGATCTGCCACGGGCCGCGAGCACTCGGGCTCGGTCCCGAGAGCGCGCGAGGTCCTCTCCGGTCAGCTCGTCCGCTGGCTGCGCGGGGTGGCGCGGGAGCGGCAGCGCGAACTCGCCTGTCTCCTCAAAAGTCACGCTCACCCACGATGCCGATGATAAGTTGACATGACCAAAACCTTATCAGGTTGCGGGTTGTGAGTTAACCTCGGGTGTGTGCAACAGGCACTGGACCAATCGCCCACGCAGCCGCCGGCCGCCTCCGCGCCGGCGGAGGACTACGTCAAGGCGATCTATGCGCTGACGCTGGAGCCGGATCAGGCTGCGTCCACCAGCCAGATCGCCGAGCGCCTCGGGATCACGGCCGGCTCGGTCTCGACGATGGTCAAACGCATGGACGGCGCCGGCCTGGCCGAGCACGTGCCCTACCGGGGCGTGCGGCTGACGCCGCGCGGCCGCGCGCTCGCGCTGACCGTGATCCGCCGCCACCGCCTGCTCGAGCTCTTTCTGTCGCGCAGCCTCGACATCCCGTGGGAGGACGTGCACCGCTTCGCCGATGCGCTGGAGCACGCCGCCAGCGACGAGCTGATCGAGCTGATCGCCGCGAAGCTCGGCGACCCGGTGGCCGACCCGCACGGCGACCCGATTCCGAGCCGGTTGCTGGAGGTGGACGATCGCGCTCAGCCGACGCTGGCGGAGCTCATGCCGGGTGAGCGTGGCCGCGTCGTGCGCGTCTCCGATGCCGAACCGGAGATGCTGCGCTACCTGGGCGGGCAGGGGATCGGCATCGGTGTCGAGCTGCTGCTGCTGGACCGCCAGCCGTTTGACGGGCCGTGCCGTGTCGCGCTCCCCGGGGATGGTGAGGGGAGCGAGCGCAGCCTCGGGATCAGGCTGGCTCGATCCATTCACGTAGCGCGGCTCTGAGCTCGCCGGCCACCTGCTCGGGGTGGTTGATGACGAACAGGTGCGCGCCGCTGCTGGTTGAGACGCGCAGCCGCCGGCGGCCGGCGCCCGCACGCTTGGCCGCCAGCGCGAGCTGGGCGGCGACCGTGTCCACGGCCTTCAGCGAGCCGAATGGGAGGCGTGTTGAGACCATGTCGCGGCGCCGGTTCAAGCGGTTGGGCATGAACAGGACGGCCTCCGAGGTCAGATACAGCGTGCCGGTGATCAGGCGCTGCTCGAGTGAGAGCGCCGCCGGACGGCGCCAGCGCACCTGCTCGCCGGCGTGCAGCGTGGGCTCGAGGTTGATCAATCCCACGGCCAGCTCCCGGTGCTCACACGGCCAGCGTGCGCTCAAGCCAGGGGTTCACGAAGGCGCGACGCGGGTCGAGCCGCTCCCTCAGCCGCGCGAACTCCGCCAGGCGTGGGTAGTGGGGTGCGATCTCGGCGGCTTGGGCCGTGAACAGCTTGCCCCAGTGTGTTCGGGCGGCGAACGGCGCGAGTGCGCGCTCCACCAGCGCGCACGCCGCGGGCACCGCCTGCCGGTCACGTCGCCAGGTGAAGTGCAGCGCCACCGAGTCACGGCCGTGGCTCGGGCTCAGCCAGAGCTCGTCGGCTGCGACGCTGCGCAGCTCGCAGACGAGGATCAGCGGTCGCAGCGTGCCGGCGAGCTGACGCAGCGCCGTGAGCGCGGCGGTGGCGTGCTGGCGGGCGACGAACCACTCGGACTGGATCTCGGCGCCGGCGCTGGGCCTGAAGCCGGCCTGGAAGTGCGGGAGCCGTTGCGACCATGGTCCGGGCACGCCAAGCTGTGCGGTGCAGTTCAGCGGGTCGGCGCCAGGCACCGGGTGACGCTGGCTCAGCGCTGGGGCCGCGCCGAAGAGCTCCATCCGGTCGGACTCCTCCGGGGTGGACTTGACCCACACCTCGCGCACTCTTGCTCCCAGCCGGTGGAACACGCTCACGCTGTAGCCCGCGCCCATGATCTGATCGAAACCCGCCTCCAGCGCATCCCACTCCATCCTCACGTACACGCGTTGGCAAAGGGTATAGGCAGGGATGACGGCGAGGGTGAGCCGCGTGACGACGCCGAGCGCGCCCAGGTGCACGACCGCCCCGGCAAGGTCCGGGCTCCCGTCGGCGATCCGGACCACCTCGCCGCCGCTGGTGACGAGCTCGATGGCCCGCACTGCCGTTGCCAGGTTGCCGAGCGCGTCGCCGGACCCGTGCGTGGCGGTGCCAACGGCGCCCACCACAGCGATGTGCGGGAGCGAGGCCATGTTGGCCAGCGCCAGTCCGGCCGCGTCCAGGCGCGCCGCCAGCTGGGCGTAGGTCACCGCGGCTCCGACGGTGACCGTGGACGCGTCCGCGTCGACCACGACCTCGCCGGCGCCCGGGAGCTCGTCGAGTGCCACCAGCGCTCGCGCGTCGCCGATGTCGGTGAAGGTGTGGCGCGTGCCGAGCACTCGCAGCGAACCCGCCCCGGCGGCGAGCCGGCGCAGCTCATCCAGCGAGCGAGGGCGGTGCAACTCGCGCGCGGCGTATGTGTGGTTGCCGGCCCAGTTGGTCAAAGCGATCGGCTTGTCCGGCACCATGTGCTCCTGTTCTGTCGCTGACTGTCCGCGCTCACCCGTCGTCAACCTGATGATCCACTAGCCTGGGCGTGACCGCGAGCAAGACGATCGCACGACCAGGAGGACTCCTTGAGCGCCAACGACAAGCCGCCCTTTCGAGCCGACCACGTCGGCAGCCTTCTGCGCCCGCAGGCGCTGACGGATGCCCGCGCCGAGCACCGCGCCGGGCGCCTCGACGCTGCCGGGCTGCGCGCGGCGGAGGACGCGGCGATCCTCGATGTGATCGAGCTGCAGCGGGCGGCCGGTCTGCGGACCGTGACCGACGGCGAGTTCCGCCGCAGCTCCTGGCACATGGACTTCATCTACCAGCTCGAAGGGATCACCCAGGTGCAGGGCGAGTCCCTGCACGTGCAGTTCAAGAACGAGCAGGGCACCTACGACTACGCGCCGCCGGCGATGCGGGTGGCCGGCAGGGTCGGGCTCGGTGAGACGATCTTCGCCGACGCATTCAGCTTCCTGCTTGAGCACGCCCATGCGGAGCAGACGCCGAAGCTCACGGTCCCGTCGCCGAGCATGGTGCACTACCGCGGCGGGAACGCCGCCATCGACCGCGACGTGTACCCCGACATGGAGGACTTCTGGAACGACCTGGCGGCGGCCTACCGTGAGCAGATAGAGGGCGTGTACGCGCTCGGCTGCCGCTACCTGCAGCTGGACGACACGAGCCTCGCCTACGTCAACGACCCTGCGCAGCGGGCCCACATAGAGGCGATCGGCGGTGACCCCGAGCACCTGCACGAGCTCTACATCGATGTGATGAACCGGGCGCTCGAAGGCAAGCCCGACGACCTGACCGTCACCACGCACCTGTGTCGCGGCAACAACCAGTCGATGTGGGCGGCCGAGGGAGGCTACGAGTTCGTGGCCGAGGCGCTGTTCGGCAAGCTCGCCGTGAACGGCTACTTCCTCGAGTTCGACGACGCGCGCTCGGGCGGCTTCGAGCCGCTGCGCTTCGTGCCGGCGGGCAAGCGCGTGGTGCTCGGGCTCGTGACCACCAAGCATCCCGAGCTGGAGGACAAGGACATGCTCAAGCGGCGCATCGAGGAGGCCTCGCGCTACGTCGACATCGACCAGCTCTGCCTCTCCGGACAGTGTGGATTCTCGTCGACCGAGGAAGGCAACAAGCTCACGATCGACGAGCAGAAGGCCAAGCTCGAGCTGATCGTGGAAGTGGCCGCCGAGGTCTGGGGCCAGTAGGCACAGCCGCGGTGCCAGCCGGCCACGAGCGGTTGCCCAAGGCGCCGGATGCGAGCGTCTGGGAGTCCGCGCCGCTGCTCGACCCCGTTGCCGGCACGGCTTTGCCCGAGCTGATCAGCGACGGCGGCGGGCTGCCCTTCGAGCCTGAGCGCCTAACCAGGGCGGCGCCCCCGCTTGATCCCGGCGATCCGGCCGTGGCGGCGCTGCTACTGCAGATCGACCGCGGGCGCCAGCAGGCCCAGCCCGCACGCCTGCTACGACCCAGGGCGAAGCCCGCGACGCTCGCCTCCGAGCTGAAGCTCGAGGGCTGGCGTGAGCTGGCGCGCGACGGGGAGCAGGCGCTCTTCGGGCGCGGGGCGCCGCCGCGCCTCCTGACGGTCGCGGTCCGCCGCGGGCGAGGCGGGCGCTGGGAGCCGCTGGGGGTCTCCAATTCGCGGCCGCTGCGGGCGGTGCGCGACGGGGTACGGGCGTCGTCGTGGCGACCTGACCCCACGCGCGAGCCCGATCCGGAGTCCGAGGTGCTGCGCATCCTGGTGACCGAGCGGACGATGGCGAGCGGCACCCCGGTCGCCGAGCGCCTGCTCGCCCCGGAGCTGCACATCGACGCTGAGAGCGCGCTGCTGAGGGTGTATGTGCAGCCGCTGGCCGGCTACGTCGGGCGCACCGGTAGGCACGAGACGCCGGTGCGCGTGCGCCTGCCCGAGCCGCTTGGCGTGCGCCAGGTGCTTGACGGGGCGCTTTACGGACCGGGCTCGGGATGAGGTCGGCTGCCGGCCAGCGGGCCGGCAGCCGAAGCGTAGAGCTTTGCGTCAGACCAGCGCCAGCAGAACCAGGCGGTGACCGCCGAGACCGCCAGCACGGACGGCCAGGCGCCGATCGCCAGGCCGAGCAAGTGCGATAGCGCGAGGGCGGCGAGGCCGACGAGCGTCAGGCGGGTCGCGGTGGCACGGCCGTCGCGACGAGCCCAGAGGTAGATGCAGGCCAGGCCGAAGGCTGCCATCACGAGACCGCCGAGTGGCCGCGAGCCGGTGCTCACAGCGGTGGCGAAGCCGGCGATCAGGCCGGTGGCGGCGAGCGGGGAGGTGGGCAGGCGGGCCCGCACCGGCGGCCTCTCAGCTCCTCAGGCGGCGCTCGCGGCGTTGTAGCGGTCGCGCCACTGGATCGCTTCGCGCAGCTCGCCCAGGTCGTAATCGGGCCCGCTGACGCGGATCGTGAGCTCGCTGACGCCGGCATCCGCGAGGTCGTCGGCGAGGCTCAGCGTGTCGTTCAGGGAGCCGAGCACGTGCTCGATGGTCTCGGGGTCGCGGCCGGCCCTTGCGCAGTGCTCGTCGAGGATCGCCGTGAGCCCGCGATACTCCTCGACACTGTCCACGAAGGTGTGCCACATCTGTGCGTGCTCGGCGACGAGGCGCAGGGTGACCTTCTCGCCGCGGCCGCCGATCAGGATCGGTAGCTCGCCTACGGGTTGCGGGTTGAGCTTGCGCAGGCGCGACTTGATCAGGGGGAGGTCACGGGCGAGGGCGCGCAGCCGGTCGGGCGCGGTGCCGAACTCGTACCCGTACTCGTCGTAATCGCGCTGGAACCAGCCGGCGCCGATCCCGAGGATCACGCGCCCGCCGGAGAGGTGGTCGACCGTGCGGTGCACGTCGGCCAGCAGCTGCGGGTTGCGGTAGGAGTTGCAGAAGACCAGGGCGCCCACACGCGCGCGCTCGGTGCTGGCGGCCAGCGCTGAGAGCGAGACGACGCCCTCAAAGTGCTTGCCGTCCGGCTCGCCGGAGAGCGGGTAGAAGTGGTCCCAGGTGTAGATCGTGTCGGCGCCGAGCTCCTCGGCGGTGCGCCAGGTGCGGCGCATCTTGGCGAAGTCGGCGTGTTGGGGCTGGACCTGGACTCCGATGCGAACTGACACGCTGGCGGCTCCTGTGCTGGTGTTGGTGGTGGCTTGGCGGGGCGGATTGCTCAGGCGGCCGCCAGGGCCGCCCGCGCGTTCAGGTCAAAATAGAGAAGGCTGATCAGCAGGGTTGTGAATGACTGCGCGAGGACCGCGAACAGCAGGCCGAGGATCGTCGAGGTCAGTGTGTTGCCGGCGCCGATGATCACCGCGACCATGTAGGTCAAGAGGCCCTGTATGGCAAGCAAGGCGAGCACGCGCCAGAAGTTGCGGCGCGTGAGCACCAGCGTGCGTCTGATCGCGTCCAGCCAGTCGGTCTGCTCGACGGCCGCCACCGGGGCCGCCACCGCCATGCGTACCGCGAGATAGACACCCGGCAGGACAAACAGGGCGAGACCCATGAACTCTGAGAGGCCAGCGATGATCTCGGCGGCGGCGACGACCGGAAGGACGCGCAGCGCCTGGGTGAAGACCGTGCCGAAGCTGGGCTGTATGCCGGCGCCGAGGTCGACCAGCGCCTGGGTCTCGAGCGCCGTCACGAACGGGTTCACCAGTGCCAGGTCGACCAGCGCGAGCAGCAGCACGAGGGCGGTGGAGCCGCCGCCCTTGCTCGAGGAGACCAGCGCGAAGAGGACCTCGTAGGGCACGACGATCGCGCCCGTCAGCGCCAGGAAGAACAGCGGCCTGCGTGCGTAGATGCCCATCGCCGCGCGCACGATCTCGCCGATCGTGCGGGGATGGTCCAGTGAGATCTGGTCGGGGTTCGAGTTCAACGGCTGCGCTTCCGGCGATGTCCTGCGGGACGGCGGACCCCAGTGTGCCATGCGTGGGTCAGCAGGCAGGTGGGTGCGGTCGGATCGCACCGATGCCCCGGCTACTGTTAAGCACGACTCCGCCGCGTCAGACGGCGGCCTCCCCCTGGCGGCTCGCGTGGCTGCACGCTACTCTGAGCGGGCGCGCCCTCTTAGCTCAGCTGGTAGAGCACTTCCATGGTAAGGAAGGGGTCGACGGTTCGAGTCCGTCAGAGGGCTTCAGGAATCGCCTGGTAACTGGCATCTTTGCTAGTCGTGATTCCTTCTGAGGCCGGTTCAGCGACCGGCATGGAAACTTTTTGGAAACCCCTCGGGACCGCGAGGAGCCGCCGGTTGGCCGTGGAGCGGAAGGAACACTCAGCTTGTGATCCTTCCGTGCGAGCGGGGGCGACGCGCTTGACACCCATCGTGAGGCGAGAATGTCGACGTGGAGATAAGACGAGCGCACCTCGGTGACGAGCGTGCGATAGCGGAGGTGCACGTCCGGACTTGGCAGGCCGCCTATCGAGGACAGGTGCCGGACGCGGTGCTCGACGGCCTGTCGGTGGAGCGACGCGCAAGTAGCTGGCTGCAGATCATCAGCGAGTCCACAACGCCGGCCAACAGCACGTTCGTGCTCGAGGACCGGGGTGAGGTGTGCGGCTTCGCGCACGTCATGGCGAGCCGGGACGAGGATGCCAACGAGAAGGTCGGCGAGCTGACGGCGATCTACGTCGCGCCTGAGCTCTGGGGCTCCGGTGGAGGCCGCCTCCTGCTGGAGCGAGCGCTCGCAGCGCTCCTGGAAGCCGGGTTCTCTGAGGCGACGCTCTGGGTGCTCGACACCAACGTCCGCGGCAGACGCTTCTACGAGTCCGCAAGCTGGACACCCGACGGAGCCGTGAAGGTCGATAAGCGCGACGGGTTCGAGCTGCGTGAGTTCCGCTACAGACGCCTGCTCCAATAAGCGTGCCTGTGGCGGCTCAGCTGTCCCGGGACGCAAGCGCAAACGCCTGATGGCTGGCTCGCACACGACC
Source organism: Solirubrobacterales bacterium (assembly GCA_027449125.1). GTDB lineage: Bacteria > Actinomycetota > Thermoleophilia > Solirubrobacterales > Solirubrobacteraceae > Palsa-465. The sequence goes on along the minus strand of DAIDME010000020.1, from coordinate 1,682 downwards.
AAGCACTCGCGTTACGCGTTCGGCGAATCTCTCGGAGTGGTCAGGCTGGCCGCTCCTGCCGCAGCATCGACATGACGATCAGCGATTCGAAGCTGCCGTTTGTCAGGAGCGCGTCACGGAGCACGCCCTCGCGAACGAAGCCAGCTCGCTGGTAGGCGAGCCGGGCACGCTCGTTTGCGACCTTGACGTCAAGCCACAATCGATGACCCGCCAGCTCATTGAAGGCATGGTCAATGAGAAGCGAGAGCGCAGCGCGCCCGAGTCCATGTCCGACCGGCGACACGACGATGCGTCGCAGCTCGATGGCTTGGTTTCGGTCAAGCAGTCCGGCAAGTAGCGCAAACCCGGTGATCTGTCCGTGCTGCTCGATGATGATGTGGGCCTGATCGTCGGCGGCGATCGCAGAGCGGTGCTCGTCCTCGGACCACCGAACGATGAACGCCGCCGCCTCTGGGTCCGCCTCCAGCGCAAGCACCCAAGCGAGATCGTCCGGTGTCGTGGGTCGCAGCAGCATCACGCGAAAGTGTGAACAAAACGGCGCCCCTGGCCGAGCTTCTGGTCGCCATCGCGAGGGCGGGCCCGTCTGTCATGAGGAGGTTGAAGCGGTCGCGGGATCGCGAGGCTACCGTAACAGGCATGCTCGAACCAGAGCAGCTTGCGGGTGGCATGGGCAACGGCGGCCAGGTTGTGCGGATCGGCAACACGGTTCGCCGTCCTACTGGTGCTCACACAAACGCCACCTCGATGCTCTTACAGGGACTTGCGGCGCGTGGCTTTCAATCACCCCAGCCGCTCGGCACCGACGAACACGGCCGCTCCTGCTTCGGGTGGATCAAGGGTGACGTCCCAACACCGCCCTACCCAGCGTGGTCGCTCACTGACCGCGCGTTAGCGAGTGTCGGCAGGCTACTGCGCACGTATCACGAGACGGCGCGAACGGTGCCGCTGCGAGATGACTTGGATTGGTGTGAGGAGCTGGCCGACCCGGCAGGCGGGACGGTTGTCTGCCACAACGACGTATGCCCTGAGAACGTTGTCTTCCGAAACGGTGAAGCTGTCGCGCTGCTCGACTTTGATTTCGCCGCTCCGGGCAGGCCGGTGTGGGACCTTGCGCAGACGGCCCGCATGTGGGTGCCATTGCGACCCCCTCAGTTCAACGGCGAGCGTGCTCACCTGGACCCGACGCGGCGCCTGCGAGTGTTGGCTGACGCCTACGAGCTCGAAGCTGATCAGCGCCGGGAGTTCGTTGCCGCCATCCTTGAGAGCAGGCGCGTCGCAAGCCGGTTCGTCCGACGTCGTGTCAAAGCCGGTGAGCCTGCGTTCGTTGAGGCGTGGCAACGCCACGGTGGCGCTGCCGGCGACGCCTCCATCCTCAGCTGGCTCCAAGACAGCGCCCAGCTCTTCATGGCCGTTCTTGCAGCTAATCATTGAGAGTGGCCAGTAGTCGCCAATGCGCTAGCCGACTCCCGGGTAGCTCCTGAGCGAAAGCGATCATCTCCGCTGGCGCAAGCGTTACGCCTTGGGCGTCCATGTTCGTCGTATCTAGTGTAGTGTCTCGGTTTTAGTTGGTGATTGTTCGAGGGTGAGGCGACCGCGTCGGACTTTCTCCAGGATCTGCTCGGCGGTTTGGGTCCACACGAACGGTTGGGGGTTGTCGTTGTTGGCCTGGAGGTAGCTCTCGA
>DAIDME010000019.1 GCA_027449125.1 Solirubrobacterales bacterium | reverse complement strand
CGATGTCCTGGCCGGTGCGGTAGCGCTCGTGGTAGCCGAACGCGGACTCCTCGATCTGGGCGCGGATGACCCCGATCTCCCGCTCGACCTAGACCAGGTGCGCGCTGCCGCCCGTGGCTCTGACAACATGCTGCCCACGCTGCGCGCCGCGCTCGCCGACCGCTGCACGCTCGGCGAGGTGTGCGGCGCCATGGGCGAGGTCTTCGGCCGCTACCAGCCCTCCAACTGAGCAGACCGTGACCACCATCCTGATCCCCGCCGTCTACTTCTGGCAGGTCGTGCTCGCGATCCACGTGCTGTTCGTGGTGCTCGCCTTCGGCGTGCTGGTCAGCTACCCGTTCATGCTGATCGCCGCCGAGCGCGTCGACCCGCGCTCGCTGCCGACGCTGCTGCGGCTGCGCCGCCTGCTGGGGCGCGGGCTCGTGAACCCGGGCCTGCTCGTCGTGGTCGCCGCCGGCGTCTATCTGGCCATTCACCTGAACGCCTGGCAGGACTTCTACGTGCAGTGGGGCATCGGCGCCGTGATCGTGATCGGCGCCCTGGAGGGCGCGCTCGTGACCCGGCAATCGGCCACAATCGCGGCGCTCGCGCAGCGCGACATCGACGCCTCGGCCGGTGGCCAGATCGACTGGAGCGCCGAGTACCTGAAGGCGCGCGGGCGGGCCGAGCAGGTCAACGCGCTGCTCGCGATCATCGTCGTCGTGACGATCTTCGTGATGGTCGTGCAGTGAGCGGCCGCGCAGGAGACCGGGCGCCCGGCAGCGAAACCCTGTAGCGATGACTGAACTGACAGCCGTCCGGACGCTCGTCAAGTCCGCGCCCGAGCTCTGGGCCGTCTGCAGCGATGTGGACTCCCTCGCTCAGCACCTGGGCGCCTTTGGCGAGATCCGCATAACCCGGCTCGAACCGGAGACCACCGTCGCCTGGGAGGGCGAGCGCGCGAGCGGCACGGTGCGGATCGAGCCATCGGGCTGGGGCACCAGGGTGACGGTCACAGCCGACTCGAGCGCCGCGCTCGACACGCTGTTGGACAGCCTCGGCCAGGCCCACCACCGCCCGTTTTCGCGCTGAGGCCCCGCCCTGGGGCCTCAGCGCGAAGCCGGGGCGCCGCTGCACACCGCCTTGCACGGGCCTTTAGTTCTGGGCGGGATCTTGCACGGCGGCCGCCGATCGGCTAGCGTGCGCGCCTTCGGACACTCCAAGGGGGAACCAATGCACGGATCGCAGCCCGGCGCGCTCAGGCGCCGCATCACTCTCGCCATCGCCGTTGTGGGGTGTGCGGGCGCCGCCGCGCTCGCGCAGGCGCCGCCGGCGACCGCCGTCGTCGTCTCGACCGGCAACACGATCACGCAGACGGCGATCACCTCCCCCGCCGACCCCTCCTACTTCTACGACCCCACGGCCGGCGCCCTGGGCGGGATCACCGTCACGGGCACGACCAACAGCACGAACCCCTCGAGCGACACGGTCGACATCCTCTGCTACGCCGACAACGGCAGCACGAGCGACCCGATCACCACCCCGTCGGTGCTGGTCTCCGGGGTCGCGCTGAACGCGAGCGGCGGCTTCACCACGACCGTGCCCTACTCGGCGATCGAAGTGAATTCCTACCTCAATGACGGCGAGTGCCGGCTGCGCGCGGTGCCGTCGGGCACCGAGCCGACGACCGGGCTGTCGAGCTTCAGCGGCCCGCGGGTCCTCGTCTCGTTCCTGTCACCGGCATACAGCGCGACCAACCCGAGCTATCTGTTCGGCTACACGCTGACGGCAGCGGAGCTTGGTGGCCTGGAGTACATCGTCTCCGGCGGTGGCGAATTCGGCGGATGCGGGGGGCTCGTCACCATGAGCCTCGCCTCTGCGCAGTACTTCGGCGCGCCGGGCGACGCTGCGTTCAACTGTGCAGGATCGTTCACAGCCCCCTTCGGAAGCTCGACCGGCCTGGAGGTCGACGGCGTCCCTGCGCAGACCGCAGCGGACGCGTTGTACCAGCATCCGGTGGCAATGACCGTCTCGGCCAGCCAGAACCCGGCCACAGGAGCGATCACGATCCAGGAGGACGAGCCGCTCTACCAGGAGAGCTCGGGCTGCTCCACCGGCGGGAACTGCACTTTCGTGAGCCTCGGGGTGCAGGACGACCGCACGTTCCACATCTCAGACCAGGGCAGGGTCGTCCTGGTGACCGATGACTTCGTGAGCACGAACGGCCAGCCCCACACGGTTACGTTCGACGTGGGCGCCACCTTCGGGCCCGGTGTTCAGTCCGGCGGGAGCGACCTGTTCCAGCTGCCGGGCCAGACGACGTTCTCCAGCTACCAGGGCGGCTACTCCTTCAACGTCGGAGCGGGCGTGCCCGGCACGATCTTCGGTGAGGCATCACCGGGTCCGGTCTACGCCGCCATGACCTACTTCAACGCCCCTTCCGGCGCTGGGACCCTGGCCGCGAGCGGCTGCGTGACTTCTACTGACTGTCCCGCGGACACGCCGCAGGTGCCCTTCACGCTCAACGTCCCCGCGGGAGGCTCGCAGTCGCTGAGCGTCGCCTACGCGGCGGACTCCCAGCAGTCGGCACTGGCGGGAGAGCTGCGGCGCGAGCTCGACCTGGTCACGCCGCCGACGATCGCGATCGGCTCACCGGCGGCGGGGAGCTTCGTGACCTCGTCGAGCGTCACCGTGAGCGGCACCGTCAGCGCCGCCACCGGCGTCGCGTCGGTGAGCGTCAACGGCGTCGCCGCCACGGTGAGCGGCGCAAGCTACAGCGCGACCGTGCCGCTCAGCCCGGGCGCCGACACCCTTACGGCGGTCATGACCACCAGCTCGGGCGTGACCGCGTCTAGCACCGAGACGATCATCTACGCGCCGCTGCCGCCACCACCGGCGGTGACCAACCAAGGGGGCGCAGCGACCGTGACTCCGGCGCTGCAGGCGCGGCTTCACCGCATCTGGCTGCCGATCGCCGACACCGGCTCGGCGCGGCGCGCGGGACGGCACTATGAGCGCCTGACCGGACGCGTGACCGCCGGCAATGATGGCGTCTCCTACTACTTCGCCTACGGGATCGGCAGGCGGCTCGACCACCGCAGCCCCGTGCGCCGCCTGCGGGCGAGCCATCGCGGCCGCGGCGTGATGGCCACCATCGGGCGGCTCATGGCCGGCAGGCGCTACCGCTACCGGCTGGTCGTCTTCGGCAGGCTCGGGCGCTCCACCGGACGCAGCCTGACGTTCCACGCGTTGGCCGGGAGCAGGTGAGCAGATGGCACGTGGCCTGAAGGCGGCGGGACCGGCATTCGCGACCCTCTGCGCCTGCGTTGCCCTGCTCGCGGGGCTCTCAGCCGCCGCCGGCGCGGCGACACCGCACACGCCGCTCAACTACGACCCGGCGACGCAGTCCCATCGCGGCGCCTGCAGCCAGGACACGCTCAACGTCGCCACCGCGGTTGGCGACCTGAACGCCAACGGCGTGCTCGGCCACTACGCGTCGATCGTCGGCGTGCATGCGACCGGCAGCGCGCTTCTCACGCAGATGCGCGCCACGCTGATGGTGCTGCCGGTGGCCTCACAGACGGTCACCGCCAACCACGGCTGCACCACCGACGGGGTGATCTTCCCCGCCGGCCCGCGCACGCTGACCAAGGGCGAGACCGTCGCCGTGGCGGTGCCCGCGAAGCTCCGTGCCCACATGTGCTCGGGTCCCGCGCCGGACTGCCGGCGCGAGGTGCTGAGCGTCCACGCCGTCTTTCCGACCAACTGCTGGAACCTGAACCAGGGCACCATCGGCGTGGTCATCTACGTGCACAAACCGCGGGCCAAGACCAGGGCGCAGGTGCGGCGGGCGCGCGCCTCGGCCCAGGTGACCACTGCCTGCGGGGTCGGCAACGCCGGGACCGCCGACGTGACGCTCAGCAACGCGCTGGGCGCGAGCGCCAGGGCGCTGTTCCTCGTCAACGGCAGGCGCTACGGGCCGCTGGCCGCCGGGCACAGCCTGGAGATCCCGGTGGCGCTGCGATCGGCCGGCTACGTGCCGATCCGGGTCAGCTCGGACGGCGAGCTGCTCGTCAGCCAGCGCGTGCCGGCAAACGCCTGCCCGGCACCCGCACCGGCGCCCACTCCGAGGCCCGCCCCGGCCGCCAGCGCGGCGCTCGTCTGCAGCGCCGGCGGCGTGGTGGTCACGCTCGCAAACGCAGCGGGCGCGACCGCCGAAGCGTCCTTTGACGTCAACGGCACGACCTACGGTCCACTCGCGCCCGGCTCGAGTCAGGTCGTGACGGTCGCGGCGGCGCCCGGGTCCGCCACAACCCTGACCGTCAGCTCAGGGGGCCAGACGCTCCTCAACGGGACCTCCTACAGCGACTCGTGCGGCGCCGCCCCGTCGGCGCTCGCGACGGCGGCCTGCGCCAGCTCGGCGCTCGATATCTCTGGCGGCGGCGCCATCCAGGTGACGCTCTCAAACGGCGCCGATGCCAGCCTGCCGGCGACCTTCACGGTCGCCGCCACCGGCAACACCTCCAGCGGCTTCGGGCCGCAGAGCGTCGGCCCGGTCGCTCCGGGCGCCAGTGAGACGATCCTGATCCCGATCGACCTGAGCGGCAGCTCGGGAACGGTCACGGTCAGCTCGGGCGGCAAGCAGCTGCTCGACCAGCCGTTCACCGGCTGCACGTTCCAGGGCGAATGACCAGCACGAGCCGGTAGCTGAGGCGGGCCGGCGAAGGGGGCGGGGGCCCAGCGGGGCCCCCGCCGGTACAGTCTCCGATGGCCATGGCAGACGTACACCCCGAGACACAGGAGCACGCGCTCGAGACCTACGCCGAGAAGCTGCGTCAGCTGGAGGTGTTGAAGCACGAGGCGGTGCACGCGGGCAGCGCTCAGGCGGTTGAGAAGCAGCACGCGAAGGGCAAGTACACCGCGCGGGAGCGGCTCGAGAAGCTGCTCGATCCGGGGTCGTTTCAGGAGCTTGACGTGTTCGTGCGCCATCGCAGCACGGACTTCGGGATGCAGGAGAACCGGCCCTACGGAGATGCGGTCGTGACCGGGTACGGGACGATCGACGGGCGAAGGGTGTGCGTCTTCAGCCAGGACTTCACGGTCTTTGGCGGCTCGCTCGGCGAGGTCATGGCGGAGAAGATCTGCAAGGTGATGGAGCTGGCGGAGAAGGTCGGCTGTCCCGTGATCGGGATCAACGACTCCGGCGGCGCTCGGATCCAGGAGGGGGTGGTCGCGCTCGGCGGCTACGGCGATGTCTTCTACCGCAACGTGCGCGCCTCGGGGGTGATCCCGCAGATCAGCCTGATCATGGGGCCGTGCGCGGGCGGGGCGGTGTATTCGCCGGCGATCACCGACTTCGTGTTCATGGTCAAGGAGACCTCGCACATGTTCATCACCGGCCCCGACGTGATCCGGACGGTGACGGGCGAGGAGGTCGGCTTCGAGGAGCTCGGTGGCGCGGTCACGCACAACGCCCGCTCCGGGGTCGCGCACTTCGCCTCAGAGGACGAGGATCAATGCCTCGAGGACGCGCGCTACCTGCTGTCGTTTCTGCCGCAGAACAACCTGGAGTCGCCGCCGTGGGTGCTGACCGGCGACAGCGCCGACCGGCAGGACCCGGAGCTCGACACGATCGTGCCGGATAACCCGAACCGGCCCTACGACATGCGCGAGGTGGTGCACCGCGTCGTCGACGACGGCGAGTTCATGGAGGTGCACGAGCTGTTCGCGCGCAACATCATCTGCGGCTTCGCGCGCCTGGACGGGCACGCGGTCGGCGTGGTCGGCAACCAGCCCTCACAGCTGGCGGGGGTGCTCGACATCGAGGCCTCGGAGAAGGCTTCGCGCTTCATCCGCACCTGCGACGCGTTCAACATCCCGGTGATCACCTTCTGTGACGTGCCGGGGTTCCTGCCCGGCACCGCGCAGGAGTGGGGCGGGATCATCCGCCACGGCGCGAAGCTGCTCTACGCCTACGCGGAGGCGACCGTCCCGAAGCTCACCGTGATCACCCGCAAATCCTACGGCGGCGCCTACGACGTGATGGGCTCAAAGCACCTCGGCGCCGACATGAACCTCGCGTGGCCCACGGCGGAGGTCGCGGTGATGGGGGCCGAGGGCGCCGTCAACATCATCCACCGGCGTGAGATCGCCACGGCAGCCGACCCCGAGGCGACGCGAGCGGCGCGGATCGAGGAGTACAAGGCGCACTTCGCCAACCCCTACATCGCCGCCGAGCGCGGCTACATCGACGACGTGATCATCCCCCGGGAGACCCGCCCCCGCCTGATCGAGGCGCTGCGGCTGCTCTCCACCAAGCGCCAGCCCGGCCCGCGGCGCAAGCACGGGAACATCCCGCTCTGAGGCGGCTGCGCGGGCAATCGAGCCGGGCGGATGGGGTCGCAGGCGGCCCAAACCCGGCAAAACTGCCGGGTTTGGGCCGTACCTTCGCGGCGGGCGGGACGCGGCGGGCGTCAGGTGGGCGTCAGGCGGACATCAGGCGGGCGTCAGGCGGGCGTCAGCTTCACGGCGCGTGGGCGCGTACGGGCCGGCAGCCGGCCCGCAGCGGCACCGCTCCGCTAGGCTCCGCGGCGAGATGCGGGCGGGACAGCCAGACCTGGACGCCGGCCACGCCGAGGCGGCGGCGCTGAGCGCGGCGATAGAGCAGTTCGTGCGGGACACGGCGCCGCCGCCGCAGGCGCAGCGGTCGCAGGCGGCGACGCAGAGCGCGTGGCAGCGGGCGGCGCTGGCCGAGGGCGTGGCGCGCCAGCCCGAGACCCAAGCGGCCTGGGACTGACGCCCGGTCCGGCCGCCGCGCAAGCGCGCGCGGCGGCCGAGAGCGCGCTGCGGCCGAGTGGCACGCCGCGAGCGGCGCTGAGACGTGCGCCCTGACTAATTACATAAAAGTCGGTCAGGATTTGGTATTTTATGCGTGTCGGTCGGCGCTAACGCGCCGGCCGACCCACGCCACCGACCGGAGATCAGACAGATGGCACCGCACGCATCGCCCACCACCGCCGGCTCGCTCGAGCACCCCGAGCTGCTCGAGGACGTCCCCGGCCACGTGATCCCGATCCTCGAGCGGGAGTTCGAGGACTTCGCCACCGAGGCCGGCCGCTTCGTGCGCGGCGAGCTGGCGGAGGACGAGTTCATCAAGTTCAGGCTGCGTCAGGGCGTCTACGGCCAGCGGCAGCCGGGCGTGCAGATGGTCCGGGTCAAGCTGCCGATGGGCGGCGTCAGCGCCGACCAGCTCGACGCCTTCGCGGCGGTGATCGAGCGGTACGTGCCGCTGCGCAAGGGCCACATCACCACCCGCCAGAACATCCAGATGCACAACGTGCCGCTCGCGCAGGTCGAGGCGGCACTGCGCCGGCTCGGGCGGGCGGGGCTATCGAGCCGCGAGGGGTGCGGCAACACGGTGCGCAACGTCACCGGCGACCCGCGCGCCGGGACCCTCCCCGACGAGCTCTTCGACATCACGCCCTACGCGGGCGCCTACGTGCGCTACTTCGTGCGCCACCCGACCACGCAGATGATGCCGCGCAAGATCAAGACGGCGTTCAGCGCGACCGACGCGGATGAGGTCGTCACCCAGATCCACGACATCGCCTTCACCCCGCGGCTGCGCGACGGCGTGCGCGGCGTGGAGATGAGGGTTGGCGGCGGCACCTCGATCATGCCGCGGCTCGCGCCGGTCCTCTACGAGTTCGTGGAGCTCGATAGCGGCACCTACCTCAAGCTCACCGAGGCGGTCCTGCGGATCTTCGACCGCCAGGACTTCCTGCGCGCCAACCGCGCCCGCGCGCGGATCAAGGTGCTCGTCGACAAGATCGGCATCGACGCGCTGCGAGCGCTGGTCGAACAGGAGCTGGAAGGCGAATGGGTAGAGCAGCGCGACTTCAATCCCGAGCCGCTCCTGCTCTCCTACGACGAGCAGGCGCATGCGCCCGGGCTGCCGGCGCAGGCCGGCTCGCCGGGCGACGACGGCCCCGAGTTCGAGCGCTTCAGCGCAAGCAACGTGCGCCGCCAGCGCCAGGCCGGCTTCTGCACAGTCGAGGTGAAGGTCCCGCGCGGCGATCTGGAGCCCGTGCAGCTGCGCGGGCTGGCGGCGCTGATGCGCGAGCTGACCGGGCCCTGCGCGCGCACGACCGCCCGCCAGAACCTGGTGCTGCGCTGGGTGCGCGAGGAGTCGCTCTACGACGTGTGGCGCGGGCTGAAGCGGATCGGACTCGGGGCCGCCGGCGCCGACGAGATCACCGACGTGGTGAGCTGCCCGGGCACGGACTCCTGCAAGCTCGGGATCACGAGCTCCATGGGCCTCAACCGGGCGCTCAGCCAGCGGCTCGAGCAGATGGCGATCAGCGACCCGCTGACCCGCCGGATCCACGTCAAGATGAGCGGCTGCCCCAACGGTTGCAGCCAGCATCACCTCGCCGGGATCGGCTTCTACGGGGCGTCGATCAAGGTCGGCGAGCGCACGATCCCCGCCTACATCCCGCACATCGGCGGCTCCTACGAGAACGGCGCCATGCGCTTCGGCGAGCGGCTCAAGGCGCGGCTGCCGGCGCGGCGCGTCCCCGACGCGGTCGAGCGCTGGGTCCGCTTCTACGAGGACGAGCGCGCTGCCGGCGAGCCCTTCGACGCGTTCGCGCTGCGGGTCGGACCGCAGGCATTTGAGCAGCGCGTCACGGATCTGGTCATGCCCGTCCAGTTTTCAGCAGACAACGTGGAGCAGTTCGTCGACTGGTCGCGGGACAGGCCCTTCCAGGTCGAGCGCGGCGAGGGCGAATGCGCCGTCTGAGCCGCGACGGCGAGCTACGACCACTAATCTGACGACGACGATGCCCGAGACGCTGCCCGACCCGGAGCGTGCGACCGCCCAGGAGCTGCTCGCCTACGCGGTGGAGCGCTTCCACCCGCGCCTGAAGACGGCCTGCTCCTTCCAGAAGGAGGAGTCGGTGCTCGCGCACATGCTGAGCCAGATCGCCCCCGAAGCCACGCTCTTCGTGATCGACACCGGCGTGCTGTTCCCGGAGACGCTAGCCACCTGGAAGCGCTTCGAGGAGCGCTTCGGGCTGCCGATCGAGGTGGTCGACGCCTCGGATCCGCAGGGGCCGTGGACGCGGGCGCGCTGCTGCGGCCAGGCCAAGGTGGACGGGCTGGAGCGCGCGCTCGCCGGGCTCGATGCCTGGATCACCGGGATCCGCCGTGAGCAGGGACCCACGCGCGCCGCCACCGCGAAGCTGGCGCGCGACCAGCAGCGCGGCCTGTGGAAGCTCAGCCCGCTGGCGGACTGGTCGGACCGGCAGGTGTGGGAGTACATCTTCGCCCACGACCTGCCCTACAACCCGCTGCACGACCAGGGGTACGAGTCGATCGGCTGCGCGCCCTGCACACTGCCGGGCAGCGGCCGCGAGGGCCGCTGGGCGGGCGAGGACAAGACCGAATGCGGCATCCACCTCTAGGATGCCGCGGGATCAGGCCATGACACCCGGTCCCCAGGCGCACGTGACCACCCGCTCCACATACGAGCTCTCCCACCTGCAGGCGCTGGAAGCCGAGGCCATCTACATCATGCGTGAGGTGGCGGCCCAGTTTGAGCGCCCGGTGCTGCTGTTCAGCGGCGGCAAGGACTCGATCGTGTTGATGCGCCTGGCCGAGAAGGCGTTCCGCCCGAGCCGCTTCCCGTTTCCCGTGATGCACGTGGACACCGGCCACAACTTCCCGGAGGTGATCGCCTTCCGCGACCAGCTGGTGGAACGCCTCGGCGAGCGGCTGATCGTCGCCAGCGTGCAGGACTCGATCGACTCCGGCCGCGTGCGCGAGGAGACCGGCCCGCGTGCGTCGCGCAACCGCTTGCAGACCACGACGCTGCTGGACGCGATCGCGCAGCACGGGTTCGACGCCGCCTTCGGTGGCGCCCGCCGCGACGAGGAGCGCGCCCGCGCCAAGGAGCGCGTCTTCAGCTTCCGCGACGACTTCGGCCAGTGGGACCCCAAGAACCAGCGCCCGGAGCTGTGGGCGCTCTACAACGGGCGCATCCGCCGGGGCGAGCACGTGCGCGTCTTTCCGATCTCCAACTGGACCGAGATGGATGTCTGGCAGTACCTCGCCCAGGAACGGCTGGACGTGCCGTCGATCTACTACGCGCACACGCGTGAGGTGTTCGCGCGCGACGGCATGCTCTATGCGACCAGCCCTCACATCGAGCTGCTCGACGGCGAGGCGCCGTTTGCGGCATCGGTCCGCTACCGCACGGTCGGTGACATGACCTGCACGGGCGCGGTCCGCTCGACGGCGACCACGCTGGCGGAGGTGGTGGCGGAGATCGCCGCCACGCGCATCACCGAGCGCGGCGAGACGCGCGCCGATGACCGCGTCAGCGACGCCGCGATGGAGGACCGCAAGCGCGAGGGCTACTTCTGATGCCCGCCGTCAGCGAACTGCTGCGGGTCGCGACCGCGGGCTCGGTGGACGACGGCAAGTCGACCCTGATCGGGCGCCTGCTGCACGACACCAAGTCGATCCTCGAAGACCAGCTCGCGCACGTGGCCGAGACCTCCGAGCGCCGCGGCGACGGCTACGTCAACCTGGCGCTGCTGACCGACGGGCTGCGCGCCGAGCGCGAGCAGGGCATCACGATCGACGTCGCCTATCGCTACTTCCAGACCGGCGCGGCGGCCGGCGCGGCGACCGGGGTGGCGACGGGCGCGGCGGCCGGGGTGGCGGCCGGCGCGGCGACCGCGGCGGTCGAGCTGGACGCCTCCGCCGCGAGCTTCCGGGGCGGGCGCAAGTTCATCATCGCCGACACCCCCGGCCACGAGCAGTACACGCGCAACATGGTCACCGGCGCCTCCACCGCCGATGTCTCGATCGTGCTGATCGACGCACGCCACGGGGTCAGCGAACAGACGCGACGCCACGCCTACATAACCTCGCTGCTGCGGATCCCGCACCTGGTGGTGGCGATCAACAAGATGGACCTGGTCGACTACTCGCAGGACGCCTTCGAGTCGATCGTGGCGGAGTTCACCGACTGGGCCACGCGCCTTGCGCTGAGCGACGTGAGCTTCATCCCGCTCTCGGCGCTGCGCGGCGATAACGTGGTGGAGCGCTCCGACAGCATGCCGTGGTACCAGGGGCCGTCGCTGCTCTACCACCTGGAGCACGTCGTGATCGCCACCGACCGCGACATGGATGACGTGCGCTTCCCGGTGCAGTGGGTCGTGCGGCCGATGAGCGACGAGCATCACGACTACCGTGGCTACGCCGGCCAGGTGGCCGCGGGCGTCATCCGGCCAGGCAGCGAGGTGCTCGTGCTGCCCAGCGGGCGCCGCACCAGGGTGGCCGCGATAGACACCTATGACGGCGAGCTGGAGCTCGCCTTCCCGACCATGTCGGTCACCCTGCGGCTGGAGGACGACATCGACATCTCGCGCGGCGACCTGATCGCGGGCGCCGACGAGCCGCCGACCGTCGCGCGCGACCTGGAGGCGATGGTCTGCTGGATGAGCGAGCAGCCGATGCGGCCGGGCGGCCGCTACGCGATCCACCACACGACCCGTGCCGCCAAGGCGATCGTCGACCGCCTGGAGTACCGCGTCGACGTCAACACGCTCGAACGCGACCCAGACGCCGGCACCCTCGAGCTCAACGAGATCGGCCGCGTACACCTGCGCAGCTCGACGCCGCTGGTCGTCGACCCCTACGCCCGCAACCGCACCACGGGCAGCTTCATCCTGATCGACGAGGCGACCAACGACACGGTCGGCGCAGGCATGATCCGCTCGGCCCGCTGAGCGCCCAACCCAGCGTCTTGAGGCTCCGCTTGGCTGACGCTTGTACCGTGTCGGGCGAATGAGCACCCAGACACGGACGCCTGAGGCGAGCGAATATCCCGTGAGGGAGGGGTTTGGTCCCCTCAGGGGACCAAACCCCTCCCTCACCAGGGCGGACCTGCTGGCGATCGCGCTCCCCACCCTGGCCGGCGCGCTGCTGACCGCGATCGAGCTCGGCACGCGCAGCATCTGGCTGGACGAGGGCTCGACATTTGCGATCGTCACCCAGAACGGGGCGGCGCTCTGGCGAGGGATCGCCCACGACGGCGGCAACATGCTCATCTACTACCTGGCGATGCACTTCCTGCTGCAGTGGTTCGGTGCCGCCACCTGGGTGATGCGCCTGCCCTCAGTGGTCGCCACCGCCGCGACCGGCGGCCTGACCGCCGCACTCGCGCTGCGCCTGTTCCCGCGCAACGGTCCGCTCGCGACCGCCGCCGGACTGCTGAGCGTGGTCAGCCTGCCCATGGTCTACTGGGGCCAGAACGCGCGCGGCTACGCCTGGATGGTGACGCTCGCGGCCGCCTCGTTTCTGGCGCTCGCGGCGATCCTGCAGACGCCGCCGCAGCGTGCCCCCGCCCGCGGCGCCGTGGTCGCCTACGTGCTGAGCACGCTCGTGGGGCTCTACATCGGCTTTGACTTCGCGTTGCTGATCCCCGGCCAGCTGGCGCTGCTGTTGATCCACCGCGAGCGCGCCCGGCTGGTGATCGCCTGTCTGGCGCTGGTGGCCGTGCTGTGCACGCCACTGGCGGTGCTGGCCGTGGAGCGCGGCTCGAGCCAGCTCTTCTGGGTCACCCCGCTGCACTGGGCGATCGTCGGGCAGTCGATGCTCACGCTGCTCGCGGCGCTGCCCCCTGACTTCCACACGACCGCGATGACCTACGCGGCCGTGGCGGTCCTCGGCCTGGCCACGGCGGCGTCGCTGGTCGTCTCCCTGCGCCCCACGCTGCGCGCGCTGCGCGAGCGCCGGGCCCGTCAGGCCGGTTCGTGGCCGCTGGTCTTCATGCTCTCATGGGCGCTCGTGCCGACGGTGCTGACGGTGCTCGTGTACGCGATCGGGGAGCCGATCGAGCTGCCGCGCGTGACGATCCTGGTGCTGCCGGTGATGGCCCTGCTGCTGGCCTGGCTGCTGCTGCGCCCGGCCCGCACCGCGCGCCTTGCGACCCTCGGAGCGGCCGGCGTCGCGCTGCTGCTCGGCGTACGCCTGACGCAGGTGGTGCCGGCCTACGGCGTCTCCCCGGAGCCGTGGAACCAGGCGGCCGCCTACGTCATGGCCCACACCTCCAGGGCCCAGCCGGCGTGCGTGATCTTCTACGCGCAGGACGGCCGTGAGTCCTTTGACTACTACCTGCTGCGCGACAGCGGCACCACCCCCGGCTCGGGCACCAACCCCGCCCCGGGCCTGCGCCCGATCCTGCCGTCGCTGCCGTTCGGCCAGGTCCGCCCCTACGTCGAGGATTACGCGGCTCTGGACGCGGGCCAGCGGGCCCGCGTCGCCAGCTCCTGCCCCCGACTGTGGATCATCGCAAGCCACGAGGGCGACGCTAACGGCACGCCCACATCGCAGGCGAACCTGATCCGCTACCAGCGCATGGAGAACCGGCTGCGCGCGCTCTACCCGTACACGACCATCCGGGTGTTCGGCTGGTCGGCGCCGATCAACGTGCGCCTGCTGTACCGCTCAGGGTCGTAGCCACATGCCGACGTAGGTGATCGGCGAGAGCACGATCGTGGCGAGCAGTCCCGCGCGCATCGCCCGGCGGTGGGCGCGGCCGTCCAGCGCCGCGCCGGCGGCCAGCACCAGCGGGAAGGCGTCGATGAGGATGCGCGGGTTGGGCGGCGTGTTGGCGGAGGTGACCGCCAGCAGGCAGACCACGAGCGTCCACACCCAGGTGGTCAGCGGCACCCGCGCGCGATGATCCCACAGCAGCTTCAGCGCGAACAGCATGAAGGCCGTGCCGGCCAGGGCGAGCGCGTTGTTGAGATCCACGCCGCCCGGCCCGTGGCCGCCCGCGCCCGAGACGAACAGCTGGCGGCCGAGCGCGATCGCCACGTTCGGGATCGCCAGCGGCGTCGTCGACTCGGACCACTCGATGTGCTGCGCGGTGTAGTCCGCAAACGGCGACCCCGTCCAGATCCACAGGTAGATCCCGAACCCGACCGCGCCGCCGACCGAGAGCACCGGCGCGAGCAGCGCGCGCCACGAGTCGCGGGTGCCGAAGCGGCGCGCGCGGTCGCGCAGGCTCCAGCCGCACCGGCGCCACTCGAGCAGCGCCGCGACCGCGCACATCGGCACGGCCGCCAGATCGGTCGGCGCCACCGCGGTGGCGAAGCCGGCGAGCACACCGGCCCACAGCCAGCGCCGGCGCGCCAACAGCAGCATCGCGCCGGCGATCAGACTGACCGTCAGCGCCTCGCTGTAGACCATCGAGAAGACGATCGTGCCCGGGAACAGGCACCAGAACCTGATCGCCCGGCGGGCCGCCTGATCGCCCCACCAGTCGCGGGCGAGCTTGCCGACGAGCACCGTCGCGACCCCGCCGGCGACCATCGACACGGCGATCCCCGCGAGCACGTCCCCGATCGGCAGGATGTGCGCCACCAGCCAGATCGCCATCGGATACATGGGCATGAAGCCGAGCGTCGTGTAGGCGCCGGGTGCCCTGATGACGTGATGGAAATACCAGGTGGCGGCGGTCCTCAGGTACCACTCGCCGTCCCAGTTGGACATCACGCTGCCGAGCGTTGAATGCGTCAGCGGCAAGCCCTGCCAGTTGAACGTGGAGGCGAGGCCGGTGTGCGCGCCAAGCGTGTCGACGACGAGTATCGCCGTGCCCGCGATCGCCAGGTAGAACAGGCGCGAGGCGAGGTACGCGGCGATCGTGTAGCCGGTCAGCGAAGCGGTCCGCAGCCATGCCGCCAGGTATGCGATCAGACCCGGGCGGCGCGCGCTCCCCGGATGCACCTCCTGGAGGATCGTCACGCCGGAGATTTTAGGACGCTAAAGTCCGGCGCCGCATGTTCGGAAAGGTGTTGATCGCGAATCGTGGTGAGATAGCGGTGCGCGTGATCCGGGCCTGCGAGGAGCTCGGGATCGCCACGGTGGCGGTGTACTCGGAGCTCGATCGCGACGCGCCGCACGTGCGCCGTGCCGGCGAGGCTCACCTGCTCGGCCCGGGGCCGGCGGCCGAGTCGTATCTGAACGTGGAGCGGCTGCTTGCGGCGGTGGAGCGCTCGGGTGCCGAGGCCGTGCACCCGGGATATGGGTTTCTGTCCGAGAACGCCGGGTTCGCGCGGGCGCTGGAGGAGCGTGGGATCGTGTTCATCGGGCCGCCGTCGAGCGCGATCGAGGCGATGGGCTCGAAGACTCGCGCGCGCGAGCTGATGGCGGCGGCGGGGGTGCCGATCGTTCCCGGGACCACCTCGCCGGTCGAGTCGGTCGCGGATGCGCGGGTGATCATCGCCGAGCAGATCGGCTACCCGGTGGCGGTGAAGGCCGCCGGCGGCGGCGGCGGCAAGGGCTTCCGGGTCGCGCTGGACGAGTCGCAGCTGGAGGCCGCGTTCGAGGGCGCCGCCCGGGAGGGCGAGAAGTTCTTCAGCGACGCGACCGTGTACCTGGAGCGCTACCTCCCCGACCCACGCCACGTGGAGGTTCAGATTCTCGCTGACAAGCATGGCAGCGTGATCCACCTGGGTGAGCGTGACTGCTCGCTGCAGCGCCGCCACCAGAAGCTGATCGAGGAGGCGCCGGCGCCGGCGGTCGAGGCGCTCGCGGGCCTGCGGGAGCGGATCGGCCGGATCGGCACCGACGCCGCGGCGGCGGTCGGCTACGCGGGCGCCGGCACGATCGAGGGGTTGCTGCAGGACGGCGAGTACTACTTCCTGGAGATGAACACGCGGGTGCAGGTCGAGCACTGCGTGACCGAGATGGTGACCGGGATCGACATCGTCAAGGAGGGGATCCGGGTCGCGGCCGGCGAGCCGCTTTCGGTCCGCCAGGAGGACGTGGTGCTGCGCGGGCACGCGATCGAGTGCCGCATAAACGCCGAGGACGCCTCGAAGAACTTCGCGCCCGCACCGGGCAGGATCACCAGCTACCGTGAGCCCGCCGGGCCGGGCGTCAGGGTCGACTCCGGTGTCGGACCGGGCTCTGAGGTCTCGCCGATGTATGACCCGATGGTCGCCAAGCTGATCGTCTGGGACAAGGACCGCGAGTCAGCGACGGCCCGCATGGTAAGGGCGCTGCGCGAGTATGAGATCGGCCAGCTGAAGACCCTCCTGCCGTTCCACGAGGCGATCCTCGAGACCCCGCAGTGGGCGAACGCCGAGACCTGCCGGGACCTGATCGAGGACCGCGCCTGGCTGAAAGCGCTCGCCTTCCCCAAGCCCGAGCAGCCCGCCGATGACCCCGCCACACCCGCGCGGGTCACACGCGACTACACGGTCGAGGTCTCGGGCAGGCGCTTTGAGGTCAAGGTCACCGGCGAGCCCGGTGGTGCCGGTCCGCTGACCGGCACCACCGCCACAGCGCCCGCGAGCGCCGCCGCGCCACACGCGACCCCGCACGCCACGCCACGCCGTGGGGCCCGCAACGGCCGGCCCACCGCAAGCGCACACACCAACGCCGACGGCGAGACGCTCACCGCACCGCTGCAGGGCACGATCTTCAAGGTCGCGGTCACACCCGGCCAGACCGTCGCCGAAGGCGACCTCATCTGCGTGATCGAAGCGATGAAGATGGAGAACGAGATCACCGCCCACCGCCCAGGCGTGATCAGCCAACTGCACGCCACGACCGGCGCCGCCGTCCAAGCCGGCGACCGACTCGCCGTGATCAGCTCGCCCTGAGCGTGACCCCCGATGCGTGCGCTCGCGGTCCACGAGGATGTGATCGTCGTCGTCTCCGGTATCTGGCAGACGACGTGCACGGCTGTCAGGTCCGGAGATGAGGGCTTCCTGATCGACTCGCCGATCCTGCCCGAGGAGCTGGAGGCGCTGCCGGCGCTGCTCGAGCAGGCGCGCTTCCCGCTGAGCGGCCTGCTGGCGACGCACGGCGACTGGGACCACCTGCTGGCGAGGCTCGCCTTCCCGGAGCACTCGCTCGGCGTCGGCGCGGCAACGGCTGCGCGGCTCGGTGACGAGCTGGGCGAGCCGCAGCGGCGGCTGCGCGACTTTGACGCCGAGTTCTATGTGGACGCTCGCCGGCCGCTCGGGCTCGCCGACCTGCAGAGCCTGCCGGTCCCAGGCCGGATCTCCATCGGCTCGGACACCGTCAACGAGCTGGAGCTGCTGCCGGCCGACGGCCATACCGGCGACGGTGTCTGCTTCTGGCTGGCCTGGGCGAGCGTGCTGGTCTGCGGTGACTACCTCTCGCCGGTTGAGCTGCCGATGATCTCCGCCGAGCACGGCGGCTCCCTGGCGGCCTACCGCGAGACGCTCTTCCGCCTCTCACCGCTCCTCAACCGTGCCGAGACGGTGATCCCCGGCCACGGCGCGCCGCTCACCGGGGAACGCGCGCTGGAGCTGCTGGCCGAGGACCTGGCCTACCTGGAGCAGCTGGCCGGCGACGGCGAGGTGACGCTCCCGGCCGGGCGGCGATCCGGGCCACAGCGGTCGGCCCACGCGCGCAACCTCGCCGCCGTCCGCTGAGCGACGGGCGGGCGCCCGCTACCCCACCCCGATCAGCTTCGCAGCCTCCCTGAGCGTCCGCGCCTCGGCGTCGGGCTTCTTCTGGTTGGGCTCGAGCGGCGCACCGTGGCGGTTCACCCAGATGACGGGGATCTTCTTCTTGACGCAGGGCTCCACGTCGTAGTAGTGGCTGGCGGCGATGTGCACCCAGCCCTTCTTGCCGCCGACCCGCCGCTCGCACTCGCTGAAGTGCGCGGGGTCGGGCTTGTAGGAGCGGACCTGCTGGGCGGTGACGACCAGGTCGAAGTCGAGCGGGATGTGGCGGCGCGTCTGGCCGAGCAGCTTGTCGTCGATGTTCGAGATCAGTCCCACGCTGTACTTCTTGGCGATCTTCTGGAGGACCGGAATGGTCTCCTTGAACGGCTGCCAGCGCTGGATGGAGTCGGGCAGGAAACCGGCCCGCGAGGGCTCCAGCGACCAGCCGAGCTCCTTGGCGATCTGCACGGCCGTACGCCGCAGCACCTCGGCGTAGAGCTCATAGGATCCCGCCTGGATCTGCTCCTGCACCGAGTGAAACAGCGGCACGATCTCCGCCGGGTCGAGCGTCACGCCATCCTTCGCGGCTTCCTTCACGAAGGCATCGGCCGCGCCGGCCTCCCAGTCGATCAGCGTCCCGTAAACGTCGAAGGTGACAAATGTGATCTGACTGGGAATCGTCATGAACGCTTTATGATGCCATTTTCCCGACCATTCCGGCCCGCTGAGGGGCGATCGAGCCGGCCGGCGAGCTGGCAGCGTCGCTCCGGACCGCTTTGCAATAGATTGCAGGTATGGACCTGCTCGAATACCAAGGCAAGATGCTGTTCGCCCGACACGGGGTGCCGGTCCCGTCGGGCAGGCCGGCACGCAGCGTGGATGAGGCGGTGGCAGCCGCGGAGGAGATCGGGTATCCGTGCGCTGTGAAGGCACAGGTGCAGATCGGCGGGCGCGGCAAGCTCGGCGGCATCAAGATCGCCGCCGACGCCCAGCAGGCGCGTGAGCACGCGGGCGCGATCCTCGGCATGGACATCCGCGGCCTCACGGTCTACGAGCTCTGGATCGAGGGCGCGTCGCAGATCGCCTCTGAGTACTACGCATCGGTCGTCTTCGACCGTGGCGCCAAGGCGCCGCTGGTGATGCTCTCGACCAGGGGAGGCATGGACATCGAGGCCGTGGCCGAGGAGGACCCGGACGCGATCGCGATGCTGCACGTCGATCCGCTGCTCGGCTTCCAGGCCTTCCACGGACGCCGGCTGGCGTTCGAGGCCGGGGTCGACGCCGACGTCGTGCGTCCGGTCGGCGAGATGCTCGCGAAGCTGTATGAGGTCTTCATCAGCGAGGAGGCGACGCTGGTCGAGGTGAACCCGCTGATCATCACCCCCGAGCGCGAGGTCCGCGCGCTCGATGCGAAGGTGACGCTCGACAACAACTCGCTCTTCCGCCACCCCGAGAACGCGGAGCTGCGCGACCTCTCGGCCGAGGACCCGCAGGAGCGCATGGCCCACGACCGCGGCCTGACCTACGTCAAGCTCGACGGCAACATCGGGATCCTCGGCAACGGCGCCGGACTGGTGATGTCGACGCTCGACGTGGTCAAGGGCGCGGGCGGCGAGCCGGCGAACTTCCTGGACGCGGGCGGCGGCTCGAAGGCGGACGCGATCGTCTCGGCGGTCGAGGTGATCCTGTCTGACCCGAAGGTCGAGGCGGTGCTGTTCAACATCTTCGGCGGCATCACGCGCTGTGACGAGGTCGCCCGCGGACTGATCGAGGCGTTTGAGCTGGTCAAGCCGCAGGTCCCGTTCGTGGTGCGCCTGGACGGCACCAACGACAAGCAGGGCCGTGCGATCCTCGCGCAGGCGAACCTGCCGGGCGTGTACACCGAGGCGACCATGGACGCGGCCGCCGCGAAGGTAGTGGAGCTGGCCGGATGAGCATCCTCGTAGATCAGTCGACGCGCCTGGTGACGACCGGCATCACCGGTTCGGAGGGCACCTTCCACACGCTCAGGAACCGCGACTACGGCACCCAGGTGGTGGCCGGCGTGACACCGGGCAAGGGCGGCCAGAACGTCGACGGCATCCCGGTCTTCAACACGATCGCCGAGGCGGTCGACAAGCAGGGCGCCAACACCGCGATGATCTTCGTGCCGCCGAGGTTCGCAGCCGACTCGATCCTCGAGGCCGAGGAGGCCGGGATCGAGCTGATCATCGCGATCACCGAGGGCATCCCCGCCCACGACGAGCTACGCGCCTTCCAGATCATCAGCAAGAACGGCCGCGCCCGGCTGATCGGGCCCAACTGCCCCGGGGTGCTCTCACCCGGCAAGGCGAACGTCGGGATCATCCCGGCGGCCTTCTTCAAGCAGGGCAACGTCGGCGTCGTCTCGCGCTCGGGCACGCTCACATACCAGGTCGGCAACGAGCTCGCCCAGCAGGGTTTCGGCAACAGCTCGATCGTCGGGATCGGCGGTGACCCCGTCCCCGGCACCGACTTCATCGACGTACTGACCCTGTTTGAAGCCGACCCCGAGACCGAGCTGATCGTGATGTGCGGCGAGATCGGCGGGGACGCCGAGGAGCGCGCCGCCGACTTCATCGCCGCCCACGTGACCAAGCCGGTCGTGGCCTACATCGCGGGTTTCACCGCGCCCCCCGGCAAGCAGATGGGCCACGCGGGCGCGATCGTCTCGGGCTCGCACGGGACCGCCGCCGCCAAGGCGGCCGCGCTCGAGGCCAAGGGGGTCGACGTTGGACGCACTCCGACCGAGGTCGCCCAGCTCGCGATGTCCAAGCTCGGCACCCCCGCCAACTGACGAGCCCTTCCGATGACGGACCAGCGGCCTATCTCCTTCGCCCGCGGCGCCCCCTCGCTTGACATCGTCGACGTGGAGGGCCTGAAGGCGGCCGCGCAGGCCGCCTTCACGAGCGACCCCGGGGGCTTGACCGGCTACGGCACCGCGATCGGCTACCCGCCGCTGCGCGCCTGGATCGCAGAGCGCCACGGCGTCGCACCAGAGCACGTGATCGTCACCAACGGCTCGATGCAGGCCGACGCCTTCCTGTTCGACACGCTCGTTGATGAAGGTGACACGGTGATCGTGGAGCTGCCGACATACGACCGCACGCTGCTGTCGCTGCGCGGGCGCGGCGCCGACGTGCGCATGGTCGAGCTCGAGCCCGACGGGATCGACGTAGCGGCCCTGGAGCGGGTGCTGCTCGCCGGCGCCCGCCCGAAGCTCGCCCACATCATCCCCAACTTCCAGAACCCGGCCGGCTACACGCTCTCGCGGGCAAAGCGCGAGGCGCTGCTCGAGCTCGCGCGTGCGTACGACTTCGTCGTCTTCGAGGACGACCCCTACGTCGAGCTGCGCTTCAGCGGCGAGCGGCTGCCGACGATGCTCTCGATGGATCCGGAGCGGGTGGTCTACGCCTCCTCGTTCTCAAAGACGGTCGCGCCCGGCATCCGCGTCGGCTACCTCGTCGGCCCGCGGCCGGTGATCGCCCAGATCGAGCAGCTCGCGACCGGCACCTACATCTCGCCGAACATGGTCGCCCAGGGGATCGTCTACCAGTTCGCACGCTCGGGCGCGATCGAACGCTCGGTCGAGACGGTCAAGACCGCGCTGGCGCAGCGCGCCGAGGCGCTGGCCGCCGCGCTCACCCGCCAGCTGCCCGATGCACGCTTCGTCAAGCCCGAGGGCGGCTACTTCATGTGGGTCGAGCTGCCGCGCGGCACCGACGTCGCCGCGCTCTTCACCGCGGCCGCCGCCCGCAGCCTCCAGTTCGTCAAGGGCACCGACTTCGTGCTCGAGGGCCACGAGTCGACCCTGCGCCTGGCCTACGCGGGCGTGACGGTGGCCGAGATCGAGGAGGGCGTCGCCCGCCTGGCCGACGCCTACCGCGAGCTCACCGCCACGGTCGGCGCCCGGGGCTAGCGCCCGTAGCGGCTGTGACCCAGCACGAGCTGCTCGGGCAGGGCCGTGCGCGGCGGCGGCGAGGGCTCGGCTGTCACCGACACTGTCTCGGCGACGCTCACCGTGAGCGTCGCGGGCTCACCGCCCGCCTCCGGCGCGACCGTGACGAGCTCCTCGTCCCTGGCGGCCACCACGGCCCGCAGGCCTGGCTGGATGCCCTGCGCCATCAGGTAGTGCAGCAGGTCCTCGGCCTCGTTCTCCAGCCGCAGGACCGTGACCCTGGCGCCGACCGCGCAGTCAGCCAGCGGCACCCCCTGGACCCGCTCGCCGAGCGCTATCGGATGGCCGTGCGGGCAAGTGTCGGCGTCGCCGACACTTGCCCGCACGTACGCCTCAAACCGCGGCGTCATCGCGTGCTCGAGCCGCTCTGCCTCCTCGTGCACATCGTCCCAGGGCACGCCCACCACATCCGTTAGGAAACGCTCGATCAGGCGGTGGCGTGAGACGATCCGCTCGGCGTCGGCGCGGCCGGAGTCGGTGAAGTGGATCGTGCGGTCGCCGTCGCGGGTGATGTAGCCGTCGCGCTCGAGCCGGCCGACCATCTCGGAGACCGTGGGGGCCGAGAGCCGCATCGCGCGGCCGAGGTTGGCGGCGGTCAGCGGCAGGCCCGCCTCGTGCAGCCAGAAGAGCGACTGCAGATACTCCTCCTCGCCTGCGGTGGCGTGCGGGCTGGCTCGGCGCATCGACGCTGATCCTAGCCGTTAGGATCAGCGCGCATGACGCTCTCGCTCGAGCCACCGATCGAGCCGCAGCTGGCGCGCGGGCGCGCGGAGCTGCCAACGGGCGAGGATTGGGTGTACGAACCCAAGTACGACGGCTTCCGCGCGCTCGCGTTCGTGGACGGAGACGCGCTGGCGCTGCAGTCGCGCGCCGGGCGGCCACTCGAGCGCTACTTCCCGGAGCTGCGCTTTCCGCCGGGGCGTTACGTGCTGGACGGTGAGATCGTGATCGACTCGGAGGCCGGCGCCGACGAACCGGAGGACTTCGACGCGCTGGCCCAGCGGATCCACCCGGCCGCCTCCCGGATCGAGCGCCTCGCCCGGGAGACTCCGGCGCGCTACATCGCCTTCGACCTGCTGGCCGACGGTGACGAGACCCTGCTCGAGCTGCCCTTCGCGCAGCGTCGGCGGCGACTCGAGGCGCTGGCGCTCGATGGGGTCGCGCTCGCGCCGAGCACCGCCGATGCCGAGGCGGCCACACGCTGGCTGCGCGATGCCGAGGGGGTCGTGGCCAAGAGCCTGACCGCCGCCTACGCGGCCGGCAGGCGCACCGCGATGGTCAAGGTCAAGCGCACCCGCACGCTCGACGCGGTGGTGGCCGGTTACCGCCCCGGCAAGGAGCCCGGCACGGTCGGCTCACTGATCCTCGCGCTCTACGATCAGGCTGGGGAGCTCCACGTGGTCGGCCACTGCTCCGGGATCCGGCCGGCGGATAAGCGCGGCCTGCGCGAGCGCCTCTCCGCGTACGAGACGGGCGCCCGCGGCCATGGGGAGGCGAGCCGCTGGAAGAGCGAGAAGGAGCTTCAGTGGATCGAGCTGCGGCCGGAGCTGGTGGTCGAGGTCAGCTTCGAGCAGCAGAGCGCGGGGCGTATCCGCCACGGCACCAAGCTGCTGCGATGGCGCGAGGACAGGCCCGCCGGCGGCTGTTCGCTCAGCCAGCTGGACCGCTGACGCCGGCGCGGCCATCCACCTCGGCGCTCCACTCAGCCACGCGGTTGCGGCCCGCCCGCTTGGCGGCGTAGAGCGCCTGGTCGGCGGCTCGCAGCACGCCGTCGGGCGTCGGCTCCTGCAAGCGCGCGAGGCAGACCAGACCGATGCTCGCGCTGAGCGCGCCCGCGGCGGCTGGACCGGCCGCCGCGCCGATCTGCTCCAGCAGCGACCCGGCTACCAGGAGTGCCGTGTCACGGTCGGCGTCCGGCAGCAGCACCGCGAACTCATCGCCGCCCAGCCGTGCGGTCACGTCGCTTGCGCGCAGGCGCGCGCCGACGCCCGCGGCCACCGCCGCCAGGAGCTCGTCACCGGCGCCGTGCCCGCGGGTGTCGTTGTGGGTCTTGAAATCGTCCAGGTCGAACATCAGCAGCGCGCCGCTCATCCCCCGGCGCTGACAGCGGGTGATGTGCGCGTCCAGCTCACGCCCGAAGGCGCGGCGGTTCAGCAGGCCCGTGAGCGGGTCGTGGTCGGCCAGGTGCCGCAGCTCCTCCACGCGGGCGCGGCGCTCGGTGATGTCCTGTATCTGACCGACGAGATGCAGCGGACGCCCGTCCCGGTCGGTGATCATGGAGACCCCCACCTCCGCCCAGATCGTGTGGCCGTCGGCATGGACGTAGCGCTTCTCCCGCACGTGCTGTTGCTGCGCGCCAGAGAGCAGCAGCTCCCACACGGGCTCGTCGTCACCGCGATCCTCAGCGTGTGAGAGCGCCTGCAGGGTCGTGGCCAAGAGCGCCTGCTCGCTCATCCCGAAGATCTCGCAGAGCGCGCGGTTGACGCGCAGCGGCCGGCCCTGCAGGTCCACGATCGCCATGCCCACCAGCGCATCGTCAAAGGCGCGACGCAACTGGTCCTCGGCCTGCTGCCGCGCCGCCTGCTCGGCGCGCTCCTCGGTCACGTCCTGGGTTATGCCGAGCAGCCTGCCCGGCTGGCCGGGCGCGCGCGGCACGAACTCGGCGCGCACGCGGAAGACCCTCACGTCCTGCGGGTCGGCGATGAAGCGCGCCTCGAAGACAAAGCCCTGATCGCGGTAGAACGAGCCGAGCACCAGCTCGCGGTCCTCGGGGTGAAACAGGTCGATCAGCTCCTCGATCCGCACCGGCCCGAGCGCCGGGTCGCGCCGCATCAATCGGTACTGCTCCGCTGACCAGTCCAGCCGGCCGGTGAGGCGGTCAACCGCCCAGCTGCCGATCTTGCCGGCCGCCTGAGTGCTCTCGAGCAGCTGCTGCTGCTCTGTCAGGCGCAGACGCGCGGTGACCTCACCGGTGACGTCGCGGATGATCAGGCAGGCCTCGGTCACACCGCCGGCGGCGTCGAGGATCGGCGAGCCGGCCACCGACATGATCACGCGGCGGCCGTCACGCGTTGTGCGTGCGGTCTCGTGCGCGTCGACGGTCTCGCCGTCCAAGACCCGCTGGAGGAACGCCAGCCGCTCCTCCCGCTCCCCGGGTGGCGCCAGCAGCCCCACCGGCCGCCCGAGGATCTCGCTGGCCTGCCAGCCGAACAGGCGCTCGGCCGCGGCGTTGAAGCGCGTCACGAGCCGCCCGCGGTTGATCGTCACGATCGCGTCGGAGGAGAGCTCGACCAGCGTGGCGAGCGGACCGCCTGCGTCGTGCACGCTGCGCGCCAGCGCGCCGCGCAGCGCACGCCCGAGCCGGCTCGGCTCAAGGTCGACGGTCCCCGCGACGAGGCACTCCTGGGTGCCGCGCGCGAACGCCGCGCGCGCGACGGCATCCTCTGGGCTCGAGGTGAGCGCGACGAGCGCGGTCGCGGCGGTGCTCGATGCGACCAGACCCAGCGCGTCCATGCCCGTGGCACCACCGTCGCCGACATCGACGATCGTGATCGCTGCCGGGGACTCGTGCAGCGCCACGGCCGCCGCGTGTGCCGAGTCCACAACTGACACCGTGAACCGCCCGCGCTCCTCGTCTCCAGCGGCCCGCCCCAACAACGCGCACAGGTGCTCTGCCAACCCCGCTACGGGGGTGGCGAGCAAAACGCGGATATCGGTCTCACTCAACGGTGCGGGCGGTGATCGTCTTGATCGGAGCGAGCACCCTATTACATTTGCTCACGCTTGTCGCGCCCTGCTCGGCTGCACGCGCCTGGGCTCGCCGGGCTGCTTGGCGTATTGGGGGGGCCAGGGGGCGTCGCCGAGCCCGCGCTGCTCGTCGCGAGCGACCAGAGCCAGCAGGCCCGCCAGCGGGCGGGCCTGCCCTGAGATTCCAGACGCCAGGTCGCCGAGCGCGGCGAGCCGCGCCGGTACCGTGTCGATCCGCAACTCGGCCGGGTCCACGTCCGCGACCTCGTCCCACTGAAGCGGCGTGGAGACCCGCGCGTCGGGCGTCGGGCGCACGCTGTAGGCGCTGGCGACGGTGCGGTCGCGGGCGTTCTGGTTGTAGTCGATGAAGACGCCGTGGCGCTCCTCCTTCCACCACCTGCTCGTCGCCAGCTCCGGCACCCGGCGCTCGACCTCGCGCGCGAGTGCGAGCGCCGCGTGGCGCACGGCGCCGAAGTCGTGCTCGGGCAGGATCGGGACGTTGATGTGGATGCCGCGCGAGCCGCTGGTCTTGGGGAAGCCGACCAGGCCGTGCTCGTCGAGCACCTCCTTGACGCGGAGCGCGACTGCGCGGACGTCCGCGAAGCTCGCCTCCGGGGTCGGGTCCAAATCGACGCGCAGCTCGTCGGGGTGGTCCAGGTCGGGCGCCCTGACCGGCCACGGGTTCCAGTCGATCACCCCCAGGTTGACGCCCCAGACCAGGTGCGCGGCGTCGTTTGGCAGCAGCTCGCGGGCGCTGCGGCCACTCGGGAAGGTGACGGTCGCGGTCTGTAGCCACTCGGGCGCCGAGTCGGGCACGCGCTTCTGAAAGAACGGCTCGCCGCCGGCGCCGTTGACGTAGCGCTTGAGCACCGTGGGGCGGTCGCGCAGCTGTACGAGGATCGCGTCTGAGACCGCCAGGTAGTACTGCACCAGGTCGAGCTTGGTCACGCCGATCTCCGGGAAGAACGCCTTCTGCGGGTTTGACAGGCGCAGCTCCCGGCCGGCCGCCGTGATCGTCGCGTATTCGGGCATCGTGCCTGAAAGCATGGCGCGGATGGCAAGCATCCGCGGATCTTGACGGCCAGGAGCGGCTTGGTCACGCCCACGCGCCGCGCTTGCGTTCACGATCCAGCTCTCCGACGGTGGCGAGGGTTGGGCGATGGATGAGGGCGACAACCACACGCGCTGGATCGGGACCGGCCTTGTCGTCGCGAGTCACCCGGGTGTCCGGCGCGGTTGCTAGAACTTAGCTGTTGAGTCAGAACAGTCGGCAGCGGCGGGCGGCCAAGGTGCGCAAGCGCGCCAAGACGCAGTCCGCGCCCGGCCCGGGCGGCGAGCGGCGGTCGGAGCGTCAGGAGGCCTTCTTCGAGCCTCGCGGGATCCGGCCGTCGGTGACCGAGACCTTTCTCGCCGCCGTGTGGGCGCAGCGGCTGGGCGAGGCCGATCAGGTCGCGAGCGCCGCGGCGAGGCTTGCGGCCGGCTCGCCGCGAGGGGTCGCGCGGGAGATCGCCGCCTGCTTGGAGCAACACGTCGCCGCGCTATGGGACAACGGCTGGCAGCCGGTGGACCTCGACCGGCTTGTCGTGGCTCGGCTTGGCAGCGATGAGGCGCGGCTGGCCCGTTGGGTCATCGCCGCGCAGTCTCGGGCGTATGAGGCTGTCGGTCCCGCGGCCAACCCGGAGTGGATGGCGCAAATCGAGCGCATCGGGGCGCGACGGCACCAGTGCCCGGGTGAGGACTATGTGCGCACGGTCACCGGGAGCCCTTCCGAGAGCCTCGTCGCCGCGGTCAAGCTGATGGCACTGCTGACGCAGCTGCCGCGGCTGCCGCTGCTCGTCGAGCCGCCGCGGCGCTGGCGCTCGGGAAGCCGCGTCGGCGTGCACAGTTCCGCGCCAGCGGTCCTCGGGAAGGTCCGGGCCCTGCTGGCGAAGGCCGAGTCTACGACGTTCGAGGCCGAGGCCGAGGCGTTGACGGCCAAGGCACAGGAGCTGATGGCCCGCCACCGCATCGACCAAGCGATGTTGGACCACGACCGGCAGGGGTTGCAGGCGGCCGTGATCGGCCGACGGGTGGGGGTGGACGACCCCTACGCCGAGGCCAAGGCGTTGATGCTCGGTGAGATCGCCGCCGCCAACGGGTGCCACGCCGTGTGGTCCAGGGACCTTGGGTTCTCCACCGTGTTCGGCTTTCCCGACGAGCTTGGCGCGGTCGAGGAGCTCTTCACTTCGCTGCTCGTCCAGGCGACGCTCCGGCTGCGCGCCGAGGGCTCGAAGCTCGACCGGTACGGGCGCAGCCGCACCACACGGTTCAGGCGGTCATTCCTGGTCGCCTTCGGGGTGCGGATCGGTCGCAGGCTGCGGGAGACGGTCGCGGCGACGGTCAGAGCCGCCGACAGCGAGTCGTCGGTTGCCCTCGTCCCGATCCTCACCGCCCGCGACGATGCGGTCAAACAGGCGGCGTCGGAGACGTTTCCCGAGGCCGACATGTTCTCCCCGTCAGCCAGCGACGGCGAGGGCTGGCACGCCGGCACGCTGTTCGGCGACGTTGCCGATCTGGGAACGGGGCCGGTCGGGTCCGAGCAGACTGCCTGACCCGCGCCGCCCAGCGGCGGCACCACCACGGTGGAGCTCCGTGAGGGGCGCAGCGATGCCCACATGAAGCGCGGCCGATGTCAGCGTCCCTCAGGGCGGTCCAGCATGTCATTCGGTCCAGAGCACATCCATCGGCACGGCCGCGATGCGGTCACCGAAGGTGACCGCAGTGGTCCCGGTGTGCAGAATGAGACCGGCGATGAAGCGGCTGCCGAGCTTCTCGCGCAGGTACACGAGACCTCTGGCGTCTCTGGCTGACGGGAGGGCGGTGGACTTAACCTCGATTCCGGCCAGGCGGCCATCCGCGGTCTCGAGCACGAGATCAACCTCTCCGGCGTGCTGGTCACGGAAGTGGCCCAGGCGGGGTGTCTCCTCGCTCCAGCTGAGCTGGCGTTTGACTTCGCCGCTGACGAAGCTTTCGAGCAGGCTGCCGGCAACTCCTGGATTGGCGCCTGGCGACGCTCCGCGTGAGGAGACGTTCACAAGACGAGCGGCGAGACCGGTGTCGAGCAGGGACACCTTGGGCCTGGACACGGCTCGCTTGGCGAAGCTGGTTGCCCAGGCTGGAATGTGGTGGGTGAGGTACAGGGTCTGAAGCAGCCCCAGGTAGGGCGTCAGCGTCCGCGCCGGAATGCCGGTGTCGCGCGCTACGTCGGCGACGTTCAGTTCGCTGCTGGCGCGTGCGGCCAGCACGCGCAGGATCAGCGGCAGCTCTGCGACACGATGAAGATTCGAGACATCGTGGGCTTCTCGCCGCACGATGCTGTCAAGGTAGCTGTCGAGCCACCGGTCACGACGCCGTCCCGGGTGACGGGCAAGCGCCTCCGGGTAGCCGCCCGCCGTCGCCCGGTCAAGGTAGTCGTGGCGGCGGAGATCGCTCGAGTGGGCGGCGAACCGCTCACCTGATAGAAGCCTGTCGATGAACTGCTCCGTGCGGCCAGCAAGCTCGCCTTGGCTGAAGCCGTACAGCTCGACGCTCTCGGTTCGCCCTGCGAGGCTGTCCTCGATCGCCGGCAGCCTCAGGAGATCAGCTGACCCGGTCAGCAGGAAACGGCCAGGCCGGGCGTCGCGGTCAACGACGTACTTCAGCGCCAGGATGAGCTCGGGAACACGCTGTACCTCGTCAATGGCCAGCAGTCGCTCTGGATCTGCGTCGAGGAACCCTACCGGGTCTTCACGGGCGCCGCGAGCTGTCAGTGGGTCGTCAAAGGAGGCTAGCCGTCCACCGCGCTCCTCCACGATCTCCTGTAACAGGGTCGTCTTGCCGACCTGCCGAGCGCCCTGGACAACGACGATCCGGGTGTCCGTCAGCGCTTCGAGCACGCGAGGCTTGACGTTGCGGGCGATCCTTACCATGCTCGGATTCTACCTGCACGTCGCCGCTCCTCCACACATATCTCGCCGATCTGCCGCACGCCATTCGCCGATCTGCCGCACACCGCCCGCCGCTCCGCCGCGCGCGCCCGTGTCCCTCCCTCACGCCAACAAGCGTCACGCCATTTAGCGTCATGCTTGTTGGCGTGATAGGTTTGAATGGTGACGACGATGCCGAGGCGCGCGCGTGCCGGATCGTGAGAGCAACCCGTTCCGGTTCGGCGACCTCGCGCTCGATCACTTCTTCACCGACCGGAAGGCCGAGCTCGCCGAGCTGACCGCGGACATCCGCAACGGGCAGAACGTCGTGATCTTCGCCCCGCGGCGCTTTGGCAAGTCCTCGCTGATG
Organism: Solirubrobacterales bacterium; assembly: GCA_027449125.1. Classification (GTDB taxonomy): domain Bacteria; phylum Actinomycetota; class Thermoleophilia; order Solirubrobacterales; family Solirubrobacteraceae; genus Palsa-465. The sequence continues at coordinate 1,943 of DAIDME010000019.1, read as the reverse complement.
TGGCGTGCAGCACAGCAGCTGGTCAGCGACGGGTCGGTGCTCGTAGCGCAGGTGGACCTGATGAAGGCACCGACCAAGGAGCGCCTCGCGGAGAAGCTCGCGGCGGCGATCTACGAGGAGATCGCCTCGCCACTGTTCAAGCTGCGCGAACAGGCTGCGGCCGTGTTCCGCGGGTTGCGGGTCCTGCCGACGATGATCGTGGGGATCGACGGGTCCGTGTCCTTCTCCTTCGCCGCCGGTCAAGCGAGCGCCGCCATAGACGCGACGCTCGAGCGTCTGCTCGAGCTGCCCGCGCAGCTCGCGGCCGAACGCGAGCGGCGGGTCGCGCTCGTATTCGACGAGTTCCAGGAGATCATGCGGATCGACCCGGGCCTGATCGGGCTGATGCGGGCCGTCTTCCAGGAGCAGCCGGAGGTGGCCCACGTCTACCTCGGCAGCCGCCGCCACATGATCGAGCAGGTCTTCAACGACGAGAACGAGCCGTTCTGGCGCAGCGCCAAGCAGCTCGACCTCGGCCCGATCCCGGCTGAGCCGTTCGCGGAGTACATCGGCGATGCCTTCAGGCGGACGGGCCGCGGGATCAGCGTCCCGACGCTCACGCGGCTGCTCGAGCTCACGAGCCTGCACCCCTACGGCACCCAGGAGCTCGCCTACTCGCTGTGGGAGGCAACTCCCGCCGGCAGGGCAGCCGGAGAGCCGGAGCTCGACGTCGCGCTGACACAGGTACTCCGCTCCGAGAACGCGCACTTCTCACGGATCTGGGAGCGCGCGTCACGCGTGCAGCGCCTGCTGCTCGAGGCGCTCGCGCGCGCCCCAGGCGGGGCGCCACAGGGTGCCGCCTACCGCAGGGACCACGGCCTGCCCGGGCCGTCCACCGTCCAGAAGGCGCTCGCCGCCCTCCTACAGGACGAGCTGGTCGGCAACGGACCCGGCGGACCCAGGATAACCGAGCCGTTCCTGGCGGAGTGGATCCTGCGCCGCGGGATGTGAGCGCACACGTACACGCGCTTCCCGTTCTGCGCCCACCGACCTGATCGTGGCCGAGGCCGGGCACCTGACAGCATGGGCCCATGAGCAGCGCCAACGCGCGCGGGCGCCCGACCGTGGCGCTGGTCGCGCCCGACAGCTTCAAGGGCACGTTCACGGCCACCGAGGTTGCGGGGGCGCTCGTGCGAGGGCTGGCTGCCAGCGGGCAGCCAGCCGAGTGCCTACCGCTGGCAGACGGAGGCGAGGGCACACTCGCGGCGCTCGCCGGTCCGCTCGGGCTGGAGCCGCGGGAGGCGTGGGTCAGCGACCCGCTCGGGCGGCCGGTCGAAGCGGCCTACGGGATCGGCTCAGACGGCGTGGCGGTCTGCGAGGTCGCGGCCGCCAGCGGCCTCGGGCTGGTCGCCGAGTCTGAGCGCGACGCGGTAGCCGCCTCCAGCCGGGGCACCGGGGAGCTGATCGCGGCGGCGCTCGCGGCGGGGGCACACACCGTTTACGTGGCGGCCGGCGGCAGCGCGACCTCGGACGGGGGCGCAGGCGCACTCGAGGCGCTCAAGCGGAGCGAAGGGCTGGAGGGCGCGAGGCTGGTGGTGCTCTGCGACGTGCGCACCCCGTTTGAGCTGGCAGCGCAGGTCTTCGCGCCGCAGAAGGGCGCCCCGCCGGACGAGGTGGCACGGCTGACGGCGCGCCTGCAGACGCTGGCCGGAACGCTCCCGCGCGACCCCCGCGGGGTGCCGATGAGCGGCGCCGCAGGGGGGCTGGCGGGCGGGCTGTGGGCGGTGCACGGCGCGCAGCTGGTGGCCGGGGCGGGCTTCGTGCTGGGCGCGGTCGGCTACGACGCGCGGATGCGCGGCGCCCGCGCGGTGATCACCGGCGAGGGACGCCTGGACGGCCAGAGCCTGGCCGGCAAGCTCGTGTCGGAGGTCGCAACCCGCGCGCGCCAGGCGGGGGTGCCCTGC
>DAIDME010000018.1 GCA_027449125.1 Solirubrobacterales bacterium | reverse complement strand
TCGGGCCGGGATGACCCTGGACATGGCTGACACGCTGCTCGAGCAGCTTCGCGAGGAGACCGACGAGCTTCAGTCGCTCGACGGGCCGCTGCCGCGGTCAAAGCGCGGGGCGGTCGAGGGGTTCAGGCACTGAGGGAGGGTGCACGGCTTTCTGCGGCTGACGCACATGTATTGCAATCAACACCCGGGTCCGCCGCAAAATCACAGTCGCGCTGGGGTGTCACCCCAGCGCGCGCGCCAATCCGGGCGCCTGTACGGGGCCGCCGGGAGCCGCCGGGAGGTTGAAAGCCCGGATGCGTGCTCCGGGCACTCGAGGTCCGGACGCCGGCGCGCGTGACGACCCGAAGAGGTCGTTGCTGGTCGGCGGTTGTGGGCGGCTGGGAAGAAGCCGGATGGACGCGGCTTGGTGGCGCGCATCACGCCTGGATTGTCCCAGCCGGCGCCGACAGCGGGGTTATTGCTCGCGGTAGGCGCGGCCGCGTGGCAGGATCCGCATCACGACCAGGACGCGGGCCTGGGTGTCGAGCGTGAGGCGAACACGCCAGTCGCCGACGCGCAAGCGTGATTGCTGGCTGCCGGTCAGCTTGCGTAGCGCGGCGCTTGCCAGCGGATCCTTGGCGAGCTTCAGCAGGGCGTCGTTGACGCGTTGGCGGATCGGTGCGTCGAGGCGGCGCAGGTCACGTTGAGCGGCGTGAGTCAGCTCGATCCGCCAGGGCTCGTCGGTCACTCGAACTCGCGCATCGCTTCTTCGAGCGACACGGTGCGTCCGGCGGCCAGGTCAGCCTGGGCCTCGGCCATCGCTGCTTCTTCCTCGGCGGTGACGGGCTCATCGTCGAGCGGGGCGTCACGGAACGCGACGACCAGCGGATCGGCGCGGAGATCCCAGAGCGCCAGCGCCTCGGCGGCCTCCTTCTCAGAGAAGGCCTCAACGCGTTCGCGGAGCTGCTGCTTGGCGGTCATGACGATCTCAAACGGTAGCTGGATCGTTAGCTGGTGCATAGCGCCGCTCGTCCTCTCGCGGCGTCCCGGGGACGCGCGTCGGTGGCCACAACTGCTCGGTTGATCGCCGGAGCAGGCGCCTGGGTGCAAGTGTGCGCAGCCTCATGGAAGTCCCCGTGAGCTGTCGTCGAGGGCGTCGGCGAGGCTGCCAACAGCGTGCTTTTCCTGGAATGCCAGCTGTGTGGTTCGACGGTCGAAGGCCGGGATCGACGCTGAGAGAGCTGGCTGCTGGGCCGGGCTGGAGAGAGCATCGGGTGGTGGTCTTCGGTGACGGTGCCGGCGAGACGGGAGCGGCAGGCATCGAAGGAGGGGCAAGGGTCGCGAGGCTGCTGGTGGACGCGCGGGAGATCGAAGCTGGGGATCCCGCACTGCACTTCACCCCGACTTGGTTGCGGGAAGCGCGCCGCCGCCGGGGCCGGTGGCCCTCGGCCCGGTCGCACTGGTCGGGCGCAACCGGCTGTGGCCACCAGCTTCGGGCCGCCCGCCGACGGTCTGGGGGTGCGGGCCCCGTGACGGTCTCGTGCCGGCTGCGTGCAGGCAGCCCAGATTCACGAGCTGCCTGCCCCGAGGCCAGTTTGCCGCGGCCGACGGGACTCGGCCACCATCCGCGCCCCGATCCTCGCTCCCGCCGCCTCGATCTCGGGTAGCGTCGTCGCCTCGATCACGAGCTGGAGGTCCAGCACGCGCAGGTCGAAGGCGCTGGCGGCGTTGCGGCCCACGACGGCGTGGCAGGGCACCCCCGCCTGGCGCGCGCGGGTTGCGACCTCCGACACGAGCTTGCCGGCCAGGCTCTGGCCG
>DAIDME010000017.1 GCA_027449125.1 Solirubrobacterales bacterium | reverse complement strand
GGCCGCGCGGGTCAACAACGCGCTCAAGCGCCTTGGTGAGGGCTGGGCGATCTTCGTCGAGGCGGCGCGCTCCGCCGCGCCCGGCTATCCCGAGAGCCGCTTCCCCGATCCTGTGTCCTGGCTGGTCGACGAGGAGCGGCGTCATGCCTTCCAGGACGAGGGCGCGCATTTCGAGAGCGCGTATTTCCTGACCTTCTGCTACCTCGCGCCGCCCGAGCGGGCCGAACGGGCGAGCCGGCTGCTCTATGACCGGGATGATGGCCAGCATCGGCGTGCCCAAAGCCCGGGCGAGCGCGGCGGCGTCGACTGGGGCGGTATCCTGGACGCCTTCGCGGCCGAGACCGACCGCGTGCTCGACCTGCTGGCCGCGCTCATGCCGGACTGCGCCTGGCTCGATGACGCCGGCACGCTGGCCTATCTGCATGGCACCATCTCGACCAACGGGCAGCACCCGGTCGGCGTCCCCGAAGTGCCGTTCTATCTCGACGGGCTGCTGCCGGATTGCGATCTAACGCCCGGCGTCGCACCGATGCTCGGACGCTGCCACCTCCGCACGCTCACCCTGCGCGGCCTGCCGGATCGCACCTGGCCCGGGCTGCTCGACGAACTCAACCGGCTTCCGATCGAATACCGCTGGGTCGCTCGCTGGCTGCCGCTGGAGAAGGCCGAGGCGCAGAAGGAACTTGGCAAGAAGCGCCGGCACTGGTGGGCCAAGCGCAAGGGCATCGCCGCGCTGCTGCGCGAGGTGATCTGGCAGCAGGAGACCCGGCTGGTCGATTCTGACGCCGAGAACCAGTCGGCGGACGCCGATGCGGCCCTGCAGGAGCTGGGTTCGGACGCCGTCAGCTTCGGGTATTTCACTGCGACGGTGACGGTTTGGGATACCGACGAAGCGGCAGTCACCGAGAAGGTCCGGTTGGTCGGCCGCGCGGTGCGCGCGCAGGGCTTCGTCGCGATCGAGGAGACGCTCAACGCGGTCGAGGCATGGCTCTCCAGCCTGCCGGGCCAATGCTACGCCAATATCCGCCAACCGCTGGTCTCGTCGCTGAACCTCGTCCACATGCTGCCGCTGTCAGCGGTATGGGCCGGCCCGGAGCGCAACGCGCATCTCGATGGCCCGCCGCTGCTGGCGGCGCACACCGCAGGCTCGACGCCGTTCCGCCTCGTGCTGCACCAAGGGGATGTCGGCCATACGCTGATCGTCGGACCCACCGGCGCGGGCAAGAGCGTGCTGCTCGCGCTGATCGCGCTGCAATTCCGCCGATACCCAAGTGCCCGGGTGGTGATCTTCGACAAGGGTCGCTCGTCCAAGGCAGCCGTGCTCGGCATGGGCGGGGCGTTCCACGACTTGGCGCTGGCCGGGGAAGATCACCATCACCCGTCCGTCGCTTTCCAGCCGCTCGCCCGCATCGACGATGCCGCCGACCGCGCCTGGGCGGCGGAATGGATTGCGACGCTCCTGGTCCAGGAGAGCATCGAGTTGACGCCGGAGGTCCGCGGCGCGGTTTGGTCGGCGCTCGGCTCACTCGCCACGGCGCCGATGCCCGAGCGCACGCTATCCGGCTTCGCCGCCCTGTTGCAGGTCAACCGGCTCAAGGCGGCGCTCGAACCCTACACCATCGCCGGTCCGTTCGGCCGGCTGCTGGATGCCGAGCAGGAGAGCGTCGCTGACGCCGACGTGCTGGCGTTCGAGACCGAGGACCTGCTCGGCTCCAAGCACGCCGCCCGCGCCGTGCTGACCTACCTGTTCCACCGCATCGAGGCGGGGCTGGACGGGCGGCCGACTTTGATCGCCGTAGATGAGGCGTGGTTCGCGCTCGACGACCCGGTCTTCGCGCCGAAGCTGCGCGAGTGGCTGAAGACCCTGCGGCGGAAGAATGCCTCCGTGCTGTTCTCGACCCAGAGCCTCGCCGACATCACGCGCTCGCCCGTGGCACCGGCCGTCATCGAGAGCTGTCTCTCCCGCATCTTCCTGCCGAACGCGCGGGCGATCGAACCGGAGAGCCACGACGCCTACGCCCGCCTCGGCCTGAATGACCGGCAGATCGAGACGATCGCGCGCGCGGTGCCGAAGCGGGACTACTGGTTCCAGTCCGCCGCCGGCTGCCGGCTGTTCGAACTTGGCCTCGGCGAGATCGCGCTCGCCTTCTGTGGCGCGAGCCGCGCAGAGGACCTGGTCGCAATCGATCGCGTGCTCCGCGTAAACGGTGCGACTGGCTTCTCGGCCGCCTGGTTGCGAGCGCGCGGGCTAGATTGGGCGGCGGTGCTGATCCCACCCGCAACCGCCAAGCCGCATATGGCCGATGTCGAGGCAGACCCCGAGCAGCCGTCATTGCCGTTCGACGACATGGCGGAACGTCAACCACGATCGGCGGCGGCAGTATTCCCTGAGGCGGAGACGATCACATGATGCGCTGGCCGTTCAAGCAATCATCGAAGCAGATCGTCGGCGCGGCGTTGATCGCGGCAGCGGTCGCGATCATGTCGTCACGTCCTGCGCGCGCCACGGTACCGGTGATCGACATCGCCAACCTGTCGCAGAACGTGCTGACGGCGGCACGCACCTTGGAGGAGGTGAACAACCAGATCACCCAGATCCAGCAGGGCATCGCCATGCTGGAGA
>DAIDME010000016.1 GCA_027449125.1 Solirubrobacterales bacterium | reverse complement strand
TTGCTCATGGGATCCTCCTTTGGTTACCAGAGCAAGTTTACCTCTCCACTGCTATCAAGTTGTATACGGTTTCCACCGGCTTCTGCGGCGGATTAACCGCAACGGCTGTGCGGCCAGGTCACGCCCATATATGCCTGAAGTGTGAGCTATCAATTGGGCTGCAACACGCGCGTGGCGAGGCCGCGGCGCGTGAAACCCCCAAGCCGCCAGCGACGAAAGAGGCCAGAGCAGAGATGGCAAGCACAGACGAGGGCGCCGAGAAGACGAACAAGCTTGCCTACCCGAGCGCGGAGGCTGCCGACGTCGTCATGGCGGACGGCACGAGCATCCACTTTCGCCCGGTGCGGGCCGAGGACCTGGAGCGCCTGCGCCGCTTCCTGGAGGGGGTTTCGAGCGATTCCATGATCCACCGCTTCTTCGGTGTGGCCAGCATCGACTGGGTCGCACGCTGGGCGGTCGATGTCGACTACAGGGAGCGCTACGCGATCGTCGCCGAGCTGGGAGCCGAGCGTGAGATCGTCGCGCATGGCGCCTACATCTCAAGCTCCGAGGACACCGCCGAGGTTGCGTTTCTGGTCACAGATCGCCAGCAGGGCCAGGGCATCGCCACGCTCATGCTGATGCATCTGGCGAGCGTCGCCAACCGTCATGGGTTTGAGCACTTCACCGCGGAGGTACTGCCCGACAACCTCCAGATGATCGAGGTCTTCCGCAACTGCGGCCTGCCCTGCAGCATCCACAACGAGCAGGGCGTGGTCAAGGTCGAGCTGGAGACGGCGCTCGACGAGCGGGCGCTTGAGGCGTTCGACCGGCGCGAGCAGGCCGCGACCCGCAACGCCCTGCACCGCTTCCTGGCACCGACCTCGGTTGCCGTGATCGGCGCGACCGAGCGCCCCGGGTCGGTTGGCGCCGCGCTGATGGACAACCTGCTTGGTACCGGCTTCACCGGCGCGATCTATCCGGTCAACCCGCACGCCGAGCGGGTGCGCGGACTGGCTGCCTACCCCTCGATAGAGGCCGTGCCCGGACCGGTTGACATGGCCGTGATAGCGGTGCCCGCGCCCGCGGTCCCTGACGTGGCGGCCGCCTGTGCGGCCGCCGGCGTACGCGCGATGCTCGTGCTCTCGGCCGGCTTCGGGGAGACAGGCGAGGCGGGCAGGGAGCTCCAGGAGCGGCTGCTCGAGGTCTGCCGGCACTCGGGGGCGCGGCTGATCGGACCAAACTGCCTGGGCGTCGTCAACACCGACCCGGCGGTGCGGCTGGATGCGACCTTCACCGTCTCCAGGGTGCCGACCGGGAACGTCGGCATGATCTCGCAGAGCGGCGGCCTCGGCATTGCGCTGATCGAGGAGGCAAACCGCCTCGGCCTCGGCGTCTCATCGTTCATCTCGGTCGGCAACAAGCTCGACATCTCCGGCAACGACCTGCTGGAGTACTGGGAGCTCGATCCGGCGACCGACCTGATCCTGCTCTACCTCGAGTCCTTCGGCAACCCACGCAGGTTCGGCCGGCTGGCGCGCCGCGTGGGCATGACCAAGCCGATCCTGGCCGTCAAGAGCGGGCGTACCCCGGCGGGCGTGCGGGCGAGCTCCTCACACACCGGCGCGCTGCTGTCGGCCTCGGACGTGACCGTCGACGCGCTGTTCCGTCAGGCCGGCGTGATCCGCGCGGACACGATCGCCGAGCTGTTCGACACGGCCGCACTGATGTCGTCCCAGCCGCTGCCGCGCGGACGGCGCGTGGCGATCGTGACCAACGGCGGCGGCCCTGGGATCGTGGCCGCCGACGCCTGTGCCGCCGCCGGCCTGGACGTGCCCGAGCTGCCCGCGCCGCTGCAGCAGAGGCTGCGTGCTCTGCTGCCGCCGGGTGCTGCGGTCGGCAACCCGATCGACATGGTCGCGACCGTCTCGGCAGAGCAGTACCGCCAGACCGTGGAACTGCTCCTTCGGGAAGGCGTCTGCGACGCGGTCCTGGCGCTGTTCGTGCCCGCGATCAGCGCCACCACCGCCGCTGAGGTGGCGGCGGCGCTAGCGGGCGCCGCCGCCAAGGCAAACGGCGTGACACTGGCCGCGGTGTTCATGGATCATCAGGCGCCCCGCAACGCCGGTGTCGGCGGGGCCGTCGTACCCCGCTTCCAGTTCCCGGAGGACGCGGCGCGGGCGCTTGCCAACGCCGTGCGCCACAGCGAGTGGCGCCGGCGTCCCACCGGGGTCGTGCCGGCCTTCACCGACTGCGACCGGGAGCGGGCCGCCGCGCTCATCGCCGCCGCGCTCGCGCGTGGCGGCGACGGCTGGCTCGGGGCCGAGGAGGTCTTTGACCTGTTCGGTTGCTACGGCCTGCCGATGATCGAGACGCGCGTGGTCTCAGACGAGGAGGCGGCCGTTGCGGCTGCGGCGGCGCTGGGCGGGGCCGTGGTGCTCAAGGGGATCGCGCCCGGGCTGGTGCACAAGAGCGAAGGCGGGGCGGTGCTGACCGACCTGAGTGGCGAGCAGGAGGTGCGCGCCGGCGCGCGGGCGATCCGCGCCGCCGTCGTGCGTGCCGGGCACGCGCTCGAGGGGCTGATCGTCCAGCCGCTGGCCGCCGCAGGGGTTGAGATGCTGCTCGGTGTCGTGCACGACGAGAGCTTCGGGCCGGTGCTCGCCTGCGGCGCGGGCGGGACCACCGCGGAGCTCCTCGGAGACGTCTCGGTGCGGATCACGCCGCTGAGCGACCGCGACGCGGCCGAGATGCTCGAGTCGCTGCGGATCGCGCCGCTGCTGCACGGCTACCGCGGGGCGCCGGCCTGCGACATCGGCGCCGTCACCGACGCGCTGCTGCGCCTGGGCGCGATGGTGGAGGCGCATGCGCAGATCGCCGAGCTTGACGCCAACCCGCTGCTCGCCGGCCCTGACGGGGCGCTGATCGTCGATGCGCGTGTCCGCGTGCGCCCCGCGCAGGCGATCCGCCCGCTGGGTGCGCTGCGCAACTGAGTGGTAGCGCCGCGGCTGGGCTGCACCTTTTCCGCAGCGCCTTGGCGTCTTCACCGGGATGGGCTTCAGGCCGTCGGCGGTCAAGCTTCCAGCCATGAGGGCGCATCTTCAGCTGGCATCGTGGCCAGGCGAGCAGGCCGAGCCCGGGAGCGAGCGACGGATACGGGTCGTCCTGGCTGACGACCACAGCCTCGTGCGTCGCGCCCTGCGCCGGTTGCTCGACTCGGAGGCCGGGATCGAGGTCGTGCAGGAAGCGGTGGACCTGGACGCCGCCTCCAGTCACGTGCACGCCCACGCGCCGCACGTGCTGGTGATCGATCTCGATCTCCCGAACGGCTCGACGCTGCTGACGGTGGAGGCGTTGCGCCGCCGTGCTCCCGACACAGAGGTGGTGGTGCTGGCGATGGAATCGACACCCTTGTTCGCGCAGCGTGTGCTCGACGCGGGCGCGCTCGGCTACGTGCTGAAGGACCAAGCGGATGCCGAGCTCGTGGCCGCGGTGCGGGCCGCCGCGCGCGGGGAGCGCTACGTGAGCCCGCAGATCGCAGCGGCGCTCGACGCGCTCGAGGCGGTCCAGGTCAAGGACGGGCTCAGCAGGCGCGAGGCGGAGGTGCTACGGCTCACCGCGCTGGGCTACACGGGCCTCGAGATAGCCGGCCAGCTGAACATCTCGCGGCGCACGGTCGACTCGCACCGCGCAAACCTGCACGCCAAGCTCGGGGTGCGCACACGCGCCGAGCTGGTCGACTACGCGCTAGGACACGGCCTGATCTGCTCCTGCTGAACGCCCCGCCGCCTCCGGAAGCGGGAGGCGGGCCGATACCCGGCTGCCGCCAGCGCCGGAGTCGATGTTAAGCGTGCCGCCGAGCAGGAAGACGCGCTCGCGCATGCCGCCGAGCCCGAAGCCCCTGCTCACCCCCTGCGGATCAAAGCCGACCCCGTCGTCGGAGATCTCGACCAGCAGCGCCTCCTCGTCGCTGCCGACGCGCAGCCTGACGCTGGATGCGTGCGCGTGCTTGACGATGTTGGTCAGCGCCTCCTGGATCACGCGGTAAACCGCCGTCTCCAGCGGTCGCGCCGCCGGCTCGGTCTCGTCGAGCCACTCGGGCAGGTCGAGCTCGAGATCGATCGCGAGCCCGTCGTCGCGGCGGCGGTCGATCAGCGCCGCCAGTGCGGCGGTTAGCCCGAGGCTGTCGAGCGCCGACGGACGCAGGTCCGCGATGATCCCGCGGAGGTTCGAGATCTCGGCGTCGATGTCCTCGATCGCCTGGCCCGTGAGCTCCCTGTAGACGGCGGGATCGTCGCGGCGCAGCGCCCCCGAGAGGCCCACGCGCAGGCCGGCCAGCGCCTGCAGCGTCTGGTCGTGCAGCTCTCGCGCCCAGCGGGCGCGCTCGGCGTCGGCGGCCTCGACCGCGGCGCGCAGGCGGTCGGCCCGGACGCTGCGGCTGACCGCCACGGCGTTGGCTGCCGAGGCGGCGAAGGTGCGCAGCAGTCGCTCGTCGGCGTCGGTGAACGGCCCCCCCGACGGTCCGCGGTCAAAGGCCGAGAGCACTCCGAGCGCCTCGCCGGCGTGGATGATGGGGACGATCAGCGCCGTCCGCGCGGCGGGCACCCCGAGCAGCTCCGGTCCGATCCGCAAGCGCCGCTTCGCGTCGCCGATGCGCTCGGCGATGCGGCGCTCCAGCACCGCTCCCGCGGTCGACGCCGCGATCGGTATGCGCCGGCCGGTCGCCTCTCCCACGTGTCCGGCCGCGGCCACCACCACCAGGTCGGGCCCCTCCCGCAGGAGGATCAGCACGCTGCGGGCCTCGACCAGCGCGCGGCCGCGCTTGACGACCAGCTCCAGGATCCGCTCGAGCTCTCCACTCGCGCCCTCGGAGCCGATCGCGTCGGCGATGTCGCGGGCGGCCTCCAGCCCCTGGACCGCCTGCTCCAGCGCCAGTCGCCGCTGCTCGGAGCGCTCGTATGCGCGCGCGTTGTCGATCGCGGTCGCCGCGACGTCGGCCAGCAGCCTGACCGCCCGCTCGTCGTCGGCGGTGAACTCCTGCGCCCCCTGCTTGTCGGCCAGGTAGAGGTTGCCCCAGGTCTCGCCACGGATCTGGATCGGCACGCCCAGGAAGCTCTCCATGCGCGGGTGGCCGCCCGGAAAGCCGTAGCTCTGTGGGTGTGATGCCACGTGCGCGAGGCGCAGCGGCTCAGGGTGTTCGATCAGCACGCCGAGCACGCCACGGCCGCGCGGCGGCCCGCCGATCGCCTGCTGCTGCTTGCCCTCTACGCCCAGCGACAGGAACCGGGCGAGCTCGGTGCGCTGGTCGTTGAGCACGCCGAGCGCGACGTAACGCGCGCCGGTCAGCTCGCGCGCCTCCGCCATGATCTGCTGGAGCACGGCGTCCGGGTCGAGCTCGCTGACCAGTGAGCGCCCGATCTCAAAGAGCCGGTGCAGAATGTCGCTATCGCTGTTCATCGGCGATTCGTCTAAGAAGCCTATTTGAAAGCACGCGCGGTAGGGCTGCCGGCGGCGCGTCGGCGCGAGTGAATCGGTAATTCTGCGCGGCGACCGGGCACGGGCCCTGGCGGCGGGCGCCGGCGTCCGGCCGCAGCCGCGGGTGCGGAGAACTACCCGTCCGCCCGCGCAGATGTCCGCCTTCCCGCCGCGCCCGCGGGACTTACGCTCGAACCATGTTCGCCAACGCGCGCCGGCGGGTGTTCGGGCTCGACCTGGTGCTCCTGCACGCACCGTCGGTCTGGGACTTCCGCGACGAGGTGATCCTGGAGGGCCCGCTGGCTGATGTGATCCCGTCCACGATCCAGTTCGAGATGTACCCGATCGGGCTGACCAGCATCGCCGCCTACCTCGAGGCCAACAACTACAACACGCGGATCGTCAACATCGCCTACCGGATGCTGCGCAGCCCGCGTTTCGACCCGGCCCGGCACCTGGCGAAGATCGACGCGCCGGTGTTCGGCATCGACCTGCACTGGCTGCCGCACGTCCACGGCGCGCTCGGCCTGGCCGAGCTGGTCAAGCGTGTGCACCCCGAGGCGAAGGTGCTGTTCGGCGGGCTGTCTGCGAGCTACTTCCACGAGCAGCTGATCGCCTACCCGTTCATCGACTTCGTGCTGCGCGGCGACTCGACCGAGGAGCCCGCCCGGCAGCTGCTTGCGGCGCTGCGTGACGGCACGCCGCTCGAGCAGGTCGCCAACCTGACCTGGAAGCGGCCCGGTGGCGAGGCCGTGGTCAACGAGCTGTCCTTCGTCCCCGGCGACCTGGACTGGATCGACGTGCCCGCCTACGACTTCATGACCCACGCCGTGTTCAAGTACCGCAGTGTCGCCGACTTCCTGCCGTATCTGGAGTGGCTGCGCTATCCCTCGACGATGATCCTGAACTCGCGCGGCTGCCCCTACGACTGCGCGATCTGCGGCGGCTCGCGCACCGGCTACAGGGTCGTGGCCAACCGCTGCGCGCCGGCGCTGCGCTCGCCTGAGAAGCTCGTGGCCGACGCGCAGCTGATCTCCTCGTTCTCCAGGGCGCCGATCTTCATGGTCCACGACCCGCGCGTCGGCGGGGTCGGGCGGGCGCGCCGCTTCTTCGAGCTCTACGGCGCCGCGGAGATCCCCAACGAGCTGGTGATCGAGCTCTTCTACCCGGCGCCGCGTGAGCTTCTGGAGCTGGTGCGCGACAGCACCAGGGGCTGGAGCCTGCAGATCACGATCGAGTCAGCCGACCCCGCGATCCGGCGTGTGAACGGCAAGTTCCCGGTCGCGAACGCCGTCGTCGAGGAGACGCTCGCGCGCGCGCTGGACGCCGGCGCGGACAAGCTCGACCTGTTCTTCATGGTGGGCCTCTCCGGCCAGACGCCGGAGTCCGCGCGCGGCACGATCGACTACTGCCGCCACCTGCTGGAGCGCTTCGGGGCTGATCCGCGGCTGCAGTTCTATGTGGCGCCGCTCGGGCCCTTCCTGGACCCTGGCAGCCGCGCCTTTGAGCGCCCCGAGCTCGGCTACCACCGCCGCCTGACGACGCTCGAGGAGCACCGCCAGGCTTTGCTCGGGCCGACCTGGCGCGAGCTGCTCTCCTACGAGACCGACTGGATGACGCGCGATCAGATCGTCGAGACGACCTACGAGGTCGGTGGGGCGCTCAACGACCTGAAATTCGATGCGGGCCTGATCGACGCGGCCACGCACGACACGGTGGCGCGCCACTTCCAGATCGCGCGGGAGACGCTGCCGCGGATCGACGCGATCATGGCGCTGCCAGTGGCCCAGCGGCGGACGGCGCTGGCGCGGCTGGCCGACCAGGTCGCCGCGGCGAACCGCGCCAGCCTGGTCGCCGACGACGAGCTCAAGTGGCGTGCCTCAACCGGCTTTCACGTCACCCGCCTGCTCGCCCGTCACGTCGCAGGCGCGCTGCCGCGCGAGCTCGCCCGCTCGACTCAGCGCCTGCATGGGCGCTACGACACCGCGGTCACGCCCACTGGCTGGCGTCTCCCCACTGGCTGAGCGCCTCCCGCGCAGCCTGCCTGCCGGCCTCCCGGGCGCGGTCGATCTGGTGGTACTCCATGAAGCCGACGCCGTTGCTGCGCGGACGGATCACCAGGTCGGCTCGGGCCTGCTGGTCGGCCGCCGTCAGCTTGCTGCCGTAGAACATCACCCGCATCAGCGTCTCGGTGATCGGCGGCAGCCGCTCGCGTCGGCTTGCGTGTCCGGTCGGCGCGCCACCGCCGCCCGCCCTGATCTCGACGGCGATCACCGGTCCCTCCGCCAGCTCGGCCATCGGCGCGAGCGGCAGGTTGTCGATCAGCGAGCCGTCGACCAGGAGGGTGCCCTGCACGCGCCGCGGCGGCAGCAGCACGGGGATGGACACGCTGGCGCCGACCGCGTCGAACAGGGGGCCGGTGCGGTGCACGACCCGCTCGCCGCTGCGCAGGTTCGCGGTCAGGCACAGGAAGGAGAGCGGCAGTTCCTCGATCGCGGTCGAGCCGAACGTGCGCTGCATCATCGCCTCCCCGCGCCGGCCTCGCAGCAGGGCGTGCCGCGGCAGCGTGTAGTCGCCGAGCGGCTTGCGCCGGACGACCTCCTCGAAGCAGATCGCATCGATCTCCGCCGCGCTCTTGCCGGCCGCCAGCATCGCGCCGACGTAGGCGCCGAAGCTGACCGCCGCGACACGGTCGATCACGATACCCGCCGCTTCGAGCTCCTCGAGCACGCCGAGGTGCGCGAGCGCCCGGGCGCCGCCGCCGCCGAGCACGAGCCCGACAGCCCGCCCGGTGAGGCGCCGGGCGCTGCGCGCGAGGTCCCGCTCGAGCTCTGGCCCGGGCCGCCAGCAGTGGGTCTCGCGTGGCTCGAGCGCCCGCGCCCAGGCGGCCATCCGGCCGGACCCGGGCTCGACCTCCCAGGCAACGAGGTCACAGCCGGCGAGGCCCGCCGGTGTCTCGGATGGTGCCGGCGCGTGCCCCGACCCGACCGCCAGGATGCGATCCGCCTGCCTGAGGCAGAACCGCGACCAGGGCTCGTGCTCGCGCCGGTGGGCGAGCGGCAGCAGGACCAGGTCGTTGTCCGCGATGGCGGCGTCCAGCACCGGCCCGTACGCCGCGGCGGCCTGCTCCGGCTCCGGCGGTTTGCCGGCGGCGGGCGGCTGCAGGATCGCGGCGTGTGCGTGGCCGGCGAGCGCCGCCAGGAGGCCGGCGGCGAGCTCTGCCAGAGGCACGCGGTCGTCGAGTGCCAGCAGCGCGACCGTGCCCGGCAGCGCGCGCGGCCTCGTCTCGGCGCTGCGGCGGACGCGCAGCGCCCCCGCGAACTGGCGCATCAGCGCGTGGGCGATCTCCGGGTGCTCGTCCAGAACCCGGTCGAAGTCGGCGCGTGCGACTGCGACCAGCTCCGCGTCACGGCTCGCTCTGACCGACGCCGAGCGTGGCTCGCTGGTCACCAGCGCGTACTCACCGACGACGCCGCCCCGGCTCACCACCGCGAGCGGCGGTTGCCGTGCGCCCTCGGCGAGCACCTCCAGGCGGCCCGTCGTGACCACGTAGAGCGCCTCGCCGTCGTCCCCTTCGCGAAACAGCCACTCGCCGGCCTGGAGCCTCACGCTAGTCGCCGCCGCCGCCAGGCGCGCCAGCGCCTCGGCGTCGAGTCCCGCGAACAGCTCCACGCCCGCCAGGAACTCGGTCACGGTCTGCGGCCGCGCCGGGTTTGCCGCGAGCCGTCGGGTCCTGAAGGCGCGGGCCGAGGCCGGCTGCCGGTCCTCTGTCCGCGCAGGTGGCGCGCTGGGGCTTGCCACCTGCGGGTCGGCGGTGCTCGCGGGCGTGGCCACGCGCCCGACCGCCAGCGCCACGAGCCCGGCCGCCGCGAGCGCGAAGATGCTGAAGGTCCAGGCGTGGTGGAAGGCGCCCGCGAGCGCCGCCGGCGAGGGCACGCCGATGATCGCGGCCACGATCGCCACGCCGAGTGCGCCGCCCGCCTGGCGGGCGACGGTGTTGAGGCTGCTGGCGGTGGCGTACGCCTGCTCGTCCGCCTCGGATACGGCGACGCCCGACATCGTCGGAAAGAAGATCCCGGCGCCGATGCCGGCGAGCACCATGCCGGGCAGCCAGTGGCTTGCGTACTGCGGGCGGACGCCGGTCTGGGTCACGAACCAGAGCACGCTGGCTGCCCAGACCAGGCCGCCGGCCATGAGCACGAGGCGCGTGCCGAAGCGCTCGGCGGCCCGCGCCGCGGGCCGGGCGACGGCGACCGCCACAAAGGGCCCCGGGGTGATCCCGAGGCCGGCGTCGAGGATCGAGTAGTGCCAGACTCCTGTGAGGAACAGGACGTTGACCAGCGTGTAGGCGTAGAAGCCGGCGGCGGCGAGCACGGTCGCGGCGCCCGAGACTGACACGCTGCGCCTGCGGACCAGGCCGAGGTCGAAGATCGGCACCGGGTGCGTTCGCGCCCGCGTGATCGCAAACCAGCCCAGGCCGAGTGCGGCCAGCACGGCGGCGACCGTGGGGACGCTGATCCAGCCCCACTGGCGACCCTCAACGATCGCGGCCACCAGCGCTGCGACAGCCGCGGCGAACACGACGCTGCCGAGCAGGTCCGGCAGCCGCCGCCGTCCGGGCGCGCGGCTCTCCAGGATGACTGCGCGCACGAGCGCCAGGGCAATCAGGCCGACCGGCACGTTCAGCAGGAAGACGAGGCGCCAGTTCGAGAGCGAGACCAGCGCGCCGCCCAGGGCCGGGCCGATGCCGCTCGCCAGCGCCGAGACCGCTATGAACGTGGTCACCGCGTGCGTGCGCCGCGCCGCCGGGAAGGCGTCCAGCACCACCGCCAGCGCCGCCGGCACGAGCATCGCGGCACCGAGCGCCTGCAGCGTCCTGAATGCGATCAGCTCCGGCAGCGAGCCGGCCAGCGAGCACAGCGCCGAGGTGATGATGAAGACGGTCACGCCCACGCTCAGCAGGCGGCGGCGGCCGAACACGTCGCCGATCCTCCCCGCCGCTACGAGGAAGGCGGCAAAGACGATGTTGTAGGCGTCGAGCACCCAGGAGACCGCGGCCACGGAGTTGCCCGGGAAGGAGCGCTCGATGCTCGGAAACGCGATGTTTACGACGGTCGAGTCGATGAACGCCATCGCCCCGCAGAGCGCGGTGACCGCCAGGACCGCGCTGAGGCTGGGTGTGCGACGCAGCGTCACCCCGCCACCGCTCAGCCCCACTCCCTCCTCGAGATCGAGCATCGCATCAAAATACATGCACCCGGGGGGGCCGGCGCATCTCGACGGGTTGGGCTCAGGCGCCTGGGCCGCCTGGCTCTTGAACGAGCGCCCGGCCGCGCGTCACCTCAGCTCGTAGCTGTCGGCCAGTCGAGCTGGGCACCGAGCTGGGCGGGGCTGGCATCGATCAGGCGGCTGTGCTCCACGGGTTCATACCGCCCGCCGGTGAGGGCCAGCCAGTCGACCCCGTGCGTGTCGGGATCGACCACGAGCACCTCCTGAACTTCGTGGGCGGCGTAGAAGGGGAGCTTCTGCCAGGTCTCGTCGTGTGGGGAGAGGCCTCGATCACGACTGCCGCGGTGGGGAGGTAGAGCGTGTCGCTTCCCGGTGCCACCAGGCCCGCGTCGGGGATGCGGTAGTTGTCGGGACCGCCGAGGTTGAAGTCACCGAGAGGCGGAGTCCGGCCGCGAGCGCGGAGGGGCGAAGCAGCGCGAGGAGCTGAGCCTGGATGTCGGCGTGTTGACGCCGCGGGGCGGGCGCCATGTGCAGCACACCGTCCCAGATCTCATCGCGCCTGTCAGCGCCCGTCGCGCGGCGACGCTCGAGCAGCGCCTCGAGTTCGGCGGGCAGCGGATCTCTGACGAGTACCGGCACAGCCGCAATCGTAACCGCGGTGGCGCTAATTCCACGCCGCCCGCGGCGCGGCAGGAGAGGCTACGCCGTCCGCCACGCCAGCGTGGCGGCCCAGCTGTTCGGCGAGCGCCTGCGTCCGCCGGGCGATCTCATCGCGGACGGCTCTGACCTCCGCAAGCGGCCTGCCGGCGGGGTCTGGCAGCTCCCAGTCGATGTAGCGCTTGCCGGGGATGTAGGGGCACTGGTCGCCGCAGCCCATCGTGACCACTACATCAGCCTGCTGGGCGAGCTCCCGGGTGAGGCGCTGTGGCGTCTTGTCCCCCAGCTCGATGCCGAGCTCCGCCATGACGCTGACCACCTCGGGGTGCACGTGCTCGGCGGGGGTCGTGCCGGCGGACAGCGCCCGGTGCCGCCCGGCGCTCGCACGTTCAAAGAGCGCCTGGCTCATCTGCGAGCGTCCCGCGTTCTGGCGGCAGACGAAGAGCACGGTCGCCATGGCCTGTCAGGCTCCTTCGGAGACGGCCAGCTCGCGCCCGGTTGGGCGCGCGGCTGGTGCGGGGAAGCTGCGGCGCAGCCAGAGCGCCACGTAGACGAGCGCCACCAGCACGGGCACCTCGATCAGCGGGCCGATCACGCCCGCCAGCGCCTCGCCGGAGGTGGCGCCGAAGACTCCGATCGCGACCGCGATCGCCAGCTCGAAGTTGTTGCCGGCGGCGGTGAAGGACAGCGTGGCGGTGCGCTCATAGCCGAGGTTAAGCGCCCGCCCCCAGGCGAAGCTGACGCTGAACATGACCGCGAAGTAAGCGAGCAGCGGCAGCGCGATGCGGATCACCTGGAGCGGCTGGTGGGTGATCTGGTGGCCCTGCAGCGCGAACAGCACGACGATCGTGAACAGCAGGCCGTACAGCGCGAGCGGCCCGATCCGCGGCAGGAAGCGCCGCTCATACCAGTCGCGCCCGCGCGTGTGAAGCCCCGCCCAGCGGGTCGCGTAGCCGGCGAGCAGCGGCACGCCGAGGAAGATCAGCACGGTGCGGGCTACCGGCCAGATGCCGACGTGGAAGCCCTGGGCGTGCAGCCCGAGCCAGCCCGGCAGGACGGTGATGTAGAAGTAGCCGAGGAAGCTGTAGGCGAGGATCTGAAACAGCGAGTTGATCGCCACCAAGATCGCCGTGGCCTCGCGGTCGCCGCAGGCGAGCTCCGACCAGATCAGCACCATCGCGATGCAGCGCGCCAGCCCGACGATGATGAGACCCGTCCGGTAGGCGGGCTCGTTTGCCAGAAACAGCCACGCGAGCGCGAACATCAGCGCCGGTCCGATCAGCCAGTTGAGGACCAGCGAGGAGATGAACAGGCGCCGCTGCGCGCGCAGCCGGCCGATCTCCTCGTAGCGCACGCGCGCCAGCACCGGGTACATCATCAGCAGCAGCCCGAGCGCGATCGGCAGCGATGTGCCGGTCGCGGGGACCTGTATGGAGCTGAGCGTCCCGTTCAGGCCCGGCATGAGGTTGCCGAGGCCGAGGCCCACGCCCATCGCCGCGAGGATCCAGACTGGCAGGAAGCGGTCGAGCGCCGACAGGCGCGCTGCCACCGAGTCGTGCCCGTGCCCTGCGGCTGGTGCGGCGGTGTCACTCACGCGCACAGTATTGCATTGATGATGTTGAGTTGAATTGGTAGGCTTGTATATAGATGACGGTCGATCTGGAGCTCTCGCCGAAGACCAAGCGCGCCGCCGGCGAACGCTGCTGCGAGCCGGTCGTCTACCCGGACGTGCAGCGCGAGCAGGCGGTGCGGATGGCGAGCGTCGCGCGGGCGCTCGCCGATCCGGTGCGCGTCCAGCTCGTCGACGTGCTGCGCCGGCACGCCGGCAGGGTCTGTGTGTGTGAGCTGGTGCCGCTCTTCGACCTCTCCCAGCCGACCGTCTCCCACCACCTCAAGGTGCTGCGCGAGGCAGGGATCGTCGGCTCGGAGCGCCAGGGCCTGTGGGCCTATTACTTCGTCATGCCGGGCGTGCTGGGCGAGCTCGCCGCCTGGCTGCGGTAGCTCGAGCGCGTGCGGCTGCATTTGGTCCGCCGCAGCCTACGCTCGAAGCTACGGCCAGAACCCGTCAGTTTCGCCGGGATCTGGCCATGGCCCTCGCCACGGGCCCCCGCGCCGCCGCCGCGAGCCTGCCGCGGGGCGCCCGCCGGCGCCCGCAGCCCGCCGGACGCGCTCATCGTGGCTCGAGCGCGAGGTCGGCGGCTGTCTGCCCGCCGGCTCGCGTCGCTGCCGCAGCTGCGGTGAGGCAGGGGATCCGGTAGCTGCCGTCGGCCTGCACCTGGATCCCGTGGATCTCGTTCTGGAAGCCTGGGAAGCGGGCGTCGAGCGCCTGCGATGCGGCCAGGTAGCGGATCAGTCCGCTGCCCGCGTCGCCAAAGCGCTCGCCGGGCATCACCACCGGTATGCCGGGCGGGTAGGGGACGACCATGGCCGCGCTGACCTGCCCCGGGAGCTCGTCGATGGATGCCATCACGGTTCTGCCCGCGACCAGCTGCTCGAAGGCGAGTGCGGGCGTGCTCACCGGCTCTGGCAGCTCCGCGTACATGGCGCCCTGCAGCTCGGTGACCGCCGCGGCTCGCATCTCGGCGTGGAGCTCGTCTGCGAGCTCGCGCAGCGTCAGGGTGCCGTAGCGCCCTGGGTGCGCGGCCGCCAGCCGCGGTATCGCCTCGCCGAGCGCGGCGCCGGTGTCGTAGAGCCGCTTGAACTCGAGCAGCTCCGCCAGCAGCGTCCCCCACTTGCCCTTGGTGATCCCGAGCGAGAACAGCACCAGCAGCGAATAGGATCCCGTCTTCTCGACGACGATCCCGCGCTCGTCCAGGAAGCGCGACACGAGTGTGGCCGGAATGCCGTGCGCGGCCATCCGCCCGCTCTCCTCCACGCCGGGCGTGAGGATGGTGACCTTGAGCGGGTCGAGCAGCACGTGGCCGTCGCCCGGGTCGCTGTAGCCGTGCCAGCGGTCACCGGGCCGCAGCGTCCAGCGTGACGCTTCGCGCTGGGCCCGCAGATCCGCGGCCGCCGGCTCCGGCGGCTGCCACGCCCGCAGACACCAGTCGCCGGCCTGGCAGGCGTCGGCCAGCTCGGTCAGCTCGCGGCGGAAGGCGAGCGCCTCGCCGATCGCCTCGTCGATCATCGCCCGCCCGCGACCTTCGGACATCATCTTGGCGGCGACGTCGAGCGAGGCGATCACGCCGTACTGCGGCGAGGTGGAGGTGTGCATCATGTACGCCTCCTCCAGCGCCGTCTCGCCGATCCGCCGCTCGGGGTCGTTGAGGTGCAGCATCGAGCCCTGCGAGAAGGCGGTCAGCAGCTTGTGCGTCGACTGGGTGGCAAACGTCGCCGCCTGCCCGGGCCGGCGCGTCACGCCCGTCGCGTAGCGGCCCGAGTACAGCGGATGGAACTTGGCATACCCGTACCAGGCCTCATCGAAGAGCACCCGCCCGCTGGTCTGCGAGAGCGCGTCCAGCACTCCCTGGGCGTCGTAACAGAGCCCGTCGTAGGTCGAGTTCGTCACAACCGCAAGGGCCGCCTCGGTCGTGGCGCTCGGTACCAGCGGGTTTGCCCGGAAGCTCGCCAGGACCGCCTCGCTGGTGAGGCCGCTGGGCGGGATCGGGCCGATGATCCCGTAGGCGTTGCGGCTCGGCAGCAGGTAGACGGGGACCGCGCCGGTCATGATGACGGCGTGCATGATCGACTTGTGGCAGTTGCGGTCGATCAGGACCACGTCTCCGGGCCGCACGGAGGCGTGAAAGACGACCTTGTTGGCGGTTGACGTGCCGTTGGTCACGAACATCGTGCGATCTGCCCCGAACGTCTGTGCCGCCTGCGCCTCGGCGGCGCCGAGCGGGCCCGAGTGCTCCAGCAGCGAGCCCAGCTCGCCGACCGATACGGACAGGTCGCTGCGCAGCGTGTTCTCGCCAAAGAAACGATGGAAGGCCGTCCCCACCGGGCTCTTCAGGAACGCGGCGCCGCCGCTGTGGCCGGGCGTGTGCCAGGAGTAGCTCGCCTCCTCCGTGAAGTCCACCAGCGCCCCGAAGAACGGCGGCAGCAGGCGCTGCAGGTAGCGGCGGCGGGCCTGCTCGATGCGCCGCGCCACGAACTCCGGCGTGTCCTCCAGCTTCCACACGTAGCCGTTGATCTTGTGCAGCAGCGCCGGCGGCAGCTGGTCGAGCGTCGAGTGATCCGCCAGCACGAACACCGGCAGGGTGAGGCTCTGCGCTCGGACGCGGGCGATCAGACGTTCGGCCTGCGAGCCGTCGGCCGGCTGACCGTGGCGGCGGGCATCCCAGTCGAGCAGCACGGCGCTCAGCGACTGGTTGAAGGCGATGATCTGCTCGGCGTCCCGCTCCTGCGTGGCCGCGATCACCTCGGTCCCGTCGTGTCCCAGCTGCTCGATCAGCGCACGCGTTGCGCGGCCCGCGGCGGTGTCGTCGTGCAGCCCGTCGTCGACGAGCAGGATCGGGAACGAGTCGAGCAGGTGCATGTCGCGCCTCACGGGTGGCCCCAGAGCCACCCTCTGGCCCATTATGGCCGCTGCGACGCGGCGCCGTCTGCGTCGATCCCAGACCGGATCCGCGCCAGCAGCTGTCCGGCGGCGAGCGCTCCGGGGATTCGGCCGGCCGCTTGGCCGTCACGCGGCAGCAGCACGCTCGGAATGCCGAGCAGCAGGCGGCCCAGACGTCCACCAGAACCAGCGGCCTGGCCTCCTCGGTTGCTTCCACCGACCATGGCAGCGGCGTACGGCAGGCGCCGCAGTGGTCATGCGATGCTGATCAGGCGGCGCTGCGCTCAGGCGATGGCGCGGGTCTGCTCGTAGCGGCTGATCCAGCGCATGAACTCGATCGGCGGGACCGGCTTTGAGAAGTGGTGGCCCTGGGCGCGATCACAGCCGATCTCGCGCAGGCGAGCGAGCGTGACCGGGTCCTCGACGCCCTCGGCCACGACCTTGAGGCCGAGGGCGTGGCCGAGGTCGACGGTCGAGCGGACGATCACGCCGTCTGAAGCCTCGTTGAGCATCGGCGTGACGAACGAGCGGTCGATCTTGAGCTCGTGCACCGGCAGGCGCCTGAGGTTCGACAGCGTCGAGTGCCCGGTCCCGAAGTCATCGACGGCGAAGCGCACGCCGATCTCGCTGAGGCCCTCCACGGTCACCAGCGCCCGCTGGGGGTCGGAGAGGATCATGCTCTCGGTGATCTCGAGCATCAGCGACTCGGGCGCGAGGTGGTGGCGGTCGAGCAGCTGTGCGACCTGCGAGGAGAGCATCGGGTCGTGCAGGTTTCGCACCGAGAGGTTCACCGCCACGGTCAGGTCGCGCCCGGAGGCGTGCCAGGCGGCGCACTCGGCGATCGCCAATTGCAGCACGTGGTCAGTCATCGCGCCGATCAGGCCGGTCTGCTCGACGATCTCCAGGAACGCCGCGGGCTGCAGCAGCCCCAGCTCCGGGTGCTGCCAGCGCACCAGCGCCTCGGCGCCGTGCGCTTTGCCGTGCTCCAGGTCCACGATCGGGTGGAAGTGAACGACTATCTCATCGTCCTTGTCGAGCGCCCTGCGGAAGTCACCGACCATGCTCAGCCGCGAGGCGGAGTGGTGGTCCTTGCCGTGCGTGTAGAAGCGGTGGCTGTCTCGCTCGGCCTTGGCCTCGTACATGGCGATGTCGGCCCGGCGCAGCAGCGTCTGCGCGTCGTGGCCGTCACTGGGATAGCGCGCCACGCCGATGCTGGCGTCGATCTGCAGGGTGATGTCGTCGAAGATCACCGGCTCACGCAGGCAGGCGACCACATCCTCCGCGATCGCCGTCAGCGATGCCAGGTTCTCGGTCCGCACCGCCGGGAGCACCCCGAACTCATCGCCGCCGAACCGTGCCACCAGCCCTGACTCACCGATCCTCGCCGCCAGCCTCGGCCCCAGCTCCTTGAGCAGATCGTCCCCGTACTGATGGCCGAGCGTGTCGTTGATGTCCTTGAAGTGGTCGAGGTCCAGCAGCAGCACGCCGAAGGAGCCCGCCGGCCCGCCGCCCGCGGCGATCAGCTCATCCACGCGCTCGTTGAAGCCCTTGCGGTTGGGCAGGCCGGTCAGGTCGTCTGTGAGCGCCAGCTTCGCGAGCTCCCGGCCGCGGTGCTGGGAGAGCAGCAGCTCGCCGATCAGGTACTGGAAGATCACCAGCACCATCGCGAACATCACCAGGCCCCAGACGTGGAGCTGGTTGGTGAGGTAGACGGCGATGATCGTCAGGACGGCGGTTGCGAGCTCGGCGGAGATGAAGGGCCTGACCTCCGCCAGCTTGCGCAGGAAGCGCGTGCGCTTGATCCAGCTCGTATAGGCGGCGTTCATCGTCAGGTTGAGCGCGAGCCCGACCATGAAGGTGCTGAAGACGAGCAGGTAGTAGGTCGGCTGGTAGTGCTGGTAGCCGGGGCCGTGCAGGCGCGCGCCGGCGACCCCCGCGACCCAGCGAAACCAGAGCCCGCTCAGCAGCGGAAACCAGCTGAAGGCCAGCAGGTTGTGGCGGAAGTTGTGGCCCGACTCGCGCCAGCGCAGCCAGCCGACGCTGACCGTCGCCAGGCCGACGGCGGTCGCCGCCGGGGCGCCGAGCAGCACGGCCGCGAGCATGATGCTCAGGATGCTGCCCGAGATCGTGAACGTCGCCGACGGCAGCAGCGTGGCGGTCAGCTCGCTGGTCACCGCCAGGGTTGTGAGGATCGCCAGGTAGGCCAGGTTCCAGTTGGTGAGCCCGGGAGCGGTCAGCGCGACCGCGACGCAGAGCCCGAGCGCGGCGGCGGTGCCCGATAGCTGGACCGCGGCCAGCCGCGGGCCCGGGGCACGTGGCGCCGGCGTGGCGCCTCCGGCCGCGCCGGCGCGGCCGGCTGGATCTGGGCTCTGGTTCATCCGGTGGGGGGCCTCGGTGTGGAAACGGTTCGCGTGTGAGCGCGGGTCTCCTGCCTGCGCGCGTCAGAGGCAGCGCTCCCCGCGTGCCCGGGCGTGCGGGCCGCGGGCTGCGCTGCGGCCCGCACGCGGTCGATCGGGCGCAGCGTGAAGTACGCCACCACGGCCGCCACGCCGAGCGCGGAGGCCGCGTAGGCGGCGCGCGGCGAGCTGAGCGCCGTGATTGCGCCGCCGGCGATGAAGCCGAGCGCGGGCGCCGTCTGGTTGGCGGACTCCACCACCGCCATCACCGCCGCCTGGCCCCTCAGCGGGATGCGCTCCTGCAGCGCGGTGCGCGCCGCCACCCAGGCGGCGCTGTTGCCGATGCCGCCGACGAAGGAGCAGGCGCAGGCCGCCGCCAGCGTCGGTGAAGCCGCCAGGCCGCCGTAGCCGAGCGCCTCGAGCAGCGCGCTGGCTCCGAGCACGGTCATCAGCGTGAGCCTGCCGGCCAGCGCGAAGCCGACGCCGCCGGCGACCATGCCGGCGCCCCAGGCGCTCAGCAGGAGCCCGTAGCCGAGGTCACCGGCGTGCAGCGTCCGCTTGGCGAAGATCACCTCGACCGGCAGCGCCACCGAGCCCAGGCCGATCGCCAGCGCGATGGCGACGACGAGGCGCGTGAGCGTCGGGCGGGTGCGCAGCGTCAGAAGGCCGGCGCGCAGGCGGCCGCGGAAGCCCGCGTCGGTGTCGCTCTCGATCCGCAGCTGGCGGGCGCTCACGATGATCAGCGCCGCCGCCAGGAACGTGCCGGCGTCGAAGCGCAGGGCCGTGCCGGTGCCGTTTGTGGCCGACAGCACGCCCGCCAGCGCCGGGCCACCCGCGATCACGACCATCGCCCCGACGTTGATCAGCGCGTTGCCCTCGCGCAGCAGCCCGTCGTGCGTGAGGCCGGTGGCGAGCGCGGTGCGCGTGAGCGCCGTGGCGGTGATGGCCAGCAGGCCGTCCGCGGCGACCAGGCACAGCACGAGCGGCAGCGAGAAGCGCCGGGCGGTCGCCGCCGCGACCGCCAGGTAGATCGCCGCCTCGAGCAGGAACAGCGCCGCCAGCACGTAGCGCGGCGCCAGCGGCTCGACCCGCGCGGTCAGCGCCGGTGCGAGCAGGGACGGCAGGAAGCGCAGGGCCAGGAACATGGCGGCGGTCGCCAGCGGGCTGCCGGTGCGGTTGAAGACGAGGATCGCGAGCGCCACCTCCCCGACCCAGTTGCCCAGCTCGTTGACCCAGGCCGTGAGCGCCAGGTGGCGGAAGCCAGGCGAGCGCAGCGGGCGCAGGTCGAGCATCGGCTAACGGGCGGTTATGCGCGGCATAACCAGGTCGGGTCTACCGGCGGGAGGCGCACACGGGCACCCTTCTTCACGTAGCAGACAACCCCTCTTCCCCCGAGACCTTCAAAGCGTCACAAAAAGGAGCCAGCACAATGGGCACTCGTGTCGTTGGTTAATTTTGTTTGAGCGGTGTCGAGGAACCGCCGCAGAACCGGTTCCTCGACACCGCCACTCACTTCGGGCTTAGATCGGAACTTCCCGTAATTAGCTTTAGAAACCCTTGCAAGATTTATTGCAAGGGTTTGAGTGCTTAAGCGGGTCCGGGGGCTGACTTATGCTCCCGCAGGATGTCGGCTCCGCGACGCGACCAGGGGGGCAAGCCGGAGCCTGGCGGCCAGCCTGGGCACTACGGGACCGAGCCGCTTGGACTGGACGACCTGTTCGCGCTCGCCGACTCGGTCGCAACCGCACGCGCGGAGGACGTGCTCCCGCGGGCGCCTGCGCCGCCGCCGATCCCCCCGCCGCCGATCCCCCCGCCGCCGCGCCCTACCGCCACCCGCCCGACGGCCCGCGCCCACGTGCCGGTGCGCGACCTGGAGGTGGGAGAGCTGCGAGCGTTCTGCGCCGCGGCGACGCTCGGCAGCATCGCCGAGGCGGCGCGGGCGATGGGCGTGAGCCAGCCGGCGATGTCAAAGCGCATGCGTGCGCTCGAGCATGTCGCCGGCGCGAACCTGTTCGAGCGCTCGAGCCGGGGCGTGACGCTGACGCCGGCCGGCGTCCAGCTTTACAGCGCCGCCCGCCGGCTGCTGCGCAGCGCCGACTCGGTGCAGGCGCTGATTAGCTCGCCGCCCACGGCGCCCGTGCGGATCGCGGCCAGCCCGACCGTGGCGGAGCTGCGCCTGCCGCAGGTGCTGGGCCAGCTGGCCGCGACCGAGCAGGGACTCTCGACCGAGCTGATCTCGGCCAACTCGGGGCTCGTCAGGGAGCTCGTGCGCGACGGGCGCAGCGACCTCGGCATCGCCAGCGTCGACCCCTACGCGCTCTACTCTGACGGGCTCGAGCAGTGGATCGTCTGGCGCGACGAGCTCGTGGTCGCGGTCCCCTCGGGCCATCCCTGGGAGCAGCACGAGGAGATCCCGGCGCAGGAGTTCGCCCAGGCGGAGATCCTGCAGCGCGACCCCTGGTCCAACTCGAGCCGGGTCGTAAACGCCACGCTCGAGCGCCAGGGGCTCGAGCGCGCCGCCCCCGAGCCGGTCGTCGGCAGCAGCGCCACCGTCCTGGCGCTGGCACAGGCCCGCGGGCGCCCGGCCCTGATCTCGATGATGGCCGCGCGCGCAAACCCCGAACAGCAGCTGGAGCTGCGCCGCGTGGACGGCCTGCGCTTCGGCCTTGACTACGCCCTGGTCTGGGTCGGGACGATGCTGGACCTGCGGCCCGAGGTGCAGACCGTGGCCGGCCACATCCTGCACACGCCGTTCGCGCGCCCGCGCGCCGGGGCGCCCGACGGCACCGAGCCCGGCTCACCGGCCGGCGAGCCACAGGCGCTGATCACGGCCGCTGCCCCGGCCGGCCCGCTGGCCGGCCTGCCCGACGCCGACCTGCCGCTCACGCCCGGCGTTCCCCAGGGCGTGTGGGGGCAATCAAGCCAGCTGGGCTAACCGGTAGGATTGCCTGACGTGGTGGCCATCACCGACCTCCATCTCGTCGCTTCCGGGAAGGTGCGGGAGATATACGACCTGGACGACGAGCTGCTGCTCGTCGCCTCCGACCGCATCTCCACCTACGACGCGGTGCACCCCAACCCGGTCCCCGGCAAGGGCGCCGTGCTCACGGCGATCTCAACGTTCTGGTTCGAGCGCACCAGAGACCTCGTGCCCAACCACCTGGTCTCGGTCACCGCCGGCGTCCCGGCGGCCGTCAGGGGCCGTGCGATGGTCGTCAGGAAGCTCCGGATGCTGCCGGTCGAGGCGATCGTGCGCGGCTATCTGAGCGGCTCCGGCTGGCGCGACTACCAGCAGACCGGCGCGGTCTCGGGCGTCCGCCTCCCCGCCGGCCTGCGCGAGTCGGACAGGCTCCCGGAGCCGATCTTCACCCCCACCACCAAGGCCGGCATCGGCCACGACGAGCCGCTGGACTTCGAGCGCCTGGCGGAGCTGCTCGCTGACCGCGAGCTGGCCGAGCGGCTGCGCGAGAGCTCCGTGACGCTCTACCGGCACGCCGCCGAGCACGCCCGCGCAAACGGCATCATCCTGGCCGACACGAAGTTCGAGTTCGGCCTGGACGCGGGCGGCGCCCTCACCCTCGGAGACGAGGTCTGCACGCCCGACTCGTCGCGCTTCTGGCCGGTAGAGGGCTACGAACCCGGTCACGGTCAGCCCAGCTTCGACAAGCAGATCGCGCGCGACTGGGCGGCCGGCACGGGCTGGGACAAGCTGCCGCCCGCGCCGGAGATCCCCGACCACATAGTCGCCCGTACGCGCGCGCGCTACATCGAGGCCTACGAGCGCCTGACCGGTACGAGCTTCACGGACTGGCTCGTGCGCACCGGCGCCCCAGAGACCAGGGCGGTCAGCGGCTGATGCGCGCCCGCGTGCTGATCCGCCCCAAGGCGGGGATCCTCGACCCGCAGGGCCAGGCGGTCGAGCGTGCGCTGCCGGCGCTCGGCTTCAGCGGCGTCGCAAACGTCCACGTCGGGCGCCTGGTGGAGCTCGACGTGCAGGACTCCACGCAGCTCGAGGCGATGTGCGAGCGCCTGCTGGCGAACCCGCTCGTCGAGGACTACGAGATCATCGAGTCCGCGTGAAGTTCGGCGTCATCCGCTTCCCCGGCACCTGCGACGACACCGACGCGCAACTCGCCGCGCAACGGGTCGGCGACGCCGAGATCCTGTGGCATCGGGACCGCGACCTGAAGGGGGTCGACGCGGTGGTGATCCCGGGTGGATTCTCGTACGGGGACTATCTGCGCACCGGCGCGATCGCCCGCTTCGCGCCGGTGATGGAGTCGGTCACCGAGTTCGCCCACGCGGGCGGCCTCGTGCTCGGCATCTGCAACGGCTTCCAGATCCTCTGTGAAGCGGGGCTCCTACCGGGCGCGCTGCTCGTCAACGACAACCTCCGGTTCGTCTTCCGCCAGGTCACGCTCGAGGTCGCAGACAGGGACACGCCGTTCACCCGCAACTGCCCGCCGACGCTCCAGATCCCGGTCAAGCACACCAGCGGGCGCTACTACTCGCCCGAGCCGGTGCAGGTCGTGCTGCGCTACGCCCCCGGCCAGAACCCCAACGGCTCGCAGGACGACATCGCCGGGATCATCAACAACGCCGGCAACGTCTTTGGCCTGATGCCGCACCCCGAGCACGCCGTCGACGCGCTCACCGGCTCCACTGATGGCCTCACGATCTTCGAGTCCATCCGCGCCGCCGTCGCCGAGCGCGTCCCGGTGGCCTGAGCCCACGATGGCGAGCGCAGGCACCGAAGCCCAGCCACGCCACCGCGAGCTCGGCCTCACAGACCACGAGTACGAGCTGATCGTGAAGGGTCTCGGCCGCACCCCGACCGGCGTTGAGCTCGCGATGCTCTCGCTGATGTGGTCTGAGCACTGCGCCTACAAGCACTCCAAGAAGCTCCTGCGCCAGCTGCCGACCGATGGTCCGCACGTGCTCGTCGGCCCTGGGGAGAACGCCGGCGCGGTGGACGTCGGCGGCGGCCTGGCGGTCGCCTTCAAGGTCGAGTCCCACAACCACCCGAGCGCCGTCGAGCCCTTCCAGGGCGCCGCCACCGGCGTCGGCGGGATCCTCCGGGACATCTTCGCGGTCGGCGCGCGCCCGATCGCGGTGCTGGACAGCCTGCGCTTCGGCGAGCCCGCGAGCTCGCCGCGCTCCCGTTACCTGCTCGAGCACGCCGTCCGGGGCATCGGCCACTACGGCAACTCGATCGGCGTGCCGACCGTCGGCGGCGAGATCTACTTCGAGCCGAGCTACGAGCAGAACTGCCTGGTCAACGCGATGGCCGTCGGCCTCGCCCCGCACGCGCGCCTGACCAGCTCGGCCGCCGCCGGCCCCGGCAACCTCGTGGTCCTCTTTGGCGCGCGGACCGGACGCGACGGCATCGGCGGGGCATCCGTGCTGGCCAGCGCCGAGCTGGCGGGCGCCGCCGGCGCGAACGGCGCCGCCGGCGACGAGGCCAAGCGCCCGACCGTCCAGATCGGCGACCCCTTCGCCGAGAAGAAGCTCCTGGAGTGCAGCCTCGAGCTGCTCGACCGCAACCTGCTTGCCTCCCTGCAGGACCTGGGCGCTGCGGGGCTCACCTCCGCCGCCTCCGAGATGGCCAGCAAGGGCGGCGTCGGGCTGGACATCGACGTCGCCAAGGTGCCGTTGCGCGAGGCCGGCATGCAGCCGTTCGAGATCATGGTCTCCGAGTCCCAGGAGCGCATGCTGTGCGTCGTCGAGCCCCACCTGCTCGACCAGGTCACAGCCGTCTGCGAGCACTGGGAGGTGCAGGCGGCCGTGATCGGCGAGGTCACCGCGAGCGGCCACTTCCGCATCTTCGCCGGCAAGGAGCTGGTCGGCGAGCTCCCGGTGGAGCTGCTCGTCGACGACTGCCCGCTGTATGACCTCGAGCCCGAGCGGCCCGCCACGGCGCTGTACGGCGGTGGCGACCAGCGGGTCGCCACCGACGCGGACGCGGCCAGCACCCTGAAGGCCCTGCTCGCGAGCGTCAACGTCGCCTCGCGCCTGCCGGTCTACGAGCAGTACGACCCGGTGGTGCAGTCGCGCACGGTGCGCCGGCCCGGCGAGGCCGACGCCGCCGTGCTGGCGCTGCCGGTGCTGCACGCCCGCAGCGGCGCCGACGGCGAGCCGATCCCGGGGATCGCGGTCGCGATCGACGGCAACGGGCGGCGGGTCGCGGTCGACCCGCGCGCCGGCGCCGCCGAGGTGCTCTACGAGTGCGCCGCCAACCTCGCCTGCGTCGGCGCCGAGCCGCTCGGCCTGACCAACTGCCTGAACTTCGGCAACCCGGAGAAGCCGCACGTGGCCTGGCAGCTGTCGGAGGCGGTCGCGGGTCTCGCGCAGGCCTGCCGCGACCTGGGCGTGCCGGTCGTCGGCGGCAACGTCTCGCTCTACAACGAGTCGCCGGACGGCCCGATCCTGCCCACGCCGGTGATCGGCATGGTCGGCCGCCTGCCGGACGTGCGCCACGCCGGCCGGCTGGCGTTCGCCAACCCCGACGACCGCATCGCGCTGGTCGGCGCTTTCAATCCAGGCCGCGACGGCTCTGAAGTGGCCAAGCTCCACGGCAGTGCGCCCGCTGGCGCACTGCCTGGCAAGGACCTGGTGGCGCTCCGCTCCGCCCACCAGCGGGTGCGCGAGGGTGTGCGCGCGGGCGCCTTCACGAGCGCCCACGACATCGCGGAGGGCGGCATCCTCGTGGCGCTCGCGGAGTGCTGCATCGCCGGCGGGCTGGGCGCGGTCATCACCCTGCCCGAGGGGCTCGACCCGTTCGGCGAGGACCTCGGCAGCGCGTTCATCGTCAGCGGCCCCGCCGAGGCGCTCGCGGGACTGCGCGTGATCGGCGCCGTCGGCGGGCGCGAGCTGACCGTCGAGGGTGTTCTGAACCTGCCAGTTTCCGAGCTTGCCGCGCTGCACGGCGGTGGCCTGGCGGCGCTCGTCAGCTAAGCTCGCGGACAGGTCAGCCTCTGGTGTCAACGCTTCGGGATCATCGTGACGGGCCGCGCGACGAGTGCGGCGTCTTTGGCATCTATGCGGCCGGCGTGCCGGGTGTCGAGGTCGCGCGCCTGACCTACTTCGCGCTGTACGCGCTGCAGCACCGCGGCCAGGAGTCCGCCGGGATCGCGGTGGCGCCGCTCCGTGGGTCGATCTGGGGCACCCGCGAGCAGGGGCTCGTCTCCCAGGTCTTTGACGAGCACATGCTGCGCTCGCTGGTCGGCGACCTGGCGATCGGCCACGTGCGCTACTCCACGACCGGCTCCTCCCAGTGGGAGAACGCGCAGCCGATCGTTCGCGAGGACCGCCGCGCGCTGGCGCTGGCGCACAACGGCAACCTGATCAACGCGGTGGAGCTGCACAGCGAGCTGCGCGAGCACGAGGTCAGCTTCAGCTCCACCTCCGACTCTGAGATCATCGCGGCGCTTCTGGCCACGCACCCGGCCGACACGCTGGAGGAGGCCGTGGCCGATGTCCTGCCGCGGCTGCGGGGCGCCTTCTCGACCGTGGTGATGAGCGCCGACAGGGTCGTCGCCTTCCGCGACCCGCATGGGCTGCGGCCGCTCGCGCTGGGCGTCATCGACGACGCGCGGACCGGCTCGCAGGTGTACTGCGTGGCCAGCGAGTCGTGTGCGTTTGACCTGATCGGCGCGCGCTTTGTGCGCGATGTCGAGCCGGGTGAGGTGCTCACGCTCGACGCGGATGGCGTTCACTCGCAGATCGTGGCCGGTGGCGGGCGGCGGGCCTTCTGCGTCTTCGAGTACATCTACTTCGCGCGGCCGGACTCGCTGATGAACGGCCAGCGGCTGCAGGTCATGCGCGCGCGCATGGGCGCGAACCTGTGGCGCGAGGCGCCGGTGGACGCTGACCTGGTGATCGCGATTCCCGATTCCGGCAACGCCGCCGCGCGCGGCCTGGCGCAGGCGGCGGGGCTGCCCCAGGACGACGGCTTCATCAAGAACCGCTACGTCGCGCGGACCTTCATCCAGCCGGGCCAGCAGCTGCGCCGCAACGGCCTGCGCCTGAAGTTCAACCCGCTGCCGGAGGTGGTGGCGGGCAAGCGCCTGGTGGTGGTGGACGACTCGATCGTGCGGGGCAACACGATGCCGCAGATCGTGGCGATGCTGCGCGAGGCGGGCGCCGCTGAGATCCACCTGCGCATCTCCTCGCCACCGATCAAGCATCCGTGCCACTACGGCATCGACATGTCCGCGCGCGAGGAGATGGTCGCCCACGGGCGCTCGGTTGCGGACGTCTGCCGGCTGATCGGCGCCGACTCGCTGCACTACCTGTCGTTGGACGGGGTCTACGACGCGGTGCGCGGGCTGCGCGCACGCCACTGCGATGCCTGCTTCAGCGGCGAGTACCCGCTCGCCGGTACCGAGGACGCCGGTGGCAAGTTCGCGCTCGAGCGTTCGCCGCTGCCGCTCGTGCCATCGGCCGCCTTCTAGTTGCTGTAGGTTCTGGGCACATCGATGAGTTCTGGTGAGTCGTTGAAGGTTGCCGTCCTCGCCTCCGGGGTGGGCACCAATCTGCAGGCCCTGATCGACCAGGTTCATGGCCGTGAAGGCGTCAGCATCGTCGCCGTGGGCTCGGACAACCCGGAGGCGCAGGCGCTCGAGCGTGGCGCGGACGCGGGGATCCCCACGGCCGTCTTTGCCCGGCATGAATACCGCGGGGACCGGCGCGCGCGCGACCGGGCGATGGCTGGCTGGCTGCGCGACCAGGGCGCCCAGCTCGTCGTGATGGCCGGCTACATGCAGCTGGTCTCCGAGGAGTTCCTGGACCGCTTCCCCGACGCGGTGATCAACATCCACCCGTCGCTGCTGCCGGCCTTCCCGGGGCTGGACGCGGTCGGGCAGGCGCTCGCCTACGGCGTCAAGCTGTTCGGCGTGACGGTGCACTACGCCGATCCGGGCGCGGACACCGGCCCGGTGATCATGCAGCGGGCGGTCAGCCTGCCCGACGCGCGCGAGCCGGCTGACGTCCTGCCGCACCTGCATGCGCTCGAGCATCAGATGCTGCCGGAGGTGGTCAGGCTGTTCGCGCGTGGCGCCGTGCGGATCGCCTCGACGCACTCACGCCGCGTTCTGGTCGGACCCCTCGCGGTCCTGCCGGAGCGGTAGAGTCGCGGCTATGACAACGGGGAGTGAGGCCGCGCGGTCGCTGTCGTCGTCTGCGCCCGGCGAGGTACGGGTCTCGCGGGCGCTGCTGTCGGTCTCCGACAAGGCGGGGATCGTTGACTTCGCGCGCGGCCTGGCCGAGCTTGGGATCGAGCTGGTCTCCACCGGTGGCACCGCCGCGGAGCTCGCCGCGGCCGGGATCGCGGTGCGGACGATCACCGACCTGACCGGCTTTCCGGAGATCATGGATGGCCGTGTCAAGACGCTTCACCCCAAGCTCTACGCGAGCCTGTTGGCGGTGCGCGACGACCCCGCCCACGTCGAGGCCGCTGCCGCTCACGAGGTCGAGCCCGTTGACCTGGTGTGCGTGAACCTGTATCCGTTCGAGCGCACCGCGGCCCGCCGCGGCGTCAGCGAGCAGGAGGTGATCGAGAACATCGACATCGGCGGTCCCACGATGATCCGTGCGGCGGCCAAGAACTTCGCGTTCGCCGTGCCGGTCGTCTCGCCCGCGAGCTACGACGCGGTGCTGGAGGAGTTGCGCGCCTGCGACCGGCTGCTGTCGCTGCAGACCCGCGAGAGCCTGGCGGCCGAGGCGTTCGCCTACACCGCTCGCTACGACGCGGCGATCACACGCTGGTTTCAGGAGAAGCACGAGGACTTCCCGCCGCTGCTGGTGCGCGCCTTCGAGCGGGAGCTGGAATTGCCCTACGGGGAGAACCCGCACCAGCGGGGCGCCTTCTACACCCAGATCGGCGCGCGCACGCACCTGCTCTCGCAGGTCGCGCAGCTGGCGGGCAAGGAGCTGTCGTTCAACAACCTGCTCGACCTGGATGCCGCCCGGGCGCTGCTGGCGGAGTTCGTCGTGCCGGCCTGCGTGATCGTCAAGCACAACAATCCCTGTGGGGTGTCCGTCGGCCGCACGACGCTCGAGGCATACGAGCGGGCGTTCGCCTGCGATCCGACCTCCGCCTTCGGCGGCGTGATCGTCTGCAATCGCCGCGTCGACGAGCAGACGGCGCGCGCGATCCACGGGCAGTTCGCGGAGATCGTGCTGGCGCGGGGCTTCGACGACGCGGCGCTCGCGGTCTTCGCCGACAAGCCCAACCTGCGGATCCTCGACGACCGCGAGCGCCGCCTGGACGGGCTCTACGAGCCGGCCATCCGCCAGGTCGCCGGTGGCGTGCTGGTGCAGGACCGCGACACCTCGAACGAGGAGCGGGAGGCGATGGAGGTGGTTTCCGCGCGGCGCCCGACCGAGGAGGAGTGGTCGGAGCTCTCCTTCGCCTGGCGTGTCTGCAAGCACGTGAAGTCAAACGCGATCGTGCTGAGCAGGGACGGGGCGACCGTTGGCATCGGCGCCGGCCAGGTGAGCAGGGTCGACGCGGTGCGCCTGGCGGTGGAGAAGGCGCAGACTCCGGTCGCCGGGGCGGTGCTCGCTTCCGACGCGTTCTTCCCCTTCGCGGACGGGCCGGAGCTGGCGCTGCAGGCCGGTGTGACCGCGATCATCCAGCCGGGCGGCTCGATCCGTGACCAGGAAGTGATCGCGGCCGCGGACAGCGCCGGTGCCGCGATGGTATTCGCGGGCCGCCGCCACTTCCGCCACTGACCGGGATGGGCGAGCCTGCGGGAACGCGACGGCTTGCGGGCGACCCGGCCTCACCCTGGGAGGGCCTGTATGGGTACAGCCGCGTGGTCTGCGCCGGTCCGTGGGTGATGATCGGCGGCACCACCTCCGTCGACCCGTCGGGTGCGGTGGTGGGGGCGATGCCCTACGAGCAGGCCGCAGAGGTCTTCCGCAAGCTGCTGCATGAGCTCTCGCGCGTGGGTCTGGGCGCCGGTGATGTGGTCTCCGTGCGCATGTACGTGACCGACATCTCGCGCGCGGATGAGGTGGGCCGCGCCCACGGCGAGGTCTTCAGCGGTCTGCCTGCCGGCGGCCCGGTGACCACGATGGTCGAGGTCTCCGGTCTGATCGACCCGCGCATGCTCGTGGAGATCGAGCTTGCCGCCTACCGCGACCCGCCCGCTCACTAGCCCCGGTGGGCCCACCTCGCGCCGCTGAGGGGCGTTAGGCGGCGGGAGCGCGCCGGCGGCCGGGACGCG
>DAIDME010000015.1 GCA_027449125.1 Solirubrobacterales bacterium | reverse complement strand
CCCGGCGGGACCGAGACAGCAATCACGGGACGTCCGGCAGCCCGCCGGACCAGAGCCCAACGATGATCCCGCTGTGCTGGATCATGACCCGCAAGAGCACGGCAGTGAGCGCGCCCGCGTCACGCCCGACACCGACGGTCGGCCCCATGAGCCGGAGATCAACACAGAACACAGTCACGAACACAAGGACGCTGGGCGGCGTGTCTGGCCAGGACGGACCGTCGTCGAGCCCGATCGCCTTGAGCGGGATGCTGAGGTGCTCGCGCGAGACCGCACACCCGGCCACGAGCTATGAGCACAACCCCAGCCTGCGCCCAGACGACGCTTGGGCCAGCCCGAAGCACGCTGATGGTCACAGACAGCCACGCAACGAGCCCGCACCGCGTGCCTTTACCGGTGCCGGGCACGCAGATGCTGCTCACCGGCAGACGCCGAGCACAGGACCCGCCTTGTCAAACCGACCTGGACCTGCCTGCGATTTGACCGCCCGGGCGACATCAACAGCATCTGCTTTTGGGCGCCGTTCAGCTTGACCGCTCAATGGTCATGTCGCGCCGTTGTCGCTGATCGTGGCTTTGATACAGTGCGCCGACGCGGCCAGGATGGGCAGTCAGCTGAGATGCATCTGTTCGCCGGCGGCGCGTGCTTTCCCGCCTGTCACATCCGCCCTTACTCTAACTCGTGGTGGACTGACCGACGGGGCGCCCGCCTCTCGTGCCCGTCCCATTGCGTCCGCTCAACGGCCAAGCACCGAGCGACACCGCACATATCACAAGACAACGCGCAGGTAACCGCCGGCTTGGTCGACCCGGACGCGCTTGCCCCCTGCCTCACGCGACGGCTTGCGCGCTAAACGTGGTCAACCGGAGCGTAGGGCCTCGAGTGGTGTGATGCGCGACGCCCTGAGCGCGGGGATGGCGCCGGCGATTATTCCGATCGCGACTCCGGCTAGGGGTGCGCCGATCAGGACGTCCGGTGAGATTACGGGCGTCCAGCGGTGAGATGACGCCACTGTGCTGACGGTGATGACGCCGACGGATACTCCCAGCAGTCCCCCGATGACGCCCGTTCCGGTAGCTTCTACGAGTATGAGCCGGGCGATGTCAAAGCGGTAGTAGCCGATCGCGCGTCTAAGACCGATCTCGTATCGGCGCTGCATGACGGAGAGAAGCGTTACTGTGCCGATTGCGACTGTGCCGATGGCTAGGCCTGCTATCGCGAGAACCGTCAGTAGATCTGACAGTGATGACTCGATTTGAGCCCGCAGGGTGCTTGGATCCGGCGGGATCTCTGCCTGGACGCTGGCTGGTTGGTAAGGAGCGAGCGCGTAGGGGCCTTCCCGCCCAATTAGTTGGGCTGCACCTGGTTGGGTTCGCACGATCGCGGTGCGTTGTGCGCCGGCGGCGGAGAGCACCGACGCGACGTAGGGCGGGACGATCACTCCGAGCAGAACTTGCGCTTGCGCAGTGGCGCCTGTGACGATACCGACGACGGTCAGCGTGACGTTGCCTATGAAGATCGCCGGCGCGCCCTGCACGGATGTGATGCCCAGCTGCGCCGCGGCGCTGGCCCCGAGCATCGCCACCATCTCGTGATGTGTGTCCGCGCCTTGGTCGTAGAAGCGACCGGAGGAAAGTCTGGCGCCGATGGCGGTGAAGGCTGATGGCGTTGCGGCCGTGAATGGCAGCGGCACCGTCGAGCGTCCGGCTACGGTCCCGGCGGGCGTCGTCCCGACCGGGATCTGCTGTTCGCTGTCCAACGGCCAGAGCAGTCCGGCCGAAACCACGCCGTTTAGCCGCGATAGTCGCCTGATCCCTTGTTGCGTGAGCACGACCTGATTGGAGGATCCTCCCTCGAACTGCACGGTCGTTGCTCGCAGCTCGTTGAAGGAGGCGGCTACAGCGTTGCGGGCGGATTGGGTGAGTCCGCTGAGCGCGACGAATCCGGCGACAGCTAGTGTCGTTCCAAGCGCGCACAGCATCGTGCGTACGGGTTGGCGAGCCAGGCCGATTCCAGCTTCGCCGACGATCGAGGCGAGCGTCAGCCTTCGGGTTCTGCGATCAGTCATCGCGTCCTGCTAGCAGTCCGCTGTCGAGACCGGCTGAGATTGTCCCGTCGCGCACCGTCAGAACGCGCGGTAGTTGCCGGGCGAGCGTGAGGTCGTGGGTCACAATCACGACTGCTGTCCCGCGGTTTGCGAGGTCAAGCAGCATCGCGACTATCTCCGCGGAGGTTCGCTCATCGAGGTTGCCGGTCGGTTCGTCACACAAAATCACCTGTGGGTGTTGGGCTACGGCCCGCGCGATCGCTGCGCGTTGATGTTCTCCTCCTGACATCGTCGCGGGCATCGCCTGCAGCCGGTGTCCTAATCCAACAGCCTTCAGCGCCGCGACGGCGATGGCCCGCCGGTCTTTGCGTGGTGCGCCGTGCGGACGCAGGGCAAGCTCGACGTTCTCCTGTGCCGTGAGTGACGCGAGTAGGAATGACTGCTGAAACACGAAGCCGAAAAAGCTCGCGCGCAGCCGCGTCGCCTGATGGTCGCTCAGTTTGTTGACCGATTGTGAGTCGATCGTGTATGTCCCGGCGGTGATGCGGTCGAGCAGACCGATTACGTTCAGCAACGTCGACTTTCCCGAACCTGAGCGCCCCACGATCCCGAGAACCTCGCCGCGCGCTACCGACAGCGACACGGCGCGGAGTGCGTGCACCGGATCCGGGCCCGGAAACGTTCGCGAGACTTGCTGTAGCTGTATGAGTGGTGTTTCCTGCAGGGCAGACATCAGCTCACGCGGGGATCAGCACGCTTCTCAACGGGCCTAGCTGCCGTTGGTGCCCACGATGACCTGCTCGCCGGCGTGGAGGCGGTTACCTATCGGTGTGATGACCTCGCTGCCGCCGTAGCTGATGATCGGTCGCACCGCGACTTCGAGCTGCTTTCCGTGCCTGACGATGATCACCGACGAGCGTCCCGCCGCATTGGTCACGACGGCTGCGACCGGCACTACCAGCTTCCCGGTGGACTGGGCGTGAAGCGCTATTCGAACGGCCAGGCTTTGGCCCAGCAGGCGGGCGGCGTTCGTCTCCTTGACTGGAACGAACGTGACGTCGTATTGGGGCGCAGCGATGCTGTCCAGCGACTGTTTCACCTTTGCTACGTGCTCGATCCGCCCGGTGAACCATGCCGAAGATAGGTCAGATGTCGCCCTGCCCCTGTTGCCGACCTTCAGGAGACCGGCAAGATTCGAGTTCACCCTCAGACTGATCGAGAGCTGTCCGGATCCGAGCTCAATCGCGGTGGCGGTCGGTGTCAGTCGCTGGCCGATCCGCGGCGCCTTTGTGACCTGGGCGGGCAGGTCTGGGAGAAACACCGCCTGGCCCAAGGGAACCGTCGCGAGGTGTTCGCGTTTCGCCTTTGGCTCGCCCTTGCTGTTCGTCGTAGAGATCGCGACCGGCGCCGTCACAGGTGTATAGCCGGAATCCTGGTAGAGCTCTGCGACAGCGTTTGCCGTGCCGAGCCCATACTGACCAGACGGATCATTGCCGACTGAAAGCCCAAGTGCTTCTAATGCCGACTGCAGCTCGCGGACGTCTGGGCCGCTGTCGCCATATGCCATCGTTCGGTATGCCGGGACAGCGCCAGTCAAGGCTATTACCGGCTCTCCAGCAACCCCCATGAGCACGGTGCCGTTCCGTGCCTCGCTGCCAGTGGCCGCGGGCGCTGCCGTAACCACCGGTAGGTCGCCTCCGAGGTCACTCGGCGCGCTTACAGCTGTGTGCGCGCTGGCTAAGAGCGTGCCACGGAGCAGTGCCGCGATCGGCGTGCTGTCCCTGTGGATGGGCGCGGTGATCAACGACGGTGACGGAGGGCGACTGGCCGCGGCAATTTGCGACGGGCTTCGCAGGCCGCGTCCCACAAAGAACGCGACTACTGCCGCACATACCGCGATCGTCACCCCAGCCGCCAACACGCGTGGGCCGGCACGTCCCGGCGCTCGCCGGGACGATGTCTCCTTTGCGCCTGAGACCCGCTCGGGCTCGGCGTCGGCGTGGATGGCCGCTTCGCCCCGTGGGTGTGCCATCAGCTCCGCTCGGGTTTGCTCGCCGTTTGTGCGCTGTAGCCTGCTCTGTACAGGCCTGCGACCGCTTTGTCGGTGCCAGCTTGCACCGCCCGGATCGCCTGTGCGTTGTTTTCAAAGAACTGCTGTCTGCGCGCGGTAAGCAGCTTTGACACAAGCGCGATGGACGGGCCGAAGCATTTGACCAACACGCGCACACCAGCGCCCTGAACGGCATTTGCTTTAGCTTCCTGCCCCGACTCCACAAGTCGCGGTAGCTTCGCGCTGATGGCCGCAACCTCGTTCTCTACAGAGGTTGCTGGGAACGACGTCTTATCACTACACGCCGACGCTTTCGCGTTCGCGACCTGAACAGCGTGGCTGACCTCTGTCTCATCGACGATGTTGGCCCACTCGTCGAACAGCCCCTCGGCTGTTGGTGTACGCAACACGTCAAACAGCATCTCTGCCTTGACCGTACACCTTCGCAGCTGCGCCGCATACGCCCTACGCTCGGCCGGCAGGAGCTTCGCCGCCGGGTCCGATGGTGCCGCGACGACCGTTGTTAGCCCGAGGCTGTCAGCTCGCTCAATGACCGGCATGTTCGGCAGCTGTGCCGTCCCGTACTGCAGTTGCGGCAGCGGCCGAGACGGCGGGCCTGGAAGGTCGGCTGCCGACAGGCAC
Source organism: Solirubrobacterales bacterium (assembly GCA_027449125.1). Classification (GTDB taxonomy): domain Bacteria; phylum Actinomycetota; class Thermoleophilia; order Solirubrobacterales; family Solirubrobacteraceae; genus Palsa-465. Next base: position 8,529 of record DAIDME010000015.1, on the reverse strand, counting down.
TGAGTCTCGCGCTTAGTGCCGACGCCGATCTCGAAGTCCTCCAGAGCGGCACCAGCTGCGATATCCTGCCCATTCCTGGGAAACATCAGCGACAGCGCGGCCAGCCCATAATTGGTGCTGGCGGTCGTCTTGGTATGACTCGTGTTGCGGCTACTCGCTGAGCCGCACGCTGTAACCCCGATCGCCGTCGCAGCCACCAGTACCGCCAGGAGCATACGTCCCACGTTTGGGCTGCCAGCTGTCCGCTGAGCGCCGATGCGCGTCCGAGAACTCATGTGATCACCTGCCCGCATCAGTGCACCTCACGGAGCGGTTTCCGTTCATTTGCGACTACAGCCCCCGAAGCGTCGAGAGCAATCAGATGCGCCCCATCGCCGACATCGGTGCCACCACGCACGCCTCTCGTCGGATAAGAGACCAACAGGAAGTATTTGCCGTCGATCACACGGCTCCTAGCGCCGGTGCTCTCGTTCTCGATCTCGGTTGGGTGGCCGGGGGCCGTAATCTCGCCGTAGTTGAGGATGATCTTTTGACCATCCTCACCGATCACCTCAGAGTCCGTGTAGTCAAAGCCCGAGAGGATGAGCGCACCTGCGCTGATTTGCGTGCGGGTTGGGCGACAGCCCACGAGTGCGCCGCCCACCTGCCGGAAGTTCTTGAGCCCAGCCCAGGAGCCGTCGGGAAGACGTATCGCGGTGCAGATGCCGTGTTGCCTTGTGTCCGCGACCCAGTACTGAACTGCACCGATCCCTGGGATGTGCGGCTTAGCGATCATCCGAACACTCGACGCGATCACTGTTTGCTTCCAAGCCGGCGCGGGCCTGGGGACACTGTTAGCGGGAAGATCGGCCTGAAACAGCTCAAGTGGCGTGTCGAGCGCGTTTCGCTGTGCCGCTTGACCGAGGTTGATGATCCCAAGCGCGACACCTGTCGCAGCCGAAGCCACCGCCGTGATGCAGAGCAACGCCACCGGCACCAGCAGGCTTCGGCGTCTCATTCGCCGAAGCCTGCTGGTGCGCCTGGAGGGAGCATCCTGCTCTGCTTCGATCTCCCGCTCCAGAGCCGCTCGCACCTTTCGATCCAAGCTCGCAGGAAAGCGGTCGGGCACACCCAAGTCACCGACTGCCCGCAACAGCTCGACGATGCCGCTGTCGGTGTCAGACATTCGTTTCTCCCTCTGCTCGGAGCTCCCTGGTCGATGACGAGGCATCCAGCGCCAACGCCGCCACCATTCGCCGCCGGGCCCGCGAGATCCGCGACCGCACAGTCCCGACCGGCACGTTCAGCGCTACAGCCGCCTCTTCGTAGGAGAGCTCGCCCCACACCACCAGCAACAACGTGTCGCGATGCTCGGTTGGAAGACGCCGAAGCGCGTTGACAAGCTCGGGCGCCAACGAAGCATCCTCGTGGCTCACCAAGCCCGGCGCATCAGCCGCCCACCGCTTGATGCTCTCCAGCCGTCGGCGCTCAAAGCGCCGATGATCGCCGATCACGTGGCTAGCCACACCGAGCAGCCATGGCAGCGCGCTTCCATGGTCACAGCGGCAGCTGGCACGATCGCGGAAAGCTCTAGCAAAAACCTCTGCGGTGAGATCCTCCCCCACAGCAGCACCAACCCTACGAGCGACATATCGCATCACCGCAGCGCCGTGACGCGCATACAGCTCCCCGAACGCGGACGGCTCATCCAAGCACCGCACCAGCACTTCGGCGTCTGTCACTTCTGCTGCCATCAAACCCTATGTCGGCTTTGTCAAGGAAAAAGTTCCCGCAGGCTCCCGCCTGACCGCCAGCGGCTCCTCCGTCCCAGCCACAGCACGCCCGAAGCCACCCATCCCGCACATGGCAGGCCGATCCCAAAAGGCGCCCGACGCCGTCGCCGCGCAAACCGGTCCATCGGACGCCCCGGCCTCCGTGAGCGTCCTGGCCGTCGCGCACACCGACCCGCGGAGGCGATCGCAGAGCCACGACGTTTCCCAAACAAGCGGGCGGAGGCGCTACAGGCGGCCACGCCCCGGCCGAACGACCGCCCACCGTTCTTTGCCGTCGGTAGCCAGCAGCGAGCCGTAGGTGTGGCGCGGATCGTGCCTGCGCAGTTTGTGGACGCCTGCGGCCTGATGGGCGTCTCGGTACCGGCCTTGAGCGCGGCGCGAAAGGGCAAGCTGCTCGGCCCTGCGGTCCAGTAGGCCGGGCTGCTTCGCTTGCCAGTGCCGATTCTGTCAGGCGACCGGTGCTTCCACGGGTATCCCGTGGTGACTGCAGCCCGCTTGAAGCTGTTTGTCGTAGGTGAGGACCGCAACGATCTCGCTGGTGGCGTGCAGGCCGCGAGCGGTTGTCAGGTGGATAGCGTCAAGCGATCTCACCTCGACAGGATCTATCACCGAGGCCGCTTCGACGAGCGCTCGTGGCAGCGCGCTCAGCTTGACCAGCCCGAGGATTGACTCAACCGCGGCGCTGACCCGTTCGCGCCTGCCCAGTCTGCGGGCTTCGACCAGCAGCAGCTCGCTTGCCCACCATGGATCGAACTGAGCCAGCTTGGCGCGGATGGCAGGCGCGTCGAGCTCACCCAGCACGACACGGCCGACCGCGGAGGTGTCGAGGTAGATGCCGAGCACTCAGCGCTCCCGGTCAGCCGCGAGCAGGCGGTCAGTGGTTCCCGCCGGGTGCGGCGGCGCGGTGGCGATGATGTTGTCAAGCACCGCCAGGCGGTCCTTCAGGGGGCCTGCTTGGGCTGCGGGGCGCCGCAGCACGATCTCGTCACGCGCAAGGTCGTCTCGGTCGATGTCGACCCGCAGCTCCTCGCCGCTGTCGAGCTTCAGTGTCGCACCCTCGCGCATGTCCGAAGTGTCGCACGTCAGCGCGCCAGTGCAGGCTCGCTCGCACTTTGGGCTGTCAACGCGGCCGCGAACGCGGCGGCCTGTTGGGTGGCGGGGCGTGCGTGCGGGTAGCGCTCCGTTGTCGTTACACGCCCGTGACCCACGGCCGCTTTGACGGTGACGGTGTCGATCCCAGCCGCCACAAGCAGCGACCCGAACGTGTCCCTAAGATCATGCAAGAGCAGTGGTCTTTGGCCGATCACGGCGTGCGCTCGGTTGTAGCGGCGCCCCGGAGGGGCGAGAGCCCTCGCCCCTCCGGGGCGTCTGCTCCTGCCCCGTTACGCCACCCCCGGTCTGTATCGCTCCGCCACCACAACCGGTGGGGTTGACCTCTCAACTGTTGCGACGTTCACTCGGACTTGCGGCGTCTAACCCGGGGCCACTGCACGCGGCGACACTCAACATGGATTCAGCCCACCATGCGCGGCTCTCAATGGCTACCACCAAGCACTCGGGGCGTCAGCCAAGTGGTCGGGCATCACATACGCGGCTGTCTCGAGTCTGCCGCCGAAGAACTGGGACTGCATGCACCCGAGTCCGACCTGCACGCTGGTCAAGCTGCAGCGACGAGCGTCTCGCACAACGTTTGCCAGCTTTGCCTGGCTGACCCGTGCGGCCCGACTCTCCAGGCGTCCCTCGTGAAACGCGCAGCGGACAGAGATAGCGTCCCGCCCAGCGAGGTGAGTGCTGAGCGCCGCTTGAGCTCGGCATGGCAGGCTTGCGGCCCGAGAAGCCACCCCATGGCCGACGCCCGGGCAGCGAAGCGACAAACCCGACTCCGTTTGGTACCCATGCACTCCCGTGACGCTGAGAAACATCCCGTCGACACAAAAAAGAACCGCCTTTGCAGGCGGTTCTTGAACGGGAGCGACGGGACTCGAACCCGCGACCTCCGGCGTGACAGGGATACGGCCCCTCCTTGCTGGCCTGAGCGAAGGTGGACCCGATTTCGCGGCCACACCTCCGTTTGCTACCCAATGTTGCTACCCAATTGGTGGCTATGCTTCGGGTCGACCGGCGCGAAGCGCTCGAAACTCCCGCTGTTGCTGGGATTCGAGAGTGGAGCTAGCCGGAATCGAACCGGCGACCTCCTGGGTGCGATCCAGGCGCTCTCCCATCTGAGCTATAGCCCCGTGCGGTAAGCCCCAGCATAGCGACGCCGGCCCGCAGTGGAACGGTGCCCGCGACGGCTCAGGCGCCGCGCCCGCGCGTGTGCCACCGGCGCTTCGGGCCGAGGGATTCGTTGGCGCTGCCGGCCCGCTGGCCGGCAGCGCCTCCCGCCGCCGCTGCAACAGATCGCGCAAGGCGCCATCTTTGCGGTCGCTGGTCGCCGGAGTCGGTAGGCTTACCCTCATGGGTCTGCTGGACGATGCGATCCGTGAGCATCTCGACCTCAAACGTGCTCGCGGTGGTGATCCCGCCGAAATCGAACGACTGGAGCGAGAGGCGCTAGGTCCGTTGCGGCGTGAGCCGCCCGTGCCGAGTCACCTCGCTGAGCCCCATGGCACGCAGGTCGGGTTCTTCGACCCGATCGTGTCCAACGAGGATCATCTGACAGACCTCGAAGAGCTTCAGGAGCACGGGTACCACGACAGCACGGCGCCTCATCTACACGCTCCCCACCACGAATCTGGCCCAGAACACGGCGAGCCTCCGTTTGCCGATCACCAGTGGGCGGCCGGACGAGCCGATGACCGCGCGTCGCACCCCTCTGGCGCAGAGCAGCCGAAGCGGCGGTTCCTCAAGCGGGGACGGGCGGGAGAGCCTCAGTCTCCTGGTCAACCTGGCCAAGCAGGGTCCGACGCGCACCGCGACCAGGGTCAGGCCAACAGCGAGCGGCAACTGTTCGACCAGCACGGTGAAGCGGATTACGGGACTGGAGCCGCCTATGAAGGCGCGTTCCCGAATCAACCCGCAGGCGGCATGCCGCCTCAGCTGCAGTTCGAGCATCCGCCGAAGCGACCCACATTCGGTGGCGAGCAGCCCGTCGAGATCTCTCCCGAAGACTCCGGCAACAATTGGGAATCTCCCGGCGAGCGCCCGCGAGCGGGCTTCCCCACGCCCGACGAGGCGACAGTGCAGCGACCTGAAGCCGGCTATACGACTGGGACGCCAGCGGAGTTCGACGACACGCAGGAGACAACCGAGTTCGAAGCTCAGGCGCATGGCTCCGTGCCCGAAGCGGCAGAGCCAGACGATGTCCTGGAGGAGACGCCTGACTTCCTCCAGGACACACCTGAGCACGACCGTCTCTGGTTCGAGCAACGCCCCCCCAAGGACTTCGACTTCAACGGCTGAGACGGCGCCGCATCCAGGCACACAGGCATTCCGGAACCGCGCTTCCGTCTAAACTCACCGCCCGAAGGGGCCATAGCTCAGCTGGGAGAGCGCCTGCTTTGCACGCAGGAGGTCACCGGTTCGATCCCGGTTGGCTCCACTAGACGCGTCTTACTCGAACCCTCGACGTCATGCTCTGAGGATTCGGTAGGGCGTTTGCTCACCTGCGGGTGGCCCTAGAGTGCGTGGTGCATGAGGTGTAACGAATCGCTTGCTCGGTGATCCCGCGCCGTTCAACCGATGCACATGCTTGACGATAGTATCGTGGGTCGGTAGCATGCGGCTGTGATCCAGTCGTTCGCGAACAGCATGACCGAGAAGGTTTGGCTGCGTGAGAGGGCGCCGCGTCTTGGCCTCGAGCTACAGCGCGGCGCCCAGAAGAGGCTGCGGCTGCTGAACGCGGCGGGAACGATCAACGATCTGCGGGTGCCGCCGGGTAACCGGTTGGAGAAGCTCTCCGGAAGCCGGAGAGATCAGTACTCGATCCGGGTCAACAGCCAGTACCGCATCTGCTTTCGCTGGACCGAGGCCGGCCCGGCCGACGTCGAGCTCACCGACTACCACGACTAGACGAGAGGAACTGAGATGACAAAGAAGGCTCATGAGGCGATCACGCCGGGCGAACTGCTCCGCAGTGAGTTCCTCGAGCCGCTGGGTATCAGCCAGTACCGGCTGGCACAGGCGACGGGGCTCAGCCAGACGCGAATCGGGGAGATCGTGCGCGGCAAGCGGCGCATCACTCCGGAGACTGGTTTGCGTCTGTCCCGCGCCCTTGGGCTGAGCGAGCGCTTCTGGATCAACGTCCAAGCCGACTATGACATCGAGATCGAGCACGACCAGCATTCCGAAGCGCTGGACAAGGTCGAAGTTCTTGTACCAGCTTGAGCGCTCATGACCAACGGAGGAACGTCGCTGCCCGAGGTGCGCCGCTTACTGGCATGCTTGGTCGCCAGCAAGCCGTCAGGCAGGATCGCGGAGATCGGGACTGCGTTCGGCGTAGGGACGCGGGCGATAGCAGATGCGCCGCATGCCGAGGCGACTCTGGTCAGCGTCGAGCCGGACGAGGAGCGGTCGGCTCACGCCCGTCGCTCGCTCGGCGACTCAAACGTCGAGCTCGTGCTGGGCCACTGGGAGGAGGTCCTGCCCGAGCGTGCTCCCTTCGACCTGATCTTCTTCGACGGCGGGATTAGCGAGACGGGCCTGCAGGCGGCGATCGAGCTGCTCGCTCCAGGCGGGATACTGGTCAAGGACGACATGACCCCCTGGGCGCCCGATCGAAGGGGACCGGGTGCGCGAGGCCTTGCTCCTGGCCGAGCTTGTCCAGAGCGTCGAGATCCTCACCACCCCTCACACTGCCGCCGTCATCGCCACACGTCGGGCCTGACGGTCCCGAGCGCCACAACGTCGGGTGATCCCACACCCGGCATCGGGCTACTCGACCACCCGGAGGAGCCACCCCACCAGGCAGTTCGCGGCCAGACCGGAGTTCGAGAACTCTCTACGTAGGTCCACTGACGGCCGACTCGGCGCGTCTTACTCAAACCTCGGAGTCGGACTCAAACTCCCTGCGGACCGGGCGGGCGGTCCCCGCGGCCGACAGGTCCGTGGAAACACCGGCCCCGCCACAGCCGCCCGCGTCCCCACCAACCACCCACAGGCCTTCCGTCCACCCCAAACGTGAACATCTCACCAGCCCAAACGTGAAGACCTGTGAGTGGGCCGTGCAGGAATCGAACCTGCAACCTTGGGATTAAGAGTCCTGTCAGCAGTTTCCAGCTGGCGCCCTTACGGGCAATATGTGCGCGCAAAACACTAGATATCACGGGCTAATAGCGCCAGTTTGGTACCCAGACTGGTACCCAAAGAGGCGTGGTACCCACTTGGTACCCACGCCGCGGAGCCCAGTACAATCAGACCTGCCATGGCGACCGCGAGTACGTCCTTCCCCACCCACCTGATCGTGCGGGAGCATGCTGGCCAACCGTTCTGGGAGGCGAAGTTTCGCGACGGTGCCCGGCAAGTCAAACGGCGCCTTGGGCCCGCCTGGCTGGCGGCAGCGGGCTCTGAGCGAGCCAAGCCCAACGGCTCAACGTACGCGGGCGGGAAGTGGGTGCAGCGCAGCGGCCGCCCCACCGACGGTGCGTTGAGCTACCACCAGGCGGTTGCGTTGATGTCCGAGGTCGTAGATTCCTATCTGCGAGACCAATCTCAAGCGACCGCTGCGATCACCGCCACACGCATCGAGGCCGAGTGGCCACGCACATTCAGAGAGCTCGCGCACGCCTGGCGTGAGTACCTGGATCGCAAGGGCACCAAGCCCTCGACCCTGCTCGGCTATGACACGATGCTGCGCGAGCCGGGGGTGCCGCACAGACGCGGGCGGGGACGCACACGCGGCTACATCATGGCCGAGCTCGGCGACAAGCCCGCCAAGGACGTCTCGGCCACCGATGTTGAGCGACTGCTGGCAGCGGTAGCAGCAACATCAGCGACGCCTCGCACCGTGGAGAAGCATCGCATCATGGTTCGCAGCATCCTCAACTTCGGTATCCGCGAGACAGAGCGGGCGCGCGCCGGCACGGGTGTTGCTGGTGGCCAGGACTACGGTCTGAGCATCAACGCCGCCAAGGTCGCTGAGGGACCAAGGCAACGGGCACATGGCGCTCTCGTCTACTACCTCCCCGAAGAAGTCGAGGCGATCGCCCGCGCACTCGAAGGCGGCTACCACCGCCAGTCACGACCACACCACCAGCCGACATGCGAGGCTAGTTCGGGTGGCGAGTGCACCTGCATCCCCGAATACTGGCTTGGCCGGCTCAAGTTCGCCAACTACGAGGATGCGGTCCGGCATCTGCGTGAGCATCGCGATGAAGGCCAGATCCAATCAGACGCCCAAGACGCCGCAGCGGTCAGGGTCTCCGCCTACACCGGCCTACGGCTCGGGGAGCTGCTCGCGCTGCGCTGGTCAGACATCGACTGGGCTGGTGCCGCGCTCACCGTGAGCAAGGCCATCAGCGCGGGCATCGAAACCTCGCCGAAGTCAGGGAAGATCCGGCGTGTCCCCCTGCCCGATCAAGCGATGACCGCGCTTGAGCAGCTCTCACGACGCCGCGACTTCACGGAGCCAGACGAGCTGGTTTTCTGCAACGTCGTAACTGGCCGGGCGCTTGACGGCTCTGCGCTCAGGCGCCGCTACAAGGAAGCACAACAGGTCGCCGGAGTCCACGAACTGCGCTGGCATGATCTACGCCACACCTACGGCTCGCTGCTGGCCGCAAGCGGCGAAGAGCTCGTCACCATCAAGTCGACGATGGGC
>DAIDME010000014.1 GCA_027449125.1 Solirubrobacterales bacterium | reverse complement strand
CGCCCGGTCCAGAGCCGATCACCAGCACGTGGTGTGGTTCGCCGCCGGCGACGGGGCCGGCCGCCACCGCGGCGCCCGCGGGTTGATGCCGCGCGGGCGCTGCGGCGGGCGCATCCGGTGTGGCGCTCGGCGCCCCTGGGGCCGGCTCCAGCTCGAGGATGACGCTGCCCTGCGAGACCCGGTCGCCGACCTTCACGCCCAGCGCCCTGACGACGCCCGCAATTGGGGCGGGCACGTCCATCGTCGCCTTGTCCGACTCGAGCGTGACCAGCGGATCCTCGACTGCGACCTCATCGCCGGCCGCCACCAGGATCTCTATCACCGGCACGTCCGCGAAGTCGCCGATGTCCGGCACCAGCACCTCGGTGAGGCTCACAGCAACACCCTGCGCAGATCACCCAGCACGCGGGCGAGGTGCACCACGAACCGCGCCGCGCTCGCCCCGTCGATCACGCGATGGTCGTAGGAGAGCGACAGCGGCAGCATCAGCCGCGGCAGGAAGGTGGCGCCCTGCTCGTCCCACTGGGGCCTCACGGCGGCGCGCGTGGCGCCGAGGATCGCAACCTCGGGCGCGTTGATGATCGGCGTGAACGATGTGCCACCGATCCCGCCAAGCGAGGAGATCGTGAAGGTGCCGCCGCTCATGTCCGCCGGCCCGAGCTTGCCCTCGCGGGCGCGCGCGGAGAGCTCGCTCAGCTCGGCCGCGAGCTCGGCCAGGCCCTTGCGGTCGGCGTCCTTGATCACCGGCACCACGAGCCCATCCGGGGTGTCGGCGGCGAAGCCGATGTTGTAGTAGCGACGCAACACGAGCTCATCACCATCCAGGGCGGCGTTGAAGTTCGGAAACGCCTTGAGCGTCGCCACGCAGGCGGCGATCAGGAACGTGACCATCGTGAACTTCACGCCGGCCCGCGCGTGCTCGGCGTTGAGCTCCTTGCGCCAGGTCTCGAGCTCGGTGATGTCGGCCTCATCGTTCTGGGTCACGTGCGGGATGAGCACCCAGTTGCGCGCGAGGTTCGGCGCCGAGATCTTCTGGATGCGGCTGCGCGCCACGCGCTCGACGGGGCCGAACTTCTCGAAGTCGACGACCGGCCAGGGCGCCAGGCCCAGGGCGCTGCCGTTGGTTGGCACTCCGCCGGCGGCCCGCTGGCCGCCGGCGCTCGCCGAGCGCACGTCCGCCGGCGTCAGCCGGCCGTTGCGACCGCTGCCGGTGACCCCGCGCGGGTCGACTCCGAGCTCGCGAGCGAGGCGTCGCACGGACGGGCTCGCGTAGACCGCGTGGCGCTCGGCGTCCGCTGGTGGTGGCGAGGCGGCAGCGGTAGGCGCCGGCTCGGCCGCGGGCGTCGACGGGGCGGCCTCCGCGGGCGGCGGTGGGTCGCGCTGCCCGGCCGGCTCCAGGTCGACGATGTGGGTTCCTTCGGAGACGGTGTCGCCGACCTTGACGTGCAACGCCTTCACCACGCCGGCGGCGGGTGCCGGCACGTCCATGGTCGCCTTGTCGGACTCGAGCGTGACCAGCGGGTCCTCGGCGGCGACCGCATCGCCCGGTTTGACGAGCACCTCGATCACCGGCACGTCGGCGAAGTCGCCGATGTCGGGCACGGAGACCTCGAGCAGCCCTGCGGTCGCCGTCATACGCTGGTCGGCATCGGCGCCGCCGGGTCGATTCCGTAGCGCTTGATCGCGTCCGCGACGGTCTTCGCGGGGAGTGTGCCCTCGTCCGCCAGCGCCTTGAGCGCCGTCACGGCGACGTGGTGCCGGTCCACCTCGAAGAAGCGCCGCAGCTGGCGCCGGTAGTCGCTGCGACCGAAGCCGTCGGTGCCGAGCACACGGTAGATACGGGCGCTGCCACCGGTCGAGGATCCGTCGATGAAGCCGCGGATCTGATCCGCGAAGGCGCGGACGTAGTCGGTCGAGGCGACCACCGGGCCGGGCCGCTTGGCTAGCTGCTCGGTCACGTAGGGCACGCGCGGTGCCTTGGCTAGCGGGTGCAGCGTGTTGAAACGCTCAGCCTCGATGCCGTCGCGGCGCAGCTGCGTGAAGGAGGTGACGCTCCAGACGTCCGCGAGCACGCCGAAGTCCTGCTCGAGGAGCTCGGCGGCAGCCAGCACCTCGCGCAGGATCGTGCCCGAGCCGAGCAGCTGCACGCGCGGCCTCTTGGCGCGCGGCGAGCCGCCGTCGCGGAGCATGTACATGCCGCGCAGGATGCCCTCCTGGGAGCCGGCGGGCATCGCCGGATGCTGGTAGTTCTCGTTCATCAGCGTCAGGTAGTAGAAGACGTCCTGCTGCTCGCTGACCATCCGCCGCAGCCCGTCCTGGATGATCGTCGCCACCTCGTAGCCGTAGGTCGGGTCGTAGGCCCGTACGTTCGGCACCACCGAGAAGAGCAGGTGGCTGTGGCCGTCCTCGTGCTGCAGGCCCTCACCGTTGAGGGTCGTGCGCCCAGCCGTGCCGCCCAGCAGAAAGCCCCTCGCGCGGCTGTCGGCTGCCGCCCAGATCAGGTCGCCGACGCGCTGGTAGCCGAACATCGAGTAGTAGATGTAGAAGGGGATCATCTGCTCGCCGTGCGTGCTGTAGGAGGTGGCGGCGGCGATGAACGACGACAGCGACCCGGCCTCGGTGATGCCCTCCTCGAGGATCTGGCCGGCGCGGTCCTCGCGGTAGTACATCAGCTGGGCGGCGTCCTCGGGCTGGTAGAGCTGGCCGTGCGGGGAGTAGACGCCCACCTGCCGGAACATGCCCTCCATCCCGAAGGTTCGCGACTCGTCGGGCACGATCGGCACGATGCGCCGGCCGAGCTCTTTGTCGCGCAGCAGCGTCGCCAGCACCCGGACGAAGGACATCGTCGTGGAGATCTCACGCTCGCCGGTCCCGTCCAGCTGTGCCTGGAAGGCCTGAAGCTCCGGTACGGGGTGGGGGGTGGCGGCCCGCCGCCTGACCGGCAGCGGTCCCCCGAGTGCCGCCCGGCGCTCGCGCAGGTAGACCATCTCCGGCGCGTCCTCCGGCGGCCTGTAGTAGGCGGCGGCGTGCACCTGCTCGTCGCTCAGCGGCAGCTCGAAGCGGTCGCGGAAGGCGAGCAGCGCCGCGTCCGCCATGTGCTTGGCCTGATGGGCGACGTTCTGTCCCTCGCCGGAGACGCCCATCCCGTAACCCTTGATCGTCTTTGCGAGGATCACGGTCGGGCGCCCCTGCTCGCGCACCGCCGCCGCGTAGGCCGAGTAGACCTTCTGCTGGTCCAGTCCGCCGCGGTTGAGCTGCCAGATCTCGTCGTCTGACATGTGCGCGACCCGCTCGAGCAGGACCGGGTCCTTGCCGAAGAAGTGCTCGCGCACGTAGGCGCCGTCACGCGACTTGTAGGTCTGGTACTCGCCGTCCACGGACTCGGTCATCACGTGCACTAGGCGACCGTCGTAGTCGGCCTCGAGCAGCGGGTCCCAGCGCGTCCCCCAGATCACCTTGATCACGTTCCAGCCGGCCCCGCGGAAGTCAGACTCCAGCTCCTGGATGATCTTGCCGTTGCCGCGCACCGGCCCGTCCAGCCGTTGCAGGTTGCAGTTGACCACCCAGATCAGGTTGTCCAGCTGCTCGCGCCCGGCGAGCCCGATCGCGCCCATCGTCTCCGGCTCGTCCATCTCACCGTCGCCGAGGAACGCCCACACCTTGCGTCGGCTCGTGTCGAGCACCGAGCGGTTGGTCATGTACTTCATGAAGCGCGCCTGGTAGATCGAGGTGATCGCGCCGATCCCGAGCGAGACGGTCGGGAACTGCCAGAAGTCGGGCATCAGCCACGGGTGCGGGTAGGAGGAGAGGCCGTTGCCGCCGACCTCCTGGCGGAAGTTGTCGAGCTGCTCCTCGCTCAGCCGGCCCTCGAGGAAGGCGCGGGCGTAGTTGCCGGGGGAGGAGTGGCCCTGGAAGTAGACAAGGTCGCCGCCGTGAATTTGATCCCGCCCACCCACACCCACAGCGCCTGGGGCGTGCCAGAAGTGGTTGAAGCCGACCTCGTAGAGCGTCGCGAGCGACTGGTAGGAGGCGATGTGGCCGCCCAGCTCCGATGACTCCTTGTTGGCGCGCACGACCATCGCCATCGCGTTCCAGCGGATGATCGAGCGCAGCCGCCGCTCGAGCACCGGGTCGCCCGGGAGGGGTTCGTCGAGTGACGCGGGGATCGTGTTCACGTACGGCGTGTTGAGCGTGCCGATCGGACCGCTGCCGGCGTGCTGCGCGCGCTCGACCACGCGGCCCAGCAGCTCGCGGGCGCGCCCGACGCCATCGTGCTCGACGACGGCGTCGAGCGCGTCCAGCCACTCGCTGGTTTCGGTCGGGTCGAGGTCTGCGTCGTCGCTCTCGGGCGGTGGGAGGATCTCTGTCATCGCTGGCTCACACGGGCTGGTGGGGTCACAAGGCTCTACGAGAGGACTATAAACCCCAGCCTTTTGACCGGTCGACGACACAAGGCCGGGTCGGGTACCGTGCGCACATGACGCTCGCGCGCGGCGACGAAGAGCTCGGAGCTCCCTGGCAGCGGCCGCTCCGCGGCCGCCTCGACCGCCTGACCGTCCACTCCGAGATCCTCGCCTCAAACCCGCTCGGCGACCCCGCGCGCCGCCCGCTGTACGTGTACAGCTCGCCCGGCGTCGCGGACGGGACCGCCGGCGGCGTACCGGCGGTCTACGTGCTGCAGGGGTTCATCGGCCAGCTCGACATGTGGCTCGCACGGGAAGCGTTCGACCCGAACTTCATCGAGCGCCTCGACGCGATGTTCGCGCGCGAGTCGCCGCCGGTGCGTGACGCGGTGGTCGTGTTCGTGGACGCCTGGACCTCCGTCGGCGGCTCCCAGTTCGTCAACTCGAGCGCGATCGGCGACTACGCCGATTACGTCTGCGACGAGATCGTCCCGTTCATCGACGCCAACTACCCCGCCTCGCCCACGCCGCGGCAGCGGGCCGTCACCGGAAAGTCCTCCGGCGGCTACGGGGCGCTGGTGCTGGCGATGCGCCGCCCAGACGTGTTCGGTGCGCTGGTCTCGCACGCCGGCGACGCGCTCTTCGAGGCCTGCTACCTGCCTGAGTTCCCGAAGGTCGCGCGGACGCTGCGCGATCACTTCGACGGCTCGCTCGACGCCTTCTGGCGACGGTTTCAGCAGCGCGAGCGCTTCGACTTCGCCCGCCACGGCCTGGTGCTCAACGCCTACGCGATGGCCTGCGCCTACTCCCCCGACCCCGAGCGCCCGACGCGCCCGCTGCTGCCTTTCGAAGCGCGCACGGGCAGGCTGATCCCGGAGGTCTGGGGGCGCTGGCTCGAGCACGACCCGGTACGCATGGTCGCCGCGCAAGCGCAGGCGCTGCGCGGCCTGGCGCACATCCACATCGAGGCCGGCCGTGGCGATGAGTGGTATCTGGACCTGGGCGCCCAGGCGCTGTCCGCGGAGCTCGAGCGGGCGGGCGTGCAGCACAGGCTCGAGCTCTTCGACGGCACCCACGGCGGTCTGAGCCACCGCTACGCGCCGGCGATCCGCGACCTGCTGGCGGCGCTGTGAGCCGGGCCGAGCAGAACGAGCTCGCCTTCGCCGGGCCGCTACAGCTGGCGCGGCTCGTGCGCGAGCGCGAGCTCAGCGCCCGCGAGCTGGTCGAGCTCTTCCTCGCGCGAATAGACCGCCTGAACCCACGCGTCAACGCCTTCCGCGAGGTGCTGCACGACCTCGCGCTGACCACCGCCGCCCAGATCGACGCGGGCGCTCTGGAAGCCGGTGGCGCGCTGGCCGGGGTGCCGCTCGCGATCAAGGACGACATGCCGATCTCCGGCCGCACGATGACGCGCGGCTCGCGCTCGGCCAGCGCGCCGCAGCCCGCCGACGCCGAGGCCCTGCGGCGACTGCGCCGGGCCGGCGCGATCCCGCTCGGGGTCACGCGGGTGCCGGAGCTGATGCTGACGCCGTGGACGGCGAGCGCCGCCGGCGGCGTGACCCGCAACCCGTGGGACCTCGAGCGCACGCCAGGGGGTTCGTCCGGTGGCTCCGGGGCCGCCGTGGCGGCCGCCCTGGTGCCGGCCGCCGGTGGCTCGGACGGGGGCGGCTCGATCCGGATTCCGGCCGCGTGTTGCGGCCTGGTCGGCATGAAGCCGACCCGCGGCCGCGTATCCGCTCAGCCGCTCGGCGACGGCTGGCTGGGGCTCTCAACCTACGGGGCGCTGGCCCGCACGGTGGCCGACAGCGCGCTGCTCTTGGACGTCATGCAGGGCGCCGCGGCCGGCGACCGCTACACGCTCGCGCCGCCCGCGGGCACCTTCCTCGACGCGGCCCAGGCACCGCCCGAGCAGCCGCTGCGGATCGCGGTCTCAACGGCGCTTCCGCCCGGGGCGTTCGCGCGGCTCTCAGCCGACCAGCACCGCGCCTTCGACCAGACCGCCCGCCTGCTCGAGGAGCTCGGCCACCACGTGGGGGAGGCCGATCCGCATTACGGGTCGGTCTCGCTGCAGTTCATGCAGACCTACCTGCGCGGCGCCGCCGACGAGTTCGCCACGCTGTCGCAGCCCGAGCTGGCGGAGCGCTCGACCAGGCAGCTGGCGGTGCTCGGAAGACGGCTCGTGCCCGAGCGCCGGCGCGAGCGGCTGCTCGAGTTGCGGCCGCGCGTGACTGTGCGGATAGCGCGGCTGTGGGAGCGCTACGACGTGCTGCTGACGCCGGGGCTCGCGAGCACCGCGATTGATGCTGCCGGCGCCTACGGCAAGAGCGGGGTCGCGGCGCTGCTCACCGCCGGGCGCTTCATGCCCTGGTTTCCGGCCTTCAACCTGACCGGTCAGCCCGCCGTCTCCCTGCCCGCCGGCTTCGGTTCAGACGGGCTGCCGCTGAGCGTGCAGCTGGTCGGCCGTCACGGCGACGAGCGTACGCTCTACTCGCTGGCCGGCCAGATCGAGGCCGCCAGGCCTTGGGCGGCCGACCGTCCGCCGCTTGCCGTCATCTGAGCGCGCCGCGGCGGTGCACCTGGCCAGCGGGCCAGGTGCACCAGTACAGACGCTGTCAGGCGGAGCGGTAGCCGCTGCGGGCGAACGACCCGAGGGGGGCGGGGGCGACCGTGGCGCGGATCTCCACCTGGGCGTGGGGCTCGACCGTCGGCTTGCGCGAGTTCGGGGCCTCGCCCCACAGCACCGTGAGCTCCGTGCCGGGCTGCGCGTGGGCGTTTGCGACCGTCGCCAGCGAGACGAAGGCGCGCTCGTTGTAGATGTAGCCGCAGTCGAACGAGAGACCGACCAGCTCGCCCTGCGCGCGGACCGCGTCGGTCTGAAACAGCGCGTAGCGGGCCTTCGGCCACTCCATGTACTTGGCGGGCTGCGCGGATTGCAGCTGCGCTCTGAAGACGCCGGCGACGTCGTCCTCGTTCCAGATCAGCGTCACCTTCTGGCGCGGCGGGTCTGCGGCGATCCGCTCCAGCGCCGCACGGCCGGGGAAGTCGTGGTCGAAGGCGACGATCGCTCCATAGCCAAGGTCGTAGGGCGTCGTGTAGTAGTCGCCGATCTGCTCGGAGTAGAAGGAGCCGCCCAGCGAGCCGGCCCGTTCCGCGCTGCGCCAGCGCCTGAACTCCTCCATGCCGGCGCCGGTGAAGATCGCCGGCGGCGGCGAGGGCACCCAGGCCGACTCCAGGTTCGCGGTCGAGTAGGCGCGTGAGCCGGCGGGCAGCAGGCCGTGCTCGGCGCCGGCCTGTAGCAGGGCGGCGCGGACCAGCTCGCCGTCCTGCCAGGGGCCGAACAGCTCAAAGCCGGGCTGGCCGGCCATGCCGTGGCGCAGGGCGCGCACTGGGCGGCCCGCGATCTGAAACTCGGTCAGGTGGAAGAACCTCACTTCGGGCACCGGGGCGCCGCTCGCACGCTCGATGATCGCGAGCGCGGCGGGCCCCTGGACCTCGTAGCGGTAGAGCTTCGGCGGGCCCTCTCGGTCGAAGGAGTTCTCGTCGCGCTCGATCTCGACGTCGTAGCCGCCGGTGAGCGCGTTGTAGTGCACCCAGTCGACGATCGTCGGGTGGGCCCCGACGAAATCGAGTTCGTTCTCGGCCAGATAGAAGAGGATGCCGTCACCGATCAGGTAGCCGTCCGGATTGGTGCAGACGAGCTGCTTGGCGACGTTGGGCGCGAAGCGCGAGAAGTTGTTGACGCCGATGTCCTCGAACAGGCGGAGCGCGTCCGGGCCGCTCACGAACAGGTCGGCCATGTGGTGCGACTGATCGAGCAGCGCCGCTGTCTCGCGCCAGGCGCGCTGCTCGGAGCGCCAGTTGCTGAACTCTGGCTTGACGGGGAAGGTGTGGGGCAGGGCCGGGTGGTTGCGCAAAAACGGGACGGTGCCACCGGCCTGCTGGATGGCGTCCTCGAGGCTGAGTGCGGGCATCTCTCTCCTTCTGCTTGCGGGTTGCCGACATGGTCGCCCCGGGCCGCGCAGAAGAAAAGTACCAGTTGGTTGTGAGGCATATGAGCAATACTCATGAAATGCTGAATCTGCGCCAGGTGGAGGCCTTCGTCACCGCCGCGGAGGGCGGGTCGATGACGGCCGCCGCGGAGCGGCTGCGAGTGTCCCAGTCGGCTGTGTCGCTGGCCGTCGGGGGGCTCGAGGCGGCGCTCGGCACCAGCCTGTTCATCCGGCACCGCGGCCGCGGCCTGGAGCTCACGGCGGCGGGCCGCGAGCTGCTGCTAGCGGCTCGCAACCTGCTCGCCGACGCCGAGGCGCTGCGCGCCGCGGCCGATGCGCTCGGGCGCGGGCTGCAGGGCCGGCTCACGGTCGGCTGCTTCGGCACCGGGGCGCCGCTCGTGCTGCCGGCGCTGATGGAGACCTTCGAGCGCCGCCACCCCGGCGTGACGCTCGCGTTTGTCGAGGGTTCGACGGAGGCGCTCGAGCAGGCGCTGCTCGCGGGTCGCTGCGAGGTCGCGCTGATGTATGACATCGGCCTGCACGTGACGCTGCGCAGGGAGCGGCTGCACAGCGCGATCCCCTACGCGCTGTTCGCGCCCGAGCACCCGCTGGCGGGGCGCTCGTCGGTGACGCTCGCGGAGCTCGCAGGGCACGACTTCGTGGCGCTCGACGTGGCCCCGGTGCACGAGCACCAGCTCGGGCTCTTTGCCCATGCCGGTGTGGTTCCGTCGATCCGTTATCAGACCTCGAGCTACGAGCTGGTGCGCTCGCTGGTCGCGCGCAACCTGGGCTTCACGCTGTTGATCAGCCGGCCCTACGGGGACGTCAGCTACGAGGGCCGCCCGCTGGTGGTGGTGCCGCTGGCGGGTGCGATCAAGCCGGTGAACGTGATCCTCGCGAGCGCGCCGGGGGTGCGCCCGACGCTGCGCGCCGAGGCCTTTGCGGCGCACTGCCGGGAGCTACTGCCGCAGCTGCCGGCCGGTGCCCGCGGCGCCGCCCCGGCGGCGCTCCACGTCGCGCAGCGCGCGTCCCGCCTCGGAGACGAGCCCGCGGCCCGTGAGCAGGATCGCTGAGGCGCCCCAGAACAGCACCACGGCATCCACGCTCTTGCGGCCGGCGCTGTCCCAATAGTCGTCGGCGAGGTCGAACCACAGCGCGAACTCGTCGAGCGTCAGCGCGGTTGCGAGCCCGGCGCCGAGCGCCGCCGCCCGCGAGCCCGCGCGGCGGCGCGGGTCGGTGCCGATCGCCACCTGCCAGGTCCAGAGGTAGCCGAGCGCGATCTGGCCGATGATCCCCGGGGTGGAGTGGTGCAGATGCCGGCCGCCGGCGCTGAGGTTGCGAAACGGCCCACGGCCCGCCCTGATCGCATGGGTCACGACGCGGCAGCCCGCGAAGCCGGCGGTGAAGCCGACCGCGTGCAGGAAGGCGCGCTCACGGCGGTGGTCCTGGAAGTGGCGGCGGTAGGCCTCCCGCAGGGCGAAGCGCTCGGGGCGCAGCGTCGTGCCGAGCTGCCCGCCGTCACCGAGCTGCCCGCGGTCAGCGTTCGCTTCGCCGGTGGCCGCCATCACCCGGGCAGGTTACGGCCTCGAGCCGCCCTGGCGTCGCGGCTCAGCCCTGCTTTCGGTGTGAGCGAGCCGGGCGGCCGCGGCGCTGGCCCTCACCGCTTGAGTGCCGGTCGCGCTGCGGGCCTCCATGCTTCGGCTGCTGGTCACGTTGGGGGGCGCCGTGGCGCGGTTGGGGGGCGCCGTGACGCGAGCCCTGGGCGGCACCGGGGCGCGAGCTCTGGGCGGCGCCGCCGGCTGGGCCGTGCCGCTTCGCCTGGGCCGGGGCGGGCCTGGCGCCGCGCTTGAAGCCGCCGGCGCCGACGCTCGGGCGCGAGCCCGGCAGCCCGTGAGCGATGCCCAGCTCGTCGGCGATCCGCGCCACCTCGCGATTCTGGTCGGGTGCCACCAGCGTGATCCCGACCCCGGTCGCGCCGGCACGGCCGGTGCGACCGATCCGGTGCACATAGGTTTCGGAGTCGTGTGGGGGGTCGAAGTTGACCACGTGGGAGATCCCGCCGACATCGATCCCGCGGGCGGCGACATCGGTCGCGACCAGCGTGTCCACGTCAAAGGACTCAAAGCGGGCTAGCGCGCGCTCGCGCTGCGCCTGGGTCTTGTTGCCGTGCATGGCCACGGCGTCGATGCCGCTCGAGGCGAGCTTCTTGACGAGCTTGTCGGCCCCGTGCTTGGTGCGCACGAACACGAGCGTCAGCTCGCGCTCGGAGCCGAGCTGCTCGAGCAGGGCATCCAGGCGCGAATCGTGCGTGACCGAGACGAAGTGGTGCTCGACCGCGTCCGAGGCGCGCCGCTCGGACGGGCCGTGCTCGTGGAAGGCGGCGTCGCGCGTGTACCGGCGTGCGGCACGGCCGGCCTCGCCGTCGAGCGTGGCGGAGAAGAACAGCGTCTGCCGGTCGGCCGGGCACAGCGCGACGATGCGATCAAGCGCCGGACGGAAGCCCATGTCGAGCATCCGGTCGGCCTCGTCGATCACGAGGGTGCGCACGTGGTCGAGCGTGAAGGCGCCGCGGGCGAGCTGGTCCTCGAGCCGTCCGGGGGTGGCCACGACGATGTGCGCCCGTGCGGCCGCCTGGGCCTGCTTGAGCAGGCCGACGCCGCCGTAGACCGCCGTGATGCGCAGCGCGCGCGCCTGCGCCGTCGAACGCAGCTCTTCGACTATCTGGGTCGCGAGCTCGCGCGTGGGGGCGAGCACCAGGGCCGCGGGGCGCCGGGACTCCGCGGCTGTGCGGTCGATCATCGGCACGCCGAACGCGAGCGTCTTGCCCGAGCCCGTGGGGGACCGGGCGAGCACGTCACGGCCGGCGAGCACGTCGCCGATCACCTCACGCTGGATCGCGAACGGCTCCGTTATGCGGCGCGCCGCGAGCGCATCGACGACGGCCTTGGACACGCCTAGAGCGGCGAAGGACTGCTGGGACATGTGTTCTCCTTGACGGCCCGTATCCGGGGCCGCTGACGATTCGGGAGGCTGACTCGCTGACCCGAATCGCGCTGGAGCGCGTCCACTGAAAGCAACTGCCTCACGGCCGGCAGGGTGCCGGTCGTGGCCTCGACGGTAGCAGCCCACCGCGCGGGCAGTCGCGCGCTCGGGTTACCGTTTGCGCATGTACGTGCCCAGGCACATGCGGGCCGAGGACGCGCAGACACGGGCCCTGCTCGAATCCGTGCGGGCCGCGCACCTCGTCACCGCCACCGCCGAGGGTCCCTGGGCGACGTTCATGCCGCTCGTCTACATGGCCTCCGAAACGGGCCACGGCAGCCTGCTCGGCCACGTGGCACGCAGAAACAGCCACTGGCGGCTCGAGCCGATCGGCGAGTCGCTTGCGATCCTCCAGGGGCCGGATGGCTACCTGACACCGAACTGGTATGCGTCCAAGCTCGAGCACGGTCGTGTCGTGCCCACCTGGGCCTACATCGCAGCCCACGTCTACGGGGAGCTCGTGATCCACGACGATCCGGTCTGGCTCGGGCGCGTGGTGCGGCTGCTGACCGACAAGTACGAGGCTGGTGGGCCGCAACCATGGTCCGTGGACGACGCCCCCGCTGACTACATCGACGGCCAGCTGCGCGCGATCGTCGGGGTTGAGCTCGTGATCGGCCGCATCGAGGCCAAGGCCAAGCTCGAGCAGGGCGAGCCCGCCGCCGATCGGGACGCGATCGTCGCCGGCCTGGCAAGCACCGGGGCACATGCGCTGGCGGACGCCGTGCGCTGTGCCGGTGAGGTGCACAGAGGCAGGCGGGACCGCGGGAATCTAGGATTCTTAGAGAGTGAGTAGGTGCGCTCGCGGATGACGTGGCTGCCATCTGCGGCCAGGGGCCGCCAGATAGCCCTGGCAAGATTCGAACTTGCGTCTCGCCGGTTATGAGCCGGGTGCTCTGACCGCTGAGCTACAGGGCCGCCGCCTGCAAGGTACCGCAGCGGCGCACACGTCAGCCTCTGGCCGTATGATCAGGACCATGCAACTGCTGATCGGTTCGGGCTTCCTCGACCTCGGGCTTGCGCCCAGCGCCTTTGGCGTGTCGCTGGCGCTGATCATCACCTTCATCCTGGCGATCGGCGGGCTCGTGAACTTCCTGGTCTGGTACATCGTCAACCAGGTCCTGATGGAGCGCCGTCAGAACCAGCAGCGCATGCGAGAGTACGATGCTCGCCATCAGTCCTGAGTGCGTGCCTGGCGCGCCTGTTAACGCCCTGTAAGGGAAATGAGCAGGAACGGCAGCGTCGCGCGTCGAATCAGACGCTGCCCATGAAGCAAGCCATCGCAATCACCGCGGCGCCCGAGGCGCCACACGGCCACCAGGCCCTCTCCGCGTACATCACCGCTCGCTTCGACGAGTTCTCGCGGTCTCAGAAGGACGTCGCTCAGTACATCGTGGACCACCTCGACGAGGCCGCGTTCCAGACCGCGGAGGAGCTCGCGCGCCGCGCCAACACCTCCTCCAGCACGGTCGTGCGCTTCTCGCAGGCGCTCGGCTTCGAGGGCTTCCCGGAGCTGCAACAGGCCGCGCGCGACGAGTACCGGCGCCGGCCCGCAAGCGGGGCCCCCGAGCCGCTGGTCGGAGGCGGGCCGCTGTTCTCGCTCGATCACACGGAGTTCGAGTCCTCGCTGGCCGCCGATCACGTCAACGTCGAGGACACGGCGCACAAGCTCTCCCGCGCGGACGTCGAGGCCGCGATCGACGCGATCGTCGGCGCCGACAAGGTGCTGATCGCCGGCACCGACCAGATGGCCTTCTTCGCGAGCTACCTGCGGCATCTGCTGATGCTGCTGGACGTGCGGGCGGAGATCGTCGCGAGCCCGTCGCAGGAGGCGCTCGGGCGCCTCTCCCGGATCGACGAGCAGACGCTGGTGGTGGGCCTCTCGGCCGGGCGGCCGCACCCGCTGATCACCCGCACCATGAAGCTCGCGCGCCACCGCCACGCGACGACGCTCGCGATCACCGACGCGACGCTGTCGGAGGTCGCGCGCCTGGCGCGGATCAGGCTGTACTACTCGTCAAACACGCCCGCCTTCGTGCGCTCGCACACCGCGCTTCTGTCGATCATCCAAGCGCTCGCCTACGGGGTCTACAGCCGCGACGCGCAGCAGTACGACGTGCGCATCAAGGCCTTCCGCCTCAAGTAGGGGCGTTTGGCAGCGGCCGGTGGCCAGCGGGCCACCGGCCAGCTCAGCCACCGTCGCGGCCCGCGTGGCCGGTCCCCGGGTGGGAGTGCACGTGACGGCCCGCGGCGCCGTGAGCTTGCGCCGATCTGGCCAATTGCACTGCGGTTACACTTGCGACATGAGCACCAACGGCCACATCGCGCGCGACGAATCGACCTTCACCACCAAAGCCGGCCTGGCCGAGATGCTGAAGGGCGGCGTGATCATGGACGTCGTTACGGCCGAGGAGGCGCGGATCGCGGAGGCCGCGGGCGCCGCGGCGGTGATGGCGCTCGAGCGCGTGCCGGCGGACATCCGCCGGGACGGCGGGGTGGCGCGCATGTCCGACCCCGAGATGATCCAGGGGATCCAGGAGGCGGTGAGCATCCCGGTGATGGCCAAGGCCCGCATCGGTCACTTCGCCGAGGCGCAGGTGCTGGAGGCGCTCGAGGTGGACTACATCGACGAGTCGGAGGTGCTGACCCCCGCCGACACCGCAAACCACATCGACAAGTGGGCCTTCAAGGCGCCGTTCGTTTGCGGTGCGACGAACCTCGGTGAGGCGCTGCGGCGGATCGGCGAGGGGGCGGCGATGATCCGCTCCAAGGGCGAGGCGGGCACGGGGGACATCGTCAACGCGGTCACGCACCTGCGCCGGATCCGCTCGGAGATCCGGCACCTGACCGTGCTCGGGCCCGAGGAGCTGGCCGCCGCCGCCAAGGAGCTTCAGGCGCCGCTGCCGCTCGTGCGACAGGTGGCAGCGGACGGCAAGCTGCCGGTCGTGCTGTTCTGCGCCGGCGGGATCGCGACCCCGGCTGACGCCTCGCTCGTGATGCAGCTCGGCGCCGAGGGCGTCTTCGTCGGTTCGGGCATCTTCAAGTCGTCTGACCCGGAGCGGCGTGCCCGCGCGATCGTGGAGGCGACCACGCACTACGCCGACCCGGCCCGCGTGGCCGCAGCCTCGACCGGGCTCGGCGCGGCGATGGAGAGCATCGAGACCTCGAAGCTCGAGGCCGAGCAGCTGCTCTCGCCGCGCGGCTGGTGAGCGCCACCAGCGTTTCGCATCGGGCGCAGGGCGTCGGCTCAGCGGTGGTCGGAGTGCTCGCCCTGCAGGGCGATTTCGAGGCGCACGAGCGGGTGCTCACGGGCCTCGGAGTGGGCACCCGCCAGGTGCGTGTGCCGGCGGACCTGGACGGACTGGATGCGCTCGTGCTGCCCGGGGGCGAGTCGACCGTGATGACGCTCGGCGTGGAGCGCGAAGGGCTCACGGCGCCGTTGCGCGAGCTCGCTGCCGGTGGCCTGCCCATCTTCGGCACCTGTGCGGGGATGATCATGCTCGACCGCGACCACCTGGGGATCCTCGACGTGGCCACGCAGCGCAACGCCTTTGGCCGGCAGCTGCACTCGTTCGAGGCGTCCTTCCGGCTTGCCGGCGTCTCCGGCGGTCCTGTCCACGCGATCTTCATCCGGGCGCCCTGGGTGACTGAGCTCGGTCCGGCGGTCTCGGTGCTGGCGGAGGTCGACGGCCACCCGGTGGCGGTCCGCCAGGGCCGGGTGCTCGCGCTCTCGTTTCATCCCGAGTTGACCGGGGAGGACCGGCTGCACCGCTTCTTCCTCTCGTTGGCAGGACTCCTGCCGGCGTCCGCGAAAGAGACATGATGCGCTTGCGACGCTCTGGTGCCGCGGCCCTGGCGGCCGGCTCGGTCTCGCTCCTGGTCGCAGCCTGCGGCGGTGGTGCCGCCGCTTCCCACCATGCCGCCAAGCGGTCCGGCCAGGGCACGGGGACGGTCGCGCAGCCGGTTGCCACCACGCCCACCACGTCCACGGGACCGCTGACCGACACCGTCGCCACCGGCCCGGCGACAACTCCGACGGGGCTGAGGAACCCTTGCACAGCCGCCGACCTGAGGCCGTCGCTGCTCGGCACCAACGGCGCCGCCGGAACGCTGGTGCTCGGGTTCGCGCTGAAGAACACCGGCAAGACGGCCTGCCAGACCTACGGTTGGCCGGGAGTGGAGTTCCTCTCGTCGAGCGGCGCGGCGCTGCCCACCAACGCCACGCGCACCACGGCCGACGTCGTCGGTGCGACGCCGGCCAACCTGCTGACCTTGGCGCCCGGCGAGGAGGCGTCCTTCAGGATCGTCTCCAGCGACGTGGCGCCGGGAGGCGGCAGCTGCCCGACGGCCAGTGCGCTGCAGATCTACGCGCCCAACGACACGGTCACGATGAAGGTCGCGCTCCCCGGTGTGGCCGCGTGCGGGCGCGCGACGCTCTCACCGATGCTGCCGGGAGCGAGCGCGTTCAGTGCGCAGGCAGGTGGTCAGGGCGGGCAGGGTGGGCAGGGTGGCGGCGGTGGCGGCGGTGGCGGCGGTGGGACGAGCACCGCCGGTACGACTTCGACCGCTCAGACGACGGCCAGCGGCGGCAACGCCGTGTAAAGCGGCCGAGGCAGCGCGCTCACGCGGCTTGGAACCTGCTCAGCCCATCGGCGTCGAACTCGTGGACGCGTCCGTCGCGCAGCAGCAGGTCGATGTGACCGAGCGTCTCGCTGAGCGTCAGGTAAGCCTGGGTGATCGCGACATCGCCCCACATGCGCAGCGCGATCTCGTGAGCGGTCAGGGGCCGATCGCTTATCAGGCGCAGGATCTGGCGCGCACGCCGGCGCTGGGCCTCCAGACGCGAGTCGATCAGCGCACGGTGCTCGAGGATGGCCTCGCCGTGACCGGTCAGCATGAGCTTCACCGGCATCATCCCGGTCGCGGCCAGCGACTCCGCGTAGACGACCAGCGGCTGCGGCCTTGGCGCCTGGAGCGGACCGTTGAGCGGCCGGCTGACCAGCGCGTTTGACGAGATGCTCGAAAGCAGATGGTCGCCACCGAGCATCAAGCCGCTGTGCTCGTGCAGGAACACGATGTCTGACGGGCTGTGGCCCGGGCGCTCGTACACGGCGAAGTCCCGGCCGCCCATCGCCAGGCGGTCGCCTTCACGGAGGGGCCTGGTGACCGCCCCCGAGGAACCGTACGCATGCATTCCGGCGCTGAGCACTCCGATCAGTGCGACGAGCTCACGGGGCAGCCCGTGCCGGCTCATGACGCGCTGCGCGTAGATGTCGTCGGCGCGGGCGCTGCGGTGGTAGTCGGCCAGCCATGGCTGTAGTGGGGCGAAGGCCGCCACCTGCGCTGAGCAGCGGCGAGCCAGGATCTCCAGCAGCCCTTCGTGATCCATGTGCTGGTGTGTGAGCACGATCAGTTCAAGGTCACCGATGCGCAGCCCCAGCTCGTCCAGGGCGCGATCGAGCCGGTCGAGTGCAGTGCCCGAGTTGGGGCCGGTGTCGACCAGCGTCAGCGGCTCGCCGGTCAGCAGGTAGCAGTTGACGTCCCCCACCTGAAACGGGGTCGGCAGCGGGATCCGGTGGACTCCCGGGGCCGCCTGGCTGCTGAGCTGGACGGTCACGCCCTGATCAGGGCGAGCACCTCGTCCCGCTTGGCTTCCATGTGCGCGGGGGAGACCAGCGACTCCAGGCAGAGGCGCAGCAGTGGTTCGGTGTTCGACGCACGCACGTTGAAGTGCCAGTCCTGGTAGTCGACGGAGATGCCGTCGAGCCGACTCTGGCGCGCGTCGGCGTAGCGCTCCGCGATCTGCGCCATCTTGGCGTTCGGATCGCTCACCTCGGAGTTGATCTCACCCGAGATGAAATAGCGGCTGCGCAGCGGCGCGAGCAGCTCGGAGAGCTTCAGGCCGGAGCGCGAGAGCTCCTCGAGCATCAGCAGCGCCGGGATCGTGCCGGAATCGGCGCAGTAGAAGTCCTTGAAGTAGTAGTGCCCGGACACCTCACCACCGAAGATCCCGCCCTCTGCGCGCATGCGCGACTTGAAGAAGGCATGGCCGACGCGGTTGACCAGGGCTGTCCCGCCCGCGGCGGCGACCGTGTCAGCCACCGCGCGGCTGGCGCGAACGTCGTACAGGATGGTCTCGCCCGGCTGCTTGCGCAGCATCGATGCCCCCAGCAGCGCGGTGAGAAAGTCCCCGTCGACGAACCGGCCCTCATCGTCGATGAAGAAGCAACGGTCCGCGTCACCGTCCCAGGCGATGCCCAGGTCCGCGCCCTGCCTGAGCACCTCGCCCATGATGAACGCACGGTTCTCAGGTAGCAGCGGATTTGGCTCGTGATCGGGGAAGTCGCCGTTCGGCTCCCAGTAGGAGGTGCTGAGGGCGAGGCCCAGCTGCTCCAGCAGCGGACCAACCATTGGTCCGGCCATCCCGTTGCCGCCATCCACCACGACCTTGAGCGGCGTGATCGCTTGCGGATCGATGAAGCCGAGGACGTGCTGGTGGAAGGCCGGGGCGATTTCGACCTCCTGGACGCCGCCACCGCCGGGCTCCGGTCCCATATCCCCTGCGGTGAGCTCACGGATCTCGCTGATGCCCGCGTCGCCCGAGAGCGCCACGGCGCCGCGGCGTACGAGCTTTGCGCCCGTGTAGGCCTTGGGGTTGTGCGACGCGGTGCACATCAGGCCACCGTCGAGGTCACGCGAGCCGACCAGGAAGTACAGCATTTCAGTGCCGATCTGACCCGCGTCGATCACATGCGCGCCCTCAGCCGCCATGCCCGCGGCATACGCGCCCGCCATGCCCGGCGCGCTGAGGCGCATGTCACGCCCGAGAGCCAGGCGCAGCTCGCTCGTCGGCCGTTGCTCCATGGCCGCGATCACCCGTGCGAAGGCTCTCCCGACCAGGCGTGCACCGCCCTCGTCCAGGTCGGTGCCATGGATGCCGCGGATGTCGTAGGCCTTGAAAACGGACGGTGAGATGGTCATCAGCGCTGATCCTATCCGGCCGCCGGTCGCGGCTGGGTGGCGGCTGGGTGGCGGCCGGGTGGCGGCCGGGTCGTGGCTGGGTGGCGGCCGTCCCGTGGCGCCGCCCCAGCTCGCACGCGGCCTCGAGCTGGGCGGCCGGCGGGGCGACGTAGACTGGTACCCCATGTCAGGGCATTCCAAGTGGGCTTCAATCAAGCACAAGAAGGCGGTTGTGGACGCGCGTCGCGGCCAGCATTTCACCAAGCTCGCGCGCGCGATAACCGTCGCGGCCAAGGAGGGGGGAGGCGACCCGAGTGGGAACGCGGCGCTGGCGCTCGCGGTGCAGAAGGCCAGGGACGCATCGATGCCGAAGGACAACATCGAGCGGGCCATCCAGAAGGGAACCGGGGCCGGCGCCGACGCGGAGAGCTGGGAGACCGTGCTCTACGAAGGCTACGGCCCGGGTGGCGTCGCGATGTTGATCGAGGCACTCACCGACAACCGCAACCGCACAGCGGCGGACGTGCGTCACATCATGGGCAAGAACGGCGGCTCGCTGGGCGAGCCCGGATCGGTTGCCTACCTGTTCGACAAGCAGGGGGTGCTGGTGGTGGACGGCGAACGCTACGGCGAGGAGGATCTGATCGTTGCGATCGACGCCGGCGCTCAGGACATCGTGATGGACGACGACGTCTACGAGATCATCACGGCGCCAGGCGAGCTGGGAGTCGTCCAGGATGCACTGATGGCCGCCGGCGTGGAGATCGAGAGCGCCGACGTGACGCAGCGGCCCAAGTCGAGGGTGCCGCTCGCCGAGGACGAGGCGGCGAAACTTATGAAACTCATCGACGCGCTGGAAGAGTCCGATGACATCGGGGCTGTCCACGCGAACTACGACGTGGACGTCGACGTTCTGGAGCGGATCGCCGGGTGACCGCGACGCGTTCGTGCCGAGGTCCCGCTACGCTCGCAGCCCGGATGAGTTTCAAATCGCTTACAGCGCTGATCGCGGCCGCTGGTATCGCCTTGGGTGTGTCCGCGTGCGGCTCGAGCACCCGGGCTGCCGGGGTGATGCTCGCGCCCAGCAGTGGACCGACGAGCACCACGCTCAAGGCGGCGCCCGCCACGAACACGACGACGACCGCGGCGCTCACCGTGACGACCCCCAAGACCGGCCCGCTCTCCAAGGAGCCGGTGATCAAACCTCCATCGGGACCGCCACCGACGAAGCTCGTGATCCACAACCTGATCACCGGCACCGGGGCGACGGCCAAGGATGGAGACACGGTCTACGTCAACTATGTAGGCGTGCTCTACAAGAACGGCAAGCTCTTCGACGCCTCGTGGCGTGACACGCCCGGCAAGGCGATCTCCTTCTCACTGAGCACCGGTTCCGTGATCGCGGGCTGGGTCAAGGGGCTCGTCGGCATGAAGGTCGGTGGCCGGCGCGAGCTGATCATCCCGCCCGCGCTGGCCTACGGCAAGGCCGGGAGCGGCTCGACGATCCCACCCAACTCGACGCTGATCTTCGACGTAGACCTGCTCAAGGTCGTCAAGTAGGCGCATCGCCGGTGGACGGCCCACCGGGGGCGCGCGGCTCGGCCTCCCACCGGGGGCGCGCGGCTCGGCCTCCCGCCGGGCGCCCGCGGCGGTCTCCCGCCGGGATCTTTGTGAAAAACCATGCAGGATCTTGCATGGTTTTTCACAAAGACCGCCCGAGCAGCCCAGCCAGCTCGCGGTACAGGCGGTGCCGCTCGCCGTGGACAAGCGCCCAGTCGTAGCGCAGCACGGTGAGGCCATGCTCGCGCAGCAACAGGTCGTTGCGGCGGTCGCGGCGAAGCTGGGCCGGACTCGAGTGGTTGGCGTGGCCGTCCAGTTCGATGACCAGGCCGGGGGTTGGCCAGTAGGCGTCCACGAGGATGCCGTGCACGCGTACGTTGAGCCGCGGCAACGGCAGCTCGTGATGCTCGCACCAGATCAGGAAGTCCTCCTCAAGGCGCCCGTTTGTGCGTGCCAGCCGCGGCTCGTGCTCGGCGAGCGCCTGACGCAATGCGGCGCTGCCTGGAACGCCTGGCCCACACAGCCCGGCCAGCGCCCCAACATCCAGCCGCCGGCGGTAGTCGAGCTTGGCAAGGGCCTTGCGCACCAGCAGCGCGGGGGCGGTGGCCGCGAGGTCGAGCACTGTCTGCGCCTCGCCGCTCACGGGCAGCCGGCGGTACAGGGCCCGTTCCAGCTGGCGCCTTGGGTGCACCTCGATCCCAGGCCGGGAGCTGACCTGTCGAGGTGTGCTCACCTGCACCAGGCCCTGGGGCGGAGAGTCCACCAGGCCGTACCACCACGCAGCGGTCAGGTGGCTGAGCATCGCGCCCGGGCCGGCGTAGAGCACAGCCGCCCAGAGTGTCCGCTCCGGCGTCTGCGCGTGCGGTCCGAGTGCGTAGACGCCCGGGAGCCGGCGGACCCGGGTCAGGAGACCTCGCCTGCACCAGTCGGCGAGCGTCCGCTCAGGGATCCCGAGCGCGAGCATCTGCGCGCGGGTCACGAGCCCGTGCTGTGCGGTCGCGCGCACACGCAGGCGTTCGAGCCGCTCGGGTTCTGCCGCTGGTTGCATATCCAATGGAGGCATCGAGCGGCTCGAATCGACCCCCCTACCAGGGCGGCACTTTCCGCTCGTTGCGCCAAAAACGAAACGCCGCGCAGCGGAAGGCGTCCGACCGAGCGCGTTGAATAGGCGAACACATGATCGTCTTGGGCATCGATCCCGGTATCGCCAACACAGGCTACGGCGTGGTGAGCGCCAGGGGATCGCGCTTGCACGCGCTCGCCTTTGGCGTGATCGAGACCGCCGCCACGGCGACCCCGGAGGCGAGGCTCGCCGAGATACACGCCGACGTCGGCCAGCTGATGATCGCCCACGAGGTCGATGAGGTGGCCGTTGAAGAGCTGTACTTCGGCGCCAACGTGGTGAGCGCGATGGCCGTCGGGCAGGCGCGCGGGGTGGTGATGCTGGCGGCTGGTCAGCATGGCGTGCCGGTGCGCGTGCACACGCCGCAGGCGGTGAAGTCGGCGGTGTGCGGTAGCGGGCGCGCCGGCAAGGAGCAGGTGGCGCGCATGGTCGCCCGGCTGCTCGGGATGAGCGGCCCACCGCGGCCAGACCATGCCGCCGATGCGCTGGCGGTGGCGCTCTGCGCCATCAACCGCGCCCCGCTGGCCGCCGCGATAGCCCGGGTGGGCTCGTGATCTCACGGGGGACGGCGTGATCGCACTCGTCAGCGGCAGCGTGGTCGTGCGGCGATCTGACCACGTGGTCATCGATTGCGGCGGCGTGGGCTACCGGCTCGCGGTCTCGGCGGAGACCCTCCGGCAGGTACCGGCGGTCGGGCACCAGGTGACGATCCACACGCACCTGATCGCGCGGGAGGACGCGCTCGTGCTCTACGGCTTCGCAACCGAGGAGGAGCGGGACCTGTTCCTGATGTTGCTCGGGGTGCAGTCCGTCGGTCCGAAGCTGGCCCTGGAGGTGCTGTCAGGCGGACCGCCGCGGGCGCTGCTGGGGGCCATAGCGTCGGGCGACAGCGCCCGTTTCCAGGCGGTCAAGGGCGTCGGCAAGCGCACCGCGGAGCGGATCATCGTCGAGCTGCGTGAGAAGGTGGCCGCCACGGTGCCGGCGCAGGCGCCGGGGATCGCGGCGCCCGGGGAGCCGCAGGCGATTGCCAGGGATGGGCTGATCGGGCTCGGGTACACCCCTCAGGAGGCGGAGTCGCTGCTCGCGGGCATCGCTGCGGAGACACCTGAGGATCTGATCGCCCAGGCGCTCAGGGCGGCGCGGCGATGACCATCCTGAGCGCCGAGCAGCTGCCCGAGGACGACCTGGAGCGCTCGCTGCGTCCACGCCGGCTCGAGGACTTCATCGGACAGGAGACGCTCAAGGACCAGCTGTCCGTTGCGATCGCTGCGGCCGGCAGCCGCCGGGAGGCCCTGGACCACGTCCTGCTCGCCGGCCCGCCGGGCCTCGGCAAGACCTCGCTCGCGCAGATCGTCGCGGCGGAGCTGGAGGTGCCGTTCGTGCAGACCGCCGGCCCAGCGCTCGAGCGCAAGGGCGATGTGGCCGCCTTCCTGACGGCGCTGGAGCCGCGCTCGGTCTTCTTCGTCGATGAGATCCACCGTCTGCCGCGCGCGCTCGAGGAGACCTTCTACCCGGCGATGGAGGACCGCTGCCTGCCGATCACCGTCGGCCAGGGGGCGGGCGCCCGGGTCGTGACGATCGACCTGCCGCCATTCACGCTGATCGGGGCGACGACCCGCACCGGACTGCTCAGCACGCCGCTGCGCGACCGCTTCGGCATCCAGCACCGCCTCGACCACTACCAGCCGGCGGAGCTCGCGCAGATCGTGCGGCGCTCCGCTCGCCTGCTCGGCGTCGAGATCGAATCCGGGGGAGCGCTCGCCGTGGCTTCGCGCTCCCGCGGCACGCCGCGCGTCGCCAACCGGCTGCTGCGGCGCGTCCGCGATTACGCACAGGTGCGCGGCAGCGGTGTGGTGACGGCGCAGGCGGCCGCAGAGGCCCTGGACCTGCTCGAGGTGGACGCGGTCGGCCTGGACCGGCTGGACCGTGAGATCCTGCGAACGATCTGCGAGAAGTTCTCGGGCGGGCCGGTGGGGCTCTCGACGCTGGCGGCCGCGATCGGCGAGGAGCAGGACACGCTCGAGGACGTGTACGAGCCCTACCTCATCCAGCTCGGCCTGATCGAACGCACAGCGCGCGGGCGCGCCGCCACAGCGCGGGCTTACGCCCATCTCGGCCTGGAGTCGCCGGGCGCTCAGCTGGGCCTGCTGTGAGCCACTCTGTGCGGGTCCGCTCTGCCACTTCGCGTGACTGACTATCCTGGGCGCGAGATGGCGCACGAGCACTACTTCATCTGCCCCCACTGCGGCAACCGCTCGATGGGGACCGACCGCAAGAACGGCTTCCGGCAGGAGGATCGCGGCTGCGAGAAGTGCGGCTTCGCCTACCTGTTCGAGCTGCTGGATGACTACTACCCGGCACCCGCGGCGGCGTTCTTCGCCTGTGACGCCGAGGGCCGGATCGTGGACTGCGGGCGCGGCTCCTTCGAGCTCACGGGCCTGCGCACGGAGGTCGTCATCGGCCAGCCGATCGCAGAGGCGCTCGCGATCAGCTTCAGCGACGGCACCGACCACATCGCCACCGCGCTCGAGTGGGAGGTTCGCGTCAGCGGCAAGGCGCTGACCGTGAATGCGGGGGCCGAGCGGGCCCACGCGGTTGCCGACATCTTTCCGGCTTACGACGACGAGGAGGGCGGCCTGCTCGTCGTGCTGACGCCCTCAAACGGGCATTGACGCAGAGCCCTAACAGCGCCGGCCGCGATCCTCTTCTAGCATCAGGTGTCAAGCGATGACTGACCGCCAACGTCACGGATTCGTCCTGCTGCTCGTGGCCGGGCTGATCGCCGCCTCCGTCGTGTTCATCGCGACGCGCCCGACGCGGCTCGGCCTGGACCTGAAGGGCGGCGTGCAGCTGACCTACCAGGCCACCCCCACAGCGGAGACCCCGGTCATCAACCAGGCGGCCATGACGCGCGCCGTGGATGTGCTCAACAACCGCGTCAACCAGCTGGGCGTGAGCCAGCCGCAGATCTCGACCGAGGGCAAGAACCTGATCAACGTCCAGCTGCCGGACGTGACCAACGTCGCCCAGGCCGAGGCGCTGGTCGGGAAGACCTCGCAGCTGTACTTCTACGACTGGGAGGGGGATGTCCTCACCCCGAGCGGCCAGGCGGCGGCCAACGGCATCCTCAGCGGCAACGCCACCTCAATCGCCCTGAGTCAGGGCAACGGCGCGAACATCGCTCCCGGCAGCGACAGCAGCATCGCTGGCGCGCTGGGCTTCTACGAGGCGGTGAAGCTCGCCGCCAAGCAGCCGTTCTACGCGGATGCAAAGCAGACGTCAGGCGCGGGCAACCAGTACTTCCTGTTCGGCGCGCCCGGCAGCGCCGCCTGTAGGGCGGCCGCGGCGGCGCAGGGCACGAAGGTGCAGAAGGGCGTGCACTGCCTGATCGCGGGACCGGTGAGCGTGCCGGCCGGCACCTCGACCCAGACCGCGCGCAAGACGCTCGAATCCGGCCTCACCGCGGCTGAGATCGGGGGCGCGCAGGTGCTCGAGGTCAAGCAGGGCACTCAGGTGCTTCAGGCGGTTCCGGCCAGCTACTCGCACTGGCCCAAGTACGGCTCCCCCAATGCCGGTTACTACGTGATCCGCGACCGTGTGGCGCTCACCGGAAACCAGATCAGCAATCCGCTGGCGAGCACCACGCAGACCGGCTCCCCGGACGTCACCTTCGGCTTCAAGAGCGGCGGCGCCAACGCCTTCCAGAACGTGACCGGCAAGATCGCGCAGCGTGCCTCTCTGGAGAGCCCGCCCGGGCAGACGCTAAACCAGCACTTCGCGATCGCGCTCGACAATCAGCTGGTCAGCGTCCCCTCGATCGACTACAAGCAGTTCCCGGAGGGGATCCCGGCGTCCGGCGGCAGTGAGATCTACGGTGGCTTCACCACGACCACCGCGAATCAGCTGGCCACACAGCTGCGCCTCGGCGCCCTGCCGGTGAAGCTGAAGCAGATCTCAGAGGAGCAGGTCTCGGCGACGCTCGGCACGCAGGCGCTTCACCAGGGCCTGATCGCGGGCGCTGTCGGCCTGGCGATCGTCGTGCTGCTGCTGATCGGCTACTACCGCGTGCTCGGGGTGATCGCCGTCAGTGGCCTGGTCGCCTACGGCCTCTACTTCTACGCGCTGATAAAGGTGATCCCGGTGACGATGACGCTCGCGGGGATCGCCGGCCTGATCCTCACGATCGGTGTCGCCGCGGACGCCAACATCGTCATCTTCGAGCGCGTCAAGGAGGAGATCCGTGGCGGGCGCTCGATCCGCCAGGGCATCCTGACCGGCTACCGCAAGGGCATCACGGCGATCATCGACGCGAACGTCGTGACCGTGATGACCGCGTTCATCCTGTTCGTGCTGGCCACCTCGAACGTCAAGGGCTTCGCCTTCACGCTCGGCATCGGCACGTTCGTGTCGCTGTTCACGGCCGTGCTCGCGACCCAGGCGATCCTCACGACGATGGGCGACTCGCGCACCATCCAGAGCCCGTCAGCGCTCGGCGCAGGCGGGGAGAAGCGCCACTGGCGCTTCGACTTCATGGGCGCCAGCCGCTACTTCTTCTCGATGTCGGGGATGATCCTGCTGATCGGCGCGCTTGCGGTCGGCGGGCGCGGGCTCAAGCTCGGGATCGACTTCACAGGCGGCACGCAGGTGTCGGTGGGTCTCGATCGTGCCGTGAGCGTCGCCAAGATCAAGTCCCTGGTCAGGAGCGTCGGCGGCGGCGACGTCACCGTGCAGGCGGTCAGCCACAGCAAGACGCTCGGCAACCACGGCTTCCAGATCGCCACCAGGTACCTCTCCCAGAGCCACTACGAGCATCTGCGCTCGCTGCTCGCGTCCCGCTACGGGATTCGCGGCGGCCTCGCCGGCTTCAACGCGACCTCCGTCGGCCCCACCTTCGGCGCGACGATCGCGCACAGCGCGCTGGTCGCGATCATCGTCTCGCTGGTCGTGATCTCCTTCTATGTGGCGCTGCGATTCGAGTGGAAGTTCACAGTGCCTGTGCTGATCGCCCTGATGCACGACCTGCTGATCACGGCCGGCGTCTACGCGCTGGTCGGCAGGACGGTGACGGCCGACACGGTGGCGGCGCTGCTGACGATCCTCGGCTACTCGCTCTACGACACGATCATCGTCTTTGACCGCGTGCGCGAGAACATCCCGCGGATGCCGCGCGCGGCCTTCTCGCAGGTGGTGAACCGCTCGATGTCAGAGGTGCTGACGCGGTCGCTGATGACGACCTCGTGCACGCTGCTGCCCGTGATCGCGCTGCTCATCTTCGGTGGATCGACGCTGCGGGACTTCGCCTTCGCGCTGCTTGTCGGTGTCGCCTCGGGTGCCTACTCGTCGATCTTCATCGCCTCGCCGGTGCTGACCCACTGGAAGGAGCGTGAGCACACCTACAAGGCGCGGCGCCAGCGCATCATCGCCGAGTTCGGTTACGTACCCGCCTATGCTGACGGCGGTGACGTCGACCCGACGCCGCGCCGCGTGCGCTCGACGGCCCGCCTCACGGCGCCCAGTGACGACTCGGTGTCGGCGGCCGAGTTCGAGCAGATGAAGCGCGACCTCGGTCTCGATGAAGACCAGCAGCAGCGCAGCCGGCCCTCGCGCCTGGCCGAGCGGACGGCGCACACTGTCGAGGAGGACCCGCCACGGGCAGCTCGCTCGGCGCGTCCGGCCGGCACGACCCTGGCTCCGCCGGCACCGCTCGGCGCCGTCGCGCCGCTGCCAGGAGTCGGCCCGACGCCGGAGCTGCCGCCGGCCGACGGCCAGCAGGCCGCGGTGCCGGCCACCGATGGTCAGGAGCCACCTGAGCGAGCCCCGGAGCCGGCGCCAGATGTGGCGGAGAACGACGGCGTCGTGGCCAAGCGCCCGGATCCCGGGACGCCCGCGCGCTCCCGGCAGCGTAACCGGCGGCACGGGAGGAGGCGCTGATGGGGCTGCTCGCCTGGGCGATGATGGGGCTTGCCATCTGGCACTTCACGATCTGGCTGCCGGATCGCTACTGGGGCGGGATCGTGGGCGCGTTCCTCGGCGCGATCACCGGCGCCGTGCTGGTCGGGCTGATCATCCACGGCTTCTCGGTTCCGGGCACGCACGCCACGCATCTGCTCACCGCGATCGAGGGAGCGCCGGGCGCGCTGATCGGCATCGCGCTGATCTACGCGGAGGGCAGCAGGCGCGAGCGGATCGCGGCAGTCGCCGAGCCGGCCCTGTAGCTGAAGGGGCTCGCCTCCGCGAGGTCGGGGTGGATTCCGTCGGGGGATCACCCTACGCTGCTCTGATGAGCGGTGCAGCCATCCTCGATCCGGACGCCACGGCGGCCGCCCAGGTTGGTCGCCAGCGCGAGTCGCGCCGTATCGAGCTCCCCGGCTACGCGATCGAGGATGCTCTCCGGCTCGAGCGCGAGCTCGGCGTCAGCCAGCTGCTGGCCCAGATTCTCGTCCGGCGGGGGTTTGCCGACAGCGTGGCCGCGCGCGCCTTCCTGGCGGGTGACGAGCGCCACGACCCGAGCCGCTTCCAGGGCATCGATCGGGCCGTGAGCCTGGTGCGCAAGCATCTGCGCGCCGGCTCGCGAATCGTCGTGCACGGGGATTACGACGTTGATGGCGTCTGTGCCACCGCCGTCATGGTGCGTGCGCTCAGAGCGTTGGGCGCTGACGTCGGCTGGTATCTGCCGAGCCGGCACGAGGACGGCTACGGACTGAGCGCCGCCACGGTGGCGCGTCTGGCGGGCTGCGGCACGGGCCTGCTGATCACGGTCGACTGCGGCATCACCGCCGTGGAGGAGGCCGCGCTGGCGCACGCCAGCGGGCTTGAGGTACTGATCAGCGACCACCACACGCCCCGTCGCGACGGCGAGCTGCCAGGCTGTCCGATCGTGCACCCGCGCGTCTGCGGCTACCCGTTCGCGGAGCTGTGCGGGAGCGCGGTCGCCCACAAGCTCGCCGAGGCGCTGGGCGCCCCGACGGCATCAGCGGACACCGAGCTGGTGGCGCTGGCGACGGTCGCGGATCTCGTGCCGCTGGTGGGCGAGAACCGCCGCTTGGTCCGCGAGGGCCTGGAGCAGCTCGCGGCCACGGCGAGGCCAGGCCTGCGCGCGCTCATGCAGGTCTCGCACACCGACCCCAGCGCGCTCGATGCCTCGTGCCTCGGCTTCCGGCTGGCCCCGCGGATCAACGCCGCGGGGCGCATGGGTCGTGCCGACGGGGCCCTGGAGCTGCTGCTCACCGGTGACCAGCAGCGCGCCGGCGCGATCGCCGCCGAGCTGGACGCCGTCAACTCACGGCGCCGCGGGACAGAGGAGCGCATCGCCTGGGAGGCTGAGAGGATGGCCGCCGAGCTGGGTGAGCGGGCGACCTACGTACTCGCGGCGCCAGGTTGGCATGCGGGTGTGATCGGCATCGTGGCCTCGAAGGTGGTCGAGCGCTACCACCGGCCGACGATCATGCTCACGCTCGACCGCGACGACCCGCTGGCACCGGCGCACGGCTCCGGGCGCAGCATCCCGGGGTTTGACCTGCTGGCCGCGCTCGAGGCTGCCGGCGAGCATCTGATCAGCTACGGCGGCCACCGCGCCGCGGCCGGGCTCAGCATCGCTCCAGCGCAGATCGAAGCCTTCGCGGAGGCGTTCGAGCGCCACGCGCGGGAACTGCTCACACCGGCGCTGCTAGAGACGGTGGAGCGGGTGGATGCGGTCGCGAGCGCCGCAGAGATGACGCTCGATCTGGCCGAGGAGCTCGCCCGTCTCGGGCCCTTCGGCAACGGCAACCCCGGTGTCCACCTCTACCTGCCGGCGGCCCGCCTTGACGGCGTGCGGAGGATGGGCGAGCACGGGCAGCATCTGCGCTTTGACGTGATCTCGGGCACGGCTCGGGCGAGCGCGGTCGCCTTCGGCTGTAGCGAGCTGGTCGCAGGTGCCGACGGCGGCTTTGTCGACGCGAGCGTCAGGCTGGAGCGAAACGCCTGGCGGGGGGTGGTCGAGCCGCGCCTGATTCTCGACCAGGCGCTGGCCTGCGAGCCCCAGCCGGTGACGGTGCTCGGCGAGCCTCCGGACTACCTGGCCGCGGCGCTCCGTGAGCTCGATCGCGCGCTGGAGCCAGAGGCGAGCGCGGCGGCTGCCGGTGGCCCTGACGGCGCTGTGCGCGAGACGGCTGAGCCGGCCGCAGCCATCCGCCGTGAGGCGCTCGACCGTCGTGGCAGGCCTGTGCTCGCGACGATCGCAGACCTGCAAGCGGTCTCGGGCGCGGAGCGCCCGCTGCTCGTCGTCTGCGCCGAGGTCTCGCGCCGGCTACAGGGATTCGCCGGCCGTCGCGGCGGCTTTGCGCTGGTGAGTCACGCTAGCCTCGTCAAGGAGCCGTGGCTTGCTGCCGATTTTGAGCACGTGGTTGTCATCGACCCGCCCACATCAGATCGCCAGTACGAGGCGACGCGCACGGGCGCGGGCTACACGCATCTGGCCTGGGGCGAGGCTGAGCTACGCTTCAGTAGGCAGATGCACGAGCTGGAGTACGACCTGCGTACGCCGCTCGTGGCCCTATACCGGGCGCTGCGCGACCGGCATAGGGTCACTGGCGGGGAGTTCGAGCACCTGCTCCGCGGTGACGGCAGGCACGCGCGCACGGCCGGCATGGCCGGGCGCCTGCTGAGAGTCCTCACGGAGCTCGGGCTCGTCAGCCTCGACCGGGAGCTGCCGGCGCTGGAGGTGGTCGAGGCGAGCCCCACCGCGCTCGAACGCTCCGTCGCCTACCGCACGTACATCGAGATCAACGAGGACGGCCAGCGATTCCTGAACCGCTTACAAGCAGCAAGGGCCCTTTGACCGCGGCGTCTGCGCCGGCGGCCGAGGCGCCGCCCTGCGAGCCCCACGGCGGACTCCTGCAGGATCTCTTCGCGGTCGTCGAGGAGCACGCGGAGGAGGCGGCGGTGGCCGTCGACCGCGGGCGCGTGCAGGAGGCATTCGTCTACGCCTGCGAGCACCACGCCAACCAGCGGCGGCGCTCGGGCGAGGAGTTCATCGTGCATCCGGTCAGCGTCGCCAAGATCTGTGCGGGGATGCGACTCGACACCGAGACGCTCTGCGCGGCGCTGCTGCACGACACCGTCGAGGACACGCAGGCGTCGCTGGACGAGATCGGCCGGCTGTTCGGCGCGGAGGTGGCCGGCCTGGTCGATGGCGTGACGAAGCTCACCGAGCTCACGTTCCAGTCCCGGGACGAGGCCCAGGCGGAGAACTACCGCAAGATGGTTGTGGCGATGGCCTCGGACATCCGCGTGATCCTGATCAAGCTCGCTGACCGCCTGCACAACATGCGCACGATCGAGGCGATGCCCAAGCAGAAGCAGATCGAGAAGGCGCGTGAGACGCTCGACATCTACGCCCCGATCGCGCACCGGCTCGGCATCCACGCGATCAAGTGGGAGCTCGAGGACCTGGCCTTCCAGACCCTGCACCCGCGCAAGTACAACGAGATCAAGATGCTGGTCGCCCAGCAGCGCGACGACCGCGAGCGCTACGTGAATGAGGCGGGCGCCTACCTTTCGAGTGCGCTGGCCGAGCTCGGGATCACTGCTGAGATCTCGGGGCGGGCCAAGCACTTCTACTCGATCTACTCGAAGATGACCCGCAAGGGCCGCGAGTTCAACGAGATCTACGACCTCACGGCGATGCGGGTGATCGTCGGCTCCGTCAAGGACTGCTACGGGACCGTCGGGGTGATCCACTCGCTCTGGAAGCCGCTGCCCGGGCGCTTCAAGGACTTCGTCGCGATGCCAAAGTTCAACATGTACCAGTCGCTGCACACGACCGTGATCGGGCCGGAGGGACGCCCGCTGGAGATCCAGATTCGCACCCGGGCGATGCACGACCTGGCCGAGTTCGGAATCGCCGCGCACTGGATGTACAAGGAGGGCGCGGCGCCCGGCAGCCGCGCCCCCGGCAAGGCAGGCGGCGAGGCTGCGCTGCGCGACCCCGAGGGCAAGCTCAAGTGGCTGCGCTCGCTGGTCGACTGGCAGAAGGACGTCTCCGACCCGCGCGAGTTCGTCGAGACGCTGAAGGTCGACCTGTTCGAGGACGACGTCTTCGTCTTCACCCCCAAGGGCGAGGTCAAGTCGCTGGCCGCAGGCGCGACGCCACTTGACTTCGCCTACGAGATCCACACCGACGTCGGGCACCGCTGCGTCGGCGCCAAGGTCAACGGCAAGATCGTGCCGCTCTCCTACCAGTTGCGCTCCGGCGACATCGTTGAGGTGCTCACCTCCAAGCGCGAGCGTGGCCCCTCGCGCGACTGGCTGGCACTGGTCAAGACCTCGCGGGCGCGCAACAAGATCAAGGCCTGGTACAAGGCCGAGAATCGCAAGGACGCCGAGCACTCGGGACGCGAGCTGTTGCAGGAGCATCTGCGCAAGCAGGGCCTGCCGTCGCAGAAGATCGTCTCCTCGCCGCTGATGGCAGAGGTGATTCGCGAGCTAGGCTTCCGCAAGGGCGATGACTTCTACATCGCCCTGGGGGCCGGCAAGGTCTCATCGCAGACGGTGACCAACAAGCTGATGGCACGCCTGAAGGCCGGCGAGGCGGCCGAGACGGTGCCGACCGCGGCCGCCGACCTGATGTCCTCCGGCCGGCGCCGGACGAGGTCCACGACCTCCTCGAACCGCTACGGCATCAACGTCGACGGGATCGACGAGGTCATGCTGCGCATGGCCAAGTGCTGCCACCCCGTGCCCGGCGATGAGATCGTCGGCTACATCTCCCTGGGGCGCGGCATCACGATCCACCGGGAGGATTGCCCGAACGTGGAGGTGCTGCGCAAGGATCCGGATCGCTTCACCCCGGTCTCCTGGGACGGCGACGCCGAGACCTCGTTCCAGGTCGAGATCGAGGTCCAGGGCTGGGACCGCCACCGCCTGCTGGAGGATCTGTCGCGGACCTTTGCGGAGGCCGGGATCAACATCCTGGAGGCGCGCTGCACGGTCAACCACCCGATGATCCGCAACCAGTTCGTCGTGGAGGTCGGTGACACGCGCACGCTCGACCAGGCCATTGCCCGCCTGCGCAACATCGACAACGTCTTTGACGCGTATCGCCGCACCCCAGGGGCTGCGGGCTGACGACCGCCTAGCGCTCGCGGCCCGAGCCCCGAGGCGGCGCGCCACGGCGGATGCGCGCCAGTCGGCTGCTCACGTACGGCGACTTCACCACGACGACCGCCTCACCGGTGGCCATCGAGCCGATCCGGTCGGCGTCTATGCGCGTTCGCGTCACCAGACGGTCACTCACGGAGGTGCTCGCCCGCGCGCCGCGGAGGCCGGGCCGGTGGTGGTAGCTGCGCTCCCAGACCTGCATGGTGCCGGTCAGCTCCGCCACCGCGCGCGCGGACTCCGGCACATCCTGGCGGTGAGCGATCTTGAGCGCCGTGTTGCCGA
This sequence comes from Solirubrobacterales bacterium, assembly GCA_027449125.1. Classification (GTDB taxonomy): domain Bacteria; phylum Actinomycetota; class Thermoleophilia; order Solirubrobacterales; family Solirubrobacteraceae; genus Palsa-465. The sequence continues at coordinate 110,825 of DAIDME010000014.1, read as the reverse complement.
GGAACTCCTTGCGCACGCCCTCTCCGGCACGGTCCAGGTCGGCCATCTCCTGCGTCGCCAGCAGCACCCCGACGCCTGCTTCGCGGCCGCGCACGAGCAGCGACAGCAGGTTGTCCGAGCGCAGCGCCGAGAACTCGTCGATGGCCACCAGCGCCTGCCTGGGCCCGGCCGGCCGGTCCGCCAGACGGGCGCCTGAGGCGGCGGTCAGATCCGCCACCGCGAGCGTCCCGAGCATCGCCGCGAGGCCGCCGTAGGTGCTCGAGTTGAGGCTGAAGAGCACCACCTCGCCACCGTCCAGCGCGCCGCGCAGGTCGAGCGTCTCGGAGCCCTCGCCGGGCTCGAGCAACGGCCCGACGTGTGACTCCGTCAGCACCGCAAGGCGCGATCCCAGGCCGCGAACCGCGCTCACCTGGTCGGAGGTCAGGCCGGCCACATACTCTTGCACATGCGCCAGCCGCTGCGGCCCGGCGCGCCGGGCGAGCGCCGCCAGCCGCGCCGGGTTCATCAGCGCCACCACCCGCGTGAGCGTGAGCGGCCGATCCGGCTCGGCCTCCTGTGCGGTCGCGATCGCGATCTGCAGGTAGCGCTCGGCGGCGCGCCGGTAGTGGGGCTCTGTGAAGCGCTCGGTCCCGAGCAGCTTGTCCTTGAGCTCCGTGGCGTTGCCGCTGGCGAGCGGGTTCCAGCGCGTCTGGGCCTCCGGGGACCACTCCCTGAACGGGCGACCGGCCGCCTCGGCGGCCGCCTGCAGCTCGGCCGCGAACGCGCGGCTGCCCTTCAGGTCGATCGCCACCACGCCGCGCCCGTGGCTGATCTGATCGCGCAGCAGCGTCAGCATCGTCGTCGTCTTCCCGGCGCCGGTGGCACCGAGGATCAGGCCGTGGGCTGCGAGCGTGCGCTCCGGAATCTCCACCGCTCGGCCGTCCGCGTCGTGGCCGATCGTGATCATCCGCCCGGCCGTGAGCTTCGCGGTGCTCAGCCGCTCCCGCTCCTGCAGGCGCCTGGCCAGCGACCAGACGCTCCGCAGGCCGAACGCGGCGATGATCAGCGCTACCGCCGCACCCGCCGGCAGCGCGGTCAACGCCACCGCGCCGGCAAGCGTCCACAGGATGCCGCCAGCCAAATGCCCGGGCGCCGGGGGCCGTGGCGGTCGTGGCGCCTGCGGCGGGTCGCTCATCGACACATCACCGCCCGCGAGCGCGCGGACCGTAGCGCGCGCCCGTCGTCTCGCGTGCCGGCGACGCTCGCCCCCTCGATCCCGTCTGCGGCCAACAGCCGGATGTGGACGCGGTCGGCTGTGCCCGCGGCCGCCGCCGCACGGTCGACCGTACGCGCGACAGTCTCGCTGCCGGCCAGGTAGACGATCCTGGCCACTCGTGCATCACTCGCGTAGGCAGACATGATCGCGGTCATCCGCGCCGAGCTCTTGGCCGTCAGCTCGAGCTCCACGGCCACATTCCCGCCCCCGGGCAGCTCGATCAGCAGGTCTGGATAGTGGCGACGGACCCGCCCGTCCGCGCCGAAGACCCCCAGGCCGATGCCCGAGCCGCCGGCACCGTGCGCGCCCGCATGGTGATCGTCCCGAGCCTGCATCACGCGTTCTGTCAGCAGCGTCCGCGGCCTGCCGAAGCGACCGGCGCGAGCCGCCAGCCACAGCCAGCCGACACCGACGTCGTGGCGGTACTCGGCCAGGTTGAAGGCTGGCGGCTTCAATGGCGAGCCGATCGTCTGGAGGCCGGCGGCGGCGATCGATGCCGCCGCCGGCAGGCGGTTGAAGGTCCGTTCCAGGCGCAGCAGGCGGGCGTCGGCCAGACGCCGGCAGCGCCGCGTCGCGGTGGCGGCGCCCACCCCGAGCAGGACGGCGAGCTGGGGGACGATCAGGAGCCGGTGCTCGGCCAGCGGGCCGAGCACCGAGAGGTCGGCTGAGGTCAGCTGCGGTTGTGCGTTGGGCGTCATGATCAATGGAGGCATCAGCCCACCGAAATCGACCCCCCTGCCGGAAGGTTTTGGGCGCTACGTGCGGGATTTGATGGTTGCCGGACCGTGACGGTGCGGCGTGAGCGCACGCCGGGCAGGCGCTCAGCCGGGCCGTCGCGGGCGCGCGCCGCCAGGCTCAGGCGAGCACGGTGAGCGCGCCGGGGGAGACCGAGAAGCTGTGCTCGTGGCGCGCGCCGATGTAGTCCCCGTCAACCTGCAACGGCAGTGGCCGGCCGTCGAGCGAACGGACTCGGAGCCAGCGCTGGGCGCGGAACTCCGCGACGCGCCGGTGCGCGGCGACCTGCGCGCGGGAGGAGAGCGCCCGCCAGGCGATCGAGGGGATGTCGAGCGGGTTGGTGCGCTCGAGCAGCAGCCCTGCGAGGTCGCCGCTCACCAGCGACGCGCCACGCGCCATCTCGACGCCGCGGTCGCCGAAGTAGGTGTAGGGCGCGGCGTTCTGAACCAGGAACGTGACTCCCCGCGGGCGACTGGCGGTGTCGGACCCGGCGTGCTCGAGCTCGGCCTCGAGTCGTGGTGGCGAGAGCAGGTAGCGCCTCGCGAACGTGCTCGTGGCCACCCAGGCGTAGTAGTACTCGCCGAGCCTGGCCTTCAGGCGCGGGTGGGCGTCCACCCGCTCCACCACATCGGCGTCCAGCCCCACGCCGGCGGAGAACAGGAAGTAGCGCTCGCCCACGCGCCCTAGATCGACCTGGCGGGTCTGCCAGCTGTGGGCGAGGCCCAGCAGATGCTCGGTCGCGTCCACCACATCGGGTGGTATCCCGAGCATCCTGCAGTACACGTTCGCGCGTCCCCCAGGCAGGCAGGTCAGCGGCGTGCGCGTCCCGACCAGCCCGTTGGCGGCCTCGTTGGCCGTCCCGTCGCCGCCAAAGGCCACCACGGCGTCGTAGCCCTCGTGGGCGGCCTCCCGGCACAGCTCAGTGGCGTGGTCTCGCCGCTCGGTGTCGACGGCGTCGACCACGTAACTGCCACGCAGAGCCGCGATCACGAGCGTCCGCAGCCGCTCGGAGACGCTCGATGCGAACGGGTTGGCGATCATCAGCAGGCGCCTGCGTGGCGCCTCGCGCTGCTCGCTGCCGGGGTCGGCCACGGGCGTGAAGTCGAAGTCGATCGCGCTCACCAGCCCAGGAGTGTCGCAAACTACGCCGGGCAGATCTACGGCCCGTCGCCGGTGGCCGGGCCGGCAGGACCAGGCGGCGGCCCCGCGTGCGTGCACGGACCTTCGACGATCATGTACGCTTTGCGCTCACATAGCTGTACGCATCCAGAGGGGTGGAGGGAAATGGCCCTACGAAACCCCGGCAACCGACCGCAAGGAAACGGTGCCAATTCCATCAGGCTCCAACGACAGGCCTGGGAGATGTGGGTAGGGCGGTCCTAGAGCCTCCGACCACGGAAACCCGGCGGAGGTTTTTCGATATGCCGCCAGAAGCACTCAGATGTAAGGAATGTGGGACCGGATACCCGCTCGACGCTCGCTACGTCTGCGAGCGCTGCTTCGGCCCGCTGGAAGTACGGTACGGCGAGCGCTCCAACGCCGATCCGGACGAGCTCAGACGCCGGATCCAGGCGGGTCCGTATTCGATCTGGCGCTACGCCGACTTCCTGCCCGTGGAGCGCCCGCAGTCTGCGCTCGGAGCCGGATGGACACCGCTCGTGCGCGCCGACCGGCTCGCCCGCGAGCTGGGGATCGGCGAGCTGTGGATCAAGAACGACGCCGCCAACCCGACGCACTCGTTCAAGGATCGCGTGGTCTCGGTTGCCCTGGCCCGCGCCCAGGAGCTCGGCTTTCAGACGATCGCCTGCGCGTCGACCGGCAACCTCGCGAACGCCGTGGCCGCGCACGCGTCGGCGGCCGGGCTCGAGTCCTTCGTCTTCATCCCCGACGACCTGGAGGAGCAGAAGGTGCTCGCCACCGGGATCTACGGCACGAACATGGTCGCGGTCCACGGGAACTATGACGACGTCAACCGACTGTGCACCGAGCTCTCGGGTGAGCACGAGTGGGCGTTCGTGAACATCAACATGCGCCCCTACTACGCCGAGGGCTCAAAGACGCTCGCATTTGAGATCGCCGAGCAGCTCGGGTTCGAGCTGCCCGACCGCGTGGTGGCGCCGATCGCCTCCGGGTCGCTTTACACCAAGCTCGCAAGAGCGTTCGACGAGTGGCTCGAGGTCGGGCTCGTGTCAGGCCGGCTGCCGGTCTTCAACGGCGCCCAGGCAGAGGGGTGCTCGCCGGTCGCGCAGGCCTACGCCGAGGGCCGCGACTTCTGCCGCCCGGTGAAGCCCGACACGATCGCCAAGTCGCTTGCGATCGGCAACCCGGCCGACGGGCCCTACGCGCTCGACCTCGCCCGGCGCAGCGGCGGCGCGATCGACTCGGTCTCAGACGACGAGATCCGTGACGGCATCAGGCTGCTCGCCCAGACCACGGGCATCTTCACCGAGACCGCCGGTGGGGTCACCACCGCCGTCCTGCGCAAACTGGCGCAGCGCGGCGACATCGACCCGGCGGAGCGGGTGGTCGCGGTCATCACCGGTGAGGGCCTGAAGACGCTCGAGTGCGCGCGCGGCACCTTCGAGGCCTGGGAGATAGACGCGAGCTTCGACTCGTTCGAGCGGGCCCGCGAGGAGCGTCTGCCGGTCGGCGGGCGCAGCTAGAGAGCGCGGCGCTGTCGGGGGCTGCTGCACAGTGCAGCCCCCGACGCCCGAGCCTTGTCCTAACCGGGTGCCACCAGCCCGTGGCCTACCAGCGCCGCGCGGGCGCCGCCCACGCCCAGCGCCTGCTCGGCCCGCATGCCGGCAGCCCGCGCGCCGGCGACGTTGTGCTCGTTGTCGTCGAGCAGCAGCACCGACTCGGCCGGCACCTCGAGCCTGGCGAGCGCGCGCGTGAAGATCTCGCGGTCGGGCTTGACGGCACCGAGCTCGAAGGACAACAGCCGCTCCTGGAAGCGGGCGGTGAGCGGCCAGCGTGAGATCCGCTCACGCCACTGCAGGCCGTTGGTGTTCGAGAGGCAGCCGACCCGGGCGCGGCTGGCGGTCTCGCACACGAGCGCGTCGGCCCCCGGGTAGGGGTCGCCGAGCCAGCCGCGGAACTGCTCCAGAAACTGTTCGGGCGAGAGCTCAAAGCCCCACTCCGCGATCACTCCGCGGGCGAACGCGAGCTCATCGCAGGCGCCCGACTCGAAGCTGCGCACGGTCGGGCTGCGCAGCCACCGCGTGGCGGCGTCCGCTTCGGATTCTCCGGTCAGCCGGCGCAGGTCAGCGAGTCCCTCGAAGGGTGCGAGCACGCCGCCGATGTCAAACAGCACGACCAGTGCCGCCGCGCCAGCCGCGCGCCGGCCGCTCGTGCCCGTCTCGGTCAATCGCCGACCGCGGCCAGCCCGACGGGGCAGCTGACGCCGGTGCCGCCGAGCCCGCAGTAGCCACCCGGGTTCTTGTCCAGGTACTGCTGGTGGTAGTCCTCGGCGTAGTAGAACGGCCCGGCGGCTGCTATCTCGGTCGTGATCTCGCCGAAGCCGGCCCGCCCGAGCTGCTCGGCATAGGCCCGCTTGGATGCCTCTGCCACCGCGCGCTGCTGCGCGTCCGCGTAGTAGATGGCGGAGCGGTACTGGGTGCCGAGGTCATTTCCCTGACGCATCCCCTGGGTCGGGTCGTGGCTCTCCCAGAAGTGGCGCAGCAGCTCGGCGTAGGGGATCTGCGCCGGGTCGAAGACCACCAGCACGCACTCGGCGTGGCCGGTGCTGCCGCTGCACACCTCTTCGTAGGTCGGGTTCGGCGTGTAGCCGCCGCTGTAGCCGACCGCGGTGGTGTAAACCCCGGGGAGCTTCCAGAACGCCCGCTCCGCTCCCCAGAAGCAGCCGAGCGCGAGCGTCGCCTGCTCGAGGCCGTCGGGGAAGGGCGGCTCGAGCCGCGTGCCCAGAACCGTGTGGCCGGCGGGCACCGGCACTCGCTGTGGCCTGCCGGGCAGGGCCCGGCCCGGGTCCACCATCTTCGTCTTCTCGTTCCAGAGTCCGAACACGACCTCAAGCATAGGAGCTCCGGGGGAGAACGGCACGGCCGCTTGGCCTCGCCGTCGGTCAGGTGCTCTGCAGCGCTGTGGTCAGCTGCGACCCCGCCGTGAGCAGGTCGGTCCTGCTGGTGCTCGCAAACTCGCCGGCCAGGGTGGCGATGCGCTGCAGCAGCGCGCTCTCACCCGCGCGGGTGTAGGTTCCCATCAGCTTCGTGAGGTTGATGAACATGCGGTTGGCGGCCACCGACGCGCGATCGTAGGCGGCCAGGAAGCTCGCCGTGCCGGGCGGCAGCAGCTGCGGCGAGGCACCGGCGAGCCCCGCATCCTGGCAGAGGTTGCTGGTCTGCAGCGCGAGCACCCGCGACTCCGCCGCGACGTAACGGCGCACGACCATCCAGCCTGAGCTCTTGCGGGGCCAGCGCAGGCGCAGCAGCAGCTGCGAGAACCTGCTGAACTGCGGCGTCAGCGCCTCGTCGTAGCTGATCGTGAGGTCATCCCCGATCTCGTTTCCAATCGCCGTCAGCGTGCGTCGTGCCGCTTTGCCGATCTGCGTGGTCGGCTGGGTCAGCGGCTCCAGCGCGCTGCGGCACTGCGAGACGATCGTGACCGTGTAGTCGCTGGCGGCGGCGCGCGCCGACGCGGTGGCCGTGAGCAGGGCGTTGAGATAGGCCGCGTAGGCGCCGAGCGCGCGCCGGTCGGAGCGCATGTCGGCAGGCGGGTAGGCCGGAGCCTGCTGCGGCGCGGTGGCAGTGCCGGTGATGGTGGTTGTGGAGGATGCCGGCGGCGGGCTGGGTAACGGCTCAGCCAGCATTGGCGCCGCGGCTGCACCCGCCGGTGCCGCCAGCGCGGCAACGATGGCGATTGCTAGGACTTGCTTCATGGGGTTGATCTACGGCTCTGCCTTCGACCGCATAGACACCGGCAACGCGCCTAAGTTTCGCAGCGATGCCCGTGCGGCTGCATCGAGCACGCCGGCCCGCCGCCGCTCAGGCCGCGAGGCTGCCGGCGCCGAACGTCGCCAGGTGCTCGCCGAGCCCCTCGCGGGCCGTCGCGTCGAGCTTGTGCGGGACATCCCGGTCGATGATCGCGAGCGCCTGCGCCGGCTCGAGCGGCTCCCGGTACGGGCGCTTGGCGGTGAGCGCCTCGTATATGTCCGAGACCGCGAGCACGCGCATCGGCAGGTCCAGCTGCTCCGCCACCAGGCGACGCGGGTAGCCGCTGCCGTCGAGCTTCTCGTGATGGTTGGCGGCCAGCTCGGCGAACTGCTCGAAGCAGGGCGCGCGCTCGAGGATCTGCAGCGTGTAGACAGGGTGTGACTTGATCGCGTCGAACTCGGCGTCGGTCAGCTTGCCTGGCTTGTCGAGGATCCGGTTGGAGACCGCGAGCTTGCCGATGTCGTGCAGCAATCCGGCGCGTCTGAGCGTGCGCTGCAGGTCCGCATCGAAGCCGAGCTGTGCGCCCGTACCGACGGCGAGCTCAGCGACGCGCTCGGAGTGGCTGGCTGTGAACGGTGACTTGGCGTCGATCACACGGGCGAAGGCCTCCGCGATGCGGTCGAGGCGGCGGTCGTCGGCGCTCAGCTCGAGCCCGGGTGGCTCCCAGCTTGAAACGTCCGCTGTGTCCAGCGAACGCCACAGATCGGCGTCACGCGAGCAGCGCAGGAACGCGTCCACCAGATGCGGATCAAACCAGCGGCCGCTGCGGCGCCGGGCGACGGCGCGCGCCGCGCGGACGCCGCCCTCGCGATGAAATACCTCGACAGTCTGGGACAGGCACAGGATGCGCGCCGCCAGCGGGATCTGTTCGCCTTGCAGACCGTCCGGCATGCCGTGCCCGTCCCAGTGCTCGTCGAGGCTGCGGATCGCGCGTGCGGTCTGTTCGGTTAGAAACAGCATGCGTGCGATCTCCGCGCCGCGGTCGCAGCGTGCCTCCATGAACTGGTGCGTCAGATCACCCTCATCGCGCATCGCTGCAAGCACGCGCGCGCGGCGTCGCAGGCCGCCGCCCTGAGCTGCGTTGCGGACAGCCCACACGAGCGACGCCCGCGGGTTGCTCCAGTCGGTCAGCTTCGAAGAGGCCTTGGCGGCAAAGTCGTCGGCGGCGAGGACGGACGCCATGCGGCTCGAGTTCGCCGAGCAGCCCGCGTCTTTGAGCAGCAGTGCGTAGAAGAGGTCTGAGCGATCCGGGTCGGCCAGGGCGATCTCCTCGGCGATCCGCATCCCGATCAGGCACGAGCGCAGCGAGTGTCCGGGCGGCTGTCCCTCGACGATGTCGAGCGCGTAGGACAGCGACCCGATCACTTCTGAGAGCGCGATCTGCTCCATCTCGTGAGCATCGGCGCCGTGGGGCGGGCGCTTGAGCATCGGCTGCGTGCGTCGGCGAGCGGTCCGGTGCGCGAGTACGATCCGGGGGTGCGACTGCGGCTCGCAGCGCCTCGGCGGCCCACGCTGCTGCGGCTTGCGGTCGCTCCGCTGGCCGCCGAGGCCCAGGAGCTGGCCGCGCGGATCGTGGCGGACCTGGCCGATCCGCGGCATGGAGTTCTGCCCGCGGGCGCAGCGTCTGTGGAGGCTCGGTTCGGCGACCGGCTGCCCCCGCTCAGCGCGTTCGGGATGGAGCTCGCAGGGCCGGCTCAGGCGGCGGTGAGGACGGCGGTGCAGCGCTCGGCGTTCACAGGCTCGACCATCGCTGCGGCGCACGCTCTGCGCCAGCTGGTCTGCGCCAGCGCCCTTGTCTGCACGCCCAATGAAAACGTCGCCGCGGCAGCGACCTACGTCTCCGCCGGATTCACGCGGCTGCCGGACGTGCCTGACCTCCGCCGCCCGGCCCCGGGCCCTCGTTGACGCGCCCGGCAGGATTTGAACCTGCGGCCTTTCGCTCCGGAGGCGTGGACTTAGCACAGGGCCGCAAGTGGCCAAACCGCCCGTAAACGCTGAGGATTGGGGCTATTTGGCTCTCTCCGAGGACCTCTCGAAATGGTCGCGAAAATGCATCGATTTCCGGGAGTAACGGCCAACGAGATCGCCCGTTGGCCAATTGGCGTGCGATCTCTTGCTTCGAAAGCGACGGCGTCCAAACGGCTACTTGGAATAGCCGTAACGCGGGTGGAAGCTGTGTGCGCGGCTTCGATCCCCGCATGGTGTCGGGACCCCCGGCCGCGCCGTGGCGCGGCCGGGGGTTTCTCCCCGACGCTGCGCGGAAGGAAAGCGGCCCGCGACCAAGCCCAATACATCCGACCAGCAGCGTAGCCTTCGCTGGTCGCGCACCATAAAGGATCGAACATGCAGACCAGCACCGACGGGGCCACCAGTATCTACGAGCAACTCGCCGAGCACGTGCTTGGCGGGATGCTGACGTTGAGGGACATCGAGACGTGGGTCTCCGCGGGACAGTTCGAAGCGCCCGGTAACCCCCCGGCCGAAGAGATCCTGGCAGCCGTGCGCGCCAGGATTGACGCCTCGGGCAGACACCCCGTGGCGCTCGTGCAAGGGGACGGAGCGGACGCCTTCCTGGTCCACCCCTTCACCGGGCGCAAGATCCCCTACCCGATCAAGAAGGCCGACCAGGAGGCAGCGATCGAAGCGTTCGGGCCGGGGATCATCGCTGACAGCGACAAGTGGGCACTGGAGCACGCTTCGAAGATCGAGGAGATCTCCGATCAACTCGCTCAAGCGCAAGCTGCCGGGACTTGGACCCATGCGCTCGAGCAGCACCTCGCTCACGCCCGCCGCTGTGAGTCTGTGCGCCGTGCGAATGTAGGCCCGAGTCGCGTTCGCGCAACGGCTACCTCTGCACGGCCTTCATCGGCTCGCCGTCACAACGGTCAGCGCGGATCTGGCGGACGGCCCAAGGCTCGCGCTTCTGCGAGCCGCTCGTCGGCCAGGTCCGGCGACAGCGGCGACGACCCTGGTCCTAGTGAGCCGCCCGGCGACCTAGCCGGGCGGCTCTGCGCGGCCTGCAGCGAGCCGCTCCCCGACTTCCATCCGAATGGTCGCAAGTTTCGGGCCGAGGCTCGATTCTGCTCAGCCGCCTGCAAGCAGGCCGCGCACCGACGCCGTGTCGCGGGCGTTGACGAGTCCGGGGCGCTGGACCGTCTGCCAGCTGATCCGTACCTCCAGCGTGCTCTCGGTGAGCCGACATGGCTGGCGCCGGGCGCGACCTGCCGCTGCAACGGGCATCACATATTCGATCCTGAGGCGCGGTCGTGCTTCAAGTGCGGGCACGACTACGTGGGGCGGCCATCATGGCAGACGCCTGCGCCGTACTACACGGCGATGCGCCGGTCGGCGCTCCCGAGCTACGACACCGATGTGGTACAGGTGCTCAGAGCGATCGCCCGTGAGCATCGGGCAGTGCCTCGCCACGGCTCCGCGCCGGCGTGGCGAGGCGAGCACGGCCGAATCGCGGTGGCGGCATGAGCAGCTCGCCGCAGTTCGCGCGCCTCGAGCGGCTTGCTGGGGAGTTGCTGTCGCTCGTCGCCGATGTCAGCGCCGAGGACGCCCATCTGGACCCTTGGGCACTCGCGGTGCTCACTGCGCGGCTCGAGCGCGAGCTTGACACGCTCCGCGCGATCGTCAGGTCTGAGGGTGCGCGATGACCGTCTCACCGGAGGAGTTCGCACGCCTGCAGGCTGGAGGTGCCGAACCGGACGCCGCGGTCGAACGCGCGGAGGCGCGTCTACTCGCATTCGGCGAGCCCATCACGGGCCTCGAGGTCCGTCGCGCGGATCTGGGTAGGTCGATGCCGCCGAAGTGGGCATGGCAGGAGCGGCTCGTTATCGGCTACCTCAACCTGCTCATCGGCAACGAGGGCGTAGGCAAGGGCACCCTCATGTGCTGGGTGATCGCCCGGCTGACGCGTGGTGAGCTTCCCGGCGACCTCGCGGGAAAGCCGATCGGCATCGGTGTCCTCGGCGACGAGGACAGCTTCGACGGAGTCTGGGTGCCGAGGCTGCACGCGGCCGGCGCGGACCTGTCGAGGGTCGTTCAAATCGAGCGCCCCGACGGCGGCTTCGTGAACGTCGCGGAGGATCGGGAAAAGCTCACGCTCGCGATCCTCGAGTACGGCCTCCGCCTACTGTTCTTCGACCAGCTGCTCGACAACCTTGGAGCCGGCACTGACGACTGGCGCCAGAAGGCGGTCCGTGAGGCACTCCAACCGATCCGCGCGTTGGCTCGCGAGCTTGAGATCGTCGCGCTGGGGGCGCTGCACCCGAACAAGCGAGGCGATTCGTTCCGCCAGCTCGTAGCCGGCGCGGCGGCCTTCAACGCCGTGTCGAGGTCGAGCCTCCTCCTCGCCGAGCACCCTGACGATGAGACGCGCAGGGTGCTAGTCCGCGGCAAGGGCAACCTGTCAGCCGCGCCGGTGTCGGTGGAGTTCAGGATCACCGAGCACCGGTTCAAGGCCAACGGCTTCGACTTCAAGGTGCCGCTGGCCGCCGGGCACACGGACGGCACACTCGCGGTCGATGACCTAATCGGCCGGGAGGGGGCGCGGGAAGACCACAGCAGGATCGCGGAGGCGTGCGAGATCATCGAGGCACTCCTGCCGAAGGACGGCCGGTGGCACGCCGCAAAGGAGATCAAGGACGCGTGCGCCGCGGATGGGGTCGATGCCCGGATGGCGAAGCGCGCCAAAGAGCGCCTGTCCATCGAGCATCGCCGAACCAACACCTATCCGAGCATCACGGAGTGGCGCTGGCCGGACACTCGGGACTCAGTCAGGACAACTGAGAGCGTTGTCCCGACTAGCCCGACTAGCCCGACTGAAAACGGCCGAAACCCCAATAAAAGTAGTAGTTGGGCTAGTGGGGCTAGTAAGGACAGTGGTAACACTAGTCCCGACTGTGACCCAACCGTGGCGGACGCCTCGCCACTGCCCGGGGAGAGCTTTCTAGAGTGGGATGCGCGCGTCTCGGCCGCTTTCACTGGTGGGCGGCATGAGCGCGGTTGAACTATCGGAGGCCCAGCTCGATGCGCTCGCGATGAAGATCGCGGCCCGCGTAGCTGAGTCGCTTGCAGGGCCATACGAGCCGCAGTCCGCGCCAAGCTCCTTGCAGACGGCCGCCCAACTCGCGGCGCGACTCGGCGTCAGCGTGCGATACGTACGCGAGCACGCGGACCAGCTCGGAGCGATCCGCATCGGCAGCGGGACAAAGCCGCGACTGCGCTTCCCAGCGGACGCCGGCGCAAAGCTTCCCGACACCGTGGCTGCCGGTAGCCGGCCACGGCCAAGGCGCACGGCGGCCCGCAATCAACCCGGTTCGGTCCTGGCGATCAGGGGTGCAGCGTGACCGCGAAACAGCTCACTCTCGGCGAGCAGCCCGACCCACAGGCTGTCGAAGCTCGGCGGTTCTGGACCGATGCCGACATTGTGGCCGAGCTGCGCGCCGTCGAGGCCGATCTGAGGGCGACCAGCAGCGACGTGGCGATCGGGTGCGCTGATCGGCTCGCGCAGCTCGCTGCTGACCTCGAGCCGATCGGGGTTGCGTCGTGAGCGGCCTCGACTACGAACCGGGCGCAGCTCGCCTTTTGCATGCGCTGCTCGCGCGTGGACTTCGAGCGGACGCCATCCCTGCCGCCGCGGGGTTGTGTAACGCGCTCGCTCGGGCCGCACAAAGCGCCGCGCCCGAGCTGGCCGCCTCGAGCCTTGACGCGTTCGCGGCGCTGCTTGACGAGGCCGCGAGCGAGTTCGGCTCACTGGCGACTGACCACGACGAGGAGGCCTCATGGCGGTGACGATGGGTGACAAGATCGCGGACCCGGCGGGCGCACGGTACACGGTGGCGGCGGTGAGCGGCGGTAAGTTGCTGATCGAGGACAGCGACGGTGGGCGGTGGGTGATCGCTCGGCGTCGGCTTGCCGAGAACTGGCGCATCGTTCGCGAGTCGAAGCGGGGCGAACGATGACGGCCGCTGCCATAGTCGAGCAGCCGACCGTCGGCGACTTCGCACGTGCTCGTGTGCTCAGGCTCGCGGCCGAACGATCACACGCTTGGCGTATGGGTGATGTCGGAGCGGTCCAGCAGATCACAGAGCAGCTCGAGTATGCCTGGGCAGACGTGCGGTTGGAGCAGGCCCAGCGCACGCCGTACCGTCCGCGTGCCAGGACGCGAGCGCAACACAACCCGGCCGACATCCGTTTCAGGCTCGGCGAGTACTGCCTCGACCGCTTCTTGCTCGACGCGTGCTGCGATCGTGGCGCGGTGACACTCGGTGAGTTCGCGGCGGCGCTGCACGCTTGGACAGTTGATCCCGAGGAGCGTGCTGATCTGCCGACTAACCGTCAGCTTGCTGTGCAGCTCCGTGAGCGTGGGGTCGAGCTGGTGCGTCGCGGCGGAGTGGTGTGGCTTGTCGGGCTGAGTGTTGCCGTGCCTGACCGCAGTCAGCAGGACGAGATCGCCCATATGCCGGAAGCCCGTTCACACTTGGAGGTAGCATGAGTGTGAGTCCCAGAGGGTTTGACCGCTCGAACCCGCGGGCGGTGCATGTCGGCTGTAGCGCGGCGATGGGCGGCCGGCTCGGGCGTAGTGGTGCGGTGAAGCGCAGGGCAGCGATTGCGCCTACCGGATCGCGGCAGGTGGTACTGCCGGTGTGTGACGGCCGGGCGTGGCCCTGCGAGTGGCTGAGCAGCGACCCGGGGCTGTACCCGAAGCTTGAGCGCCGTGAGCTGGTGACAGCCAGCGTGCCAGGTGGCCTTGAGGCGGCGTACAGCCGCGAAATTGAACCGAAGAAGGAGAGACAAGTGACTCTGTTATCGAAGCGAGGGCCGTACGCGCCACGCCGGCAGCCGGCGCCGATGATCGACTACGGCCAGCTCGAACGTGAGCGGGCTGCCGCACACGCCGAGGAGCAGCGGGTCGCCGAGGAGGCTCGAGCGAACTCGATCGCTCGCAAGATGGCCGCCGACCCGCTCACCCAGCTGATCGCACGTTGCGCGGCGATCGAGGAGCGCCTCGACGCTCAGGAGGCCGGGCAGCGCGAGCTGCGAGAGATGGTTCAAGCCGTGGGGCGGATCGCCCGAGGGGAGGAGTTCTGATGGCTGTATCAGCGGCGTATGCCGAGGGAATCGAGGATCTGCACGAGCGGGTGCGCGAGGACCGCGAGCAGGCGGTGCGCGCCGCACTCGAGCTCGACGAGCAGTTGCGCGCGCCCGGGCTCACACTTGATGAGCGGGCGCGGCTCGAGGGTCAGATGGAGTTCGCCTATTCACGGATCGATCAGCTCGAGCGGCGCCGCCAGGCGCTGCCCGAGATTCGGGTGACGCGCGAGCCGGACATCTATCAGCGTGGCGACAAGCGCCGATCGTTCTTCGCGGACCTAGTGGCGTCCGCTAACCCGTCATGGCCCGTTCCCGGCGTCAGCAGCGCCACAGAGGCCTCCGAGCGGCTGCAGCGCCATACCGACTTTGAGCGTGGGCGGGTGGAGCTGACCGAGGCGGACGCGCGCGCCGGGCTGCCGTTCTATGGCATCACCGCCAGCCCGCAGAGCCGTGCGCTGTCGTCTACTGCTGGCGCGGGTGGCGAGCTGGTGCCGCCGCGGTGGATGCAGGAACAGTGGGCGTCCGTGGCTCGTGCGGCATGCCCGCTCAAGCAGCTTGTGACGCGCGTCGACTTACCGCCGGACACGTTGCTTCTGGAGATCCCCCGGTTTGACTCGGCGGCCGGTGTGGTGCCCGACGCGGTGGAGAACACGACCGCGCCGGACCAGTACAGCTCCACCGACTCGATCACGGCGAAGGTCGCGACGTTCGAAGGTTCGGCGCTCGTCTCGCAGCAGCTTTACGACCGCGGTGGGCAGTTCAGCGACGAAATCGTGCTGCAGGACTTCGCGGACGCGTACGGCCAGTCGCTCGCCCAGCAGCTGATGAACGGCACCGGCACCAACGGTCAGATGCTCGGGCTCCTGAACGTCGGCACGAGTGTCGTCGATGGTGTGCCGGGCGCGATCCTCACGACCTACACCGCCGCCACGCCGACCTCGGCTGGGATCGTCAACGCGATCGCGCAGTGTGCCGGCACGATCAGCGATACCCGCAAGCGGTCACCGACCGTGATTCTGATGCGCGGCTCGCGCTGGTTCAGCATTGCCGGCGCGCCTGACGGTTCCGGCAACGAGCCGACACAGCGACCGGGCACCGGAACGGTGCCGAAAACCGACACCGGCCCGTACGGCCCACTCGCGTCGCTGCCCGTGTATCACGACAACGAGATCCCGAGCGACCTCGGCGCGGGCACGAACCAGGATGCGATCGTGCTGGTGCGCGCCAGCGATGTGATTCTGCTCGAGGACCCGGTCGGCCCGCGGTTCGTCGCCTACCCGGGCAGCGACAGCGCGGGGCAGCTCGCCGTTGTCCTTGGATGGCACATGTACGCGGCGGTATTCCCACAGCGCTACCCGTCCGCGATCGGCTCGGTGCAAGGTACCGGTTTGGTTGTCCCGGCCGGCTTCTAACAGGTGAAAGGAGAACGACACATGGACATCATGGAGACGGCACGCGCAACCAGAAGCGCACTCGCCGCGCGCAACATGACCTTCAATGACATGACACACGCGCAGCAGTCGCGGTACTGCGACTCAATGCGAGTGAACATCGTCGAGTTGAACAAGGCTCTCGCACGACTTGGCAAGCCGGCAAGCAAGCCGGCAAGTAAGCCGGGCAACGTCGGCAAACGCGGTCAGCCGGTGAGCGTCCGCTCCACTACCGGCCACGTCGAGAGACGCTCTGAGCCTGAGTGGCTGGTCGAGATGCTCACCGATCCGCGTGCGGCGGTGTGGTCACAGGTACTGGTGCTCGAAGACAAGCTCGGGCTGAAAACAACCGGCACTCGTTGCCAGCGCTACACGAGGGTTGAGAACCGGCTAGCCAAGCTGAGGAAGCGCGGACTCAAGGGCAACGGCGACAAGATCACAGACCGCGACTGGGATCTCATGCGCCGGTACCAACGGCGGCTCAAGGCGGCAAGCGATGCCTACGACCGCCGGCAGCGTGAGACGGCCGAAGCTCTGACGTCGCTGAGTCGCCAAGCCGCGGCGGTTCAGCACGCCGCAAGGATGGGCGCGAGATCCTGACCCTTCCCCGAGCGACCGCATGCCTGACGAGGCACTAAAGGCGTCAGCTCGGGGTGGTCGTCCCCACTCGACAGCATCGGCGTGTGGCGTTCAACCGCCCGCTCCTTTGGCACGCCGGGCTGTCGAGCCGGGGATGATCAGCCGCAGATCCTCGCTCGCACCGTACCCGGGAGGCGGGTACGACCCACGCGAGATTTTTGATGACAGCTTGCCTCTCAGCGTTCTTTTTGGGCCGACGATTTTTTTTCGGAGGGTGCCAAATCCCCCGAGGGATGGTGCCCATCACTACGATTTTGGAGGGAAAATGCTCGCAGACGTGATTGAGCGGCTCGTTGAGGGCGCGGCCCTGACCAGGGAGGGCCAGGTGCTCGCAGAAACGCTGCGATCGGCCGCCAGGCTCGCCGACGACGACGAGGCGACCCCGGCGGGACGGCTCCGCGCACAGCAGAACGTCGTCGAGCTCTTGGACCGGTGGTCCGATCTTGGCGCGGGCCCGGATCTGCCGCGCATCGGACGGCTGACCGGGGAGCAGGCGCGCGCGGTCGGCTTGGCGATCGGCTACCCGGTCGAGCAGATCGACACGCTCGACTTGCCGTTCGGGTTCGACTGCGTCGAGGCGCTGGCGTTGCGGCGCGCTAGGCGGCTCGCAGGCCTGCCGGAGCAGCCCTGCCTCGACGTGATGGTCGCGGACGCCAGAAGGGCGGCATGAGCGGTGTTGGCGTCCCGAGCTGAGGAGCCCGATTGGATGGCTGGGCTTCTCGCGAGCGCCCCGGCCATCGCGGCCGCGCGCGACGAAGCCAAGCAGCTGCACGCGACCCGCAGGAGGACTCCCGGGCCCGCACGGGCGCGCCGCGCGCCTCAACGCAAGCCGATCCCCCGACCTGGGCTGGAGGGCGCCGACACAAGCGCGCTTGAGACGTTCACTGCGCTCGTCGCGCAGGCGTCGAGTCCGGCGCAGGAGCTGTGGCTCGTCGCGACCGAATACCCACGAGCCGTACACAGGTTTAGGAGGGCAAACTGGGAGCAGCTCGGGATCGAGCCCGCGCCGGCGCCGGGTGACACGGTCGAGGATGCGCTCGATGACGGCTGGTTCATTCAGCATCTGCGTGATGGGACGCGCGGCTACTTC
Source organism: Solirubrobacterales bacterium (assembly GCA_027449125.1). Taxonomy (GTDB): domain Bacteria; phylum Actinomycetota; class Thermoleophilia; order Solirubrobacterales; family Solirubrobacteraceae; genus Palsa-465. Next base: position 93,626 of record DAIDME010000014.1, on the reverse strand, counting down.
ATGCGCCGAAGCGACGACTGCTCGACGGCAACCGTCGCGACATTGGCGCAATGTCACCCTTCGCTGGTGCCGGACCCGCACGAGATGCGGCGCATCCTGTCAGGCACCGACCCGGCAACGGTGCTCGCAGAGCTCGATGGGAGCTACGAGACCTTCGCGGGCCAGACCGGTGTGCGCTTGCGGCTTCACTCCTCACCTCCGGTCTGGGCGAAACGGTGGATCGGGGCGATCGAGAGAGACGCTAACGACCCGCTCGCGAACCACCTACTGGTGTGCACGGGCCGGGACTTGCTGTTCGATCCGGCGCACCCATCACCCGCAGAGGACGACCGGCAAACCGCCCTTGAGGGCTACACCGTGGCGGACGTGACGTACGGATGGACCCTCGAATAACTAACTAACCCGATGACTGACCACAGAGAGGATGAAGAAATGGCAGCGGCAAAGGGCTCGGGCGTCAGCCCGAAGAGCATCAGGCAGGCGCTGAAGTCGATCATCAAGGCGAGCAAGGGATGACGGTCACGCCCGGGATCGTGTGGCAGTACTTGGAAGCCATCAACGCATCCGACACCGCAACCGCATTTATGTACCGCAATCCTTCGCTCATCGCGGGCGATCCGCCTGCGGTGACGATGCCTGCGGGGTACGTGTTGCACACGTCCGCGCTCGCGATCGGAAGCGCGTCGAACGTGATCGACTTCACCGCGTCGTGCCCGGCCGGTAGCTCGGTCTTCACCGTCGCGAGCAACTTCGCGGAGCTTGAGAACGGGATGCCGGTCATCTGCTCAACGCCAGGCTTGATCCAGGGGGGTGTCCAGATACTCGGGCTTGCCGAGCCGGGCGGAAGCGACATCGTGCTCGGCGGCGGTTACGGCCCGTGGGGGTACAACGTCAACCCGTGGATCTACAAGATGCCCGCCGACCAGGCGCTCACGACGGCGACGACCCTACAGGCGATCGACGAGTACCCGTACGGCACACTCGGGGTGACTGTCAGCCCTTCGACCGGTGTGACAGTGGCGGATCAGAACATGGACGGCGGCGATGTGGCACCCGACCCGACACCAGGCAACGGCACCGCGATGAGCAACAGTGGCGGGCAAGCGATGGGCTGGTTTACCGTGACGTTCGCCAGCGCGGGCAGCTACACGGTCACAGTCGCGTACACGCCGGTCAACAATGTGTTGCTGAACCCCGACGATCCCGTCTACGGCACCGCGACCAGCACGCTCTCGGTGACGGTGGTATGAGCGCGCCCGACACACTGCCTGGCCGGCCGCTCGAGGCGCTCCCGGCACGCGCTTCGGCGCTTTGGCCCGACCGCGACGACCCGCACATCATGAGCGAGCTTGCCGTTCTGCTCGCGCAGCTCAAGCCGCACGAACCGAAGGAGACCACGTGACAACCGGGCTGAACCCCCAGACCGGGCCGATCGCCGAGGCTTATCGGCGGGCCAACAGGCGCCAGCAGGCTGCCGCTCGCCAGCGGCTCGGATGCGACGAGGGCCACATCCTGCGCCTGCGCCCGTACCGCGCTGCGCCCTGGGTGCTGCGGACGCTCTCGGAAGCTCTCGGGGTGCCCGAGCACGAGCTAGGGGCCGGCCGGTCCGAGTGAGGGAAGCATCGGTGTTGGAGTGACGCCGTGACCGGCTCCGCTATTCGATGCGTGTGCCGACCGCGTCCCTGTCAGGGGCGATCGAGGGTCGCCGGAGTCGCGTCGCGCGCTTCGGCTCTGTGGCCATCGGGGCGGCCGACGTGTGTGAGCACCCACGAAATGTGTGGGTAGCCCGAGTTTGCGAGGCCGTGCGGCGCTCGTAGTCTCCCGTGCCGTGGGCGATCCCGCCCAGGGCGATTCGCCTGGCGAACACGCACAGAATGTGACCTTGACAGCCGGGCGGTCAAGTGTAGGATTCACACCACCAATAAAGCGCCCCGCCGCAGCGGTCAACTGCGACGGGGCCACGCAAACGAAGGAGGGCCCTTCGAGTGCGCGTATCGCAGGCTAGCGTTTTGGCGGTTTGCGGTCCTCGTCAGGAGGGGTCCGGTCCTTTCGAGAAAGGATGGGATCAATGCCCGAGACGGTGTTGCTGACAAGGCCGCAGGCGTATGCGCTCAGCGATATGTGGTGGAGCGACCTCGAGTGCTCGATGGAGGACGTGAGCGAAGCGTCGCTGCACGCCACCGCAGCGGCACACCTGGACGACGCGATCGCTGCGGCTGAGGCGTCGCAGTCAGAGACGGTGGAGGTCGTCGTGGACGAGCCGGTGCGGTGGATGATCGCGGAGCGGCTGCGCGGGGACATCGGGTGGTATCGGGCGAACCCGGTGCCACAGGATCAGCAGCAGGGCGAGCGAGTCTGGGTGCGCTTTGAGAAAGATCTGCGCAGGCCGTACGCCGCTCAACAGCGGGACACTCTCGCGGCACTAGAGGCGCTCGAGTGCTTCGAGGTGGCGGCATGACTGCGACCGTAACCCTGACGATGGAGCAGGCTCGGGGGCTATCGGACATGTTTTGGCCCCTGATAGACAATGACGGGTGCTCGGCTGACAGTCTGGTCCGGTTCGCGAAACTCGCGACGATGGCGGTGCATCTCGACGACGCGATAACCGTTGCTGACAATCAGGGGTCCAGCACAGTGCAGATCGTCGTGGACGATGCGGTGCGAAGGTTCATCGCCGACTGGGTCGACCCCGAGGAGATCGCGTGGTGGCGGGAGGAGTGTCCGGAGGAGACCGAGGCTGAACGGACGGGCCCGTGGGGACGTTGGGAAAAAGAGTTCCTCAGACCGTACCCGGAGCAGCATCGGCACATCGTGGAGGCGCTCGAGGCGTTCGAGGCGCTTCGGGTCGGCGCGGGCGACGAGAGGGGGGTGGCCTGAATGGCGGACGTGCCGCACGAGGGCCTGGGCGTGGTCGTGGAGATGCCCGGGCGCGTCTCTCAGCGGAAAGCGTGACACAAGACATGCCCCGGCCGTCACTCGGGCGGCCGGGGCCACTTATCTACACGAAGGGGGAATCGAGCGATGCGAATGAAGTGGAAGGTGACACTTTTGGTAGTCGTGGTCATCGTCGGGGTGATGTACTTCTCGGGCAGGCTCGACTACGCGCTGTACAACGTCGGGCTGAACTTCAACACGTGCGCGCGCAACGGCTTCGGGGCCACATTCTGTGGCGCAGACCTGACCGAATACGAGAATCGCATGCGACGCGTACAGCTGCAGATCTCGCAGGCGCAGCAGACGCTGACGCAGCAGGAATGCCAGGCCGATCCCCAACTCTCGTTCTGCGGTGCCCGATGAGCGTCTATCGGTTCCCCGATCGCCCCGACGACCGCCCGATGGTCACGAAGAAGGTGCTAGCCGCGCACCTGAACCGCTCGGCACGCTGGCTTGAGCTTCGGATGGCCGAGGGCATGCCGATCGGGCCGCTCGACGCGGCGGGGCGCAGACTGTTCGACCTCAAGGCGTGCTGCGAATGGCTCGAGGGCCGCTCACGCAAGATCGACTCCGGGGAGCATGTCCCGATGTCCGTGCGGGTCGAGAGCTTGGAGTCGCAGGTGTCGGAACTCCGCGGCCAGATCGAGCATCTGATGGCGGAAGCCGCGCGAGGAGCGTCGTGATGGGCGGGCGCGCGGGCGTGTGGCGGAGGGCTCTGGAAATGAGAAATGACGCGACAGCCCTTACGTTGCCGCCGAGTCCTCGCACGGGTCAAGCCCGTTGAGGTTGTTCTTCCGCGTCGCGTCCGCGGCTGACCTGATCGTTTTGAAGCCGCAGTTGGCCTCCTCGCACTCGTAGCGCTCGACTTCGGCAGTCTTCTGCGTTTTAGGGCTACGGGTGTAGAAGCCGTCGCCATTCTTGATTGCCCTCCGAACCCACTTGACCGACCGCACCTTGACCGGCTCATCGTCACGCTTAGTCCCGACGCTGATGATGTGATCGTGCGGCTTCTCGGCGTTGACGCACACGATCTCGTAGTTAGTCATCGGCGGATCCTAATCCAGGGCATGAGCCCCGTGGGAGATAAGCCTGTTAGCTTCCGTCCGGCCGTCAGGATAACTTGACGATATGAACCATCTTGAAGCTCAACGAGTGAATGTGCTTGGCGGGCTGCGCGCGGCGCAGGACGCTCTGCGAAACAACGAAGCACAGGTCGAGAAGCTGGTGGCGGCTGCGCGCGAGTACGGGATCTCGTGGCGGTCAATCGGGACGGTGCTAGGTATCAGCAAACAGGCGGCCTGGGAGCGGTTTGGTAGAGCCGACCCGCACCCAGGCCGTAACAGACCACCGGAGGAGGACGCCTGAAAATGGCACGCCAAGCGACAGGCGCGGTCGTGGAGCATGTCGGGGCGGATGGCAGGGTCTACCGTTCCCTGCGCTTCACAGCCTATGGGAAGCGCCGCAGGGTGTCTCTCGGCCAGGTTGACGAGGACACGGCTCAGAGGAAGCTCCGGATCGCGCTCGACCAAGTGGCAGACGGGACTTGGAAGCCTCCAGTCGAGCCGCTACCCGAACCGGAGGGCATGCCTACCTTCCATGAGTTCGCCGAGCAGTGGTGGCTGAGGAACGAGAAGCAGCTGCGGCCGAGCACTCAGACGGATTATCGCTGGCGCCTTGAGAAGCACCTTCTGCCGTACTTCGCCGCGATGCCCCTCGATCGGATCAGCTTTGACAGCGTCGAGCGCTACATCGCTGTCAAGCTCGCGGAGGAGAAGCCGCTCTCGGCCCGCTCGATCAACATGCAGCTGACCCTCCTCGCGGCGATCCTCGAGGGCGCGGTCGAACGAGAGTTGATCTCCCGCAACCCCGCGAAGGGGAAGAACCGCAGAGCGCGCGAGCACGAGCCGAGGCGCTCATATCTCGACACCGCCCAGCAGGTGCAGGCACTCCTCGATGCCGCCGGCCAGAGAGATCGAGAGTCCCGCGGTGATCGACGGCATGTCGAGCGGCGCGGGATGATCGCAACCTTGGCTTTCGCGGGCCTGCGTGTCGGAGAGCTCGTGGCCCTGCGCTGGCGAGACGTCGATCTTGCGAGCGGCTGGTTGCACGTGCAGGACGCCAAGACCGACGCCGGGCGGCGCAAGGTGAAGATCCGGGGCGCGCTTCGAGACGAGCTGCTCAACATCCGCGCCCGGGTAGGATCGGCCAACCCCGATGCGTTCGTGTTCCCGACGGCCAACGGGCGCGAGTTCCTCACCAACAACGTCCGCAAGCGTGTACTGACTCCAGCCGTCGATCTGGCATCGAGGCAGCTCGTGGCCAGCGGTCATCCGCCGCTGCCCGAGGGCCTGACACCGCACTCGCTGCGCCGCACCTTCGCGAGCGTGCTCTACGCCATCGGTGAAGACCCCGGCATCGTCATGGACGAGATGGGCCACACGGACCCGGCGCTGGCGCTCAGGGTGTACCGGCAGTCGATGCGTCGTGACCAGGGGGAGAAGGACCGGTTGCGCGCTCTCGTGGACGGCGTGCATTTGGCCAATAATGGCCAACGGAGCGCAGCGGCGACCGAGATCGACTTTCACGAGGCCGCCTGAACGAAAAAAACCGCGCGATTAGCAGGGCTTTTCTGACGCGCCCGGCAGGATTTGAACCTGCGGCCTTTCGCTCCGGAGGCGAACGCTCTATCCCCTGAGCTACGGGCGCTCGAGTGCGGTGGGGATGCCGACCGCGAGCTTAGCGCCAGCGCGCAGCCGCCGGGGTCTGAGCCCCCGGCCGGGCCTCTGTGCAACGCTTATCGCATGAAACTCGGCAGCTTCGGTGTATGGGTGGGGCGCTCGCTGGAGCTGTCCAGCTACGGGCCGGCGGCGGCGCTGGCGGAGCAGCTCGGCTTCGGCACGCTGTGGCTCGGCAGCTCACCGCGCCTCGGGTCGCTGCGGGCGATGCTCGAGTCAAGCGAGCGGATCGTCATCGCGACCGGCATCGTCAACGTTTGGCAGTACGAGCCGGCGCTGCTGGCGCGCGAGTTCGCGGAGCTGGAGGCCGACCATCCCGGTCGCGTGCTGGTCGGGATCGGGATCGGCCACCGGGAGGCCACGCAGGAGTACGAGCGGCCGCTGGCGAAGATGCGAGCCTTCCTGGACGGCGTCGCCGCAGCGCCAGAGCCGATCCCGCTCCAGCGCATGCTGCTGGCCGCGCTCGGCCCGAGAATGCTGGAGCTGAGCGCCGAGCGCACGCTGGGCACACACCCGTACTTCACGCCGCCCGCCCACACCCGGATGGCGCGGGAGCTGCTCGGGGCAGAGGCGCTGATCGCGCCCGAGCAGGCCGTCGTCATCCACGACGCCGACCCCGAGCCGGCGCGCGAGTCCGCCCGGGAGTACGCCGCCTTCTACCTGCGACTGAGCAACTACGCGGACAACCTCAGACGGCTCGGGTACGCTCAACGGGACCTGGCCGACGGGGGCAGCGACGAGCTCGTGAACCAGTTGGTGCCGCAGGGCTCAGCCGCCTCGGTGGCCGTCGCGGCCGCGGCGCACCGCGACGCCGGCGCCGATCACGTCTGCGTCCAGACGGTGGGCACCGTTGGCGTCCCCGAGCGCGAGTGGCGGGCGCTCGCGGCGGCGCTGGGCCTGCGGGTCGGCTGAGCACCACCGCGACGCCGGCGGGCAGCGCTCAGGTGCAGCGCTTGCTGACCGGGATGTTCATGCTCGGGACCGGCGGCTCCACGCGCTGGCAGTAGGTGATCACGCCGCTGGCCGGGTCGGCGACCGCATCGAAGGGATAGTTGACGACCTGGGCGGTGGCCGTCACCGTGCAGTGGAACAGCAGCCTGCTCCCGGAGCCCCCGGTCCGTGTGCAGGCCGAGTGCGTGATCGGCCCGGCGAAGACGCCGAGCGAGATCTCGTGCCTCATGTAGCGCAGGACCGCGGCGTGCACGCCGGCGAGCGGCGCCTGGGCGGCCCCGAGGCTGCTCTCGTGCGGCGCCTGCTGCTGCTCGACGATCACGGTTCCCTGCTGGTCCTGGGCGGCCACCGCGCTCGGCTTGGTCACGTTGGCGATCTGCGGCACGTCATAGGTCTGGTGGTTGACGTAGTACACGAGCCCGACCACGACGAGGCCCGCAACCGTGAACGGCAGCGCCCACTGCAGCCACGGCGGTAGCGAGCGGTAGACACCGCGCCGCCGTGACGGCCCCGCGTCTGGCGTGTTCACAACTCGCACACACTCAGGCTACCGCCGTCTTGGCAGACTGGCGCCAATGGAGTTGTCCGTCTTCTTCGCCGGCACCGGCGGCTCGCTGCCGACCCAGCGTCGTGGCCTGCCAGGGCTGCTGGTTCGCCGTGGCGGCGACACGCTGCTGGTCGACTGCGGCGAGGGCACGCAGCGCCAGCTGCTGCGCTCGATCGGCCTGACCGACATTGATGAGATCCTGATCACGCACCTGCACGCCGACCACTGGCTCGGCCTGCCCGGCCTGCTCAAGACCTTTGACATGCGCGACCGCGGCCGGCCACTCGCGATCCACGGTCCGCGCGGCCTCGAGGAGCTGATCGCGAATCTGATGCGCTATGCGGGCGCGACCTCCTACGACCTGCACGTGGTTGAACTGGGCGACGGCGAGATCCTCGAGCGCGACGGCTACGAGATCGAGGCGGTGGCGGTCTCACACCGTGGCCCGGCGCTCGGGTACGTGCTCCACGAGCACGACCGGCCCGGTGTCTTCGACCCCGAGCGTGCGCGTCAGGCGGGTCTGCGAGACGGGCCCGACTTCGGCCGCGTACAGCGTGGCGAGACGGTCGCGGGCGTCACGCCGGAGATGGTCATGGGGCCGGCCCGCGCCGGGCGCAAGCTCACGGTCTCAGGCGATACACGGCCGAGCGCTGCTCTGGCCGACGCCGCCCACGGCAGCGATCTGCTGATCCACGAGGCGACGTTCGCGATCGAGGATGCCGAGCGCGCCCACCAGACCGGCCACTCGACGGCCACCCAGGCGGCGGGGGTCGCCCGAGACGCCGAGGTCGTGATGCTCGCCCTGAACCACATCTCGATCCGCTACCCGGCCTCGGTCATCCGCGACCAGGCCCGTGAGATCTTCGCCAACACGGTGGTGCCCAGGGACTTCGACACGATCGAGATCCCCTTCCCGGAGCGCGGCGCGCCGCGCCTGCTGCGCTGGTCAGAGCGCGACAGCGCTGCTGCCGGCCCGCTGGCCGGCAGCAGCGGCAGAGCGAGCACGCCGGACGACCGAAGCTCCTGATACTGTCGCCACACTGTCCCTTTAACCCGGTCCGGAGAGGCCAGGAAGGACGTATCGATGGAGCATCAGACGGTCGTACTCGACCGTGATGGCACGCGGCGCACGCTCGTACGGATAGCGCATGAGATCGTCGAGAAGAACGCCACGTACGCGGGCGAGGCGCCGCTTGCGATCGTGGGCGTGCATCGCCGCGGCGCCGTCTTGGCCGCTCGCCTGGCGGTGATCGTGGCCGAGTTGGCCGGTGCGGAGGTGCCGCTTGGGAGCGTTGACATCAGCTTCTACCGCGACGACCTGGGTCGTCGCGTCGTCGCGCCGCCGGCCGCCCCGGTAGTGCGCGCCACAGAGCTCGACTTCCCCATAGACGGGCGTACGATCGTGATCGTCGACGATGTGCTCTACACCGGCCGTACGGTGCGGGCCGCGATCGAGGCGCTGTTCGACTACGGCCGCCCGGCGCGCGTCCAGCTGGCGGTGCTGGCCGACCGCGGCCACCGCGAGCTGCCGATCCGGCCCGACTATGTGGGCAAGAACCTGCCGACCTCGCGCGGGCAGCGCGTGAACGTCCGTGTCGTCGAGGTCGACGGCGAGGACGCGGTGACGATCAGCGAAGGTGGTGGAGCGTGAGGGGGCATCTGCTGTCGATCGACGACCTCGACCGGCCCGGGATCGAGCGGATCCTCGACCGTGCCAGGTCATTCGCCGAGGTATCCGGGCGCGAGATCAAAAAGGTGCCGGCGCTCAAGGGCCGCACGGTCGTCAACCTGTTCTACGAGGCATCCACGCGAACGAGCTCATCGTTCGAGCTTGCGGCCAAGCGGCTGAGCGCGGATGTGGTCAGCGTCCGCAGCGTCGGCTCGAGCGTCGAGAAGGGAGAGTCGCTCAAGGACACCGTGCAGACGCTGAGCGCCTATGACCCGGCCGCGATCGTGATCCGCGCGCCGTTCGCGGGCGCGGCCGCCCAGGTGGCGGGATGGACCGCCGCCTCGGTCGTCAACGCCGGTGACGGCAAGCACGAGCACCCGACGCAGGCGCTGCTGGACGTCTTCACGCTGCGCCAGCGGCTCGGCTCGCTGGATGGACTGGCCGTGTGGATCGTCGGCGACCTGGCGCACTCACGCGTGGCGCGGTCGAACATCATCGCCTTCCGGAGAATGGGGGCTCGAGTGACGGTGTGCGGCCCCCCGACACTGATCCCGCGCCAGATCGAGGCGCTCGGCTGCGAGCGCCAGACGACGCTCGCGCGGCTCGCTGAAGCTGACGTGGTCTACGTGCTGCGGATGCAGCACGAGCGCATGCGTGAAGCCTATGTGCCGAGCCTGCGCGAGTACGCGCAGCGCTACCAGATCAACCTGGAACGCCTGCGCGAAGGACAGCTGCTGATGCACCCAGGGCCTGTCAACCGCGGAGTCGAGCTGAGCGGCGCGGCCATCGACTGCGCCGCGTCGCTGATCGGCGAGCAGGTCAAAGCCGGCGTGGCGGTGCGCATGGCCGTGCTCTATGAGTTGCTGGTCGGTACCCCGGCTCTGCAGGCGGTAGCGTGAGCATGAGCGGCGATAAGCTGTTTCACAGGAGTGCCCTGCCGGCCGAGATCCTGGTCAGGCAGGCGCATGTCCTCGACCCGCGGGCCGGGATCGACGCGCCGCGGGACGTGCTGATCCGCGGCGGCGTGATCGCCGAGTTGGGTGAGCCCGGGACGACACGGCCGCCCAGCGGGGCGGCCGTGATCGAGGCGGCCGGCAAGCACCTATTCCCGGCGTTCGTCGACCCGCACGTGCATCTGCGCACCCCCGGCCAGGAGTACAAGGAGACGATCGCGACCGGCACGGCCGCCGCCGCCGCAGGCGGCTTCTGCCAGCTGATCGCGATGCCCAACACGGCGCCGACCGTCGATCAGGTGAGCGTGCTGGAGGCGCTGCGGGCCAAGGCGAGGGTCGAGGCGGTGGTGCCGACCGGCTTCCTGGCGGCGATCACGGTCGGTCTGGCGGGCGAGGAGCTCACGGAGATGGCTGCGCTCGCTGATGCCGGTGCGCTCGGCTTCACAGACGACGGCCGGCCCGTGGCGAGTGCCGGCATGCTGCGCAAGGCGCTTCAGTATCAACGCCTGGCGGGCGGCGTGGTGGCGCTGCACGAGGAGGATCCGGCGCTCTCAGCTGACGGCGTCATGCACGAGGGCGCGATCTCGGCGCGCTTGGGGGTCGCCGGGATCCCGTCCATCAGCGAGTCGACGATGGTCGGTCGCGACGGCGGCCTGGCGAGATATGAGGACGCCCGCGTACATTTCCAGCACCTGAGCTGTGTGGAGTCCGTGGAAGCGCTCGAGTTCTGGCGCGACACCGGTGCGCCGGTCAGCGGCGAGGTGACGCCACACCACCTGACGCTGACCGAGGAAGAACTGCTCAGCCTCGACGCGAACCTCAAGATGAACCCTCCGCTCCGCGCCGAGTCCGACCGCCAGGCACTGGTAGACGCGCTGCGCCGCGGCGTGATCGAGTGCGTCGCCACGGACCACGCGCCGCACGCGCGGCACGAGAAGGAGGTGCCGTTCGAACAGGCGCCGATGGGAACCACGGGGCTTGAGACCGCGTTCGCCGCGCTGTACACGCAGCTCGTGCGGCCGGGGGTGCTGCAACTGCCGGTGCTGGTGGAGCGGATGACCGCCGGTGGGGCGCTCTACGGGCTGGCGCTGCCACGCGTGGCGATCGGCGAGCAGGCCAACGTGGTGCTGGTCGACCTGGACCGTGACTGGCGTGTGGGCGAGGGCGGTTACAGAAGTCGCTCGCACAACTGTTGCTTTCACGGCCGCAGCCTGCGTGGCACGGTGGAGCTGACACTCGCCGCCGGAGGCGTCGCACACGCCGGTGCCGGCATTCGCACGACGATGCTCGAGGAGGTCTCATGAGCCGCGACGCATACGTGCTTCTGGAGGACGGCGCGCGCTTCGACGGGCGCGCCTGCGGCGCCGACACGCACGCGGTGGGGGAGGTCGTGTTCACCACGTCGATGTCCGGCTATCAGGAGGCCATGACCGATCCCTCCTACGCCGGCCAGCTGATCGCGTTCACCTATCCACAGGTCGGTAACTACGGGGTGAGCGAGCGCGCGATGGAGTCAGATCGTGCGCACGCACGGGCCGCGATCATGCGCGCGGCGGTCGACTATGACGACGCCCCGTACGCCGAGGGCGGCTGGTTGTCCTGGCTCGCGGCCCAGGGGGTCGCGGCGATCACCGACGTTGACACCAGGGCGCTGGTACGCCACATCCGTGATGCGGGCGCAATGCGCGGCGGCGTGTTCCCGGCGGCCCTGCCGGAGAGCGAGGCCCGCGAGCTGATCGAGCGCGAGCCGGCGATGGCGGGCCGTGATCTCGCGCGGGAGGTGACACCGCCATCCGTGGTGGAGGTCGCCGGCAGCGGCGAGCAGTCACGCGTGCGGGTGGCCATGATCGACACCGGCGTGAAGCGCTCGATCATCGCCCAACTCACCCAGCGCGGCGTCGATCTGACACTGCACCCATGCACGGCCGGCGCCGAGGCGCTGCTCGCCGGTGACCCGGACGCGATCTTCCTGGCCAACGGCCCCGGTGACCCCGCGGCGCTCGGCTACGTCGTTGACACCGTCCGCGGCCTCGTCGGCAGGAAGCCGGTATACGGCATCTGCCTGGGCCACCAGCTGCTCTGCCGGGCGCTCGGGCTCGAGACCTACAAGCTGGCCTTTGGCCATCACGGCGCCAACCACCCGGTCAAGGATCTGGCCTCGGGCCGCACCGAGATCACCAGCCAGAACCATGGCTTCGCGGTCCTCGGGCCCGACGGACACGGCCGCATCGAAGGCGACGAGCCGGTGCGCTGGGAGACGGACTTCGGTACCGCGCAGCTGAGCCACGTGAACCTCTACGACCGCACCGTCGAGGGCCTGGCGCTCGTGGATGTGAAGGGCGCCACGATCCAGTATCACCCCGAGGCCGGCCCCGGCCCACACGACTCTCTCTACCTGTTCGACCGCTTTGTCGACGAGATCCGGAGCAGCCGCTGATGCCTAGACGCGACGACATCCACAAGATCCTGCTGATCGGCTCCGGCCCGATCGTGATCGGGCAGGCCGCGGAGTTCGACTATTCGGGTACGCAGGCGGCGAGGGTCCTCATGCAGGAGGGGTACGAGGTCGTACTCGTGAACTCAAACCCGGCCACGATCATGACCGACCCGGAGGTCGCGACCACAACCTACGTGGAGCCGCTGGATCCTGCGACGGTCACGCGGATAATCGAGCGCGAGCGTCCCGACGCGCTGGTCGCGACGTTGGGGGGCCAGACGGCGCTGAACCTCGCCAAGCGGCTGCACGAGGACGGCGTGCTGGAGCGCTACGGCGTCGAGCTGATCGGCGCCAAGATCGACGCGATCGAGCGCGGGGAGGACCGCGACCTGTTCCGTGCGACGATGCAGGCGGCGGGTCTGCGCGTGCCGCGCTCGGCGATCGCGCACACGCTCGAGCAGGCGCGGCTGGCCGTGGCGGAGATCGGCCTGCCGGTGATCATCCGCCCGGCCTTCACGCTCGGCGGCGCCGGCGGCGGCGTGCTGCGCGACATGGCTCAGTTCGACGCCGTGATCGGCCGGGGGCTCGAGGCGTCTCCGATCAGCCAGATCCTGATCGACGAGTCGGTGCTCGGCTGGGGCGAGTTCGAGCTCGAGGTGATGCGCGACTCGACTGACAACGTGGTGATCGTCTGCGCGATCGAGAACATCGATCCGATGGGCGTCCACACCGGTGACAGCGTCTGTGTGGCGCCACAGCAGACACTGCCAGACCACCTCTACCAGCGGCTGCGCGACCAGGCGATCGCCGTGATCCGCGCGATCGGCGTCGAGACCGGCGGCTCCAACGTCCAGTTCGCGGTCAACCCCGCGACCGAGGAGATCATGGTGATCGAGATGAACCCGCGCGTGTCGCGCTCGAGCGCGCTCGCGTCCAAGGCCACCGGCTTCCCGATCGCGAAGATCGCGGCGCGGCTCGCGGTCGGCTACACGCTGCAGGAGATCAGCAACGACATCACCCGGGCGACGCCCGCGAGCTTCGAGCCGGCGATCGATTACTGCGTGGTCAAGTGGCCGCGCTTCGCGTTCGAGAAGTTCCCCGGGGCGGAGCAGGAGCTGACGACCCACATGAAGTCCGTCGGTGAGGCGATGGCGATCGGCCGGACGTTCAGGCAGGCGTTCGCCAAGGCGTTGCGCTCGCGTGAGCTCGACGATCCGGCGCGCTTCCCAGGCGATGACGCGGAGCTGCTCGCGCGTGTCGCGCAACCGGGCGCGGAGCGCTTCGACCACCTGCTGGAAGCGCTGCGGCGTGGACACACGGTGGCTGCGCTCGAGGCGCTGACGCGTATCAACCCCTGGTTCCTGCGCGAGCTCGCAGTGGTCGCCCGCGAGCCCGAGACGGTATTCGCCGGCGAGCGCACGTTCAAGGCGGTCGACACCTGTGCGGCCGAGTTCGCCGCACAGACGCCCTACTTCTACTCCGCCTGGGAGCGCCCGCGGCCGGTGGGGCGCGACGGCGGGACGCTCACCGCGGGTGAGGTGACACGGGGCTCCAGGGCGAGCGTGGTGATCCTCGGATCCGGACCCAACCGCATCGGCCAGGGGATCGAGTTCGACTACTGCTGCGTGCACGCCGCGCAGACCGTCAGGGAGTCAGGGCGTGACGCGGTCATGATCAACTGCAACCCGGAGACGGTCTCGACCGACTACGACACCTCCGACCGGCTCTACTTCGAGCCGCTCACGCTCCCCGACGTGCTCGGAGTGTGCGATGTCGAGCAGCCTGAGGGCGTGATCCTCCAGTTCGGAGGCCAGACGCCGCTCAAGCTGGCGGCTGGCCTGCGCGACGCCGGCATCCCGATCCTCGGCACGACAACGGATGCGATCGACCTGGCGGAGGACCGCGCGCGGTTCGGCAGGCTGCTCGACGAGCTGGGCTACCGCGCGCCACCCTACGCCGCCGTGGCGACGCCGGAGGAGGCGCTGGAACGCGCTCCTGAGGTCGGCTTCCCGCTCCTGGTGCGGCCGAGTTACGTGCTGGGCGGGCGTGCGATGGAGATCGTCTACAGCGTCGATGGACTGCGCGACTACCTGCGACGGGTGGGCGTGATCGGAGCCGCCGGCGCCGGTGGGGGCCCGCGGATCTATCTGGACCGCTTCCTCGAGGACTCCGTCGAGGTCGACGTCGACGCTCTCTGCGACGGCGAGCGGGTTTGGATCGCTGGCATCATGCAGCACGTGGAGGAGGCCGGCATCCACTCCGGCGACTCCGCCTGCGTGCTGCCGCCGCATTCGCTCGGCGGTGAGATGCTCGATCAGATTCGCGCACAGGCATCCGGGATCGCCATGGCGCTCGGCGTGGTCGGGCTCCTGAACGTCCAGTTTGCGATCCACGCCGGTACGGGGCTGCATGTGATCGAGGCCAATCCACGCGCGTCGCGGACCGTGCCGTTCGTCTCCAAGGCGATCGGACTGCCGGTCGCGAAGCTCGCCTGCCGGCTGATGCTCGGCGCCAAGCTCGAGGAGTTCGGCCTCCCGGAGGAGGTCGCAACCGGTCATGTGTGCGTCAAGGAGGCGGTGCTGCCGTTCGACCGGTTCGCCGGCACCGACGCGCTGCTCGGGCCGGAGATGCGCTCCACCGGGGAGGTCATGGGCATCGCGCGCGACTTCCCGACGGCCTTCGCGAAGGCGCAGGCCGCTGCAGGGTCGAGGCTGCCGCGGTCCGGGACCGTGTTCGTCTCGGTCGCCGACCGCGACAAGTCGGCCGCGACCGCGATAGCCACCCAGATCCACGACATGGGCTTCGAGCTCCTGGCCACCAGCGGCACCGCCAAGGCACTGGCGCGCATGGGGATCCCGGCCAGGCAGGTCAACAAGCTGAGCGAGGGCTCGCCGCACGTGGTCGAGGCCATCGGCCGGGGCGAGGTGGACCTCGTGATCAATACGCCGGTCGGCACCGGCGCGCGCTCTGACGGGTACGAGATCAGGGCGGCGGCGGTCGCTCATAGGATCCCCTGCATCACGACCATGTCCGGGGCGATCGCAGCGATCCGGGCGATCGCGGCAGCGGCTCACGGAGAGCCCGAGGTGGTTTCGCTGCAAGAGCTCTACGCGCAGGCGCAGGCATCGTCCTGAGCGAAGCGCGTGGGGCGGGAACGCGGCCGCGGGGAGTGGTGGCGGGCGATCGCGGGGCGGGCCGCGGCCGGCTTCCGGGGGGCGGCGAAAAACTGCCTGCAAAGTCGCTTGATTGTCGCAACCATCCTCGACAATGCTCAAGCTCAGCTTGACGTTTAGCTGAAATTGCGCCCGGGGGTGTGATCGGCGGCGCGCAGGATGTATAGTCGCCCGCCATGCCGCCGCTCAGTGAATCTCCAGCCAAAGCCATCGCCGCCCCTGAACGCTCGCTCGTGCAGAGGATGGAGGCGCTGCAGCGCGCCAACGACATCCGCAGCCGTCGGGCCCAGCTCAAGCGTGACCTGAAGGCCGGTCGCCAGGCGATCCACGAGCTGTTGCTGGACCCGCCCGAGTATCTCGAGACGGCAAAGGTGTTCGACCTCCTGCTGGCGGTCCCCAAGTACGGCCGCGTCAAGGTCAACAAGATCCTCTCGACCTGCCGGATCTCGCCCTCAAAGACGATCGGGGGCCTCTCGCAGCGGCAACGCACCGAGCTCGTCGAGCTCATGCGACGCCGCTGACGCGCGAACCGTTCCCGGCGGGGGACGCGGACCCGGTACATGGCCAGGGTGTTCGTGATCACAGGACCGTCGGGCGTCGGCAAGGGCACGCTGATTCGGGCTCTGCTGGCCCGCGTGCCGGCCCTGGAGCTGGCGGTCTCAGCGACCACGCGCCAGCCGCGCCAGGGTGAGAGCGACGGCGTCTCCTATCACTTCCTCAGCCATGAGGAGTTCGACGCGCGCGTCCGGGCCGGCGAGTTCGTCGAGTGGGCGCAGTACTCGGGCAACCGTTACGGGACGCTGCGCTCGGAGCTGGATGCGAGGCTCGCCCGGGGTGTCCCGGTGGTGCTTGAGATCGAGGTGCAGGGGGCCCGGCAGATCCGCGAGACGATGCCGGACGCGGTCCAGGTGTTCATCGCCCCGCCCTCCTCGCAGGCGCTGCGGGCACGCCTGGAGGGCCGCGGCACAGACGCGCCCGCCCAGGTGGAGACGCGCCTGCTGACGGCGGACGCGGAGCTGGCGGCGCAGTGCGAGTTCACGCATGTGGTCGTCAACGACCGGCTCGAACGGGCGGTCGAGGAGCTCGTCGCCGTCGTGCGTACCGAGCTCGCGACCGTCAAATAGCCTTGGCCGGCCCGGACTGCGTCCGCGGGCCGGGTACTCTTTGTGAGCACCGAAAACCTCTCCAAGGACACAGATCGTGATCTCTCCCCGCATCGACAAGCTGCTCGAGCACGTTGACTCCGACTATGCGAGCGTCGTGGTCGCCGCGCGCCGCGCGCGCCAGATCAATTCCTACTACCACAACCTCGGCGAAGGCACCTTCGACGAGTTCACGCCGCCGATGGTCGAGACGCGCTCCAAGAACTATCTGACGATCGCGCTCGAAGAGGTGGCTCAGGGCAAGCTCAAGTACCACTACCGGTAGAGCCCGGCGAGGTCGGTGTCGGCTCGCCAACGCTCGATCCGAGGTTGAGATTGAGGCTCCTGGTCGGTGTCTGCGGTGGGATCGCGGCCTACAAGGCACTCGAGACCGCCCGGCTGGCGGTGCGCGCCGGCCACGCCGTCCGGGTGATCCAGACGCGCAACAGCATGCGCTTCGTCGGCAGGGCGTCGTTTGCGGCGATCACCGGCGCGCCCGTGCTGAGCTCGGAGTTCGAAGCCGACCCGACCCTGGGAGCCTTCCCGGGGGACAGCCTGCCCGCGTACGCTCCGATCAGCCACCTCGCGCTGGTCCAGAACGCCGACGCGTATCTGATCGCGCCGGCCAGCGCCGAGACGATCGCAAAGCTCGCGGCCGGGATCGCCGACAACCTCGTGACGAGCGCCGCGCTGGCGGCCGCCTGTCCGGTGATCGTCGCCCCCGCGATGAACGGCCGGATGTACGCAAATCCTGCCACCCAGGCCAACCTGCGCACGCTGGCGCAGCGCGGCCTGACCGTCCTGGCGCCGGAGGAGGGCGCGCTCGCGTCTCACGGTGAGCATGGGCTCGGCCGGCTGCCGGAGCCGGCGGCGCTGCTCGCGGCGGTGCAGGCGGCCGCGAGCGGCGCGCGGCGAGGGCCGGGCGGCGGGGGACTCGCCGGCAGGCACGTCCTGGTCACAGCCGGCGGCACGCGGGAGCCGATTGACAGCGTGCGCTACATCGGCAACCGCTCATCTGGACGCATGGGCCTGGCGCTCGCCGCCGCCGCCGCCGCGCGCGGGGCCACGGTCACCTGCATCCTCGCCAACGTCGCGCTGGAGCCCCCACCCGGCGCGCTCGTCCGGCGCGTCGAGACGGCGGCGGAGCTGGCGCTCGCCTGCCGCGAGACGTTCCCAGCCAGCGACCTGCTCTTCATGACCGCGGCGGTGGCCGACTTCAGGCCGCTCTCCGCCGCGGCTGGAAAGCTGACCAAGACGGGCCCGAACGCACCCGCGCTGATCGAGCTCGCACCGACCGAGGATGTCCTGGAGCAGCTGAGCGCGGCGCGCGTGCCCGGTCAGGTGCTCGTCGGCTTCGCGGCTGAGCATGGGCCCGGTGGGCTGGAGCGCGCCCGCGTCAAGCTGGCGCGCAAGCAGCTCGACGCGATCGTCGTAAACGACGTCGCGCGCGCTGACATCGGCTTCGACTCCGAATACAACGAGGCGACGCTGCTCACCCGCGGCGGGCGCGCCGTAGACCTGCCCAGAATGCCGAAAGCCGAGCTCGCCGAGGCCCTGCTCGACCATGTCGGTGGGCTGATCGGCCAGCCGCTCGGAGCCGGCGCCAGCGCCGGCGCGGGAGACTGACGGTGGAGGACGTCTACGAGCTCTTCACCCGGGGTTCAGCGCTGTTGGCGGCCGGGCACTTCCACCAGGCGACCGTACCGCTCGAGCGCGCACGCAAGCTCTCACCGGAGAGCGCGTCGATCCGTGAGGCGCTCGGGCGTGCGCTGTTTCAAGCTCAGCGCTACAGCGAAGCCGCCGACGAGTTCCGGGCGCTGGTGGAGCGTTCGCCGACCAACGACTTCGCGCTGTTCTGCCTCGGGCGCAGCCTGCAGATGCTGGGCCGCCACGCCGAGGCGCGCCAGCCGCTGGCGTTGGCCGCGTGCCTGCAGCCCGAGCGCCGTGACTACCAGACCTATCGCGACCGGGCGCGCAGTGCCGCGGCGCGCAGCGCGCCCGCTGTGGACGCGGGCGAGCAGACCCTCGAGTAGAGCGTCCGGGGCGCGAGCCGCGGACGGGTTGCGGTGCTACGCTTGCGCGCACAGCTTCTTCAGGCCGGAGCGAAGCCGGCGGAAGGTCGAGAAGTGGGCGCTCGCCCGCTTTTTTTATGACCTGGCGCAAACAACGAACAACGCGTGAGCAAAAGTGCAATCTGAGATCGAAGCCCGGCTGGCTGCGGGTGCCCCCGAAATAGAGGTGCTGCTCGTTGAGCAGGTGGGCGACACGTTGCGTGTCTTCATCGACCACCCGCGGGGTGTCAGCTTCGCTCATTGCGAGCAGGTCACCGACCTGCTCGGTGACTACCGCGAGCGTTACGCGATCGAGGTTTCGTCTCCGGGCGAGGACCGGCCGCTGACCAAGCCACAGCACTTCCGCCGCTTCCTCGGGCGTCGCGCACGCCTGCGCCTGCGGACACAGTGCGATGGTCACAACAGCCTCACGGGCGAGCTCGTCGGGGCGTCTGAGAGTGAGGTGACGATCGCCGCGGGCGATGCCGTCGTCGCCGTTCCCTACGAGCAGATCACCCGCTCAAACCTGGTACCTGGTGACTAAAGAGGACCCCATGTCAAAAGAGATCCTTGATGCCGTCCGCGGTCTGGCCGCTGAGAAGAACATATCCGCTGAGAAGTTGATGCAGGCGCTCGAGGACGCGCTGCTCTCCGCCTACAAGAAGACCCCTGGCTCGGCGCCCTACGCGCGTGTCGAGATGGACCGCGACACCGGTGACTTCACGGTCTGGGAGCTCAAGATCCCAGAGGAGCTGGAGGAGCACTTGCTGGTTCAGGCTGCGACCGACGAGGGCCCCAGCGTCGATCCGGAGACTGGTGAGATGCGGGAACCGGCGGCCCCCGAGATCGACCTCGAGAAGCTCAAGCAGTACGAGGATCAGATTGAGACCGCCGACGTCACCCCTCACGACTTCGGCAGGATCGCGGCGCAGACCGCCAAGCAGGTGATTCTGCAGCGCATCCGCGAGGCTGAGCGCGACATGATGTTCGAGGAGTACCGCGACCGTGTCGGCGAGCTCATCACCGGCATCGTGCAGCAGTCCGACTCGCGCTACACGCTGGTGCAGCTGCGGGAGCGGGTGGAGGCGCTGCTGCCCAAGTCAGAGCAGGTGGACGGAGAGCGCTATGACCACGCGCAGCGGATCAAGGCCGTCATCAAGGACGTTTCCAACTCGACCAAGGGACCGTCGATCATCGTCTCGAGACGCGATCCCGAGCTGATCAAGTCGCTCTTCGAGCTCGAGGTGCCGGAGATCGCCGACGGCCTGGTGGAGATCACCGGCGTCGCGCGCGAACCGGGTTACAGGTCGAAGATCGCCGTGATCTCCCACGTGGACGGCGTCGATCCGGTCGGCGCGTGCGTCGGCCCGCGCGGCTCTCGCGTGCGCATGGTCGTCTCGGAGCTGCGCGGCGAGAAGATCGACATCATCCCTTATAACGACGAGCCCGCACGTTTCGTCGCCAAGGCGCTGTCACCCGCCCGGGTGCGTGAGGTGCTGGTCGACGATGACGCCAAGCAGGCGACGGTGATCGTCCCCGATGACCAGCTGTCGCTGGCAATCGGCCGCGAGGGGCAGAACGCGCGCCTGGCGGCACGGCTGACGGGGTGGCGCATCGACATCCGCTCGGAGACGGACTTCGCGGCCGAGGAGGTGCAGGGCGACCAGGACGAGGAGGAGACCAGCGGCCGCTGCCACGCCATTCTGTCCAACGGCCGGCGCTGCCCCAACGCCGCGCTCCCCGGTTCGCGTTACTGCGGCATCGACGCTCACCAGCTGCTCGCGGGCACGGGCTCCGACCAGGTCCCGGCGGATCCCGACGGCGGCGCCTAGCGCGCGCGGCCCGCGCACCGGCGGCGGGCCCGGCGCCGAGGCGATTGCGACCGCCACTCGCGCGGTCCCCGCCGCCCGGCGCCACAACCACACATCTACACTGGAATCGAGATGAGCAAGTCCACCGAAGAAGCTCCCAAGCAACGCAGCGCCGCCAAACAGCCCGCTGCGGCCAAGGCGGGCCCCACGGCGGATGTCGCTTCCGCGCCCAGGAAGGCGGAGCCGTCAGGCAGGCCGACGACGGGCCCGGCCGCCCAGCACCGTGCCCGCCAGCCGTCGGCCGGGACCCCCGACAGCCGGCCGCCGGCCCCCCGCGCAGCGCAGCCTTCGGATACGCGCGCAGCGGCGCCGCCCGCCGCGCCCGCTGGGCCCGCCGCGCCCGCTGGGCCCGTCGCGCAGCGGCCGGCCAGCTCGGAGGCCGAGCAGCCCCACAAGCGTCCCACGCGCGACTCACTGCAGGGTGAGCGCACGCCTGGCAACGCCGGCGGGCGTCGCCGCGTCGTGATCGACGCTCAGGCATCGCGCCGCAGTCCAGCTGGCCCCGGCGCGCCGGGGGGAGGGCCCGCGCAGCCGCCTCGCCGACAGCGCCGCGGCCGGCGCCGCCGCGGCGTATATGACGAGGAGGCCGAGTCCCGTCCGGCGCAGACGGCCGCCACGACGCAGGAGACCGTGCGCGTCCGGTCCGGCTCCACCGTGAAGGACGTGGCCGAGTACTTCGACGTACGCGTCCCGGACATCGTCAAGAAGCTGATGGAGCTGGGCGAGCTGAAGACCCAGACCCAGACGCTCTCCGACGATACCATCGAGCTGCTCGGCGTTGAGTTCGGCAAAGAGGTGGAGGTGGTCCACGCCGAGGACGAGACCGCGTCGGAGGAGCGTTTCGACGACAGCGACGAGGACCTCGTCGAGCGCGCCCCCGTGGTCACGATCATGGGTCACGTGGACCACGGCAAGACATCGCTGCTGGACGCCATCCGCGAGACGCAGGTCGCGGCCGGCGAAGCGGGTGGCATAACCCAGCACATAGGTGCCTACCAGGTGCATCACGACGGCCGCACCGTGACGTTCCTCGACACCCCCGGTCACGAGGCGTTCACGGCGATGCGAGCGCGTGGTGCCAAGGTGACCGACCTCGCGGTGATCGTGGTCGCCGCAGACGACGGTGTCAAGCCACAGACGCAGGAAGCGGTGGACCACGCCAAGGCCGCGTCCGTGCCGATGATCGTCGCGGTCAACAAGGTCGACAAGGAGGGCGCCGATCCGGTGCGCGTGCGCACGGAGATGTCGGCGCTCGGGCTGCAGCCCGTCGAGTGGGGCGGAGACACGGACTTCGTCGAGGTGTCGGCCAAGACCAGAGCCGGGCTCGGCGACCTGCTGGACACGATCGTCGCGCAGGCCGAGATCATGGAACTGCGGGCCAACCCCGATACTGACGCGTCCGGCACCGTGATCGAGTCAAAGCTCGATCCGGGACGCGGTCCCGTGGTGACGATCCTCGTCATGCGCGGCACGCTGGAGGTTGGCGACGCGCTGGTTGCCGGCGCCCACTGGGGACGCGTCAAGGCGATGCACGACTTCACCGGCGCGCGCGTCGGCAAGGCCACTCCCGGTGAGCCGGTCGAGGTGCTCGGGTTCGACACCGTCCCCGAGGCCGGTGAGCGCTTCCGCGTCGTGGAGCACGACCGGCGCGCCCGGCAGCTGGCCAGCGAGCGCGCCAATCGCCTGAAGACCGAGTCGCTGGCGCGCCAGCGCAGCAAGCGGATCTCGCTCGAGGACATCTTCGGCAGCGGGCTGCAGGAGCTGAACCTGGTGATCAAGTCGGACGTGGCAGGGACCCTCGAAGCGATGCAGGACGAGATCGCCAAGCTGCCGCAGGACGAGGTCACGGTGAACGTCATCCGCGGTGCGGTCGGCGCCGTGACCGAGTCCGACGTGATGTTCGCGGCCGCTTCGGATGCGGTCGTGCTCGCCTTCAACGTCAGGCCTGTCGGCGAGGCTCGCGCTCTGGCCGAGCGTGAAGGCGTCGAGATCCGCCACTACTCGGTGATCTACCGAGCGATCGAGGAGCTGCGCTCCGCGATGCAGGGCATGCTCGCACCCGAGGAGGTCGAGGAGGCCGTCGGCAGCGCCGAGGTCCGCCAGATCTTCCGGGCCTCCCGGGTGGGTACCATCGCCGGCTCGCACATCACCGACGGCAAGCTCACGCGTGGCGACCGCGTGCGTCTGGTACGCGATGGCACCGTCGTCTACGACGGCGCCATCGCCTCGCTGCGTCGCTTCAACGACGACGTGCGCGAGGTGGCCAGCGGCTACGACTGCGGCATCGTGTTGCGCGACTACGCCGACATCAAGGAGGGCGATGTCATGGAGGCATACACGACCCGGCAGGTCGAGCGAGAGCTCGCCTGAGGCAGGACGCGCGCGGTCGGCTGACGGGAGATGAGCGGTGGTGCGAGAATGCGGCGCGTCGATGAGGCGATGCGGACAGTGCTCGGGGAAGCGATCGCCACCCACCTGCAGGACCCGAGACTCGGATTCGTGACCGTGACCGGCGTCAAGACCAGCCCGGATCTGCGCCACGCGCGGGTCTACGTGAGCGTACTCGGCGATGAGCATCAGCGAGCCGAGAGCCTCGAGTGCCTGCAGGCCGCGCACGGCTACCTGCAGGCGCAGGTGGCTCACGCCCTGCGGCTCAAGCGCACCCCGACCCTGAGCTTCGACTACGACGAGTCGGTGCAGCGCGGGATGCGCATCACGCGCCTCTTGGCTGAAGTGCCGACCGCCGGCGGAGCCGATGCACAGCACGACTGAGGCCGCCCCGTCCCACGACGGCCGTGCCGCGGTGCTCGACCAGCTGCGCGAGCCTGGCCGCGCCGTGGTGGTCACCCACGAGCACCCGGACGGTGACGCGCTGGGCTCGCTGCTCGGCATGCACGAGCTGCTGCTCGCCCTCGGTCACGACAGCGTCATGTTCGTCGCCGAGGGGGACCTCCCGCTCCCTTGCGAGTACCGGTTTCTGCCGTTCGAGGGGGTGATCACGCAGGCGCCCGCGGACGTCGCGGATCGCACCGTGATCTTCGTCGACTGCGGCAACATCGAGCGCAATCCCGCCGCCGAGCGGCTGCGTCCGCGCGAGGGCTGGGGCACGATCATCAACGTCGATCATCACCACGACAACAGCCGCTTCGGCAGCGTCAACCACGTCGACCCCAGCGCCTCCTGCACGGCGGAGATGGTGTGGGATCTCGCGCACGCGCTCGGCGTACCCATCGGCCTGGATCTGGCGACGGCGCTCTACGTCGGCCTGATCACCGACACGGGCTGCTTCATGTACGAGAACACGGGCCCGCGCGCCCACCGGATGGCGGCCGAGCTGATCGAGGTGGGCGTCGACGTGCATGACGTCTACCAGCGGGTGTACGAGGACATACCGTTCGGGAAGCTGACGCTGCTCGCCCGCGGGCTGGCCAAGGCGCAGCGCTACGACGATGGACGCCTGACGGTGGCTTACCTCAGCGCCGAGGACTTCGCCGCGGCCGGCGCCCAGGAGAGCTACGCGGAAGGGGTGATCGACCACCTGCGAGCCGTGCGCGGCACGGCCGTCGCCGCGCTCGCCCGAGACCGGCTGGACGGCGAGCCCGCCGGCGCAGACGGTCATCTTCGACGGAAGGTCTCGCTGCGTGCGGCGGACACGCGCCTGGACGTCTCGGCGATCGCCCGGCTGCAGGGCGGCGGCGGCCACCGGGCCGCCGCCGGCTTCAGTACGACGATGGGCTGGGAGGAACTCGTCAGCTTCCTGCGCGACGCGCTCGCGGCGCAGCTGCGCGAGCTCGCGGGAGCGCGGTGAGCGCCCCGGCCGCGCACGACGGGTTGCTGCTCTTCGACAAGCCCGCCGGCATCACCTCGCACGACGTGGTGCTGCAGATCCGCCGGCGCCTCGGCCGCGAGTCGAAAGTCGGACACGCCGGCACGCTCGACCCCTTCGCGACCGGGCTGCTGATCGTGCTGGTCGGTCGCGCGACCCGCGCCCAACGCTTCGTGATGGCGCTGCCGAAGCGATACGAGGTCACCGCGCGCTTCGGCGCGCTGTCCAGCACCGGTGACCCGGAGGGCGAGATCACGCTGACCGGCAGGGTCCCTGAGGGCGATCTGAGCCTGCCGACCGGGGTGCTGCGCCAGCGGCCGCCGGCCTACTCGGCGGTCAAGGTGGGGGGGCGCCGAGCGTACGCGCTGGCCCGCGCCGGCGTGAGCTTCGAGCTGCCCGAGCGCGAGGTCACGGTGCATCGCTTCCAGGAGACGCGCCGGGACGGCGACCAGCGTGACTTCGTCATCGAGTGCTCGTCCGGCACTTACGTGCGCTCGCTGATCGCCGACCTGGGGGACGCCTATTGCGTGGCGCTGCGACGTACCCGGATCGGCAGCTTTGACGTGCGCGACGCCGATCCGGAGCGCCTGCTCCCGCTGGAGCAGGCGCTCCGCCAGATCGAGTCCAGCGACTAGCCTTGCTCTCTCGATGCGTGTCCTTGGCTTGAGTGAGGTGCGGCCACACGCCCGGCGCGTGGCGGTGGGCCAGTTTGACGGCGTTCATCTCGGTCACCGTGAGGTGATCGCCGACAACGGCACGGTGCTGACCTTCGAGCCGCACCCGGCGGCGGTGGTGAAGCCGTCAGCGGCGCCGAGACTGCTCACGAGCTTCGACCGCAAGCGCGAGCTGCTCGAGGCCCTCGGGGTCGAGGAGCTCGTCGTGATCGCCTTCGACGCCGAGTTCGCGGCGCTCACGCCGGGTGAGTTCATCGATCGGGTGTTGGTCCGCACGCTGGCCGCCACCAGCGTCTCGGTCGGCGTCAACTTTCGCTTCGGGCATGGCGCACGGGGCGACGCGAGCCGGCTCGCGGCCGACCCGCGCTTCACGACGCGCGTGGTCGACCTGGTCGAGGTGGGCGGGGCTGCGGTCTCGTCCAGCCGCATCCGCACGCTGGTCGCAGGCGGTGACGTGCGTGCGGCGGCCCAGCTGCTCGGGTATGACTTCGTCCTGCAGGGCACGGTCGTGGCGGGCGACCAGCGGGGACGCGAGCTGGGCTTCCCAACCGCCAACATCGTTCCGGACCCGATGCTCGCCTGTCCCGGTAACGGCGTGTACGCTTGCAGGGTGGGGGAGCACATGGCCGCGGTCAACGTCGGTGTCCGGCCGACGTTCGGCGCGGGGCTCGGGACGCTCGTGGAGGCGTTCCTGCTCGACTTTCGGGGCGACCTCTACGGCCAGAGCCTCAGCGTGGAGTTCGTCGCGCGGCTCCGCGACGAGCAGCGCTTCGCCGCCGTGGACGAGCTCGTCGCGCAGATGCGGCGCG
This sequence comes from Solirubrobacterales bacterium, assembly GCA_027449125.1. GTDB lineage: Bacteria > Actinomycetota > Thermoleophilia > Solirubrobacterales > Solirubrobacteraceae > Palsa-465. Next base: position 67,854 of record DAIDME010000014.1, on the reverse strand, counting down.
ACGTGGAACAGACCCGCAAACTGCTAGGCTCGGTGCTCACATGAGTCTCACACAGGAAAAGAAGGCGCAGCTCATTGAGCGGTTCGGTGAAAGCTCGCACGACACCGGCAAGACAGAGGTCCAAGTGGCGCTTCTGACAGAGCGCATCAACCAGCTCACCGACCATCTGCGCACCCACAAGAAGGACCATCACTCACGGCGAGGCCTGCTCATGCTCGTCGGCCAGCGGCGGCGCTTCCTGCGCTACCTCGAGCGCTCCGATCTCGAGCGCTACCGCGCGCTCGTCAAGGAACTGGGGCTGCGGAAGTGAGCCCCCTGCCCGCCGGATCGCCTGCGCCGGAGTTCAACCTTGGTCGCCACGACGGAGAGCCGTTCACACGTGCCGACCTCGCCGGCAAGACCACCGTCCTGGTCTTCTACCCGTTCGCCTTCAGCCCCGTCTGCACCGATCAGCTGAGCGTTTACAACGGGCTGCTTGATGACTTCACGCAGCGCGGGGCGACGCTTTACGGCGTCTCGTGCGACTCGGTCTGGACCCAGGCGGCGTTCAAGGACAAGCTCGGCGTCGAGATCGAGCAGCTATCCGACTTCGAACCCAAGGGTGAGACCTGCCGAGCCTTCGGCGTCTACCACCCCGGTGGCTTCCCGCAGCGGGCGCTGTTCGTCATCGGCCCCGATGCGACCGTGGCCTGGAGCTACCAGGCCGACTCGCCCGGCGATCTGCCCGGGGCGGACCTCATCTTCGCGGGCCTGGACGCAGTCTGAGGCGCGCCGTGGCGGTCGCTCAAGGCGACGGCACGGCGGCCGATTAACAGGGTCAGACGATGGCACCGCCATCACTGATCCGATCTATCGCGGTAGCGTGACTTTGCTCTCAGCCGAACAGGACGAGACGCTCGTGGACGAGCACGGCAGGTGGCCCCTGGCGAGGCTGGCTGAACGCCAGGACGAGCTCGGCACGGTGAGCGCCGGGTTCGTGAAGGCGATCGATGCGCTCGCCACGGTGATCTCGGAGTTCTCAACGGGGGCGGCGAGGAGCGCCGTCTCGGTCAGGGTCGTCAGTGACGAGGTGGAGCGCCTGAGCGCTCAGATCAATCAGGTGGCCGAGCGGGTCGACTCGCTCGGGCAGTCCTCGCGCGAGATGGCGGAGTCGGCGACCAGAGCGGCCGAGGTAGCGACGGAGCTGCACGGCGAGAGTGAGCGCGGCACGCGCGTGCTCGGCAGCCTGATCGATGCGGTCGGACACATCAACGACGACTCCGGCCGCGTCCACGAGCTCGTCACCAGCCTGGCGACCAACGAGGTGGCGAGCATCGCGTCGTTCTCGGCGATCATCGAGGGGATCGCCAACCAGACCAAGCTGCTCGCGCTCAACGCGGCGATCGAGGCCGCCCACGCCGGGGAGCACGGCCGCGGCTTCGCCGTCGTCGCGGAGGAGGTGAAGCGCCTCGCGACCGAGACCGCAAAGCAGACGACGCAGATCCGGGAGACGGTCGTCCGCACGCGGGAGCAGATGCAGGTGATCGAGCGTGCGTCGGCGAGCGCCCACGAGCTCGCGCAGCGCAGCGCCGACGAGGCCGTGAGCGGCCGTCAGGCGCTCGAGCGCATCGTCGAGCTGGTCAACAGCTCGACCGCGTCCATGACCGAGATCGCAGCCCTCTCGCAGGAGCAGATGGCAGACATTCACGTGGTTGAGGCGCGTGTGCACGAGGTCGCCGATGCAAGCGCCGGGATCGACGAGCAGACGCGGGCTGAGACCGAGCGTCAGCAGGAGCTCGCCCGCGGGCTCGAGCGTGCCTCTGCCGTGATCACGCGGTACGACACCGGCAGCCGCTTCTCGCGGCTCTGCGCGCTCGCGCAGAACCTGGCGGTTGAGCTCCAGGGCGTGCTCGAGGGGGTCGTGGACGAGCGCCTGGTCAGGCTCGATCAGCTGCTCGCGCTGAGCTATGAGGAGGCCAACACCCCCGCCTCGATCGCGCGCTTCGGTCGCCTCTTCGACGTCAGCCGCGCGCAGGCGTCCGGTTTCAATCCGCCCAAGTATCACACCGCCTACGACGCGCTGGTCGACCTGCAGATGATGGTCCCCATGGACGCGGCGCTCGACGAGGACCCGGCGATGGTCTTTGCTCTGCCGCTCGACCTCAACGCCTATGCGTGCGCGCACAACACGGCGGTCTCCGCGCCCATCACCGGCGACCCTGCCGTCGACCTCGCCAAGAACCGGACCAAGCGCTTCTTCCTCGACTCACGGCCGCTGACGAGAGCGGCACGCATGGGGCTTGGTCTGGACGACCTGGAGTTGCGCCCGTACACGCGCGGCGAGCTGGACAAGCTGGGCGGCAGGCTGCGTCGCGACCCACTGGCGCCCGGCGTCGAGGTGCTCGTCCAGAGCTACCTGCGCGACACGGGCGCCGTGCTGACGACCCTGAGCGTGCCGCTGTACGTGCACGACCAGCTGTTTGGCGCGCTCAGCCTCGGGGTCGATCCCGCGAAGCTCAGCGCTTAGGGTTCGCTCACGCCGGCAGCGGCGCCGGCCGGCCGCGGAGCGGCTGTGAGTACGCCGGCGTTGTGAGCGCCGCGCGCACCAGATCCAGCTGCCGGATGACCGTCTCGGGGGCTGCCTGCTGGCCGGGCGGGGGAAGCACGCAGACCCCTTTTATGAGGGCCATGAGGTCGGTCGCCGTCGCCTCGGGACGGACGGCGCCGGCGCGCTTGCCGCGTGCGAGCAGTGCACCCATAAGCTCCAGCAGCGCCGTGTGTGCGCGCGCGAGCGCCGGTGAGGGCTGCGGCAGCTCATCGGTGGCTGCCTGCATGAGCGCGCGGTTTTCTGCGAGCCGTGCGACGAGTCCGGTTGCGAAGGTGAAAGTGACCTCGGCATCATCGGGATCCTGTTCCAGCAACCGGCGGCTGTAGGCGAGCAGCTCGCCGACCCGCTCGCCCAGGACTGCGGCGATCAGCTCATGCTTGCTGGCGAAGTTTCGAAACAGGGTCGCCCGGCCAAGGCCGGCGGCGCCGGCGATCTCGCCGACGCTGACGTCGATGCCGCGCTCACGGAACATCCGGTCGGCGGCCTCGAGCAGACGCTCACGGTTGCGCTCGGCATCCTTCCGCACGGTCAGAGTCTCTCACGTCGCAGACCGTCCGTGGTGGGTCCGCGGCCGATCGGCCGGTGGGTGCTCGTCTGCGTGCGTCCGGCTCGTCGCCGGCGCCCGCAGAGGTGAAGTGGACCTGTCAGTCCACTTGTCGCGCGTAAGCGGAACCTCGGGTCCGCTTTTGCGCCGCGCTCTCGCCACCGGACGGAAGCTGCCCAGGACCAGACGCGGGCTCGTGTTGGGCGCCGTGGACCGTCGGGCGCGAAGTCTGCGCAATTTGCGGACTCGACCGGTTGTTGGGGGGGTCGAAAGTGCCGCCCTAAAGCCTCCATTGTGTTGTGAGAGAGATCCCCGCCAATACGCCCGTCGCGACGCGCCGCGGCACCGGCGTTGGGGTCGCAAAGGCCCCATCATGGGGCCTTTGCGACCCCCCTCAGGCCGGCCGGCCGAGCGATCAGATCGTGAAGTCCAACCTCAACCTCGCGATCGCGCGCCTGGCGCGGGACCAGGGGGGACACGTCACCACCGCGCAGCTGCTCGAGCTCGGCCTGGGTAGGCGAGCGGTGCAGTACCGCGTCGCCCGCGGGCTGCTGATGCGCGTGCATCACGGGGTGTACGCAGTTGGCCATCTGCCCACCAGCCCAGCCGACCGCGCTCACGGCGCGCTCCTGGCTGCCGGACCCGGCAGCGCCCTCTGCGGACGCTCTGCGGCCGCGCTGTGGATGCTTTACCAGCACTGGCCGGAGGGGCCGCTCGAGCTGGTCGCGCCGCGCCGGCTGCGAATTCCGACGCTCCCGCTGCGGCGATGCACGAGTCTGCTGAGCCGCGACCTGCGCGTGCAGGCGGGGTTGCGCGTCACCAGCGCCGCGCGGACTCTGCTGGATATCGCGCCGCAGACTCGCACCCGCGACCCGCACTGCTTCCACAACGAGCTGCGGATGCGTCGGCTGATTGGTAACGACGCGCTGGTCGATGTGGCGCGCCGCAACCCGCGCCATCCCGGGTCGGCCAAGCTGCTCGCGCTCGCCGGGGCCAGCGATGGCGAGGCGAAGCGGTCGGCGCTGGAGATCGACTGGCAGCGCTTCGCGGCGCGTTACGGACTGCCCGAATACAGCATGAACGTGCTGGTGTGTGGCGTGCGTGTGGACGTACTGTTCACGCCTGGCCGGTTGATCGTCGAGCTGGACGGCTGGAGCACGCACGGAACCAGGCGGGCGTTCGAAGCGGACCGTGGCGCCGACGCGATGATCCTCGCCGCCAGCGGGGTGCCGACGGTCCGGATCACGCGCGAGGGCTTGCGGTCGGCACCGTCGCTCCAGGCTGGCCGGCTCGCGGCGATCCTGTCGCGATACCGCGTCTGCACCCGCTAGCATCATCCCCGTTCGGTACAGAGAAATAAGACGAGAAGCACTTCGCCGACCGACGGGCGGAGCAGAAGGGAACTGAATATGTCTGACGCTGTTAAGCGCGTCTGTGTGGAGATCTCCGGCCAGGAGATCTCGTTCGAGACAGGCAAGCTCGCCAAGCAGGCGAGCGGAGCGGTGGCCGTCCAAGCGGGGGAGACGATGGTGCTCTGCACCGCCGTGATAGGCAATCTCCGTGACGCGGACTTCCTGCCGCTGACCGTGGACGTCGAGGAGCGCATGTATGCGGCCGGCCGCATCCCGGGCTCGTTCTTCAAGCGCGAGGGTCGCGCCGGCGAGAAGGCGACGCTCACTGCGCGCATGATCGACCGTCCGATCCGGCCGCTCTTTCCCAAGGGTTGGCGTTATGAGACCCAGCTCGTGGCGATGCCGCTCAGCGTCGACCACGTCAACCCATACGACATCCTCGCGATCAACGGGGCCTCAGCGGCCCTGCAGCTGTCGGGCGCACCCGTCGCCGCAGCGGTCGGCGCCGTCCGGATCGGCAAGGTGGACGGCAACTTCGTCGTCAACCCCAACGAGGAGGATCTGCTCGAGGGCAGCGACCTCGACCTGATCGTCGCCGGCACCGCCGAGGGGATCACGATGGTCGAGGCCGGCGCCAACGAGATCCCGGAGGCGGAGATCCTCGACGCCCTGGACATCGCTCACGACGCGATCAAGCGCCTCTGTGCCGCGCAGGTGGATCTGCGCAACCAGGCGGGCAAGCCGGCGATCGCGTTCGAGGCGCCAGGCGTGCACGAGGACCTCTACCGGCAGGTCGTCGCCTCGCACGGCGAAGCGCTCGACGCCGCCACGCAGGTGGAGGACAAGCTCGAGCGCCAGACCGCGACCGAGGCTGTGAAGGGCGAGATCGTCGAGCGCTACGCCGGCGATCCCGAGAGCGAAGGCTACGCCGAGGCACGGGCGCACGCCCAGCGTGCCGCCGACAAGCTGGAGAAGACCCTGATCCGCGAGCGCATCGCGGTCAAGAAGGTCCGTCCGGACGGCCGCCGTGCCGACGAGATCCGCCAGATCGACATCGAGGTCGGCGTTACCCCCCGGACCCACGGCTCGGCGCTCTTCACCCGCGGTCAGACCCAGGTTCTGAGCACGGTCGCGCTGGGCACGACGCGCGAGGAGATGCGCCTCGACACCCTGGGCCTGGAGACGTCCAAGCGCTACTTCCACCACTACAACTTCCCGCCGTTCAGCGTTGGTGAGGCCGGCAGGCTGGGGGGGCCGAAGCGGCGCGACATCGGTCATGGCGCGCTCGCGGAGCGCGCGCTCGTGCCGATGATCCCGAGCCAGGACGACTTTCCCTACACGATCCGCGTGGTCTCGGATGTGCTCGAGTCGAACGGCTCCAGCTCGATGGCGAGCGTCTGCGGCTCCTCGCTGAGCCTGATGGACGCGGGCGTGCCGCTCAAGAAGCCGGTTGCCGGGATCGCCATGGGACTCATCAAGGAGGGCGAGGACTACATCGTCCTGACCGACATCGCCGGCGTGGAGGACCACCTCGGCGACATGGACTTCAAGGTCGCCGGCACGAGCGACGGCATCACGGCGTTGCAGATGGACATCAAGATCATCGGTGTCAGCTTCGAGATCATGCGTGACGCGCTGGCTCAGGCGCACGCCGCGCGCGAGTTCATCCTCGGCAAGATGCAGGCGGTGATCGATGCGCCGCGCGGCGAGCTCTCACGCTACGCGCCCGGCATCTCCACGGTCAAGATCGACCCCGAGAAGATCGGCCTGCTGATCGGCAAGGGAGGCGAGACGATCCGTGCCCTGCAGGATGAGTTCGAGTCCCAGATCGACGTCAACGACGAGGGCCAGGTGTTGGTGTACGCCTCGAACCGTGAGCTCGGCGATGCGCTGGTCGACCGCATCCGCTCGATGACCAAGGAGGTGGAGGTCGGGGACCACTACAGCGGCAAGGTCGTGAAGACCACGACCTTCGGCGCCTTTGTCGAGCTGGCCAAGGGCACGGACGGACTGCTGCACATCTCGAATGTGGCTCCGGGCAGGCGGATCGCGACCGTCGAGGAGGTCCTCAACAAGGGCGACGAGCTCAACGTCCGGGTGGTCGAGGTTGATCGTGAGCGCGGCCGGATCGGCCTGCGTCTCGCCGACGATCCGGAGATCGCGGGTAAGACGATCGAGGAGATCGCATCAATCGGCGCCGGCTCCGGCAACGGCGGCGGTGGCGAGCGACGCGAGCGCGGTGGCCGTGACCGTGACCGAGACCGGGACCGGGGCCGTGGGGATCGCGGTGACCGCGGCCGTGGCGGCCGCGTCCGCGACAGCGACCCCGACCGGGGCTGAGGCTGCGCCAAGCGCTCACGGGCGCGCGACGCCAGTGACCGGCGAGCACCGCTCAACCACGCTCGCAAGCGGCGTGCGGATCGTGACGGAGGCGATGCCCTCCGTCCGGTCCGTGTCGCTCGGGTTCTGGATCGGCACGGGCTCGCGCGGCGAGACCGAGGCGCAGGCGGGGCTCTCGCACCTGCTCGAGCACCTGCTCTTCAAGGGCAGCGCGCGCTACGCCTCGCTGGAGATCGACCAGATCTTCGACGGCATGGGAGCGGAGATCAACGCCGGCACCGGTAAGGAGACCACCTCGGTGTACGCGAGGATCATCGACGAGCACGTGCCGCGCGCGTTCGACGTGATCTCCGACATGGTGTTCGCGCCGGCGCTCACGGAGATCGACGCGGAGCGAGCGGTGATCCTCGAGGAGATCGCGATGTACGAGGACGACCCGCAGGAGAAGATCTTCGACCTGCTCGGTCAGGCGGTGTTCGCCGGGCACCCCCTGGGCCGGGCGATCATCGGCTACGCGCCTGTGATCGCGGGCGTCTCGGCCGCGGAGATCCGGCGCTTCCACGCGTCCCGCTACCAGCCCGAGAACGTCGTGATCGCCGCCGCCGGTGCCGTTGACCACGACGCGCTCGTGTCGCTCGCTGATGCCGCGCTGCCTCGGGATGGTGCCAGGGGCGGCTCCGCTGAGCCGCCCCTCGTCATTCCCGCGCCGCCGACCCCGACGGCCGGCGTGCTGTTCGAGCGCAAGGAGACCGAGCAGTTCCACCTTTGCCTCGGCGGCCCAGGACTGTCTCGCCACGACGAGCGCCGCTTCGCACTGCGGGTGCTCGACACGATCTTCGGCGGCACCTCGTCGTCGCGTCTCTTCCAGGAGGTGCGCGAGAGCCGCGGGCTCGCCTACTCGGTCTACTCCTTCACCAACGCCTTTCAGGACAGCGGCGAGCTCGGGCTCTACCTCGGCACGCGGGCGGAGAACCTCGGCGAGGCGATGCAGGTCGTTGACGCTGAGCTGGCCCGCATGCGCCGTGAGCCCGCGAGCCCGGACGAGCTTGCCCGCGCCAAGGAGAACCTCAAGGGCAGGGTGTTGCTGTCGCTCGAGTCCACCGGCGCGCGGATGAGCCGGCTCGGCTCGGAGACGCTCGCTGACGCTCCGCTGCTTTCGCTGGACGAGGTGGTCTCGCGGATCGACGCGGTCAGCCTGGCGGACCTGGAGGCGCTGGCGGATGAGCTTTGGGCGCCAGAGCGCCTGTCCGTCGCCTGTATCGGACCCGACCGGGAGCGCTTCGACGCGGCGCTGGCGGTCGCGCGTGGGGTATCGGTGTGACGATCCGGGTCGCAGTCAGCGGCGCCGCCGGGAGGATGGGCGAAACCACCTGCCTCGCCGTCCAGAATGCGCCCGACATGGAGCTCGTGGCGCGCATCGATCCCACGCTGGGCCTCGAGCTCGGTGCGGCGCTGCGAGACCATCGGCCAGACGTGCTGGTCGACTTCTCGCTCCCAACCAGTGCCGCGGAGAACATCCGCAGCGCGGTGGCCGCGGGCGTGCACGTGGTGGTCGGGACGACTGGCTTCGATCTGGACGAGGTTCGCGGCCTGGTCGGCGCCAATGTCTTCGTGGCGCCGAACTTCGCGATCGGTGCCGTGCTGATGATGAGCTTCGCGGCGCAGGCGGCCAGGCACATGCGAGCCGCCGAGATCATCGAGCGCCACCACGAAGCCAAGCTCGACGTGCCCAGCGGCACGGCGGCGCTGACCGCGCGGCGCATCCACGAGGCGGCCCCGGACAGGCCGTCCCCACCGATCCACTCCGTACGCCTGCCGGGCCTGGTGGCCCACCAGGAGGTGATCTTTGGCGATCTCGGCCAGACGCTCACGATCCGCCACGACTCGCTCGATCGTGAGTCCTTCATGCCCGGCGTGCTGCTGGCGATCCGCCGTGTGCGGACACAGGGGGAGCCCCTGCTCGTCGGTCTGGAAGCGTTTCTGTGAGAACATTGGAGCGGACTGCCCAGATGAACCTCGGAGCCATAATCACAGCGATGGTGACGCCGTTTGACGCCGCCGGCCGTGTCGACGAGCCCGCGGCGTCAAGGCTGCTCGCGCACCTGTTCGCCACCGGCTCGGACGGGGTCGTGGTCTGCGGCACCACCGGCGAGGCCGCCACGCTCGACGACGATGAGCACCTCGGCTTCATCCAGACGGTGATCTCCGACGTGCGCGCCCGCCACCCCGGAAAGACCGTGATCGCCGGGGTCGGCTCCAACGACACCCGTCACGCCGTCAAGCTCACCGAGGCGGCCAGCGCGATGCGCCCCGACGCGCTGCTGTCGGTCAACCCCTACTACAACCGTCCGAGCCGGCGTGGGGTTGTGGAGCACTTCAAGGCTGTCGACGCGGCCACCGACCTGCCGATCGTGCTCTATAACATCCCGCAGCGGACGGGGTCCGACATGCCCAATGACCTGTTGGCTGAGCTGGCCCAGGTGTGTGAGCACGTGCGCGGCGTCAAGCAGGCCAATGCCGCCAACGCCGCCCAGATCGACGGTCTGCAGCTCTACGCCGGCAACGACGACCTGCTGGCGCGCGTGCTCGACATGGGGGGCGCCGGCGGGATTCTCACCGGCAGCCACGTGTTCGGGACCCAGATGCGCCGGATGGTCGACGAGCCGGGGTCGCGGGCGACGATCGATGCCGAGCTCGCCGATGTCTACCGCGACATGGCGATCGCGCCGGCGGCCTGCAGCTGCAAGGCTGCACTGAGCCTGATCGGCGTCCCGGCCGGCGGCCCGCGCCTGCCCTACGTGCCGCTCGACGAGCATGAGACGGCGGTCATCCGGGGGCTGCTGGAGCGTCACGGCCTGACGCGCGAGACGGCGGGCGCATGAGCTCGGCGGAGACGCTCCGGGTCCTGCCGCTCGGCGGGCTGGGTGAGATCGGCAAGAACATGATGGTTCTCGAGTACGACGGGTCGCTCGTCGTGGTGGATGTCGGCCTGCGCTTCCCGACCGCCGAGATGCTCGGTATCGATCTGGTGCTGCCCGACTTCTCCTACCTGCGCGAGCGCGTCGACGAGATCGAGGCGATCGTGATCACGCATGGCCACGAGGATCACCTCGGTGCCCTGCCATGGGTGCTGCGTGACCTCGCGCGCCACGGCGAGCTGCCGCCCGTCTACGGTTCCAGGCTGACCGTCGCCATGGCGCGATCCAAGCTCGACGAGCACAAGCTACGCGACGTCGAGCTGATCGAGGCGCCCGCGGGTGACGAGATCGCGGCGGGAGCGTTCGACATCGAGATGATCCACATGACGCACTCGATCCCGGGGACGCGGGCGGTCGCCCTCACCTGCGATCTGGGAACGACGCTCATCACCGGCGACTACAAGTTCGACCAGACGCCCGTGGACGGCGAGCCCGCCGACGTGCAGCGCCTGGCGGAGCTCGGGCGTGACGGCGTGCTGCTTCTGTGCGGGGATTCGACCAACGCCGACCGTGCCGGTCACTCGCTCTCCGAGCGCGTCGTCGGGCCGCGCCTCGAGGAGGTCTTCGCCCGCGCCGAGGGCCGGATCGTGGTCACCAGCTTCGCCTCCAACATCCACCGCGTGCAGCAGGTCGTGGACGCGGCGGCCGCGCTCGACCGCAAGGTCGCGCTGGTGGGCCGCTCGATGCGCAAGAACGTCGGCATCGGCCGCTCGCTGGGCCACCTCGACGTTCCCGACGGGATCCTCGTCCAGCCACAGGAGGTGGAGGACTGGCCGGAGGACCGGGTGGTGGTGATCTCCACCGGATCGCAGGGGGAGCCGCTGTCCGCTCTGCGGCGGATGGCCCACAACGATCACCGCCAGATCAAGCTGCGTGCCGGCGACACGGTCGTGTTCTCGGCGACGCCGATTCCCGGCAACGAGCGAGCTGTCAACGAAACGATCGACCGCCTCTACCACATCGGCTGCGACGTGGTGACGACGGCGGACGCTCAGATCCACGCCTCCGGACACGGCTACGCGGAGGAGATCAAGCTGATGCTGAACCTCGTCAGGCCGCGTTACGTCATGCCGATCCACGGCGACCACAAGCGCATCCATCTGCACGCCCAGCTGGCGGAGGCGGTCGGCATCGATGCGGAGCGGATCTTCCGCGGCAACAACGGCCTGCCGCTCGAGATCGATGAACACGGCGCCCGCTTCGGCTCGCCGGAGCAGTCGGGCATGATCTTCGTGGACGGCGTCGACATCGGCGATCCCGCCGACGTGGCGCTGCGCGATCGCCGGATGCTGTCGGCTGACGGCATCTTCATCGTGGTGGCCACGATCTCCGAGGATCAGGGCGCTCCGGTGGCAGACACCGAGGTGATCTTCCGTGGCGTGCCCTTCGTCGAGGCCGCCGAGGGGCTGCGCCAGGAGATCCGCGACGAGGTGGAGCGATCGCTGGCGCGCGCGCACGCGGACGGGATCCACGAGGTCGACCTGCTCCAGGAGGAGCTGCACGACGATCTGGCGGCGCTGGTCTACGACCGGTTGCGGCGGCGCCCGATGGTCCTGCCGGTTGTGGTCGAGGTCTGAGCCACCTCGAACTCGGCCGTCGCGGGCAACGCCGCGTCAACCTCACCGGTGGCGCTGACGGGAAAGATGACCTCGAAGCGCGTGCCGTGCAGCTCCGGCAGCGAGGTCATGCGCACGCTGGCACCGTGAGCGCTCGCAACGGCATCCACGATCGCCAGGCCGAGGCCCGTGCCGCGCGAGCCGGTGTCGCCACCGCCGCGGACGAAGCGCTCAAAGACGCGCCGCTGCAGCCGCGGATCGATGCCGGGGCCGTCATCCTCGACGACCAGGAACGGATGCCCGTCGCGGACGCCGCTCGACGCCGTGATGCGCGTCCCTGGTGGCGTGTGGCTGCGCGCATTCTCCAGCAGGTTCAGGATCAGCCGGTGCAGGTCGTCACCGAGGCCGTCCACAGGCGCGGGTTTGGGGTCGATCGTGATCTCGTGGTCGTCGGTGCCCGGCCCGAGCTCGGCGGCGGCGTCGGTAAGGTGCGCGGCGAGATCGGTTAGGCGTCGTGGCTGCTGGCGGCCCACATCGGCGCGGGCGAGCAGCAGCAGGTCGGCCACGAGCCGACGCATCCGCCTGGTCGAGCGCAGCGCCGACTTGGCCGAGTCCGCCTGCTCACCGTCCAGCTCGTCGGCGAGCAGCTCGAGGTTGGCGAGCACGCTCGTGAGTGGTGTGCGCAGCTCGTGTGAGGCGTCGGCGACGAACTCGCGCTGGCGTCGCAGCGCCGTCTCGCTCTCGTTGCGGGCGGCATCCAGCGCGCCCAGCATCGACTCCAGCGTGCGCGCCAGGTCCGCGACCTCGTCGTCTGCCTCCGGTTGCGGGATGCGCAGCGTCGGGTCCCTGGTGCGCTCGATCTCGCGGGCGGTCTCGGTCAGCTCGACGACGGGCCGCATCGCGCGCTCGGCGACCAGCAGCCCCGCCAGCAGCGCGAGCAGCGTGCCGACCAGGACCCCTCCGGTGAGGTAGACGCGGATCCCGCTGATCGTCTCGTTCAGGTTCGACAGCGGCTCGGCGTAGAGCATCAGCGCATGGCCGTGCGGCTTTATCTGCACGAGCTGGGTGTCGACGTGGAAGCCGCCCTCGACGTAGCTCGCGTTGGCGTGCCTGGGCGCGCGGAAGCCGGGGGCGTTGACCGGAACCAGGCTCGCGCTCAGCTGCGAGGAGCAGAGCAGCCTGCCCGAGCGGGTGAAGAGGCGGATCTGCGCCGCCGTGTCCTGCCCGAACTGCGTGATCGCGGCGCTGCAGTCGACGCCGGTGGGCGAGCCGGGGAGCGTGCGAGGCAGGATCTCGGTGGCGAACTGCTGGGCGTTGCCCTGCTGCTGCTGGTAGAAGGCGTTGCTGACGTGGCGGTCGGTGAGCACGTCGGTGACGCCGGCGACGCCGGCCAGGATCACGAACGTGAGCGCGGCCGAGCCGCCGCTCAACCGCCAGCGGACAGGAACGCGCCTATACGCGAAGAACGTAGCCCGCGCCGCGGATCGTATGTAGGAGCCGAGGTTCGCCACCAGCCTCCAATTTACGCCGCAGATTGGAAACGAACACCTCGATCGTGTTCGTCATCGAAAACGGGTCATACCCCCAGACCTCATCGAGCAACCGCTGGCGTGAGACCACGATCCGCTCGTTGCGCATCAGGTACTCGAGCAGCTCGAACTCGCGCTGGGTCAGATCCAGCGCGCGCTCACCGCGCAGGACCTCGTGCGTGTCGGGGTTCAGGCGCAGGTCGCCGACGGTGATCGACGCCTGCCCGCGCGGCGGCCGGCGGCGCAGCAGCGCCCGCAGCCGTGCCAGCAGCTCCTGGCGCTCAAACGGCTTGACCAGATAGTCGTCGGCGCCGGCGTCGAGGCCCTCGACCCGCGACTCGACCGCGTCCCTGGCGGTCAGCATCAGGATCGGCACGTCGTCGGCCTCGCGCAGCGTCTTTGCGACCTCCAGCCCGTCGAGCTTGGGCAGCCCGAGGTCGAGGATCACGAGGTCCGGCAGAAACGAGTGCGCCTCGTCGAGCGCGGCCAAGCCGTCGCCGGCCAGGCGCACGTCATAGCCCTCCATGCGCAGCGATCGCTGCAGCACCTGCGAGATGGCGTCGTCGTCCTCGACGACCAGCACACGCGCCGGACGCTCAAAATCGGTCGCTACGCTCATCGCGCTCCAGATGGTAAGCCCAGAGCACGACGGACTGTCAAGACTCTTCGAGAGTCTTTACAGACGCTTTCAGCCGCTCGGCACCCGTGTAGACGTTCATGTGCCCGCTGCGCGCAAAGCCGCACAGCGTCAGGTTGCGGTCGCGGGCGAGCTCGACCGCCAGTGAAGTCGGAGCGCCCACGCCCACCAGCACCGGCGCGCCGGCGACGGCGGCCTTCTGCACCAGCTCGAACGAGAGCCGGCCGCTGACGCAGAGGATGCGCTCACGCAGCGGCAGGAGGCCGGCGGCGAGCGCCCAGCCGATCACCTTGTCCATGGCGTTGTGCCGGCCAACGTCCTCGCGGACGCAGAGCAGCCGCCCGCCCGAGTCGAACAGGCCGGTGGCGTGCAGTCCGCCCGTGCGGGCGAAGCCGGGCTGCACCAGGCGGTTGGGAAGGTCGGCCAGAAGCTCCCGCTCCAGCCGCGTGCCGCGCCACGCCGGCAGCACGTCGCAGCTGACGGTGACCTCCTCGATCGCGCCCTTGCCACACACCCCGCACGATGAGCTGGTGTAGAAGTTGCGGGTGGACGGCCGCCGGCTCAGAGGGCCGGCCACGACGACCGTGTTGTTCGCCAGATCGTCGGTGAGGCCCACGGCGCGCGGGCCGTCGATCAGACCCTCACCGTAGAGGAAGCCGAGCGCGAGCTCCTCGTCGTTGCCGGGGGTGCGCATCGTCACCGCGAGCGGCTCGCCGTCAACGCGTACCTCGAGTGGCTCCTCGACCGCGACCGTGTCGCTGCCGTGGTCGTGCACGACCGTCCGCAGCGAGCCGGGCGCAACCTCACCCGGCGCGATCTCGGTGGCGAAGTTTGGCGATGCTGCGTGCATATCGCGCCCCGGATCGGAGAGGCTCGGGCGGCCGCGACCCTGCCTAGTGGACGGCCGCCACGACCGCCACCGCGATCGAGAGCGCCACCAGCTGGTGGAGGGCCACGAGGATCCCGGGGCTCTTGGGCCTCAGGTTGACGGCTTGGAAGAGCAGGAAGCCCACGCACATCTGCCCGACGGCGATGTACAGCGCGACCGGGTAGTGCGGCATCAGCGAAGCGAGCGTGGCCACAACCGCGAGCGCCGACAGCAGGTGGATGATCATCACCGCCTGTGGTGAGCTGCGCGGCCAGTCAAAGGCGCCGATCGCCTTGCCGAAGCCACGCTGGCCGGTCGTCATGCCACCGAGGAAGATCGTCAGGAGCAGCGCGTGCAGCGGCACCGTGCTGCCCAGAAACGACCAGAAGTGGACGCCTGAGATCAGCAGCACGCTCAGGTAGCAGAGGAACACTCCGTAGGCCAGCAGACCGTGCACGCCGTGCACCACCGACGGCAGCCGGCCGGCGAGCACGTGCAGGGTGCCGATCCCGAGCAGCGCCGTGAGGACGATCAGCACCAGTCCGCTGATCGTGGCGGAGCCCGGCGCGAGCACGACCAGCGCCACGGCGATGATGCCCACCAGCGTCGCCACGATCCGGTGCGCCGCCTCCGGGTCGCCCTCGATCAGCAGCACTAGGATGTTGCGCGTGTAGGGCCACTGCGTGCCGAGTGACAGCCCGAAGCCAAAGCCCTCGACGAGGCTGCCGAGCAGGATCAGGATCGCAGCCAGCGAGGCCTCGGTCACGTAGAGGCCGTCGAGAATCGCGGCCCTGCCGCTCGCCGGTGTGGTGAACCCTCGGACGATCCCGGCCACCACGGCGGCGAGGATCAGGCCGGTGATCAGCAGCCTGACCAAGCGCACGGTTGCCGTGATCTCGCCCTCCACCACGGATGAGCGCTCACGCCTGCGCGGGTCTGGCCGCTCGAGTGTCTGCGGGGCTTCTGTGGTGGACATGGCGAGCTACGAACCGGACCCAAGGTGATTGTAGTCGCGCACGGGTATGCTCCGCCCATGGAACGAGACGCATGGATCGCCGCGTTCGCGGCGCAGCTCGGGGTGGCGCCGCCCACGCCGGAGCAGGTCGAGCAGCTGCTGGCGCTGGCGGGTGTCGCCGCGCACAGCTCCGAGCGGACGGCGGCCCCACTGGCCTGCTGGGTGGCGGGCTGCGCGGGTGCCTCCGCTGACGCACTGCTCGCCGCCGCCGAGCGGGTCAACGCGGCCTGAGCCGCGCCAGCGCGAGCGCCAGGTCCGCCCGCGTGTTCACGCTGAAGGTGAGCAGCGGATCGCCCGCGGTCCGCGCGTGCGCAGACCGCGCGTGCAGCGCGCGCAACGAGCGGCCGTCTCGCAGGGCCGCGCGCAGGGCCGGCAGGGCTGCGCGCCGGTACAGCGAGGGGAACGGCTCGCCGGGGAGCAGCGTCGCGAGCTGCGCCGGCATCGCCGCCAGCGCCGTCAGCGCGGGGCCGTCGACGAAGGGCATGTCGCAGGGGAGCGCGATCACCGTCGCGAAGGAGGCGAGCGCGGTGACGACGCCGAGCAGGGGATGCAGCGGCAGGTCAGGCTCGAGCAGTACCGGCACGCGCAGCGCAGGCAGGCGCGTGCCGCGCTTGGCGACCACCACGGCCTGCAGGCCCGCGCCGGCCGCGGCCTCCAGCGGGTAGGCGATCAGCGGCCGGCCGGCCAGCTCGACGAGTGCCTTGTCGCCACCGATACGGCTGCCCGCGCCGCCCGCCAGGATCGCCACGCCGGTCGCCATCGCCAGAGTGTCGCAGGCAGGGGTTGTGCGCCCGAGCGCGAATTAGAGCCTGTTCGGACCATGGCTGCCGCCCGCACCGCCAAGCGCAACAGCAAGCAGCCCGCCAAGCGCGGTAGGTCCGCTGCTGGCCAGCGGGCCAGCAGCGGGAGGAGAAGCGCCCCGCCGACGCGCGCGCGGCGTTCGCTGGTCGCCAGCCGCCCCGCGCTGCGGCGGCTGCGTGACCTCGAGCCGGCGCAGATCGACGTGCTGGCGTTGGCGCTGGTGGCGGTGGGCATCTTCCTGGGTGGGGTGGCCTACGGCGTCTGGGCGGGGGGCTCGCTCGGGCACGGAGTGATGAACTTGCTCGAGCTGCTCGGCGGGCGGCTTGCCTATCTGGCTCCGATCGGCTTGGTGCTGGGTGGCCTGCGGGTGCTCGCCCGCGACATCGAGCTTGCGCCCGCCTCGCGACCACTGCGCAGCGGCTCGCTGTTGCTGCTGGCGGCGCTGGCGCTCGCGTTCGCCGCGGGCCTGTTCGGGCCGGGTGCGACGCCGACGCGGGGGTCCTGGGCCGCGTCTGTCGTGCAGCCGCGCGGTGGGCTGCTGGGCGGGGTTGAGTACTACGTCGCCGCGCACCTGCTCTCCGGCGCGGGCGCGGACATCCTCGCCGTGTTCCTGCTGCTCGCCGGTGTGATCCTGCTGAGCGGCGCCACGTTCGCCTCGGCGCTGAACTGGAGTCACCGGCATGCGCTGGCGCTGCACCGCGGCTCGGGGATTCACAGCGCCACGCGCAGGGCTGAGCTTCGCGCGGAGCGGATGCGCCACGGCGGGCATGGCGACGGTGACGTCGAGCCGCCGCTGGTCGTTCCCGAGGACACACAGCACGATCTGGTGGTGCGCGCGACGGGCGGCGCGGGGGCGACGCTCGGGATCTACGAGGACCCTGACGGCCAGCGCAGCTTCAGCGTCGGCGGCGACGCCGCCGCCGAGCTCGAACCGCTGGCCCCACGCGAATTCGACGAGTTCGTGCGCTTCGACCAGAGCGACAGCGAGACCGGCGAGATGGATGCGATCAACTATGAGCCCGGAGCGGACGCGGCTGATGAGGACGAGCCAGGCGCCCGGCCGGCGGGGCCGGCGCGCGCCGTCGACGCCAGCGAGCTGACCCCGGCGGGGCGCTACCGCGCCTCGGTCACAGACGACCCCGGCTTCATCTGGCGCGTGCCGCCGGCACGCTTTCTCGTGCGCTCGACCGGCGAGGCGGCAAAGCCCGACACGACCGGTCAGGCGCAGACTGCCAAGGCGCTGGTCGAGGCGCTCGGCCACTTCGGGATCGAGGCGAAGGTGGTGGGGCAGGTGAGCGGCCCGCACATCACGCGCTACGAGATCCGCCTCGCTCCCGGCACCAAGATGTCAAAGGTGGCAGGTCTCAAGGATGACCTCGCCTACGCGCTCGCGGCGATCGACATCCGCATCCTCGCGCCGATTCCCGGTAAGACGGCGGTCGGCGTGGAGGTGCCAAACCAGCGCCGTCGGATCGTGCACCTCGGTGACGTCTTCCAGGAGCCGCCGGCCGACTGGTCGCCACTCACGGTCTGGCTCGGCAAGGACATCGGCGGGCGACCGGTGGGCGCGGACCTCGCGAAGATGCCGCACCTGCTGGTTGCCGGGACCACCGGGGCGGGCAAGTCCGCCTGTGTGAACGCGATGCTCTCCTCGGTGCTGCTGCGCGCCACTCCGCACGAGGTGCGATTGGTGCTGGTCGACCCCAAGCAGGTGGAGCTCAATCACTACGAGTCGATTCCGCACCTCCTGACGCCGGTCATCACCAACCCGAAGATGGCCGCCAACGCGCTCCAGAACCTGGTGCGCGAGATGGAGCAGCGCTACGGGACGATGTCGCTTGCGCGCACGCGCTCGCTGCCCGAGCTCAACCGGGTGCTGGAGGGGCGTGGCCAGCCCGCCCTGCCATACATCCTGTGCGTGATCGACGAGCTTGCCGACCTGATGATGGTCGCCCCTGCCGACGTCGAGGACTCGATCATCCGCCTGGCCCAGAAGGCGCGTGCGGTCGGCATCCACCTGGTGCTGGCGACGCAGTCGCCGCGCGTGGACGTGATCACCGGGATGATCAAGGCCAACGTCCCCTCGCGGATCGCGTTCGCCGTCTCGAGCCAGACCGACTCGCGCGTGATCCTCGACCAGAACGGCGCCGAGTCGCTGCTCGGTCAGGGCGACATGCTGTTCTCGCCGGTTGGCACCAACAAGCTGCAGCGCATTCAGGGTGCCTACATCGACGAAGAGCAGATCGCCGAGCTGACCGAGGCCTGGCGGCGTCAGGGCGAGCCGGAGCTGCGGGAGGAGCTGCTCGAGGAGGTTGAGCCGAACGAGGAGGAGAGCGCGGGCTCGGGGCCGGACGACGGCTTCGACCCCGACGAGGACCCGCTGCTGGAGGAGGCGATCAGCCTGGTCGCATCGATGGGCACGGCGTCCACGTCGATGCTCCAGCGACGGCTGCGGCTCGGCTACACGCGCGCTGGACGGCTGATCGACATGCTCGAGCGGCGCGGGATCATCTCCGGCTACGAGGGCTCCAAGCCGCGACAGGTTCTGATCAGCGAGGCCGACGTGCCACGGATCCTGGTCGCGCTTGCAGATGGTGGGGGACAGGGGCGTGGCGGCGCACGCGTCGTCGAGCGTGAGCGCCAGACTGAGGCCGAGGCGGCCTTCACAGACCCGCACGACGGCGAGCACGATCCGTCGCAGGCGCCGGCGGGCACGGACGCGACTGGATAGCTCAGATTCGCTGAGCTATGATCTCGCCCACCAGGTCTGGGCATCGGCTGCCGCTGGTGGCCAACTGGCGCTTAGCGTCGTACGCTTGCTGCTATGGCTGAGATCGGCTCGACCCTGCGTGAAGCGCGCATGCGCGCACGCATCGACATCAGTGAGGTTGAGGTCGGCACGAAGATCCGTGCCAAGTATCTGCGTGCGCTCGAGAACGAGGAGTGGGATCTGCTCCCCGGTCCGGTGTATGTCAAGAGCTTCCTGAAGACCTACGGAGACTTTCTCGGTCTGGACAGCCGGCTGATCGTCGATGAGTTCAAGCGCCGCTACGAGCGGCCGAGCGACCACGACGTGAGGGCGATGACAAGCAATGTGCGCGAGCGGGAGCGGCGATCGACGCCGCCGAGCGCGCTGGCCGCCATGCTGTTCTCGCCGCGCAGCGTGATCGTCGCCGCGCTTGTCGTGATCGTCGCCGCGCTCTATGTCATCGGCAGCCATGGCAGGAGCCCTGCTCCGGCGGGGAACCCGATCGCACCCGCCACGGGCGGCGGTGGCGGCGCCGGAAAGAACGGCGGCACCGGCGGCAAGCGCCGCGGTCGCTCCGGTGGGTCGAGCACCGGGACAGACACCACCCCGGCAAAGGGCGCCAGGCGAAAGACGACCACCGGGGCCGGCTCGACCACGACCGGCACCGGTGCGGGCAGCACGACGACGGGGTCGAGCACGACGGCGACCGGGCCGGGCGCGACAGCCACGACGGGTTCGAGCACTACCACCAACGGCGCCGGCGCGAGCACGACCAATTCGGCGGAGGCCACGCTGACGATCGTGCCCACGGCCAAGGTGTGGATCTGCGCGGAAGGCCAGTCCGGCACTCCGCTGATGCCCGCGGTCGACTACTACCCCGGTCAGACGATCCCGCAGCTGCGCAGCAGCACACTGCTGGTGACGCTCGGTAACACGAGCGTGACGCTGACCGCGAACGGCAAGCCCTACGCGGTCACCGGCGGTCAGGTGACCAACCTCGAGATCACGCCCACGGGCGTGAAGCCGGCACCGTCCACGTTCACCTGCGGGTGAGAGTCGGCTCGGGCGATTCGGGGCGCCGTGTCGGGGTCTAGGCCCGTTGTCAGAGCCGGTGTGCTGGTGACCGGCACCGAGGTGCTGACCGGCATCATCAGCGACCGCAACGGGCCTTGGCTGTCTGAGCGGCTACGTGAGCTGGGGGTCGACCTGGCTCGGATCGTGGTGGTGGGCGACCGTCCGGCGGATCTGCTCGACGCACTCGCGCAGATGGCCGCCTCGGGATTGGCGCTGATCGTTACCAGCGGCGGCCTGGGCCCCACCGCCGATGATCTGACCGCCGCGGTGGTTGCGAGCTTCGCTGGACGCGAGCTGCTGCTGGACGCTTCGCTCGAGTCGCGGATCGAACAGATCACGGCGTCGGTCTCAGAGCGCTGGCCCGAAGCCGATCGGGAGGCGTTGCGCCTGGCGACTCGCAAGCAGGCGATGGTTCCCGAGGGGGCGACGGTGCTCAGCCCGCGGGGAACGGCTCCGGGTCTGGTTGTGCCCCCCGCAGACGGCGCCGGCGGGCCGACCGTGGTCGTCCTGCCCGGTCCGCCGAGCGAGCTCCAGCCGATGTGGGGCGAGGCGGTGGGCACCGCGGCGTTCAAGGCGGCGATCAGCGGCGCGACCGTGTACCGGCGTGAGATCGTGCGTCTCTACGGTCTCCCCGAGGCTGAGATCGCTGCCACCCTGCGGTCCGCAGCGCAGGCCGGGCTCTCGCTGGATGCGCTCGAGATAACGACCTGCCTGCGGCGCGGCGAGATCGAGGTCTCCACGCGCTTCGAGCCGGGAGCGCAGGCCGACTACGACACGCTGCTCGCGTTTCTGGCCGCGCGCCATGGCGCGCGGCTGTTCTCGCGGGATGGCAGGACGATCGACGAGCAGGTCGCTTCACTTCTGCTGGCCGGCGGTGAGACGATCGCGGCGGCCGAGTCCTGCACAGGCGGCCTGCTGGCCGCACGCCTGACCGAGCGTCCCGGAGCGTCGGCATACCTGGTCGGCGGTGCCGTGGTCTACAGCAACGCGGCCAAAGCGGCCGTGCTGGGGGTGGACTCGGGGCTGATCGCCCAGCACGGCGCGGTCTCCCCGGAAGTGGCTCTTGCCATGGCCCGCGGCGCGCGTGAGCGCTTCGAGTGCACCGTTGGGGTGGGCATCACGGGGGTCGCCGGGCCAGCTGGCGGCACCGTCGATAAGCCCGTGGGCATGGTCTGCTTCGCGGTGGTGCAGGGTGCCGTCTCCAGCCTTGGGGGGTTGCGTTCGCTGATCCGGACGGAGCGCCTCGCCGGTGGCCGCGCAGCCGTGCGCGACCGTTCGACGACGGTGGCCATGCATCTCATCGCTGCCCTGCTGCACGGTGAGCGCGACTGACGGGGACTGGCAGCCGCGATGGCTGGAGATCGGCTGCGGTTATCCGCAGAGGCTCCTGCCTGGCCGACGCGTGTGACGTGATTGGCGCAGACATGGCACACATCCGCCACAGGCCGGTCTTGTGCGAACGGGTGTTCTGTGGTTCCGTCCGGTGCGGGTCGTAACTTCAGTGGCCGCACGGTATGAGGACAAGGAGCCAGACGAGCATGAGTGAGAACGACAGGGCGGGCGCCAAGCTGGTCGGCGCGCCAGCGGACGCGAAGTCCGATGCCAAGCGCCAAGCGGCGCTCGCCGGGGCGCTGACGCAGATCGAGCGGCAGTTCGGCAAAGGTACGGTGATGAGGATGGGCGACCCGGGGGCACGGGTCGCGGTCGACGCGATCCCCACCGGAGCCCTGTCGCTTGATATCGCGCTCGGGATCGGTGGCGTCCCGCGCGGCCGGATAATCGAGATCTTCGGGCCTGAGTCATCCGGCAAGACCACGCTCGTGTACCACATCTTGGCCGAGGCGCAGAGGTTGGGTGGCGTCTGCGCCTTCATCGATGCCGAGCACGCGATGGATCCCCTGTACGCGCAGCAGATCGGGGTCGACATCGATGAACTGCTCGTCTCTCAGCCCGATTACGGCGAGCAGGCACTGGAGGTCGTCGACATGCTGATCCGGTCCGGTGCCGTCGACGTGATCGCCGTCGACTCGGTGGCGGCGCTGACGCCACGCGCCGAGCTCGAGGGCCAGATGGGCGACCAGACGGTCGGAGTTCAAGCACGCATGATGTCGCAGGCGATGCGCAAGCTGACGGGTACGCTCAACCGGACGCAGACGCTGTGTGTCTTCACAAACCAGATCCGCGAGAAGGTTGGGGTCATGTTCGGCTCTCCCGAGACCCAGCCCGGCGGTCGCGCGCTGAAGTTCTACGCCTCCCAACGGCTCGACATTCGCCGGATCGAGACGCTCAAGGACGGTACCGAGGCGGTTGGCAACCGGGTGCGGGTGAAGGTCGTAAAAAACAAGGTCGCGGCTCCGTTCAAGCAGGCCGAGTTCGATATCGAGTTCGGGAAGGGAATATCAACCTCCGGCTGCCTGCTGGACTACGGGATCGAGCACAACATAGTGACCAAGTCTGGCTCGTTCTTCTCATACGGGGATGAACGCCTTGGACAGGGGCGCGGCAACGCCAAGGCTTACCTGGACGAACATCCCGACCTCGCAAAGGAGATCGAGGTAAAGATCTACTCGGCGTTGGGCATCGGCAGAGACCTGGTCAAGCCGATCGAGCACGACGGCGAACCACCGGAGTTGGACGACGAGGTCGACGAGGCCGCTTGAGCGTTCTGTCTCTGGACCGCGGGACCGGCAGACTGGTCGAGCTGTGGAAGATGATGTCGGCGCCACGGCGCCCGCTGGCCGCGGGGCCGCGATCGCGTATGCGTTCATCAACAGGCGCGAGCGTACTGTCAGCGAGGTGCGTGAACGCCTAGCCCGCGCAGAGCTTCCCGACGCCGAGGTCGAGAGCGTCATGGCGGAGCTCATCAGCCTCGGCTACCTGGATGATGCGCGTTACGCACGCCTGTTCGCCCAGGACAGGCGTGCGCTCGACTCCTGGGGCCGCGAGCGGATCGCCCGTACGCTCAGAGAGCGGGGCGTCGAACGCGAGCTGATCGATGCTGCACTGCTGTCCAGCAACGCTGCTGGCGGGGATGAGTTAGAGCGTGCCGCCGGGCTGTTGGAGGATCGCTTTCCGAAGGGTCCGCGTGAGCCGCGTGACCGGGAGCGCGCCTTCGGTGTTCTGCTGCGCAAAGGCTACGGCAGCGAGACGGCCGCCGATGCGGTGAGGCAGTGGCTGGGGCGGGGGCCGTAGCGCGCCGGGACCCGCGAGACGGCGGGGAGCAGGCTCGGGCGCGGTAGCATCGCCTTCAGCGAACGACGGGCGGGGAACGCCCGGTGTTGAACCCGAGACACGAGATGGACGCGCAGCCTGACCTCGACGCCGAACCCGTACGAAGGCGAGTCACGCCGGTCGGTCGCTCCTGATACGAGACGAGACTGAGGGGCCGCGGGCCAGACACCCGCGGACGCTCTGAGAGGAACGACCATGGACATCATCGTGGCCGCAGGGCTCATAGCCGTAAGCGTGGTTGTGGCAGCGGCGGTTTACGCACAGATGGCTGGAACGGCTCGTCGTAGAGCGTCGAATCCACCCGGGATGGGTGGCGCGGCCGGCGAGCAGGCGAGCGCGCCACCGTCGCCACCGGCCGGCAGCAACGGCGGCGGCGCTGAGTACGCCCGGGACCTGCGCACACGCGAGGCGCGACTACGCGAGGCGGAGGGCGACCTGGCGGAGCGCCTCGCGACCGTCGAGCGTCAACAGGCGTCGTTGGTCGGCGAGCTGGAGCGGATCGCGGGCCTATCGGCGACGCGGGCCAGGGAGATGCTGATAGCCCAGATCGAAGACGAGGCGCGCAAACAGGCGGCACGGCGCGTGCGTGAGATCGAGGACGAGACCAGGCGCGACGCGGACCGGCGCGTGCGCAACATCCTGGCTGTGGTCATGCAGCGGCTCGCCGCCGGGCATGCGGCTGAGACCACCGTGTCGGTGGTGCAGCTCACCTCCGACGACATGAAGGGCCGGATCATCGGGCGCGAGGGCCGCAACATCCGGGTGCTCGAGATGCTGACGGGCGTGGACTTCATAATCGACGACACGCCTGGCGCGGTCGTCCTGTCGGGCTTCGACGGAGTTCGCCGTGAGGTGGCCAGGCTCACCCTTGAACGGCTCCTGCAGGACGGCCGGATTCACCCGGCGCGGATCGAGGAGGTCTACTTCCAGGTCAAGTCAGAGCTGGAGACGCACATCCAGGAGGCCGGCGAGGAGGGCGCCTTCGAGGCCGACGTGCAGGGGCTGCACCCTGAGCTGGTTCGCTACCTGGGTCGTCTGAAGTTCCGCACCAGCTACGGCCAGAACGTGCTCTCGCACTCGGTGGAGGTGGCGCAGCTGGCGGGGATGATGGCCTCCGAGCTGGGCGCAAGCCCCAAGACCGCCCGCAGGGCGGCGCTGCTGCACGACATCGGCAAGGCTGTGACGCACGAGGTCGAAGGACCACACGCACTCGTCGGCGGCGAGCTGGCGCGCAAGTACGGCGAGACGGAGGCGGTCGCGCACGCGATGGAGGCGCACCACAACGAGGTTGAGCCGCAGACGGTCGAGGCGGTCATCGTGCAGGCGGCTGATGCGCTCTCGGGCGCCAGGCCCGGCGCCCGCGGCGAGTCGCTCGAGTTGTACGTGAAGCGGTTACGTGATCTGGAGGAGATCGCCAAGCGCCACCCGGGAGTGGACAAGGTGTATGCGATGCAGGCCGGGCGTGAGATCAGGGTGATTGTGGCCCCCGAGGCGGTTGACGACGCGGGCGCGACGCTGATCTCGTATGAGATCGCGCGGGAGATCGAGAAGCAGCTGGAGTACCCGGGCCAGATCAAGGTCACGGTCATCCGCGAGTCGCGCGCGGTGGACTACGCAAGATAGCCGTGGTCCGTGGCCCAACGGCAGCAGGGGCTACTCTTGGGCGCGATGCGGCGCCACGCATACCACCTGACCACGTTCGGCTGCCAGATGAACGAACACGACTCCGAACGCGTCAAGGGGATGCTGGAGGCGCTCGGTTACGTCGAGGCGGACCAGCGCGGCGAGGCGGACCTCATCCTGTTCAACACGTGCTCCATCCGCGAGCGGGCCGACGAGCGCTTCATCGCGCATCTCCAGGAGGCGGCGGCGCTCAAGCGGCGGGCGCAGGGCACGGTGATCGGCGTCGGGGGCTGTTGGGCACAGTCGGTGAAGCACGAGGTCTTTGAGCGGTTCCCGTATGTGGACGTGGCCTTCGGGCCAGGCCAGGTGCACAAGCTCGCAGAGTTCCTGACCAGCGAATCTCTGAGCGCCCAGGGATTCTTCGAGTTCGAGTCGTTCACGGGCGACCTGCCGCCCCGGCGCGCCCGCCCGCACCAGGGCTGGCTGCAGGTCAGCGTCGGCTGCAACTGTGTCTGCTCCTACTGCATCGTGCCATCGACACGTGGGCGGGAGGTCAGCCGCGACCCCGAAACGCTGCTCACCGAGGTCCGGCGGCAGGTGGCGGACGGCGTGAGCGAGGTGACCCTGCTCGGGCAGAACGTGAACTCCTACGGCCGCGATCTACCACCCGGCAGGCGCACTTCGTTCGCCGACCTGCTGGCCCGCGTCGATGCCGTTGAGGGCGTCCGTCGGATCCGCTACACGAGCCCGCATCCCAAGGACATGCGCGAGGATGTGATCCGCGCACACGTCGAGCTGCCGGCGCTATGCGAGCACATTCACCTGCCGCTGCAATCCGGGGCGAGCACCGTGCTCAAGCGGATGCGCCGGACATACACGCGTGAGCGCTACCTGGACCGCGTCGCTTTGATCCGCGAGCAACTGCCCGACTGCGCGCTCACCACGGACATCATCGTCGGCTTTCCCGGCGAGACCGAAGCCGAGTTCGAGCAGACACTCTCGCTGGTGGATGCGGTGGGCTACGACGGCGCGTTCACGTTCCTCTACTCGCCGCGTCGCGGAACCGAGGCGGCAACACTCGGCGAGCAGGTTGCGCACGAGGTCAAGGTGCAGCGCCTGGAGCGCCTCGTGGACGTGGTGCAACGGCGCGCAGCGGAGCGCGCCCAGCGATTCGTGGGGCGCTCGCTGGAGGTCCTGATCGAAGGACCGTCGCGCACGGACCCCGCACGGCTACGCGGCCGCACGCGCCACAACAAGGTGGTCAACTTCGACGGGCTGGGCGAGCCGGGCGATTACGTCGATGTTGAGATCAGCGGCGCCAGCAGCCAGACGCTCACAGGTGCGATGTCGCTCGTCGCTCGTGCGGCCCACTAGGGGCTGACTTCCGTGCCGCGCTCGCGCCGGAAGGTCAACAGCCGGATGTTCGAGACCCGCAGCGACGCCTGGGCGGCGGTTGGCTTGGAACTGGAGCTCAACCGGCAGGTGATCCGCCGTGCCCTGGGACGGCTGCCGCTCGAGGTGGCGGCGCTCGTCCTGGTGATCATGGGTCGCGACTGGGCCGGACGCGACGGGCACCTGAACGGCATCTACCTGGGACTGACGATCGTCAAGGTCGTGGCGGTTTTCCTCGTCCTGACGGTCGGCTGGCTGATCTCGAGGGATCTGGCACGGGCCTCCCCGGTCGTCTTCCGGCGGATGGACCCGGCCACCGCCGGCACGGTTGAATTCCTGATCCGGCTGCTCTCGGTGGTTGCCACGGTGCTGGCCGCGCTGGCGGTGGGTGGGATCTCGCTGCAGGCGCTTGCGGTCGGTGGCGCGTTCACGGCGGTGGTGCTCGGCATCGCCGCCCAGCAGCCGCTCGGCAACCTCTTTGCCGGAATGGTCTTGCTCAGCGCCAGGCCGTTCCGGCTCGGCGAGCGGGTCAAGCTGCAGGCCGGCCAGCTGGCCGGCGGCGTGGACGGGGTGGTTGCCTCGCTCGGGCTGCTCTACACGACCCTGACGCGCGGCGACGAGCGCGTCATGGTTCCCAATACGCTGGTGCTCTCGGCTGCGATCCTCCCGCTGCGCGAGCCAGATTCCGTTGACGTGAAGGTGACCCTCGCCTCGAGCATACGCCCGAGTCACGTCCAGGCGATCCTCGACGCCAACGTCGCCACGCCGACCCGCAAAGCGCCGAGCGTCCTGCTCGAGGAGATCTCTGGGGACACGGTCGTGGTGAGGGTCCAGGCCACCCCTGAGCGTCACACTGACGGGGCGCGTCTCGCGGATGAGATCATCGCGGCGCTGGTGGGCGTCACCGGCAAGCACGCCAGGAGCGACGCCGGAGCGCCACGCAGCTGATCCGAGCCGGCAGCCGACCCGATCACCCGGCGGGGGGGCGCTTGCCGGCCTGGGCTGCGGATACGCGGTCGGCCAACGCGCCCGCCCCGAACGCCCGCTGGCCGAGCGCGGCCAGCGACGGCGCAACCGCAGCCAGCCCGGCGCCCAGCCGGACTGCGAGCGGGGCGACGCTCACCTCGGCACGGTTGTGCTCGACCGCCGAGATGACCGCCGCGGCGACCTGCTCGGGCGAGCTCGTGCCGACGCCGCGCGGCAGCTCCAGACCGGTGTCGGCGAACATGCCGACGTCACGGACGAAGCCCGGCAGCACGACCGACACGCCTACGCCGCCTGTGCGCAGGTCCGCCCTGGCGGCGTGAGCGAACCCTCGCAGGCCGAACTTCGCCGCGCTGTAGATCGAGGACGCCGGGGTTGCGGCCTTGCCCGCGAGCGACGAGATGAGCACGATGTGACCGCGCCCGCGCGCGACCATCCCCGGCGCGAGCTCGCGCACCAGCGCTATCGGCGCCCGC
This sequence comes from Solirubrobacterales bacterium, assembly GCA_027449125.1. Taxonomy (GTDB): domain Bacteria; phylum Actinomycetota; class Thermoleophilia; order Solirubrobacterales; family Solirubrobacteraceae; genus Palsa-465. The sequence continues at coordinate 40,118 of DAIDME010000014.1, read as the reverse complement.
AGGTCGACGGCGAGCATCACGTCGATTTCGGCCTGGCTCAGCTCCAGCAGATGCCCGGAAGCCGGCAGTGCAGCGTTCGCAACGAGGATGTCGATCTCGCCGGCTTGCCGGGCAAGCTGCTGAACCTCCGCCGCCACCGACAGATCCGCGGCGATCGTCCGTACCCCGAGCGTGTCCCCGAGTGATTGCAGCACGTCCGCGCGCCGGCCGCTCAGAACCAGGTGCGCGCCACTCCGGCCGAGCGCCCCAGCCAGCACGCGGCCGATGCCGCCCGTGGCGCCCGTCAGCAGCACGTTGCTGCCCGCCAGCCTCATCTGCCGCTCCCGGCGCCGCCGTGGCCCATGGGAGGCACGATACTGCGTGCTGATGCCCCTCCAAAGAGTCATCGCGCTGGTGGGGCCGACGGCGGTCGGCAAGACCGCGGTGGCCGTGTCGCTGGCCGACGCGCTGCGTCCCCACGGCCAGCGAGCGGTGGCGGTCTCGGCTGACGCCCTCCAGGTCTACCGAGGGCTCTCGGTGCTCACGGGCGTCGCCACGCCGGAGCAGCAGGCGCGGCTGGAGCACCGACTGGTCTCGTTCCTGCCGATCGACGCGAGCTTCAGCGCCGCTCAGTACGCGGAGCTCGCACACAACGAGATCGACGGTCTCCTGCGGGAGGGCCGTCTGCCGATCGTCGTTGGCGGGACGGGTCTCTACCTGCGTGCGGCCCTGGCCGACCTGAGCTTTCGACCGCCACCCGACCCTGAGGTCAGGCAGAGCCTGCTGGACGAGCTCGCCAGGCTTGGGCCCGAGGCGCTGCACGCGCGCCTTGGCCGGGCCGCGCCGTGGGCCGCGCAGCAGATTGCCGCGACCGACAGCCACCGTGTCGTCCGAGCGCTCGAGCTCCACCGTTCAGGGGCGCTCATGCCCTCTGGCTCCGACTCCGAACTGTGGACCGAGACGACACGCCATCCCACGCTTCTGGTTGGGCTGGTGGCTGACCGTGAACAGCTGTACGCGAGCGTCGACGCGCGCGTCGAGGCGATGCTGGCAGCCGGCGTCGAGCACGAGGTGCGGACTGCCAACGCCGCCGGAGCGAGCGCAACGGCGCGGCAGGCGCTCGGATTCGAGGAGCTGCTGGCCGGCGACGTTGAGGCGATGAAGCGCCGTACCCGCAACTACGTGCGGCGGCAGCTCACCTGGATGCGCAAGCTGCCCGGACTGATCGCCGTGGACGTGGGTGGCAGAAGCAGCGAGCAGGTCGCCGACGAGATAGCAGCGCGCTGGCTTTCCGGCTGACCCGCGCGCGCTGCCTGGCGGCCGCAGGCCGTCACGAGCGCGCACCGTCGCGATCATCTAGCCTCCAGGCGGTGAACTTCCAGAAGTGGCAGGCGCTCGGCAATGACTACCTGATCATCGAGGCAAGCGATCTGACGTTTGCGCTGACCCCGGCACGCGTGCGCCGCCTGTGCGCCGACCACACCGGGATCGGCTCGGACGGCATCGTGCTCCTGGCCAGGCCCCGCAGCGCGGAGCTGGTCGCGGAGCTGCGGATCTTCAACCCCGATGGTTCCGAGGCCGGCGTGTCCGGCAACGGCGCCCGCGAGGCGATCCTCTACCTGCGCCGCCGCGGATGGACCGAGCAGAGCAGCTTCGCGATCGGCACCCAGGCCGGCGTGTTGCGGGCGCAGGTGACCTCGCCCACCACATGTACGGTTGACATGGGCCCGGCGCGGCTCGTCAGCGACGACTATCCGAGCGGACCGCCGGACGGGCGCGGCGAGCTCACCGCCGGCGGCCGCGCGTGGTCCTTCCAACACGTCCAGGTGGGCAACCCGCAGTGCTCGATCGCCGTCGCCGACGAGGCTGAGCTGGCGGGCATCGACCTTGCCGCGGTCGGTCCGCAGATCGAACGCCACGCGCTCTTTCCCAATCGCACGAACGTGTCCTGGTACGCGGTGGGCCGTAACGGGAAGCTCAGGGCGCGCATCTTCGAGCGAGGCGTCGGCGAGACCCACGCCAGCGGCACCGGCGCCATCGGCGCAGCGGTGAGTCACGTGCTGAGGGGCGGCAGCCCGCCGGTGACAGTCGCGCTTGACGGCGGTGAGCTGCAGGTCGCTGTCGGCGATGATCTGCGGATCGAGTTGACCGGCTGGGCGCTGCCGGTGATGAGCGGCACGCTCGCTGACGAGTTCGTCGCCGAGCTCGAGGCGCTGGAGGGATCAGTTGCGCCCGAGTAGACGCCTCGAGCTGATTCCGCCCTACCTGTTTGCCGAGCTAGAGCGCAAGATCGAGGAGCAGCGCGCTGCCGGCGTCGACGTCATCAGCCTCGGCATCGGTGATCCCGACACGCCCACCTACCCCGCGATCGTCGCGGCTGCGCAGGCGGCGGTGGCCGACCCCGGCACGCACCGCTACCCGACCAACCGTGGCCGACGCGAGTTCAGAGAGGCGGTCGCCGCCTTCTACGAGCGGCGCTTCGGCGTGCAGCTCGACCCCGAGACGGAGGTGATGCCGGCGATCGGCGCCAAGGAGTGCATCTTCAACCTCAACCTCGCGTTCCTAGATCCAGGTGACGTGGCCCTGGCAAGCGACCCGGGCTATCCCGTCTACACCGGCGGTCCGACACTCGTTGGTGGCGAGCCGGTGCTGATGCCGCTCGAACCTGAGCTCGGCTTTGTGCCCGACCTCGACGCGATCCCGGAGGCGACGCTGAGACGCGCGCGCCTGATGTTCTTCAACTACCCGAACAACCCGACCGGCGCCACGGTGCCCGACGGGTTCTTCGGCCGTGCGGTCGAGCTCGCGCAGCGGCACGGGATCCTGGCCGTGCACGACAACGCCTACAGCGAGACGACCTACGACGGCTACCTCGCGCCCTCGTTTCTGGCTACGCCGGGCGCCAAGGAGACCGGCGTGGAGGTCTTCTCGTGGTCCAAGGGTTACAACATGACCGGCTGGCGCTGTGCCGCGATCGTCGGCAACGCCGACGCGATCGCGGCGTATTGGCGCCTGAAGTCAAACGTCGACTCGGGGCTGTTCGACGCCATCCAACTGGCGGGTGCGGCCGCGCTTGACCAGCGCGTGGACGCATCGGTGGAGGCGATGAACGCCGTCTACGCGCGGCGACGGGATCTGGTCTGCGATGCCTTGGCGGCCGCCGGGGTTCATGTGCGCCGGCCACAGGCGACCATCTACGTGTGGGCGCCGGTGCCGCCCGGCTTTGGCACCTCGGCCGCGTACTGCGAGTTCGTGCTCGAGCGGGCCGGCGTCGTGCTCACGCCGGGCGCCGCGTACGGGCGCAGCGGCGAGGGTTACTTCAGGATCTCGCTGACGACCCCAGAGGCGCGCCTGTTGGAGGCCGTCGAGCGGTTGCGCGCCCTGGCGAGCTGACCGCCTCGCAACGGCATGACAGGTGAGCTGGGCCTGGCGGCGGCTCGCCGGGGAGGTTGTAACGTCGGAGTCGTGACGCCAGCGCAAGCGAACGAGCTGAGGCCCCGTGCCCGCCAGCGAGCCCACATGATCGCTGCGCTGCCGGTGGGCGGCAGCGAGGCGTTGGACGAGCTGCGCGAGCTACTGCTGACCGCGGGCGTAGCGACGGTCGGAGCCACGGTGCAGCACCTTGAGCAGCCGCATCCGAACACCTACCTGGGGCCGGGCAAGCTCGCGGAGCTGACCGCTGAGCTGCGCGCCAGCGACGCAAACGTGGTCGTCTGCGACGATGAGCTCTCGGCCCGCCAGGAGCGGAACCTGGAACAGGCGCTGGGCTTGCCGGTGATCGACAGGACGGCGGTGATCCTGGACATCTTCGCCGCGCACGCCCACACCGCCGAGGGCAAGCTGCAGGTCGAGCTGGCGCAGCTCGAGTACAACCTCGCTCGCATGCGCGGCCTGTGGACGCACCTCGAGCGGCTGGGTGGTGGAGTCGGCACGCGCGGACCAGGCGAGACCCAGATCGAAACCGACCGCCGGCTCGCGCGCGACCGGATCGCCACGCTCAGACGCAGACTGGGGCACGTGCGGTCCAGCCGCGGCGTGATGCGCGCTGAACGCGAGCGGACACACCTGCCTCAGGTCGCGCTCGCCGGCTATACGAACGCGGGCAAGTCGACACTGCTGCATGCGCTCACCGGCGCCGAGGTGGGAGTCGCCGACCGGCTGTTCCACACGCTCGATCCGACCACCCGCCTGATGCGTGCAGGCGGCCGTGATTATCTGGTGACCGACACGGTCGGCTTCATCCGCAAGCTTCCCCACCAGCTGGTGGACGCGTTTGGCGCCACACTCGAGGAGACGCGGCTCGCTGACCTGGTCCTCCACGTGGTGGACGGTTCAGCGACCGAGCCGGCGCGCGCGGCGATGATCGCCGCAGTGGAGTCCGTGCTGCAGGAGATCGGCGCCGCGACAGTTCCCCGCCTGTTGGTGATCGGCAAGATCGACCGGATCGATCCCGCGGCGCGCGAGCAGCTGCGCCACCGTCACGACGGCGCGGTCCAGGTCTCTTCCCTGACCGGTGAAGGTCTGGCGCAGCTGTTGGAAGCGGTCGAGCGGGAGTTCGCCCGCAGGCTTCGCCAGGTTGAGCTGCTCATCCCCTACAGCGACGGTGCGCGTCTCGCCGAGTTGCACGAGCTGGCTGGCGATCTCAGGCGTGAGGACACGGCTGACGGCGTGCGCGTCAGCGCTGCGCTCTCGGCGCCCGCGGCGGCCCGCTTCGCGCGGTACGCCGTGGCGGACGCTGTGGCCGCCCTCAGGTGAGCCCACGAGCGGCGAGTGGGGGGTCGCGCGGTGTCTGAACGCTGGGAGCTGAAGGTCAAGCGGCTGTCCGAGGCCGCGGTCTTGCCGCGCCGTGCGCATCCACACGATGCGGGCCTGGACCTGTTTGCGCTCGAGCCCCTGCTCCTGTCGGCCGGCGCGCGAGCGAGTGTGCCGACCGGGCTGGCCATCGAGCTCCCGCCAGGGCACGCGGGCTTTGTGCTGCCGCGGTCTGGGCTTGCCGCCCATCACGGGATCACGCTCGTCAACGCTCCCGGCCTGATCGACCCAGGCTACCGTGGCGAGCTGCGCGTCCTGCTGCTGAACACCTCCGAACAGAGTTTCACGGTGAACGCGGGCGATCGCATCGCGCAGCTGGTCGTGGTGGTGGCCGAGCTGCCGGCGGTCATCGAGGTGCAGTCGCTTGCCGACGGTGACCGCGGGCCGGCGGGCTTCGGTTCGAGCGGTGGATTCGGCGCACCGGCCGACCGCCAGCCCGCGGTCGGCTCGCCATGATGCTCAGCCGGCGCGTGGTGTGACCGGTGCGAAGCGAGATGGCGGCAGGATGCCGTTGCCCTCGAGGAACTGGTAGGCGATGGATGTCGGCCCGTGGCCGCTCAGCGAGTACTCGGCGTTCAGCCCACGCATCGCCTGCAGCGTCAGGAGCCTGTCGACGCGCTCGATCGTCCGCGCAAATGCCGGCCCTTCGCGGCGCAGGACGCGTGGCGTCGTGACCGGGACGATGTTGCCGTGTCCGAAGATCTGCTTGGGATCAGACAGCGCCACATAGCTTTGACCGGATAGCTGCGGGTCGGTCGTGTCGCAGTAGGCAGCCTGCACGTTGCCACTGTCAAGCCACCAATACTGCAGACCCACGCTGATCGACTGCACATAGCCCGGATGCAGGTGATAGGCGTGTTCAAGCGCCGGCAGGCCGTCGTTTATGTACTCGAACTCAGCGGGAACGCCGAGGATCACGCCGCCCGCACGGGCAAGCTGCGGCAACGTATGAATGTTGTTTGCCACGGCGTACTGGGACAGCACGGCCACACAGCTGGTCGAGCTGAACGGGGTCGGCGGGAGGAGCACGAATCCGTGTCGGCGCGCGTAAGCGGATCCGGCTCGGTAGGCCGCGCGGACGCTCGAGAAGCGGCGGTGCAGGTGCGCTATGGCGCTGTTCCATTCGCCCAGCGACTCTGGGTAGATGTCGAGTGTGCCGTGCAGCACCGCCGCGGTGCGGATCGCCGGGACACCGACGTTGCGCGTCAGGTAGATCGTGTAGCCCTCGTGCTGCAGCGCCAGTTGGTAGAGCTGGCCGATGATGAACTGCTGCGGGCTTGCCAGGTCACCAAGCTCGATCGGCGGCTTACCGGTTCCCGGCAACCTGCGGGCACCGGTCGGTGGTGGGTTTACGACGGTGACCACGGGCTGGGTCACGGTGGGCGCCGTGACCGCCGTGGGCGTGGACGTGCTGGCGCCGGCGGCGCTCACTCCGGCATGCCTGGTCTTCCCGGCCGCGGCCGCGCCTGTCCACAAGCCACCGGCGAGGCCAGATGCGAAGGCGACCACCAGCGTCACTGCGACAGCCAGCCGTCTGGCGCTCATAGGCCGGCAGCCACACGCGCGGCGGCGTGGGCCATCTCCTCCAGCTCGTCATCCAACGGGTCCAGCGCGAGACCGCCGAGCGCGCTCGAGATCAGCCAGTCGGCGAACCAGGAGTTCTTCGGTAGCAGCGGCCCGTGCAGGTAGGTGCCGATCACGGTGCCTTGGCGCGCACCCTCATAGCCGTCGGAGCCATTGTTGCCGTGCCCACGCAGGACGCGCCCCAGGGGACTCGCCCGCTCGCCCAGCTGGGTGCGTCCGCCGTGGTTTTCAAAGCCGGCCAGCACGCGTTCGTGCGCGTGCGGCAGGTCCACCTCGATGGCCACGTTGCCGGTCAACCGTGCGCCCTCCGAGCGGACAGTGCGCACGTCCAGCAGTCCGATCCCTGGCAGCACGCGCCCGCCCAGCTGGTAGTCGTGGCCGAGCAGCTGGTAGCCGCCGCAGACACCGAGCACGATCGCCCCGCGTGCCGCCGCCGACCGGAGCGCCTCGAGCTTGTGCGCCACCAGGTCAGCGGCACACAGCTCCTGGTCGCGGTCTTGTCCACCGCCCATGTAATAGATGTCGGCCCCGTCCGCGTCGATGGGCTCACCGATCCCGGCCCCAGTGAGCTCGAAGCCCATGCCCCGCCACTGGCAGCGGTGGCGCAGCATCAACAGGTTGCCTCTATCCGCGTAGATGTTCATGAGATCGGGATAGAGCGCGCACACGCGCAGTCGTTCGGGCTCGCTCACTGAAGGATCACCACCTCGCTGCCGATGTGTGCGTCCGTCGGCTCAATCCTACGCAGCTCACGCGTCTGCAGGTCCACAGCGTGCGCGAGCGTCTCCAGTCGCCTGGGGGTGAGCAGGTCGAGCCTCGTTCGGTCCACGCTGCTGCGACGCTCGCCGTGCTGGTCCACCACCTCACGTAGGCGCTCCAGCACGAACGCGTCCGCCTCGCGCCGTATGGAGGTCGGCTGGCTGAAATACGCCCTGCCGGCGATCTCGGCGACGTCCGGCAGCGGCAGGGCCTCGGCCTGCTCGGCGTCGAACTCCTCGAAGTCGTCCATTGACGCGATTGCCACCGCGACCGCGCCGCCCGGGCTCAGGTGCTGGCGGGCACGCAGCAGGAAGGAGGCGTGCGCTTCCGGACCGCCCAGCAGCTGCAGCGTCTGCATGGGCACGACGATCAGTGGGAAGCTGCGGCCGGGGAGCGTGAACGTGCGTGCGTCGGCTTGCGCGGTCTCGACCGGAAGGCCGCGTGCCCGTCGCGCCAGTTCGGCCAGCAGCACACGGCTGGTGTCGAGCGCCACGACCTCGTGGCCGGCCCGCGCGAGGGTCAGGCTCACTCGGCCGGTGCCGGCCCCGACATCCAGGATCTGAGCCCCCGGGCTGGCGTACTCGGCCGCGAGTGCCAGCCACAGCGGGAGATCCTGGCGGTAGGAGCCGCACTCGATGTCGTGCCAGATCACCTCGCTCATGCGCCATCTGACCAGTACGGCGAGGCGGCCCCGCGGCGGCCGAGCTCGGCACGCAGCTCGATCAGGGCGGTGTAGGTTGGCAGCGCGAACAGCCGCCCATGCGCCTGGCCGGCGGCGATGTCGAGCGCGCGGGAGAGCTCGGGCTCGACCGTGAGCCGGTCGCGCGCGAGCCCGGCGTATTTGAAGCGGAGCGCGAGCTCGGCGGCACGCCGGCCGGCGCACACGACGTGGCGCACATGCGGCACGAGCGGCTCGAAGTCAGCGTCCCAGATCCAGGAGACGTCACGCCCGTCGGCGATGTTGTCGTTGAGTATCGCCAGCAGATCCAGCGCGCCCGTCTCGAGGGCGAGCGTCTGCAGGATCGCGTTCGTCCCGGCGGGATTCTTGACCAGCAGGATCTGGACCGCCAAGCCGTCCAGCTCGATCGTCTCCGCCCGGCCGAAGGCGGCCGTGGCGCTCTCCAGGCCGTCTGCGATCGTGTCCAGCTCGACTCCGGCCCTGACGCACAGCGCCGCCGCCGCCAGCGCGTTGTAGACGTTGTAGAGCCCTGGCAGCTTCAGCCTCACCGGCCGCTGCTCGCGCCCGTAGACTAGTGTGAAGCTGGCGGTGCTGGTGCCGTCGAGCGTCACCTGCCGGGCCTGCAGGACAGGTACGGGCCGCTGCCAGCCGCAGCCCGGGCAGCTGTAGTGGCCGAGATGTCCAAGGTACACGGCGTCGTATACGTAGGCGTGCCCACACCGCCGGCAGTGCGTGGCGTCGGATGCGTGCTGGCGCTCCGGCAGCGCGAGCCGGTCGTCCTCTACACCGAAGTAGATCGCCGCGTCGCGGTCACGGCCGAGGTCGGCGACCAGCGGGTCGTCGGCGTTGAGGACGAGCGCCGTCGCTTGATCCAGGTCCCGCACGAGTGCGGTCCATCTCGCCGCGATCGACTCGAGCTCGCCGTAGCGGTCGAGCTGGTCACGGAAGAGGTTTCCCAGGACGAGCGCGTCCGGGCGCAGCTGACCGGAGACAGAGTCGAGCCAGAACTCATCCACCTCGAAGAGCCCGCAGTCGCCGCTCAGCGTTCCGTCTGCCCGGGTGGCCGCGAGCAGCGTCGAAGCGATCCCGCCCGCCATGTTCGCGCCGGCCGTGTTACGCACCAGCTGTCGCCCCGCGCGTTCGAGCACGCTGGCGGCGATCGCGGCGGTGGTGGTCTTGCCGTTGGTGGCCGAGATCACGTACCTGCCCTGTGAGAGCTGGGACGCGAGCCTCTGCAGCGCCCGGGCGTCGAGGCGCAGCAGCAGGCGGCCTGGCAGGCTGGTGCCGCCGCCGCGGCCGGACGCGCGCGCCGCGAGGCCGACCGTGCGCGCCAGCGCCAGCTTCGCGGGCAGCGTGTCCATCAGCTCGAGAGTACGAGCGATGCCAGATTGGCGGCGATCGCCACGGGGGCTGGGGCCGTCGCCGCGTGCGCCTGGTCGCTGGTCGTCACACCGGTCAGAACGATCGCCGCGTCGAGGCCGGCTGCCGCCGCACCACCGAGGTCGGCCACGAGGTGGTCGCCGACCACGAGTGTGCGGCCCGGTCCGAGGCGCTCGAGGGCGACCTGGAAGACGCGCTGATCCGGCTTGCCGACCACGCGGGCCGTCGTCCCGCCGGCGTACTCCAGCGCGGCGGTCAGGGCGCCGGTTCCAGGGGAGATGCCGTCGCCTGCCGGATACGTGCGGTCGCGCCCGCCGGAGATCAGTTGCGCACCTGCCAGCAGGGCGCGGGTCGCGATCGTGAGCTCACGGTAGTTGAAGTCCGGGTGAGCGACAGCGACCACCAGCTCCGCCTGCTCGGCGGACGGCGTCCCGTTGGCGACCCTGTGTCCGGCGTCGGTCACGTGCCGGAAGACCGCGGGCGCGCCGATCACGTACACGCGGGCGGCGGACGCGCGCTCGGAGAGCAGGTGTTGGATCGCCGAGCCGACACTCACGACCTCGTCGCCTGCGGCGGTGACGCCGAGCGACCACAGCTTCTGGACGTACTCCTCGGGGGAATGGGTGCCGTCGTTGGTGACGAACGCGATCCCGAGCCCCGCGGCGCGCATCGCGGCCACCGCCGCGGCCGCTCGCGGTGTCGCCTGATCGCCCACCCAGACGGTTCCGTCGAGGTCGAGGACAACGTTGTCATAACCTGCCAGTAGCGCTGAGATGCCGGCGCTCACGCGACGTCCTCGCCCAGGCATTCGGGCCCGTCACTGCGCGGATCCCCCACCGCCGGGCCGACCGGCCAGATGGCCAGGGCATCTTCCCCGGTCCCCCTGAGCAGCCCCGCCAGAACCCCGCCCTGCGTTTCGGGCGCGAGCCACAGGCCCTCGTCTGCCGGGCGCAGGATCACCGGCATGCGATCGTGGATCGCTGTAATCGGTCCTCTGGCTGCGGTGGTGATGATTGTCACGCTGCGCAGCTCGTCCGCCTGGCCACGATGCCAGACGGACCAGAGGCCCGCGAACGCGAACGGCGCCCTGTCGGCCCGGGCTATGTGGTATGCCTGCTTGCCGTGGCCGTCGGCGCGCCGCTGCCACTCGTAAAAGCCGTCAGCCGGGATCAGGCAGCGAAAGCGCTCGAGCGACCCCCGAAATGCGGGCCGCTCGCGCAGCGTCTCCGCGCGTGCGTTGATCATGCGCTGTCCGAGGCGAGGCGACTTCGCCCAGTGCGGCACGAGGCCCCAGCGGAGCATCTCCGCCTGTCTTTCGCCGCTCGGCCGTGCGCGCACCGTCAGGACGTCGGTCCCGGGCGCGATGTTGTAGCGCGGCGCCAGCTCGGCCGGCTCGACCAGGGCGAACCTGGCCTGCAACTGCCGGCCGTCAACGCCGCTCAGTGAGAAGCGCCCACACATCTTCAGCCCGGATTCACGTCGCCCTGTGCGCGACCGCAGGCTCGCCCCCGCGTCAGCGTCGCGGTGCACCGGCCGCGGTCTGCTCGCGGCGCCGTGCCAGTGCCGCCTTCTGCCGGCGGCGCCCGATCAGCACGGCGGCCCCCACGGCCACGCCCGAGAGCAGCAGCCCGTAGAAGATCGCGAGATCGAGCGAGATCCCGCCGGCTGCCTGGCCGATGCCCTCGATGATCCCGAATCCGAGGCCGAGGATCGCGACGATCGCGAGGATCGCCACCACGATGCCGCGGATGCGCGCCAGCATCCCGGCGCTGGCCGGCGGCGCGACCAGCCCGATCACGCGCAGGCCGCGCAGCTGCCACTTCGTGGGCCCCTGGACGCCCAGCTTCTCGGTCGCGGCCTTGAGATCGTCGGCGCGGCGCTCGGCCATCGCCAGTGACACGTCCGCCATGCGCCGGATCTGCAGCCGCTCCTGCGGCCGCGCGGCCGCGAGCGCCTTCTGGAAGTGGGCCCGTGCCTTCTTTGCGTCGTAGCGCTCGGCGGCACGGGCACCGAGGATCGACTGTGCCGCGGCGCGATACCGGGTCTCCGCCTCGAGCTCCTCGTCGGTGCGCGATTCGAGCGTCTGCATGGCAGCCAGCTGACTCTTCTGCTCGATGCGCACTGCGCGCTGCTGCTTGGCCATGGCGCGCAGTCTACTAACGACCCGCACAGCCACCGAGGCCGTGCGCGTGCCACAGTCTCTCTCACGAATCAGCGACCCCCGTAGGAGAGCGAGCAGACGATGTCAATGGCCGACTTCAACACGCAGGTGATCAACGAGTTCCGCGAGAACCACGGCAGTGTCGGCGGCCCGTTCGCGGGCGCCCCGCTCCTGCTGCTGCACCACCGTGGCGCAAAGTCCGGCGTAGAACGGGTCACGCCACTCGTGTACATGCGCGACGGCGAGCGCTACCTGATCTTCGCTTCCAAGGCCGGCGCCCCCGAGAACCCGGCCTGGTACCACAACCTGAAGGCGCACCCCGACACGACCATCGAGGTAGGCTCCGAGACGATCGCCGTCACCGCGCACGAGCTCACCGGCGAGGAGCGCGACAGCCTCTACGCCGCCCAGGCGGCGGCCATGCCCAACTTCAAGGAGTACCAGGACAAGACCACACGGACGATCCCGGTTGTCGCGCTCTCGGCCAGGGGATGACAGACAACGGCTATGACTACGACTGGCTGATCGTCGGATCGGGTTTCGGCGGCAGCGTCAGCGCGCTGCGACTCGCCCAGAAGGGCTACCGGGTGGCGGTGCTCGAGTCCGGACGGCGGTTCGCCGACGCGGACTTCGCCGAACGCACGGCACAGCTGCGCCGCTACCACTGGCTGCCGCAGCTCGGCATGCGCGGCATCCTGCGGACCACCTTCTTCCGCGACCTGTTCGTGCTCTCCGGGTGCGGCGTGGGCGGTGGCAGCCTCGGTTACGCCAACACGCTCTATCGAGCGCGGCCTGGCTTCTACACGAACCCGCAGTGGCCGGCCATGGGCGACTGGGAGAGCGAGCTCGAGCCCTTCTACGCGGAGGCAGAGCGCATGCTCGGTGTCGCCACCTACGACCGTGACGGCACGGCAGATCGCCTGCTGCGCGAATACGCCGAGACCGTCGGCGTTGCGCATACCTACACGCGCACGCCCGTCGGTGTGTTCCTGGGCGAGCCGGGCCGCACGGTCCCGGACCCATACTTCGGCGGCCAGGGACCGCCCCGTACCGGCTGCCTGCGCTGCGGCAGCTGCATGATCGGCTGCCGCCACGGCGCCAAGAACACGCTGGTCAAGAACTACCTGTACTTCGCTGAGCGGCTTGGTGTGGAGGTCATGCCCGAGCGCACCGTGACTGACATCCGCCCGCTCGGCGACGGCAGCGGCGCAGACGGCTATGAGGTCGTGCACGAGCGCTCCGGCGCCCTGGTCGTCCGTGGGCGCGCGAGCGCGCGCGCCCACGGCGTCATCGTTGCGGCAGGTGCGCTGGGGACCAACCGCCTGCTGCAGCGCTGCCGCCTGGCCGGCTCGTTGGCGCGCCTCTCAGACCGCCTGGGCGACATGGTCAGGACCAACAGCGAGGCGTTCGTCGCAGTCACCGCGCCGGAGGGCTCGGGCTATGACTTCAGCCGCTCAGTCGCCATCAGCTCGAGCATCCACACCGATCCCGACACCCATATCGAGGTCGTCACCTACGGCGCCGGCGGTGACAGCCAGAGCCTGCTGCGGGCGCTGATGGTCACATCCGGCCGTCGCGGCACCAGGCCGCTGCACTTCGCCCTGGCGGCCCTGAAGCACCCGGCGCAGGCGCTCGGTGCGCTGCGGATCCGCGGCAGCGCCAGGCGCACGATCATCCTGCTCGTGATGCAGTCGCTCGACAACTCCATGCGCCTGGCGGTCAAACGCCGGCATCGTGGCGGGGCCGTGACGCTGAGAACCGAGCAGGACCCACAGCATCCCAACCCCGATCACATCCCGGCTGCCTACGACGCGGCGCGCTGGTTCGCCGCCCGGGTCGGCGGGAGCGCCTACTCGGGGATCACCGAGGCGGTCCTGGGCATACCGCTGAGCGCCCACATCCTCGGCGGGGCGGTGATCGGCGCCGACGCCGGAAGCGGCGTGATCGACACGCGGCATCGCGTGTTCGGCTACGAGAACCTGCTGGTGTGCGACGGAGCGGCGGTTCCCGCCAACGTAGGCGCCAACCCGAGCCTGACAATCACGGCGATGGCCGAGCGGGCGATGAGCTTCATACCTGAGAAGCCGACCCTGGAGGGACATGGTGCGCCACCGCAAGCCAGGAGGCTCTGAGCTCGAGGTCTCCGAGATCTCTCTGGGAGCCTGGCTCACCTACGCGGGTGGGGTCGCCTCCGAGCAGACGCCTGCGTGTCCCGAGGCCGCCTTCGAGGCGGGCATCAACTTGTTTGACACCGTCAACGTGTACGGCCGCGGCGCCGCCGAGAGCGCGTGGGGCGAGATCCTCTCGAGCCGCCGTCGTGACTCCTACGTGCTCGCGACCAAGGTGCACGGGCAGATGTCCGACGACCCTGAGGACAGGGGGCTCTCGGCCAGGCAGATCGCCGAGCAGATCGACGAGGCGCTCGGCGACTTGTCCGTCACGGGCCAGACGCTTGCGCCGTTCGCGCAAGCGGGCGTGCTGCACCGCTGAGCCCCCCAAGGGCACTGCGACCGGCGTCAGGGAACGGCCGGATACCGGCGTTTGTGACGGGTTCTGGCCGTACCTTCCCGGCGTGTGTCAGTGCCGCCAGCCGGCAGCGCGCGTCGGTGCCGCCAGCCGACAGCGTGTGTCGGTGCCGCCAGCCGGCAGCGCGCGTCAGCGCCACCAGGCGCCGAGTGCCCGCCGCCAGTTATCCCAGGCGATCAGGCGGATCTCCTCATCGCTGAACCCGCCCTCCGCCAGCGCAGCGAGCAGCCGCGGCATCCCGGCCACGTCACCCAGCGCCGCCGGGATCGTCGTGCCGTCAAAGTCCGAGCCGAAGGCGACGTGTGCGACCCCGATCCGCTCCGCGACGTGGCGCACGTGGGCGACGATCTGTGAGAGCGGCGTGCCCTCGGGGTCGTTGGCGTAGTCGGGACGTACGAAGTAGCAGGAGAAGACGATTCCAATCAGGCCGCCGCTCGCGCCGACCGCGTCGATCTGCGCGTCTGTGAGGTTGCGCGAGTTCGGGGCGATCGCGTGCGCACCCGTGTGGCTCACGATTAACGGGCCCAGGTCCAGCTGCGCCACGTCCCAGAAGCCGGCCTCGTTCATGTGCGCGAGGTCCACCGCGATCCCGAGCTCGGCGCAGCGGCGCACGAGGCGCCGCCCGTCGGCGGACAGGCCGGGGCCGGTGTCGGGGGAGGACGGGAAGGCGAACGGCACGCCGTGGGCGAAGCGGTTGGGCCGGCTCCACACGGGCCCGAGTGAGCGCAGTCCCGCCGCGTACCAGCTCTCGAGGCTCTCGAGCTGGCCGTCCACCGCCTCGGCGCCCTCAAAGTGGAGCACCGCCACCGGCGGTCCCTCGCCGTCACGCGCGGCGTCCAGGTCGGCACTGCCGCGCGCGACTCGCACCGAACCCTCGCGCTCCAACGCCAGCAGTCGCCCCGCACCGGCGGCTGTCAGCGCGGCCGCACGCGGGTACGGCACCCGCCCCGCGGGCGGCTCGTAGAAGGCGCCGGGAGTATCGGCCACCGGCTCGCGCGCGGCGCGTCGCGACTCGACGAAGACGGCGAAGATCCCGCCGCGCACGCCGCCCGCACGCATCCGCGGCAGGTCCAGGTGTCCGCCCTCACGGCCACCTGCCAGGCGCGCGTGGTCGGGGCGTGTCAGCGCGTCGTTGTGTCCGTCAAAGATGGGGATCTGGTCAGTGCTCGCGGTCACCACCGCGACAGGTTGGCAAATCGCGTCCGCTCGCGCGCCCGTTCGCGCGGCAGGCTCGCGCCGCCATACCTTGAAAAGAAATCTTTCGCAAGGTATGTTGTGAGGTGTGAGCGGACATGACTTGAGTGAGGATCAGCCTGCGGACGCGCCGGTGCCGGTCACCGAGCTGACCGACCCACGCGCGATCCGCGCCCTGGCCCATCCGCTGCGGCTGGCGCTGATGGAGGAGCTCGCGGCAGCGGGGCCGCTGACGGCGACCGAGGCGGGCAGGGTGCTCGGGGAGAGCCCTGCCGGCTGCTCCTTTCACCTGCGTCAGCTGGCCAAGTACGGATTTGTCGCGGAGGCAGGCCCGGGCCCGGGCCGCAACCGCCCATGGCGGCTCGCCGACCGCGTGCTTGCGCTGCAACCCGGCACAGACAGCGCACCAGAAGTTGCCGTGGGCCTGTCGCAGCTCTCACTGGTGATGTACGAGCGGGCACTCGCGCGCCTGCGCCGATGGTGGGCGACCAAGGGCAGCTATCCGCCGCGCTGGCGTCGCGCCGAGGCGGCGATGCAGACCATCTGGTGGGTCACACCAGAAGAGCTCGAGGCGCTCGAGAGCGAGATCTCGCCGCTGCTGCTGCGCTACCGCGAGCGCCATGCGGACCCCACCAAGCGCCCGCCAGGCGCTGCGCCGGTCGAGTTCCTGGCCTTCGCCTACCCGCTGCGCCCAGCCACCTCAGAACCCAGCGGCGCCCGCCCCGAAGCCTGATGCGCGCCCTGTTCTCGGGCCCCGAGCGCCGTCTCTACCTCGTCGGCACCGCCGTATCGAGCGTGGGTGACCGGGTGCTGTTTCTGGCGATGGGCATCTGGGTCAAGACGCTCACCGGCTCAAACGGCGCCGCCGGCCTCACTTTCTTCTTCTTCGTCGCCCCGTCGCTGCTCTCGCCGCTTGCGGGCACGCTCGTCGACCGTCTCCCGCGGCGGCGGCTGCTGATCACCGTCAACCTCCTCACGGCCGCCGTGGTCTGCTCGCTGGTGCTGGTGCACGGCCGCGGCGAGGTGTGGCTCATCTACCTGGTGATGGCACTCTACGGCGCGGGCGCCACGGTGCTCTCAGCCGGCGGCTCGGCGATGCTTGCGCTGATCTTTCGCGGCGAGCAGCTGGGGGAGGCGAACGCCTTCAGCTCGACCGTGTCGGAGGGCTGCCGGCTGTTCGCCCCGCTTGCCGGGGCCGGGCTCTTCACCCTGATCGGCGGCGCCGCCCTGGGCCTGTTCGATGCGGCCACGTTTCTGTTCGCAGCCGGGACGCTGGCGGCTATCACTGTGCGCGAGCCGGACACGAGTCCCGAGCAGCACCCCTCCTGGCGCGGCTACACGCTCGCCGGCATCAGCTACCTACGCCGCAGCGTCCCCTTGAGACAGATGACAGTGGCGGTCGCGGCCACGCTCCTGCTCGCGGGCCTGCTCGAGTCGATCGGCTTCGCGGTCGTGACCGACGGTCTGCATCGCTCGCCGCCGTTCCTCGGCGTGCTGGTTTCGCTGCAGGGCGCCGGCGCGCTCGCCGGCGCCCTGGCGGCAGCGCGCGTCATGCACCGCCTCGGTGCCGGCGGCCTCGTGGCCGCCGGGCTCGGGCTGATGGCGATTGGGCTGTTCGCCTTGACGGCGCCGACGCTGACGGCTGTGATCCCGGGCATGCTGCTTGCCGGCGTCGGGGTTCCCTGGTTGCTCGTCGGCTACAACACCGCGCTGCAGCGCCTGACGCCGAACGCGCTGCTGGGCCGCGTCGATGCCGCGGCGAGCCTTCTGCTCGGCGCACCCCAGGCGGTCTCCATCGCCGGGGGAGCGGCGCTGATCACAGTGGTCAACTACCGGATCCTGCTGGTGTCGATCGCCGCCGTGGTGGCGATGAGCGCCGTTTGGCTGGTCACGCGCCGCGAGCAGCGCCGGGCCCATCTCGAGACGGCGGTGGCGGCGGTGCAGGGGGCCCAGCAGGCGCCCGCCTGATCCCCTCAGACGTGCGCGGCAGGCACAGCCGCCCCGCTGGCCTCGGCCGTCTTGGCGATCGCCGTCGTCGGCAGCGCCCCTGCGGCGAGGATCGCCGCGATCACCGGCCACAGGGGCACGGCTCCCGCGCCGACCAGTCTGGCTGTGACCTACGGACCGGCCGCCCCGCGCAAGCGCCGACACGCCCCGTGCGGTGCGCGCCTGCAGCATCAGCACGAGCACCGCGCCAAGCAGGAAGCTCGCCGCGCTCGCGTAGATCGCGAACATCGGGAGCCACGCTCGCCGCCCACTGTGCCAGCATCGCCCTCTGTGATCACCGAGAGCTACACGGTGCGCCGCGTACCGGTCGAGCGCACCCTGGCGCTGCGCAAGGCGGTGCTGCGCCCGCACCTGCCGGCCGAGACGCCCTACCTGCCGCCCGACGCGACAGCGCCTGACACCGTCGCCTACGCGGCGCTGGACAGCCGGGATCGGGTGATCGGCGTCGCGGTGCTCACGCCGCACCCGCCGCCATTCGCCCCTGCGGACAGCGGGGCGCGGCAGCTGCGTGGCATGGCGGTAGCGCCCGCGCACCGCAACCGGGGAGTGGGCGGCGCCGTGCTCGACGCCCTGATCGCGCACGTCGCCCACGACGGCGGCGGGATCCTGTGGTGTAACGCGCGCATCGCCGCACGCGGGCTCTACGAGCGCGGCGGGATGAGCGCCTGGGGGGAGGTCTTCGACGTTCCGCCGATCGGCCCGCA
Source organism: Solirubrobacterales bacterium (assembly GCA_027449125.1). GTDB lineage: Bacteria > Actinomycetota > Thermoleophilia > Solirubrobacterales > Solirubrobacteraceae > Palsa-465. The sequence goes on along the minus strand of DAIDME010000014.1, from coordinate 22,333 downwards.
CATCGTCATGTGGCGGCGTGGCGGCCCTGATGGCGCGGTTCCCGGCCCGGCGGCTGGCGTGGCACCTCGCCGCGCTTGACAGGCGCCTCGAGCGGCCGCTTGACCGGCCGTCCCGCCGCGAGCTCGACGGCTTCGCCCCGGTCGTGGATCACTATCGCCGGGCCGTCGAGCAGCGCATAGGTGACCTCGCGGCGCTCGACGACGACCTCGAGCGTCGAGCCCCGGTAGAGCATGCGGAAGCGCAGCCGGGCGATCGCCGCCGGCAACGCCGGCGCGAAGCTCAGCTGGCCGCCGTCGTCGCGCATACCGCCGAAACCGGCCACAGCGGCGATCCATGCGCCCGCCAGCGAGGCGATGTGCAGCCCGTCGCGCACGTTGTGCTCCAGGTCGTCCAGGTCCATCAGGGCCGCCTCCCGGAAGTAGGCGTGGGCCAGGTCCAGGTAGCCGACCTCGGCCGCGATCACCGCCTGCGTACAGGCCGACAGCGACGAGTCACGGACGGTCAGTGGCTCGTAGTAATCAAAGTTCGCAAGCTTATGGGCCGGCGTGAACTCATCCGTGCAGACGTGCATAGCGAGCACCAGGTCGGCCTGCTTGACGACCTGCTTGCGGTAGAGCTCAAAGTACGGGAAGTGCAGCATCAGCGGGTAGCTGTCTGGGCCCGCTGCGGCAAAGTCGAAGCGGGCGTGCGCGGTGAAGCCTTCCGTCTGCTGGTGGACCCCGAGGCGCTCGTCGAAGGGGATCCGCATCACGCGGGCGGCTGCCAGCCAGCCGCCGGGCTCGTCCTCGCTGACGCCGAGCTCGTCGGCTGCCTGCCGCCAGCGTGCCACGGTCGCCGCCGCGGCGGTGAGGTTGCGCTTGGCCATCAGGTTGGTGTAGAGGTTGTTGTCGGCGATCGCGCTGTACTCATCAGGGCCGGTCACACCATCGATGCGAAAGCGGCCGTCGGCGTCGAAGTGGCCGAGGGCCATCCACAGCCTCGCGGTCGCCACCAGCAGCTCCAGGCCGACTTCCCGCTCGAACCGCTCATCGCCGCTGGCCTCGACGTAACGCGCCGCGGCGGCGGCGATGTCCGCGTTTATGTGAAAGGCGGCCGCGCCCGCCGGCCAGTAGCCAGAGCACTCTTCGCCGTGGATCGTGCGCCACGGGAATGCGGCGCCGGCGAGCCCCAGCTCACGCGCGCGGCGGCCCGCTCGTCGCAGCGTCGAGTGGCGCCAGCGTAGGGCGTCGGCCGCGGCCTGGGGGAGGGTGTAGGTGAGCAGCGGCAGCACGAACGACTCCGTGTCCCAGAAGGCGTGGCCGTCGTAGCCAGGTCCCGTGAGACCCTTGGCGGCGATCGCCCGCTGCTGTGCGCGCGCCGCCGCCTGCAGCACGTGGAAGAGTCCGAAGCGCACGGCCTGCTGCAGCGCTGGGTCGCCCTCGATCTCCACGTCGCCGTGTTCCCAGAACGCGTCGAGAGCGTCCCGCTGCTCCTTCAGCAGGCCCGTCCAGCCGGTCGCTCGCGCCTGCGTGAGCGCCGCGAGCACCTGGTCGGTGAGCGCCTGCCCGGAGCGCTTGCGCGACCATCCGTAGGCCAGGAACTTGATCAGCACGAGCGACTCGCCCGGCTGGAGCGTGGCGCCCACGCTCATCCGGGCCACGTCACCGGATGCTTCGACTTCATGCAGCTCGCTGCCCGGGGCCTCAAGCTCGTGATCCATCGCGGCCGCGACATAGAGGCCGCTGCCCGCGGTGCGGTGCACCAGCAGCGCGCGCAGCCCGGCGTGGTCGTGGTCCACCGCCAGCAGGTCAGCCTGCTGCGCGCTCTGGGCGCGAGGGTCATCGGCGGCGACGGCCAACCGCTCGTTGGCCACCAGCTCAGACTGCAACACCACCCGTACCGCGCGGTCGAGGGCCCGCACCTCGTAGCGGATCGCGGCGATCGAGCGCTGCACCAGCGACACGAGCCGCGTCGAGCGCACCGCCACCGTGCTGTGCGCGGGCGTGGTCCACTCCAGATCGCGCTCGAGCGTCCCGGATCGCAGGTCGAGCACGCGCTCGTGGCGGCCTAAGGTGCCGTAGCGGACGTCGAAGGGCGAGTCGTCGACCAGCAGCCGTATCACCTTGCCGTTGGTGACGTTGACCACCATCTGCCCCTGTTCGGGATCGCCGTAGCCGGCCTCGGCGTAGGGGAGCCGGCGCGTGTCCCAGAAGCCCCCAAGGTACGTCCCGGGAACGCCGTTGGGCTCACCCTCGTCGAGGTTCCCGCGCAGGCCGATGTGGCCGTTCGAGAGCGCGAACACCGACTCGCCCTGGGCCAGGCGCTCGAGGTCGAGGTCGCGCTCGCGGATCGCCCACGGCTCGGTGCGGTATCCGGGCTGCTGAATCACGGCCCGAGCAGCTCTGCCAGATCGGCGACCACCACGTCGGCACCGTGCTCGAGCAGAGCCTCGCGCTGGCCGACGCGGTCCACGCCGACGACATACCCGAAGGCCCCGGCTCGGCCCGCCGCGACACCCGCCAGCGCGTCTTCGAACACGGCCGCGCGCTGCGGGTCGGTCTGCAGCTCGGCGGCGGCGGCGAGGTAGGTGTCGGGCGCCGGCTTGCCGGAGAGCCGCTCTCGCTCGGCCACGTGTCCGTCGACGACGGTCGCGAACAGCTCATCGATTCCCGCCGCGGTGAGCACCTCGTGCGTGTTGGTGCTCGAGGAGACGACCGCGACCCGCCGGCCGGCCCGCTTGGCCGCGCGCAGGTAGCGCAACGAGCCCGGATAGGGCTTCACGCCGTCACGGTGGATCAGCGCGAGCATCCGCCCGTTCTTGTCGTTGCCGAGCCCGTGCACGGTGCGGGCGCCGGGCGGGTCGTCCGCCGCTCCCTCCGGCAGTGCGATACCGCGTGAGGCCAGGAACGAGCGCACACCGTCCTCGCGCGGCTTGCCGTCCACGTACTCGTCGTAATCGGACTCCGCGTCGAAGGGCGCGATCCGGTCGCCCGTCGCCTGCGCACGCTCGCGCAGGAAGTCGTCAAAGGCCTGCTTCCACGCCTGCGCGTGGACAGTGGCGGTCTGCGTGAGCACGCCGTCCATGTCGAACAGCAGCGCCTCGATCGTGTCTGGTAGTCCGAGCATGGCCCCTTGGCTACCCACAGCGTGCCACTTGTGCGCGTCAGCTGGCAAGCTGGCTGCCATGGCCGGCGCCAACCGAGCACCGGGGCAGCCGCAGAGCGAGCCTCCGTTCCGTCTGCGCTCGGTCGCGCTGCCGGCGTTCGCGCCCGCGGCGCTCTTCGGGCTGGCCTCCGGTGCAATGCTGCCCGTGATCGTCACCTCCGCCTACCAGCGCGGCGCGAGCACGGCGGTGACCGCCTTCATCGGCTCGCTGCTCGGGATCGGCTCGCTGCTGACCAACATCCCGGCGGGAATACTCGCCACCCGCATCGGGGAGCGCCGCGCGATGCTGGCCGCGGCCGCGATCACCGTCGCCGGTCTCGGCCTGTGCCTGATCTACCTGGGCCGCAGCCCCGGCTCGGTCGTCGTCTTTGCGCTGGGGGTCTTCCTGGTCGGCTGCGCAAGCTCCGTCTACAACCTCGCCCGCCAGTCCTACCTGGTTGAGATGGTGCCGTCCGAGATGCGCGCCCGCGCGCTCTCGACGCTCGGCGGCACGATGCGGATCGGCGTCTTCGCGGGGCCGTTTCTCGGCGCGCTCGCCAACGAGCTCGGCGGCGTGCGCGCGGCCTACCTGGTCGGCGTTGCCGCGATCGGGCTGGCCGCACTGGTCGTTCACCGCGCACCCGACCTCGAGCTGAGCCCCGAGCGGCGGCTGGCCGGGGCAGAGGTGACGACTCGCAGGGTCGTGCGCGAGCACTGGCGGCTGTTTGCCACGCTCGGCCTGGGCGTGCTGTTGCTCTCGGCGGTCCGCCAGACACGCCAGACGGTGATCCCCCTGTGGGCGCACCACATCGGCGTCTCACCGGCCGAGAGCTCGATCGTCTACGGCATCGCCGGTGCCGTGGACGCCCTGACCTTCTACCCGGCCGGCAGGGTGATGGACCGTCACGGCCGGCGCATCGTGGCCGTCCCGTGCACGGTCGTCATGGGCGTCGCCTGCATCCTGATGCCGCTCACCCACGGGCTCACGACGCTGATCCTGGTCGCGGCGCTGATGGGCTTCGGCAACGGCATCGGCTCCGGGATCGTGATGACCCTCGCCGCCGACGCCTCGCCCGCCGCCGGCCGCCTGACGTTCCTGGCGGTCTTTCGCGAGCTGGCGGACGCCGGCGCCGCGCTCGGCCCGGTGATCCTCTCGCTGGCAACCGGCGTGGGCGGGCTCGGTAACGGCCTGGTCGTGAGCGGGCTGGTCGGCGTCGCCGCCGGGGTCGCGCTCTGGCGCTGGATACCGCGGCCGGCCGCATCCGCTCCCGGCGGCGGCATGGTCGTCAACGCCGGGGCCGCCCCGCTGGGCGGCCCCGATACTCGGTGAACTCGGCGCGCCCTCAGGCATCATTGGTCCATGGCTCAGCGCGCCACTCCGCTTGGGATCTACATACACGTGCCGTTCTGCGCCGCGCGCTGCGGCTACTGCGACTTCAACACGTATGTCGCTGGTGGCCCTGAGGAGCCACGCGGCTACCTGGAGGCCGCGCAGCGTGAGATTGCGCTCGCGCGTGCGCAGCTCGGCGAGCGGGTCGTCTCGACGGTCTTCTTCGGCGGGGGCACGCCGACGCTGCTCGGCGCCGAGCCGCTGGTCGGCCTGCTGGACGCGGTGGCCGCGGCGTTCGCGCTCGCCGACGGGGTGGAGGTGACCGCCGAGGCCAACCCCGAGACGGTCACTCCCGAGCTGCTGGCGGGGCTCCGTCGAGGAGGCTTCACGCGCCTCTCGCTGGGGATGCAGTCGGCTGCCGCACACGTGCTCGCGACCCTCGAGCGCGCACACACGCCGGGGCGGGCGGTGGACGCCGCGCGCCAGGCGCGTGAGGCCGGGTTCGAGCACGTCTCGCTGGACCTGATCTACGGCACGCCGGGGGAGAGCGACGAGGACTGGGCCGCCTCACTGGATGCTGCGCTCTCCTGCGGCGTCGACCACGTCTCGGCCTACGCGCTCACGCTCGAGCCGGGGACGGCACTCTGGCGGGCGGTCGCGCGCGGGGCGCTGCCAATGCCCGATGACGCCGCACAGGCCCGCCGCTACGCCTACGCCGACGAGCGACTCAGCGCCGAGGGCTTCCACTGGTACGAGCTCAGCTCGTGGGCCAGATCGGAGGCGGCTCGCTGCAGCCACAACATCGGTTACTGGCGCTCGTATGACTGGTGGGGGATCGGTCCGGGGGCGCACTCGCACGTTGCCGGCCGGCGCTTCTGGAACGTGCGCCACCCCGCGCGCTACGGTGCGCTGCTCGCGGCCGGCGGCTCGCCGGAGGAGGGCAGTGAGCTGCTGACAGAAGCTCAGCGTGGCCTGGAGGCGGTTATGCTCGGTCTGCGCGAGCGTGGCGGGCTTCCGCTCGCGCAGCTGGGCGGGGCCGGTGGACTGGCGCTCGAGCGCGAGCTCGCGCGCGGGCGTGTGGTGGTCGTGGACGGGCGCGTGGAGCTTACCCGCCGCGGGCGCCTGTTCGCGGACGCGGTGATCCGCGAGCTGACTGCCTGAGCGCCGCCGCCTCAGCCCTCTGGTGCGGGCGGCTGGCGGCCGCGCTTGCGCTCAGACCGTGCGCGCTTCTCGGCCTCGCGGCGTTCCAGCGAGGCTCGGCTCGGCCGGGTTGGCGTGCGTGGGCGCGGCACCCGCAGCGCCTCGGTGAGGCGTGCCTGCAGGCGCTCCAGCGCGAGCTCCCGGTTCTGTGCCTGGCTGCGCGCGTCCTGGGCGACGGCGGTCACCTGTGGCCCGAGCCTCGCCACGATCCGGCGCTTCTGCTCGGCGCTCAGGGCCGAGGAGGCTTCGACGTCAAAGACCGCCTCGATGCGCGAGGCGGTCACGTTCGCGTGCTGGCCCCCCGGTCCCGAGGAGCGCGATGCACGCAGCGTCACCTCTGACAGCGGCAGGGCCGTGCGTGCGCTGACTGGCATCGGATCCCGCATGCTTCACCTGACGGTAGCCGCCCGCTCGTGCGGCGCCCCGGCGCGCTGGTGGCGGTCAGCCGGCCGGCAGGTGCCGGCGTAGGCGCCCGAGCGTGGCCTCTGGGTCGCTCAGGCCCACGATCCACTCGTCGTAGGAGCGGCCGTCGAGTCGCACCCGCAAGCCGCGCGGGGTGTCGTGATGGACGGCCGCGAACAGCCGCCGCTTGACGCCCTGAATGGTTCCCACCTCGATCACCCCCGGTATGCGCGTGCCGATCTTGACGCCGGCGCTGAGACCGGCGGGTGCGTGGGCGTCGTCCAGCACCTCGATCCCGGCCACGGCGTCAAGCGGCGCGTGCAGATCGCCGTGGACACCCTCGAGCTTCTCGGCGGCGCCGAGGGTCAGCACCAGCTCACCGTCACGAACTTCCAGGTCTGCCATCCGCTGCTCCTCGGTCTCGGGCGCCGCCGCGAGCCGATTATCGCAACTGTGGCTCGAAGGGCTCATACGCGCGGCCGAGCGCGAGGCTGAGCGCGAGCCTGATCCGCGCGCGCGGGCCGTCCAGGCGCTTCTCGAGCACGACTCCCGCCCCGAGCATGTCATCCCAGGCGTGTGGGTAGGCGTCTTCGGCCTGCACTGGTCCGGAGCCGGTCCTGGTCGTGAGCACGGTCGGCACAGTCCGAGCGAGGGCGAGCAGATCATCCCGGATCGCTGCGGGCACCGAGCCGGCGCCGAGTGCGTCCACGACCAGCCCGGAGGCGCCGTCCACCGAGCGCAGGAAGCGCTTGCGTCCTGGGCTGGCGGTGAGGCGCACGTAGGCGACCGCCTCCGGGTCGGGAACCTCTGCCGGGATCGCGCCCAGCCAGTTGAAGGCGAGTGGGCGCGAGAGCAGGCGCAGCTGCCCGTCGTGCACGTTCGCGATCCGCGTCCCGTGTCGGGTCGCGAACGAGCTGAGCGCCACCGAGTCGCCTTTCACCACGTCCCAGGCGGGTAGCACTTCGTGGTTCATCACCACCACCGTCCCGAGCGTGTGCGCGGCCGGGTCGCGTGCCACGGTGACCGCGTCACGCAGGTTGCGGCCGCCGTCGTAGCCGAGCGTCCCGGGCGGCTGCATCGCGCCGCACAGCGCGACAGTCGTCTGCGGAACGCACTCGCTGATGAAGTGGGCAGCTTCCTCCATCGTGTCGGTGCCGTGCATCACGACGATCCCCTGGTGGTCGGGCGCGAGCGCCGCAATCTGGCGCACCAGCGTCAACCAGTGCGCGAAGGTGACGTCCTCACTGGCGATCGCGTAGGGCTGGAAGTGCTCGAGCGGCGCCGCGAGCCCCTGGATGCTCGCCGCCAGCTGGGCGCCGCTCAGCAGCGGCCGGCGCTTGCCCGATGAAGGGTCGGGCAGCATCGCGATCGTGCCGCCGGTGGCGATCACCGCCGTTGGCCGCGGCGCCGTCGCCGTGGCGTTGTCGTGGTCTGCGCTAGCCATCGCCTGTGCCGCCGCGAACGGTACCCGCTGGCGGGCGTCGCTATGCTGCCCGAGCGTGACCGAGAGCCTCTGGGACGTGACCGCCGAACAGCTGCTCGCACGCACCGCCTCAGCCGATCCGACCCCGGGCGGCGGCGCGATCGCGGCGGTCGTTGGTGCCTTCGGCGCGGGCCTCGTGCAGATGGCGCTCGCGGTCACCATTCAGACCGCAGACGAAGCTGCACGCACGCAGCTGGCGGAGACGCAGACGCGAGCTCAGCGGTTGCGTGGCTCGCTGGCCCAGGGCGCCGACCGTGATGTTGAGGCGTTCGATCTACTCATGCGCGGCTACCGGATGCCGCGCGGCAGCGAAGCCCAGCGGACCGAGCGCGCGCGTACGGTCGCCGACCTGACGGCGAGCGCCGCCGGCCACGCGCTGTGGATCGGAGACCACTGCGCCGCCGGCATCGACCTTGCCGACGAGGCCGAGGCGCTGGTCAAGGCGAGCATCGTGAGCGACGTGCTGGCCGGGCGCGACCTGCTGCGAGGGGCCGGGCTCGCGGCGCTGCGCACCGCGGATGTCAACATTGCGGCGCTCGAGTCCTCGGCTGCGCCTGAGCGCCACGAGCTGCACGACCGGCGCGCTGTGTTGGTCGCACGCCTGAGCGAAGGCGGCGCGCCCGCGTGAGCGCACGCGTGATCGATGCCGCCGCGGTCGCCGAGCCATTCCGCGCGCAGACGCGCGAGCAGGTCGCGGCGCTGAGTCGTGACCTGCGCCTGGTGGGTCTGCTCAGCCAGGCCGACGGTCCCGCCCATACCTACGCGCAGTACGCCCGCCGCGGCGCCGAGGAGACGGGGGTCACGATGGACCTGTGGGAGCTCGAGCCTGGTGAGGTCCCCGAGGCAATCCGTGCCGCCAACGCCGACCCGGCGGTTGACGGCATCTTCCTCTACTACCCGCTGGTCGACGCACAGGAGGATCGCTGGGCGCGTGAGCTCGTCGATCCGCGCAAGGACGTCGAGGGCATGCACAGCTTCTGGAGCCGGCTCCTGTATGAGAACCGCCGCTTCGTGGACGACGCCCGGACGATACCCGCAGTGCTGCCCTGTACCCCGCTCGGCATCCTGAAGCTGCTCGAGGAGGCGGGTCTACACGCCCCCGGAGCCCACCCCAAGGCACCGCTTGAGGGTGTGGTTGCCTGTGTCATCAACCGCAGCGACATCGTCGGCCGGCCGCTCGCGGCGATGCTCGCCAACGACGGTGCCACCGTGATCTCACTCGACCTCGACGGCGTGGTCATCTTCGAGCCCGCGATCGGCCGGCGGGCATATGCGATGCGCGACGGTGGCCAGGACCGCGCCGCCGCCCTGGCTGCAGCCGACGTGGTCATCACCGGAGTGCCCTCGCGCGAGTTCCCCCTGGTCGGAGGCGCCGAGATCAAACCGGGCGCGATCTGCGTGAACTTCTCGCAGCTGCGCAACTTCGACGACTCGGTGCTGGAGGTCGCTTCGGCGTTCGTGCCGCGGGTCGGGCCGATGACGGTGGCGATGGCCGTGCGCAACCTCGTGCGGCTGACCGCTCTGCGGCCCGAGCGTCAGGCGGCGTGAGCGCCGGGGTCCGGCTGCCGGCTACGTGCTGAATGTCGCGAACGGCTCACCCAGGGCCTCCATATCGACGGTGATGCCCAATCCCGGTGCGCGCGGAGCGGCACCGAAGCCCGCGTCTGAACGCGGCTGGTGTCCGGCGATGTGCTCGTTGGTCCAGTCGTTCATGAAGGACACCATCACCAGCGACTCGGTTGCAGAGCTGGCGGCCAGGTGGCTGACGGCTGCCGTCGTCAGGTCACCGCCCCACGAGTCCTCGATGTTGACGATCAGACCGAGCCGTTCGCCGATGTCGCGCAGCAGCTTGGCGTTGGTCAGGCCGCCGACCCGGCTGATCTTGAGGTTGAAGCCCTCGAGCGCGTGGCTCTCCCAGGCGCGCAGCAGGCTCGCCACGTCGGTGATGACCTCGTCGAGGACATCGGCAGCGAGCTGCGACGGCGCACGCGCAGACACTCCTCGAAGGTTGCGCACGGCTGCTCCAGAAAGATTCCAGGTAGCTCGTCGATCAGTCGGACGGCGGTGAGCGCATCGCGCAGAGACCAGCCGCCGTTGGCGTCGGCGACCACAACGTCGCCTCCCTCTGTGGCCCGGACCACAGCGTGGACACGCGCGGCATCCTCGACCGGGTCCTCGCCGAGCTTGAGCTGAAAGCGGTGAATGTCGCGGCTGCGCAGCTCGCGCACGTGCTCGGCCATCTCGGCGGGCGAGCCCAGGGATATCGCCACATACAGCGGAAAGCGCTCGCTGTTGCGGCCGCCTAGCAGGTCACAGACGGGCCGCCCGGCGTACTGGCCCAGGAGATCCCAGCAGGCTATGTCCGCGGCGCTCTTGGCGTAGGGGTGGCCCGCCAGAGCACGATCCATCAGGCGGGTCAGGGCGGTTGGGTTGGTGGCATCGGCGCCGATCAGCTGTGGGGCCAGCTCGGCCAGCGCGGCGCGCGCCCCGGCCGCGTGCGCCGGCAGGTAGTTGGACCCCAGCGGGCAGGTCTCGCCGAAGCCGGAGCGCCGGTCTGCCGTCGTCAGACGCACGACGGTGCTCGCAAGCGCATTGACTACACGCCCGCGTGACATCACGTAGTCGCCGTCTACGTAGGTCAGGTCATAGGAGCACAGCTCCACCCCGGAGTTCCGCGGCTCGTAGGCATCTGAAGGGGTCTCGGTGAGGCGTTTGTCCTCCACCCGACAGAGACCAGGAGTGGACGCTTTCGGTCGTTCATCCCGATGAGGCCGTTGATGCCTACGTGCATAACCTCGGTAGCCTGTGCGACGAGTTGCTGGCCTAGGTATCAGGGGGCCGGCGGAGGCTCGTGTCGCCGAGCGGAGTGGTGTTATCGAATGAGTGCTAGCACGGCTGAGTCTCCCAGAGCAGGGGCGCCGCGTCGGATACGCGATGGCCTACGTGCCAGAGCCGCGGGACCCGCTGGCGGAGGGGGCTTGCTGATCGCCAGCTGCGTCTCGATCCAGATCGGCGCGGCCCTGGCCACCACGACATTCAGTGCCGCCACTCCGCTCGGCGCCGCGGGCTGGCGGTTCCTGCTCGCGGCCGTGATCCTGGTCGTCGCTGTGCGTCCGCGTCCCCGATCGTGGACGCGGCAGCGGTGGCGGGTCGTGGCGGCCTTCGGGGTAGCGATCGCCGCCAACGAAGTGTGTCTCTACCTGGCGTTGTCCCGCCTGCCGCTCGGCATGGCCGTCACGCTGGAGTTCCTCGGGCCGCTGACTCTCTCGCTCACTCAGGCCCGCCAACTCCGACACACCGCCTGTGCGCTGGCAGCGCTTATCGGAGTGATGCTCCTCTGCGCAACGCGATTGAGCGACGAGCTTCCTGGCATCATCGCCGCGATCTGCGCTGCCGTGGGCTGGGCCGCCTACATCCTCGCGTCGAGTCGCGCCGGCGCGTTCGAGCGTCCGCGAGACAGCTTGACGGTTGCCGTCGTCGTCTCTGCGGTCCTCACCCTGCCCTTCGCGGTGACGATTCCGTCGACCGCACTCAGCCCGCGGACGCTAGGGGTTCTGCTAGGCGTCGCGTTCCTCGGCACGGTCGCACCGTATGCGCTCGAGCTGGCTGCCCTACGACGGCTTCCCGCTGCGACGGCCGGCGTCCTATTCAGTATCGAGCCGGCGATCGGGGCGCTGGTAGGGTTCGTCGCGCTCGGGCAGCACCTCGACGCGACGCAGCTGATCGGCATATTTGCTGTCATCTGTGCCGGGGCGGTAGCACTTCACGACGCGCCGGTCTGAGCGCCCGGGCTTGGCGCTCGGCGGGCCCGATGAGGGCGAGCCCAGCGTCGGGCGTTACCGAGCTTGTGAAAAGAGGTTTCAGTAGCTAGCAACCGCGCCGTTGCCACTGAAACCTCATGAGTGGGGCAGCCCGCTACTAAGGTAGTATGTGAAATGCCACTACCAGACTTAGGCCGCCGACTTGCTCTTGACCAGATGAGGAGACCCTGATGACGATCCCCGGAGACGCGCCCTGGCGCGGTGTCTATACAGCGACCGCGCTGCCCTTCGACGACCGCCTGGGCGTCGACTACGACGCCTACGCCGAGCACGTGCGGTGGCAGGCTCAGGAGGGGGTGGACGGCGTCTGCCCGAACGGGTCGCTGGGCGAGTACCAGACGCTCACGGCCGAGGAGCGCGCGCGGGTCGTGGAGGTCGCCGTCCAGGCTGGAGGCGGTGGGTTCGGAGTGATGCCGGGTGTGGCGGCCTACGGGTCGCTCGAGGTGTTGCGCTGGATCGAGCAGGCGGCGTTGGCGGGTGCCCAATCGGTGCTGTTGCTGCCGCCCAACAGCTACCGCGCGGACCGTGAGGCGGTGATCGCGCACTACCGCGCGGCCTCGCAGGTGGGGCTGCCGATCGTGGCCTACAACAACCCGCACGACACCAAGGTCGACCTCTCGCCCGAGCTGCTGGCCGAGCTGCACGCCGAGGGGTTCATCAGAGCAGTCAAGGAGTTTTCTGGAGACGTGCGGCGCGCCTATCAGATCGCGGAGCTCGCGCCGGACCTTGATCTGCTGATCGGCGCCGACGACGTGCTGTTCGAGCTCGGGGTCGCAGGTGCGGTCGGCTGGGTCGCCGGGTATACCAACGCGCTGCCGGCGACCGCCACCCACCTCTACGAGCTCACAACCTCCGCCGACCCGTCTGCGCTGGGGGACGCGCTGACCATCTACCGTGACCTGCATTCACTGCTGCGCTGGGACTCGCAGACGGAGTTCGTGCAGGCGATAAAGCTGTCCATGGATGTGGTTGGACGCAAGGGCGGTGCGTGTCGCCCGCCACGCGGCGCGCTGGCGCCGGAGGCCGCAGACAGGATCAGGCGCGATACCGAGGCAGCGCTCGCGAAGGGCTACCACTGATGAGCCACGCCGGCGCTAGCCTGACGGTGCGAGCTGCGATGAGGGCAATCCTCGGCCCCGGGAGACGCGAGTGCTAGAGACACAGCAAAATGAGATCGACGTGATCGCGCGACGGTCACAGGCGGCCTGGGAGCAGTGGGCAGAGCTCGGCCGTGTGCGCCGTGCGGACGCGATGCGTGCGGCCGCTGCGGTGCTCGATGATGCGGCTGATGAACTGGTTCCCCTCGCGCTCGCCGAGAGCCACCTGGGAGAGCCGCGTCTGAGATCCGAGCTCGTGCGCACGACCTTTCAGCTGCGGTTGCTGGCCGACACGGTCTGCGACGGCGGCTATCTGGACGTGCGCGTCGACCACGCCGCCCCGGATTGGCCGATGGGTGCGCGCCCAGAGATCCGTAGGTGGCGGGTGCCTGTCGGCCCGGTGGTCGTATTCGCGGCCTCCAATTTCCCGTTTGCATTCTCGGTTGCCGGCGGTGACACGGCCTCGGCGCTGGCCGCAGGCTGCTCGGTGATCCTCAAGGCGCATCCGGGGCACCCCCAGCTGTCGGAGAGGACCGGTCAGCTCGTGGCCGGAGCACTGGAGCGGGCGGGCGCCCCGGCAGGGACCTTCCAGGTGATCTTCGGCGAACAGGCCGGCGTTGCCGCTCTCCGCCATCCGCTCGTCAAAGCCGCGGCGTTCACCGGATCGCTCGCGGGCGGGCGGGCGCTCTACGACATCGCTGCCGCACGGCCGGAACCGATCCCGTTCTTCGGCGAGCTGAGCTCGGTGAACCCCGTGTTCGTGACTCCCGCGGCCGACGCCGCGCGGGGCGAGCAGATAGCTGAAGGGCTGGTCGGGTCCTTCACGCTAGGCGCTGGACAGTTCTGCACAAAGCCCGGTGTGGTCTTCGCGCCGGCCGGCGCCAGTCTCGTTTCGGCGCTGCGGGTACGCGAGCTCCCAGCCCCCGCACCACTGCTCAACGGCCGCATCGCCGAGCTCTATCTCGCGGGTGAGCGGCGCTTGCGTGCGCATCCGGCCGTCCAGGTGCTCAACGAGGGCGAGGGCGCGTTGAGCGATCCACCCGCGCCTACCGTGCTGCTCACCACGGCCGATGCCGTCATCGCCGACCAGCGCTCGCTGCTGACCGAGTGCTTCGGCCCGACTGTCCTGATCGCCGAGTACACCGCCACAGAGCAGCTGCTCGAGGTAGCCGCCGCGCTCGACGGCCAGCTGACCGCCACACTGGCGGCCGAGGAGCACGACGCCATCGCCCGTGAGCTCACCGCCGTGCTCGTGACGAAGGCCGGCAGATTGCTGTGGAACCAGTGGTCAACCGGTGTCTCCGTGACACACGCGCAACAGCACGGTGGTCCGTATCCGGCGACGACCGCTCCTGGCACGACGTCGGTCGGGACGGCGGCGATCGACCGGTTCACCAGGCCGGTTGCCTTCCAGGGTTTCCCGGTGGCGCTTCTGCCGGCGGAACTCGGGGACGAGTCGGTGGCTCCGCGGCTGGTCGACGGGCAGCCGGAGTTGCCGCGCCCGAGCGCCGGCGCGTAGGGCCTATGCGAGCCACGCGTGTAATCCAGGCGGTCGACTCGCACACGGAGGGCATGCCGACGCGTGTCATAACCGGCGGCGTCGGCACGATTCCCGGGGCGAGCATGGCTGAGCGCCGCCTCTGGTTCGCCGAGCACAGCGACGAGCTGCGCACACTGCTGATGTATGAGCCGCGCGGTCATGCCGCCATGTCAGGCGCGATCCTGCAGCCACCGACGCGCCCCGACGCAGACTTCGGGGTGCTGTTCATCGAGGTCTCGGGGCTCCTGCCGATGTGCGGTCATGGCACGATCGGGACCGCGACCGTGCTCGTTGAGACCGGCATGGTCCCAGTGGTTGAGCCGCTGACTGTGATCAGGTTGGAGACGCCCGCAGGCCTGGTCGTCGCCGAGGTGGAGGTGAGAGACTCACACGCTGAGTCGGTGCGTATCCGCAACGTGCCGTCCTTCAACGTGGGCTTGGATCAAGTGGTTGAGGTGACGGCGCTCGGCCCGGTTCGCTTCGACATGGCCTTCGGCGGGAACTTCTACGCGATCGTCGCCCTGGAGGAGCTCGGCATTCCGTTCGATCGCGCCGCCAAGCAGCGCCTGCTCGACGCTGGTCTGGCGATCATGGATGCCATCAACGCCCAGGCATCGCCGGTACACCCGGCCCGCAGCGACATCACCGGCTGCCACCACGTCTATCTGCAGGCACCCGGGTCCGACGCGAAACGCTCGAGGCATGCGATGGTGATTCATCCGGGCTGGTTCGACCGCTCGCCCTGCGGGACCGGCACGAGCGCCCGCATGGCGCAGCTGCACGCGCGCGGCGAGCTGAGCCTGCACCAGGAGTTCATCAACGAGTCGTTCATCGGTTCGAGCTTCGTCGGCGAGCTGATCGACGAGTGCGAAATCGTTGCCACCGACGGCTCGACGCTCCGGGCCGTTGTCCCCACCGTGCGTGGCCGCGCCTGGGTCACCGGCGTCGCCCAGTACCTGCTCGACCCGTCCGATCCCTTCCCGACCGGGTTCCTGCTCTGATGCAGGCGCCCGGCTCGAACGGCCGGAGCGCCGCAGCGCCGCGTGGCGCTGATGTCGTCGTCATCGGGGCCGGCGCGGTCGGCGCTGCCTGCGCGTATTTCCTTGCAAGCAAGGGATTCGCGGTGCACGTGCTCGAGCGTGGCGGTGTCGCCGCCGGCTCTAGCAGCGCAGGGGAGGGCAACGTGCTCGTCTCTGACAAGGTGGCAGGCTACGAGCTCGATCTGGCGCTCTATTCCCGCGCAACGTGGAGTGAGGAGCTAGCCGAATACGCCGACCGCTGGGAGTTCGAGGCCAAGGGCGGCTTGGTTGTCGCGGCGAGCGCGGCAGCCGGGCGGGCGCTGCTCGAGCTCGCCGCCGGACAACGGCAGCGGGGCGTTGACGCGCGCGATGTTGACCCCGTGGCCATTGGAGACTTCGAGCCTCACATCCGCGCGGGGCTCGCAGCGGCGGTCCACTACCCGCAGGATGCACAGGTCCAGCCGATGCTCTTGACCGCCAACCTGCTGAAGCTCGCCCGTGAACGAGGAGCCCTGGTCTCAACCGGTGCCAACGTCGTCGGCTTCGACCTCAGACCGGAAGCCGGAGGCCGGCGCGTCGTGGGCGTTCGCACGTCGCAGGGAACGGTCAGCTGCGGACACGTCGTCAACGCTGGGGGACCGTGGGCGGGGGCGATCGCGGCCATGGCGGGGGTCGAGCTGCCGATCATGCCGCGCCGAGGCTTCGTTCTGGTCACTGAGCCGCTGCCACCAACCATCAATCACAAGGTCTACGCGGGCGAATACGTGGCCTCGACGCAATCCGAGAACCTCGGGCTGGAGGTCTCAGCCGTGGTCGAGGGCACCCAATCCGGAACCGTCCTCATCGGGTCCTCGCGCGAGCACGTCGGCTTCGAGGCTGCCATGTCTCTACCGGCGCTGCGCGCAATCGCGAACGCCGCCGTCGCGCTGTTTCCGAGGCTCGCGGGCGCCCGCGTCCTGCGCAGCTACGCCGGCTTCCGTCCCTATTCCCCCGACCACCTGCCCGTGATCGGATCCGATGCCCGGGTCGCGGGCCTCTGGCATGCAGGCGGGCACGAAGGTGCGGGGATCGGTCTCTCGGTAGGAACGGGCAAGCTGATCAGTCAGGCGCTGGCGGGGGAGGTCACTGACATCGACCTCGAACCCTTCTCGCCAGCGCGCTTCGCGGCCGCGGCATCGGCATCGGCATGACCGGAACGGGTGAGCGCCCAACCGACGAGCACGCGCTGGCAGCGGCCGCAGCGCGCGTATTGAAGTTCACGCTTGACGGCCGCGAGCTGACCGCTCGACCAGGCCAGTCGGTGGGCGCGGCACTGACCGACGCGGGTGTCAGGTCCTGGCGCCACACGCGGCGGGGCGGGCGCCCGCGCGGCCTGTTCTGCGGAATCGGCATCTGTTACGACTGCCTGATCACCGCCGACGGCGTGCCGAACCTGCGCGCGTGCCTGTTGCCAGTGGTTGACGGCATGAGGCTGACGACAAGCGCACCGGCCAAGACGCCGCCTGCATACGACGCGCTCGCCCGATGAGCGGGCAACATTCCAGCGCCGCCGAGCAGACCGTGTTCGACGTCGCCGTGGTGGGCGCCGGGCCAGCCGGCCTGGGCGCCGCGGCTGCGGCGGCGAGGGCAGGCGTACGGGTAGTCCTGATCGACGCTGGCCACCAACTCGGAGGCCAGTACTGGCGCCACCCGGACGAGTCGACCACAGACCCCACACGCTTAGCCGGCTACCGCGATTGGGGTGAGTTCCTGGCGCTGCGCGAGCGCATCCTGCGACATTGCCAGACCGGTGCGGCGGTTCACCTCGCGTCCACGCACGTGTGGTTCGTCGAGCCGCCCGCTGCCGGCGGCGGGCGACAGAGCTGGACTCTGCACCTCATGCCCGGCGGCCCGCCATCCCGAGAGACGCCGCCGCGCACCGTATGCGCCGAGCGTCTCATCCTCTGCCCGGGCGCCTACGACCGGCAGCTTCCGATCCCCGGCTGGGATCTCCCCGGCGTCATGGCCGCGGGCGGAGTCCAGGCGTTGCTCAAGGGGCATCACACGCTCTCCGGGCGGCGTGCGGTCGTTGCCGGGACGGGGCCGTTTTTGTTGCCGGTCGCCCAGCAGCTCGCGCGCCACGGCGTGGACGTGCTCGCGGTGTGCGAGGCAAACGGTCTGGCCCGGTGGATGAGGCACATGCCGGTCGTTGCGCGCACGCCTGCCAAGGTCAGCGAAGCGGCCACCTACGCGCGGTCGCTGGCACGCGCGCGGATCCCCTATAGAACCGCGACGGTCTTGACCCGCGTAGACCCCGACGCTTCAGGCACACAGGTCGGCGCGGTGGAACTCGCGCGGGTCGGTCCCGGAGGGCTCGTGGAGAAGGCGCGTCAGAGACTCGAAGTTGACCTGGTCGCACTCGGATGGGGGTTCACGCCGTCACTGGAGCTCATCAACGCGGTCGGCGCGCAGACGCGCATCGATGCCGACCAGTCGCTGGTGGCAGTGGTGGACGACGATCAACAGAGCACGGTTCCCGGAGTCTTCATAGCCGGCGAGGCAACAGGAGTCGGCGGCGCCATGCTGGCGCTGGCCGGGGGTGAGCTCGCCGGCATCGTGGCCGCCGAAGCTGGCCACCTGGAACGCGCGCGTGTACGGGCACTGCGCCGTGAGATCGGTCGGCTTCGTGCCTTCGCCGCGGCGATGCACGACGCGCATCCGGTTCCAGCGCGTTGGCCTCAGTGGCTGACGGCGGAGACGCTTGTGTGCCGCTGCGAGGAGGTTGCCTACGCCACGCTCGGCAACGCCATCACCGAGCTCGGCGCCAACGATGCCCGCACACTGAAGCTGTTGACACGCTGCGCTATGGGCTGGTGCCAGGGTCACGTCTGCGGCTACGCGAGCGCCTCGCTGGCGGCCGGCGGGCAGGGGAGGGCGCTGACAGCCGACGATCTCAGGCCCTTGGCGAAGCAGTTTCCGTGCGCTCCGGTTCCGCTCGCGCACCTGGCCGGCGAATGAGGCGCCGTCAGTTCCCGGCCAGCGCCAACGCTTCCTTGGCCATCTGCCTGCGCGTATCGAGAATGTGAGCCGTCAGCAACCGCTCGGCGGCAGCTCCATCACGAGTCCGCAGCGTGTCCACAAGGGTCAGATGCGAGCGAGCGACATCCATCAGCGTCCCGTTGCGCCTCAACGTGTCCAGGCCGTAAAGCCGAGCGTGCGCACGCAAGTCGGCGACCAGCGCCGCAAGCCTGCTGTTGCTGGCGTAGGCGATCAGCGCCAGATGGAACACGCTGTCCGCGGCCATGAACTCCACGAGGTCCCCCTCGGCCGCCCGGTCCACGATCGTCTGCGCCAGGCTCTGCAGGTGGTCGAAGTCCCGCTCGGGGATGAACTCGGTGACCTTACGCAGCACCGGTGGCTCGAGCAGCAGACGAATCTCGATGATCTCGTCGAAGTCTGACGGAGTCATGTCCGTGACCCGGAAACCCTTGTTGGCCACCGTCTCCACCAGACCTTCGCGCACGAGGTCGATCATCGCTTCGCGCACGGGCGTGGCGGACACTCCGAAGCGCTCACCCAGCGACGGCGCGGAATAGATGACCCCAGGCTCCATCTCGCCGGCCATGATGGCTGCTCGCAGGGCGCTCGCCACCTTCTCGCGCAGGCTGGTCTTCTCGAGTGGGTTGAGGTTGGAGATGCTCACGTACGCTGCGTTGCCCCGTCGCTGAGAGCGAGTGGTCTGCGTTCTGCTATTGCAATTTTACTGGACGTTCGATCTTAATCCTCCGCGCGTTGCGATGAATCGTGTGCCGTCATCAAGAGCGAAGCAGCCGGCGCCGCATGCGCAGCCAGTTGACCAGGGCCGGCGGGCGTGGACACACGGACGCCGACGACGACCCTTGCGCGCCAACAGACCGGTCCAGCGGGTATGGGGAGATGACGAGCCGGCTGACCCTGTATGCAGCGTGTGTGGCTGACGGGCCCGGCGCCGGAGCGACGCTCTCACATCAGCGGGTGGCCTCAGACCGCCCAGCGTCCCACTTCTGCCTCTGTCGCAACGGTTCTGCGACCGGCGGCCTCTGGTCTGCGATCAGCACCGAGGCGCTGCCGTTGACCGCGGTCGCGGTAGGGCGCGCGATTCTCGTCCAGTCGGCGCCGTCATGGCGATGGCCATCTGCCGTGGTTCCTGTCCGGACACCGGGCCGGTGTCCTCGTCTCCCATCTGCCGCCGCGCGCGACACAGGTCGGGATGGACCTCGTCCGGGCTCCGGCGCTCGGGTTGGTTCGGCTCACCTCTTGGCTCGGCGGCTCAGCGTCTGGCAACCGCGCTCCCAGCTCGGTCTACCCGCACGCAGCGCCACGAGCTCGCGCCATATGCCAGCAGCCAGAGCTGACCGTCACGTGTCCGTCACGTGTCGTTCAAATGACAGCGCCTTGTGGCCAGCGACCGGACGTTCGGCCTGGCCGTTCCGGGCGTCAGATCCTCGGCCCAAGACACCGCGCGGCTACGTTCGTGAGACACTCGTGCATATCGGACGGGTTGACCCTGACCGGATGAAGGCCGAGATCGTCGAGAGGCTCGACGGGTTACTCCGATGGCACCGACTGAACGCCCGCAGGTCGAGCTCCTTGACACGAATGCCGTGATCTACGTCGAGGATCTCCAGCCTGAGGATCTCCCGGAAGAGCCGCTCATTACCGCAATCACTCTCGCCGAGCTCACGGCCGGCCCGCTCGCCACCGACGACCTTGTCGAGCAGGCAAAGCGCAAGCGGCACCTGCAGCGCGCCGAGCTCGACTTCGACGCGCTGCCGTTTACGAGCGAGTGCGCCCGCCAGTTTGGACTGGTGCGCGCAGCGCTCGCGCAGAGCGGGCGCGAGAGCGCCGCACGGTCCTATGAGGCTTTGATCGCAGCTTCGGCGCTTGCGTACAACCTGCCGCTGTACACGAGCAATGCGCGCGAGTTCGCGGAGGTTCCCGGCCTGGAAGTGAGGCCCGTCGCGCCACCAAGCGTGAGCTGACGATCAGCGCAGCCGGCCGCTGTCACGCGAGGCCAGCGCGACGGCATCCGGGCGGTCATCACCGCCCGGGCCCCGAGTCTCGAATGGCGTTCGAATGCCGGCGGGCTCTGGCCAGCGAACCGATGTTCGCCGCGAGCCCGGCCGCGCTGAACATCCATTGCGTCGTCTACATTGACGTCTATGGCAACAGCTACGACCATCAGGGTCAGCGAGCACGCAAGGGACAGGCTTAACGAGCTGGCACGGGCGGCGTCGACCACCACGATCGACTACGTCGATCAGCTGGTCGCGCGCCTTGACGAAGACGAACTCCTAGGCCGAATCGTCGACTCGCTGAACGATCCTACGATCGTCGAGGAGTCTGCTGAAATCGACGGCACCCTGATGGATGGGCTTGATCCCAGCGACGACTTCGCGACGTGGCGGCAGTAGCGCCGCGGCAGGGCGAGGTCTGGTGGTGCGCTCTTGATCCCGTCGTCGGGAGTGAGATCGCAAAGACGCGCCCGGTCTTGGTCGTCAGCATTGACGAGATGAACGCTCAGCGTGCGCGTCGCTCGATCGTCGTACCGCTCACGACCACAAAGCGGCCAGCGGGCGTCCCGATCGAACTCGAGGTCAAGGGCATGCTCAGGGTGAGCTACGCTGAGGCCTACCAGGTGCGGACCGTGAGTCATGACCGGCTGACAACCAAGATCGGGACAGCCGGCACCGAGGCGCGGCGCGCCATCTCCAAGCAGATCGCGCTACTCACGCACACAGCCGCTGACATCGCCTGATCGGAACCGCTGGCACGCCGCGACCTTCGCGGTGACATTTGCGGGACCAGCGACAGGCAAGCTGCAGGAGGCCACTCAGATGACCGTGGTCTGTTGTCAGCAAACGCACGTTCGCATCCGCCAGTCTCGAGACTATGGGACAGGAATGCGCCCACGCATGACGTCATGCGCACGCGCATGTTAGACTGAGGTGATGCCTAAGACGATCCAGATCCGCGACGTCGACGACGAGGTTTACAACGTGCTCGCTGCTCGAGCGAGCGAGGCTGGGATCAGCGTGCCCGAGTTACTGCGTGCGGAGGCGACGCGGATGGCGGCGCGGCCTTCGGCGAAGGAGTGGCTCGAGCGGACGCGCCGGCGGACGGGAAGCACGGACGTCAGCAGGCATGAAGTGATCGCCGCGCTGGACGAGCACCGCGGCCCGTGGCCCGATGCTCGTAGTTGACGCCAGCTGCCTGTTCGAGATACTCGCCGGGACCGCCGAGGCCGAGCCCATACGCCGCCGCCTGGCGGCCGATCAGGATTGGGCCGCGCCGCACGTGATCGATGTGGAAGTCTTCAGCCTGATTCGGGATCAGCGCCGCGCCGGCCGTCTGGATCGAACTGCCGCCACACAGGCAGTCGAGGATCTCTCAGAGTGGCCCGGCGAGCGGTTCGCGCATCGGATGCTTCTGGCTAGAGCGTGGGAGATGAGGGACAACGTGCGCGGCTGGGACGCGATGTACGTGGCGCTGAGTGAGGCACTTGACGCGACGCTCCTCACAACGGACGGACGACTCAAGCGAGCAACCGGCCCACGGTGCCCGGTCGAACTGTTTGCACCATCGGTGTAGCGGGTGTGGGAGGTCGTCGGCGGTGCGACTGTCCGATCCCTGGAGCTAATCACTGACAGTTGCTGAGAATCCCACTGCCAATGGCCCGAGACGCTGGGGAATCGAGAACCAGCTGGCCGAGCAGATCCGCGCCTTTCACCTGGACTCACTCTGCTCACAGGTGCCGCCAGCGGTCGACTCCGACGTCGCGCTCACGATCCTCGCCGACATCGTCTACCGGCGCTTCGCGCACGGCCTGCATACCGCCTACCGCAACAAGACGCCCGACACGATCCGCGACTACCTGATCGACGACTTGCACAGGCGCGTCCGCCGACTGCCGCCTTTCGTGCTCGCCGAGGCCCTGACTGGCCTCGAGTTCCCGTTGCTCAGGCTCATGAGGGGAGACCAGCTGCAATGCGGGCAGATCCTCCGAGTGCGGTTTCCGGAGGAGGCAATGGCGGTCCAGTACGCACTACCGGAAAGTGCGTCGCTGCGGCCTCGGCACAACTACGTCCGCGCGTCGGCAGTCGTAATGGGCTCCACGAGCCAGGATCAAGCACCAGGAACGCCTGAGATCGTGGCCGCCCTCGAGCGCATGCTCCGGGCACGCCAGCAGCGCGAGCCAGCCGACGAGCTGCTGCCCGAGACCGTCAGCCAGCTGAACGACCTGGTCGCCCTCGGCGTCTTAGCCGTTGTGGATGGGATCTGCCGCATCAGCCGCCTTGG
>DAIDME010000013.1 GCA_027449125.1 Solirubrobacterales bacterium | reverse complement strand
GGGCCGCGGTTTGCCGGCCGCCTCGGCGGGCGCGGCGAGCAGCGCGCCGGCTGCCAAGCCGACCAGGAGTGACAGGCAGCCAGCTCGCAGTTGGCGCATGCGGCCAGCATAGAGCCGCACCGTAAGAGTGGCGCGAGAGCGTGTGGAACCGCCGCGGCCCGCTTGTGCCCGAGGACCGGCCGGGCTAGCATGGCCGCGACCCTTGCCTGAACAGCGACACACACGAAGGACCGCAACGAGGCGCATCCTGGCCCGCCGACTCTCGCCCGAGATGGTGGTTGCGCTGCTCGCGCTGTTCGTGTCGCTTAGTGGAGGAGCCTATGCGGCGCTCATGCTGCCGCATAACAGTGTTGGCACGCTGCAGCTGCGCAACGGCGCGGTGACCGCCGCCAAGCTCCGTAGCGCCGCGGTCACCGCGCGTGCCGTCAAGGCGCGTTCGCTGCTCGCCAGAGACTTTAGGGTCGGCCAGTTGCCGCGTGGCGCGAAGGGGCCGGTCGGGCCGCAGGGACCGGTCGGGCCGGGTTACCAGTTCACCACGGCGTCCGGCCAGACCTTGACCATCTCGAGCCCCGGCACCTATTTCGTGGTCGTGTCGGCGACGCTCAGCGAGGGCGCCAGCGGGCCATCCTATGGCCAGTGCAGCGCGGGAGCCACTCCCTTTGATCAAGTGTTCTTCCAGGGCGCCTACGCTGTGGTGGCCTCGAGTGCCAGTTACAATTACACGTACTCCGGGATCGTCACCTTCACCCCAGGCTCTGCGCCTCTCTCTCTCACTTTCACCTGTGGCCCAGACAACGGCACCGCTGCCCCCACCACCACGGGCGTTCAATGGTGGTATTCACCTGTGGCCGTGACGTCCGGCTGAGCATGGGTCAGCGGGCTTCGCGAGGCTGCCGCTAGGCGTCTGATGAAGCGTCGGCCGCGGACAGCTGCACGCCCGCGGGTGGCTCCTGCGCGGTGGGCTGCTGCAGCGGGAAGTGGCAGGCGGCGACGTGTCCGGGGCCGAAGACCCGCATCGGTGGCTCGGCTTCGGCGCAGAGCTCCTGCGCGAGCGGGCAGCGGGTGCGGAAGCGGCAGCCGGACGGCGGATTGACGGGCGAGGGGAGCTCGCCGCGGACCGCGGCCGTGCGCTTTGCGCGCTCGACCTTCGGGTCGGGCACCGGGATCGTCTGGATGAGGCCGTGGGTATAGGGATGTGCGGGCGCGGTATAGACGGAGTCGGCGGGGCCGTATTCGACCAGCTTGCCGAGGTACATCACGCCGATCGTGTCGGAGAGGTAGCGCAGCACCGACAGGTCGTGGGAGACCACCATGTAGGTGAGTCCGTGGTCGCGCTGCAGTCGCTTCATCAGGTTGAGGATCTGGGACTGGATCGAGACGTCCAGCGCGGAGACGGGCTCGTCGGCGACGATCAGCCCGGGGTTCAGCGCGAGCGCACGCGCCAGCCCGATCCGCTGGCGCTGACCGCCCGAGAACTCGTGCGGGTAGAGGTCCATCGCCCGGCGGCTCAGGCCGATCTCGTCAAGCAGCTCGGCGACGCGCTCCCACTGCTGGCGGCGGCTGCCCGATCCCTGGACCATGAGCGGCTCGCGGATGATCGCGCCGACCCGCATCCTCGGGTTCAGCGAGGCGTAGGGATCCTGGAACATGAGCTGCTGCTCTCGCCTGCCGCGACGCAGCTCCGCACCCTTCAGCCGCAGGATCTCCCTGCCGTCGATGCGGACCGTGCCGGCTGTGGGGTGCTCGTGTCCGGCGACGATGCGGCCGAGCGTGGTCTTCCCGCAGCCGGACTCGCCGGCCAGCCCGAAGGTCTCGCCGCGGTGGATCGTCAGCGAGATTCCCGAGACCGCCTTGACCGACGAGGCCGCCGGACCGAGCCCGAGGCCGAGGCCGCGGCGTATCGGGTATTCCTTCACCAGGCGGTCGATCTCGACGAGCACCGGCTGCTGGTCCCGCTCGTCCTCGTGCGGTGCAGCCCCGTCCGGTGCTTCGGCGTCCGGCGGCGGCTCGGAGGTGACGCCCAGCACCGCCCGCACGCGCTGCACCAGCGAGAGCTGCACCGCGGGCGTCGGCTGGTCGCTCGCCACTGATTCAGGCACGCTGCCCACCGGGTGGAAGCAGGCGACCAGGTGCCCGCTTTGCAGGTCTTCGAGCGGTGGCTCGGCGCCGCTGCAATCTGGCTGCGCGTGCCGGCAGCGTGGCGCGAACCGGCAGCCGCCGGTCAGGTTCGCGAGGTCAGGCGGCTGGCCCGGGATCGTCGGCAGCAGGGCGGAGGAGCTGCTGGTCAGCTGCGGCACGGATTCGAGCAGCGCCTTGGCGTACGGGTGGCGGGTGGTCTCGAAGAGCTCGCCGGTCGAGCTCGACTCGACGGTCTTGCCGGCGTACATGACCATCACCCGGTCTGTGCGCCCGGCGATCACGCCCATGTCGTGGGTGATCAGCAGGACGGCCATGGAGAGCTCTTCGCGCAGGCGGTCGAGCAGGTCCAGGATCTGGGCCTGGATCGTGACATCGAGCGCGGTGGTGGGCTCGTCGGCGATCAGCAGCTGCGGCTGAGCGGTGAGCGCCATGGCGATCATCACGCGCTGGCGCAGCCCGCCTGAGAGCTGATGCGGGTAGTCATCCATGCGCTCGCGCGGGTTGGGCACGCCAACCAGGTCGAGCATCTCCAGAGCACGCGCCGCGGCGGCCCGCTTGGGCGTGCCGAAGTGGATGCGCAGCGGTTCGGCGACCTGCACGCCGATCGTGCTCGTTGGGTTCAGCGAGGTCATCGGGTCCTGGAAGATCATCGCCACGTCGTTGCCGCGCACCCTGCGCATCTCGGGTTCCGGCAGGGCCGTCAGGTCGCGCTCGCCGAGCATCACCCTGCCGCCGGTGATGTGGCCGATCCGTGGCAGAAGCCGCATGATCGAAAGGCCCGTGGTGCTCTTGCCGCAGCCCGACTCGCCGACCAGCCCGAGGCATTCGCCCGTGTGTACGGTGAACGAGACCTCGTCAACGGCGACGACGGTCGCCGAACGCAGACGGAACTCCGTGCGCAGGTTCTCCACCCGGAGCACGGGCCGCCTGAGCTTGTCTGTGCTGTCGCCGTCGCTCATCGCTTCTGCAGGCGAACCTCGACGACATCAGAGAGCCCGTCGCCGATCACGTTGACGGCCAGCACGATCGCGACGATCAGCACGCCGGCCGGCCACAGCTGCCACCAGTAGCCGTCGAAGAGGTTGTTGATGCCGGCGGAGATCAGCTCGCCCCAGTTGGTCGC
>DAIDME010000012.1 GCA_027449125.1 Solirubrobacterales bacterium | reverse complement strand
TAGTTGCCGAAGTAGTCGCCGAGCAGCTCGGGGTGGCGGTCGAGCCCCAGCTCGCGCACGACCGTGTGCTCGAAGGTGCGTGCCAGAAAGTCGGTCAGCAGGTAGGTGCCGGGCTGCTCGGCGAGCGCCGCACGCACCTCCTCTCGCGCCAGCAGGTCGTAGCAGCTGTCGCCGTCAAGGCGCTCGAGCCCTTCGTGGCAGGCGAGCAGCTGATCGAGCGCGCCGTGGGTGCCGCAGTCGCCGTAGGCGACCAGCACGCGGTCATACTCGCCGTCGAGCCGCTCGAGCTCGGCTTGCGCCGCGTCCGGGATCTGCGCCGGACGGTTGTTCAAGAGCGCCGGCACCGGGTAGATCTCGACCGGCCAGCCGCGCGCACGCGTGATCGCGCGCACGTCGAGCGCGAGCGCCCCGCAGGCGATCACCGCGACCCGGCTCATCCCGGGAACGACAGCTGGTCGATGAACAGGTCGTTGAAGTCGGTGCGCCCGGAGAGCTCGACGTACTTGACCTCGTGCACGATCGCGTCCGCCTCGGCCCGCTCGCGGGCCGAGAGCGCGGCGATCTTCGCGCCCTCCCCGGCGACGTTGCCGGCCGAGATGATGCGCGGCAGCGCGAGCTTGGGCACCAGGCCGATCCGCACCGCCGATAGCGGTGTCAGGTAGGCGCCGAAGCTGCCCGCCAAAAGCACCTGCTGGATGTCTGTGGCCTCGACCCCCAGGTCGCGCAAAAGGAGCTGCCAGCCGGTCGCGATCGAGGCCTTGGCGAACTGCAGCTCGCGCACGTCACGCTGGGAGATGAAGACCGACTCCTCGGGGTCGAGGCCGCGCGGGTGCAGGATGAAGACCCGCTCCTTGCCGATCATCGCAAAGCGCTCAGCCAGCCCTGGCCGGCCGGAGGCGGCCACAGCATCGGCCTCGGCAAAGCGACCGGAGTGGTCGAGCAGCCCGTTGTGCACGAGCTCGGCCACCACGTCCACCACGCCAGAGCCGCACAGCCCGACCGGCTCGACGTCACCGATCACCTCGAGCGTCAGCGAGTCGTCCTTGATCTTCACGCCCTCGATCGCGCCCTCCGCCGCGCGCATGCCGCAGCGGATCTGCGCCGCCTCAAAGGCGGGTCCGGCCGGTGCGGCGGTCGCCAGCACCCGCTCGTTTGAGCCCAGGGCGATCTCCGAGTTGGTGCCCACGTCGATGAACAGCCGCAGCCGCTGGTCGCGCGTCAGGCCCGTCGCGAGCATCCCGGCGACGATGTCACCGCCGACGTACGCCCCCAGCGACGGGAAGACGTAGGCGTGTGCGCGTGGGTGCACCGGGACGCCGAAGTCAGCCGCCCGAGCCTGCGGGAAGGCGTTGGCGGCGACCACGAAGGGCGCCATCGAGAGCGGCTCCGGGTCGATCCCGAGCGCCAGCTGCATCATCGTCTGGTTGCCGCAGACGGTGATCTCGTAGACCTCCACCGGCTCCACCTCCGCCTCCTCGCAGACCTCCTCGCAGAGCGTCGCGAGCGTGCTGTGCGCGTGCTCCTGCAACCGTCCGAGTGCCTCCGGGTCCATCATCGTCGCCGAGACGCGCGTGATCACGTCGGCGCCGAACGGCTGCTGGCGGTTCAGCATCGAACGCACCGCCAGCGGCTGGCCGGAGTCCAGGTCAAGCAGCGTCGCCACGACCGTCGTGGTCCCCAGGTCAAAGGCGATCGCGAAGCGCCGCGCGGTCGTGTCGCCCGGCTCGACCGCGATGAGCTCCTCGTCCACCACCACCGCGGTCACGTCGAAGCCGCTCGAGCGCAGCAGACCGCCGAGCTCGCGCAGCAGCCCCACGGACGCGGTGGGCTCCAGGTCGTCGATCGCGTCCAGCACGCGACGCAGGTCCGGACGCTGGTCCTCGAGCGTCGGCTCGGCCATCACCAGGTGGCGCTTCTGTACCGACGGGCGCAGGATGACGTGGCGCCCGACCCCGGCCAGGGCGGCCTTGGGCCGCGTCTGCAACGGCGGCACCTCCACCACCAGATCCTCCCGCGCGAGGGCCCGGCAGGCCAGGCGCCACCCCTCCGCCAGCTCCGCCGGATTGAACGCACGCGGGTCGATCGGCCCCACCGGCAGCTCGCCGGAGACCACGCGCACCCTGCACTTCTTGCAGGTGCCGTAGCCACCGCAGGTGGAGTCGATCGCGATCCCGTTCCAGGTGGCGGCGTCAAAGACCGGCGTGCCGCTCGGCACACGCACCTCGGCGCCCTCGGGCAGGAAGCGCAGGCGCACGCGCCCGGTGCCGTCGTCGGGCTCGCTCGCCCCGTCCCGATCCTCGCGTGCCGACCGCCGCAGCCGTGCTGCCCGCTGCGCGGAGGCGCTCACGAAGCGGTCGCCTCCACCACAGCCTGGCGCGCCCGGTGCGCGGCGATCCAGCTCGCCCCCCACTCGTCGTGGCCGAGCAGCAGGTCGGCGGCGCGCGCGCTGCGCACCACCACCTCAGCGGTGGACATGATCGCCGAGGTCAGCCCGGCGGCCATCGCCATCGGCAGGAAGGCCGCGTTCAGAGTGAGCCGGTCCGGCAGCCCGAACGAGACGTTCGAGGCGCCCACGCACATGTTCACCCCCAGCTCGTCACGGATCATCCGCATCGCGGTGAGCGTGTTGGCGACCGCTTCGGTGTCGGCGCCGACCGGCATCGCCAGCGGGTCGATCACCACGTCGCAGGCGTCGATCCCGTAGTCCCCCGCGGCCGAGACGATCTTGCGCGCGTGGCGCAGCCGTTCGTCAGCCGTCATCGGGATGCCGGTCTCGTCGTTCGTGAGCCCGATCACGGCGGCGCCGTGGGCGGCGACCAGCGGCAGCACCGCCTCCAGGCGGTCGTCCTCGGCGGTGACCGAGTTCACCAGGGCGCGGCCCTCGTAGGCGGAGAGCCCCGCCTCCAGCGCCTCCACAACCGAGGAGTCGATGCAGATCGGCGCGTCGACCGTGTCCTGCACGAGCCGGATCAGCTTGACCAGCAGCTCGGCCTCGTCGACCAGTGGGATGCCGGCGTTGACGTCGAGCATGTCGGCCCCCGCGGCGACCTGGGCCAGCGCGTCCTCGCGCGCCGTGGACAGGTCGCCGTCGCGCAGCTCCTGGGCAAAGGCCTTGCGGCCGGTCGGGTTGATCCGCTCGCCGATGATGCAGAACGGCTTGTCGGAGCCGATCACCACCGTCTTCGAGCGTGAGCGCAGGACGGTGTCCATCTAGACCAGCACCCTCTCGCGCCGGCGCTCGATCAGCTCCTTGGCCTTCCGGACCGCCGTCGAGGCATCGGCCGCGTAGCCGTCGGCGCCCACAGCGTCCGCGTACTCCTGCGTCACGGGCGCGCCGCCGACCATCACGATCACCTTGTCCCGCAGGCCCGCCTTCTCGAGCGCGTTGATGTTGGCCTTGAACATCGGCATCGTCGTCGTGAGGAACGCCGAGAAGCCGACCACGTCCGGGCTGTGCTCCTCGATCTGCTCGATGAACTTCTCCGGCGCCACGTTGACGCCCAGGTCGATCACGTTGAAGCCGGCGCCCTCGAGCATGATGTTGCAGAGGTTCTTGCCGATGTCGTGCACGTCGCCCTTGACGGTGCCCATCAGGAAGGTCCCGATCTGGGCGGACTCGTTGTCGGCCAACAGCGGGCGCAGGATGTCGAGCGCGCCCTGCATCGCCCGCGCCGCGATCAGCATCTCGGGCACGAAGTAATCGCCGCGCTCGAAGCGGGCGCCGACCTCCTCCAGCGACGGGATCAGCGCGTCGAACAGCATCGACTCGGGCGCCATGCCCTGCGCCAGGCCGTCGTTGACACCGCCGGCCACGGCCGGCGCGTTGCCGGTGAGCGTCTCCTCGTACAGCAGTTGCAGAATCTCTTCGTCGGTCATGCCGCGCTTGCTCCTCCTTCGATGTATCCGAGCCGGGCACTCAGGCGACCGGACTCCTCGACCAACACCTGCGCCAGCTCGCGGGTCCGCTCGGGCGTCATGCGCACGGTCGGGCCGGTGATGCTGAGCGCCGCCACGACCTCGCCGCTGACGCCGCGCACCGGCGCGGCCACCGCCGCCAGGCCGACCTCCAGCTCGTCAACCGCCACCGCGTAGCCGTCGCGGCGCACGTGCTCGACCTCGGCGCGCAGCGCGGCGGGGTCGGTGACGGTCCCGGGGGCGTACCGAGTTAGCGCGCTTGCGCCAGCGGGCGCCAGCGCGCGCCCATACGCGAGGAACACCTTGCCGTTGGCGCTCGCGTGGAAGTCGACCGTGCGGCCCACCCACTGGCCGCTGCCGAGGAAGTGGCGGCCGTCTGACTGCAGCAGGTGCTCGACGCCGCCCGCGCCGGGGACGCCGAGGTTGATCGTCTCGCCGGTGCGCTCGGACAGCGCCGCCAGCACGGGGCGCGCGATCTCCACCAGGTTGCGCTCGAGCATGCCGCGCTCTGCGACCCGCAGGATCGCCGGCCCGGGGCGCAGGCGCCCGCGCTCACCCTCCTGCGCGACCAGGCCGCGACGCTCGAGCGCCGAGAGCAGCCTCGAGGCGGTGCTCTTGGGCAGGCCGGCGGCGCTCGCCAGCTCGGTCACCGCGACCGGCTCCTCGGACTCGAGCACGCGCACCAGCAGGTCGGCGCCGCGGTCGATCGCCGTCGCTCCTTGAAACTCTAGTTCCATGGTGTGTAGGATACGACGTCAACCATGTTCGTCAACTCAATGCCCCGTTACGAGATCCTGAGCGAGGAGGCGATGGCCGTGCTCGACCGCGGCTGGCGCCGGATCGTCTCCGAGATCGGAATCGAGTTCCTGCTCCCCGAGGCGGTCGAGGCGCTGCGCGCCGCCGGCCAGATCGTGGAGGATGAGAACCGCGTCCGCTTCGACCCCGAGTTCATCCTCGAGCAGGTGGCCAAGGCGCCGAGCCAGTTCGAGCTGCAGGCCCGCAACCCCGCCAACACGCTGACCATCGGCGGCGACAACATGGCCTTCGCGCCCGTCTACGGCGCGCCGTTCATACGCGAGGGCGACGTCCGCCGCGACGCCAAGATGGCCGACTTCGAGAACCTCGTGAAGCTCTCGCAGGCCTTCGACGAGCTCGACTCTCCCGGCGGCACGATCTGCGAGCCCGAGGACCGTCCGCTGGACTCACGCCACCTGGACATGGTCTACGCGCTGCAGACGCTGACCGACAAGCCGTACATGGGCTCGGTGACCAGCGGCCCCAACGCCGCCGACACGGTCCGCATGGGGGAGATCCTGTTCGGCGGGCGCGAGGCGATCGAGCGCGCGCCCGTCTCGATCAGCCTGATCAACGTCAACTCGCCCCTGCGCTACGACGACCGCATGCTCTCGGCCATGGTGGAGTACGTCAAGGCCGGCCAGGCGGTCGTGATCACCCCGTTTCTTCTGATGGGGGCGATGTCACCGGTCTCGCTGCCGGCGACGCTCACCCAGCAGATGGCCGAGGCGCTCGCCGGGATCGCGCTGGCGCAGACGATCCGCCCGGGCGCGCCGGTGGTCTTCGGCTCGTTCCTGTCAAACACCGACATGCAGTCGGGCTCGCCGTCGTTCGGCACACCCGAGTCGGGGATCGGCGTGCTCTGCACCGGCCAGATCGCGCGGCACTTCAACCTGCCGTGGCGCGGCGGCGGCGGGCTGAACTCCTCGACCGTGGTCGACGCCCAGGCCGCGTACGAGTCGCTGATGACGCTGCTGCCGACCTTCCTGGCGGGCACCAACTTCGTGATGCACTCGGTCGGCTGGCTCGAGGGTGGCCTGGTCTCCTGCTACGAGAAGTTCATCGTCGATATCGAGCTTTTGCGGGAGCTGCGCCACGAGTTCACGCCGGTGGTCTTTGACGACGCGGCGCTGGCCTTCGACGCGCACACCGAGGTCGGCCCGGGTGGGCACTTCCTCGGCGCCGCCCACACCCTCGAGCGCTTCCGCGACTGCTTCTACCGCCCGCTCCTCTCCAGCACCGACAACTTCGACCGCTGGACCCGCCGTGGCTCGAAGGACGCGACCGCGCGGGCGTCGGAGATCTGGCGGGAGAAGCTCGCGGCCTACGAGCCGCCGCCGCTCGACGACGCCGTCCGCGAGGAGCTGCGCGAGTTCGTGGACCGCCGGCGCATCGAGCTCGGGGACTAGAGGAACCAGCCTCCCTCCGGGCGCGCCCGCCCGCTGGCTGGGCACACCCGCACAAGCGCTCCGACCTTCTGACGGCGCAGCCGGGAGCGGACCCAGGCGGTCTTGGACTACCGACCGTTGACAGCTCCGGAACACGGTTGTCCGGTTTGTGACAAGGGACCGCTGGCTCGTCGCTAGCGGCGCGCTCGTCGCGGCTGCCTTAGCGGTGGCGACGGCCCCTGCGTCTGCTTCAGCCAGGGCGAGATTCGCCGTTGCTCACACGCGGGCTCGCACGTCAACGTTCCGTGTCGCGTTGACGAAGGGGGCCGGCAAAGGCGGGCACCGCACGTCGTCGCCCTCGCCTGGTGTGGTGAAGGTCGGTGGTGGTGGCGGTTGCGGTTCGACGCTGACCGCTGACGAGGAGCTGATCAGCGGCGCCGAGCTCTGCTCTTCTGACGGCAGCTACGCGCTCGACATGCAGACGAACGGGAACCTGGTCGAGTACAACTCCTCTGGCCAGGCGCTGTGGGCGAGCGGCACCTACGGGATCGGCGGCAGGTCAACGTACCTGAGCGTCCAGACCGACTCAAACGTCGTGCTGTATGACAGCTCCGGCGCGGTCTGGGCGGTCCGAGACTTCTCAGCACAGACCTACGCGCAGGAGATCAATGCCGTGCTGCGGTGTAGACACAATGGATGTGGCAGTGCGGCAGCTCCGCAGCCAGATGGCATCGGTGGTGGCCGCCATGCAGGCGGGCACGCAGGTGACGCTGACCGTCCACGGGCACCCGGTCGCCGACATCGTCTCGCAACCGTGCCAGAAGGGAGCGCCGTGCAGCGGAGGCCGTCTACCAGAGCCTTGACAGGATCAGAAAGCTGGCCGAGGCGCTCGACGTAGCCGGCCAGACCGACGTGCGCGACTACGACACCGGCCTGACCAGCGACGACTGCTGATGGCCGAGCTGCTGCTCGACACGAGCTTGGTCATCGCCGCCCAGAGCGGGCGCCCGATGAAGGAGCGCCCGGCGGGTGACGCCCGCGTCTCGGTGGTCACGCTCGCCGAGCTCCGGCTCGGGGTGCTGCGCGCGACTGGGGTCGTGCGTGAGTGCGCGAGGCGACACTCGCGGAGGCGAGCATGTTCGTTCCGCTCGTGGTCGGCGAGCCGGTCGCCGCGGAGCTTGCCGGGCTGCTCGCAAAGCTACGGGCGGCACAGCGGCGCTCCAAGACCTTTGACTGCTTGCTCGCCGCGACCGCGCTCGCACACCAGCTGACCGTGGTCACCCACGACGGTGATTACGACGAGCTCAAACAGGTCGAGCCGCGCCTGTCCGTGCGCCGTGTATGAGTAGCGCCCGTGGTTGGCGGCCGGTTGGTGGATTTCGGAACGTCACCGAGACCAAACTGCTCGGTCGCTTCCTGCTCGCGCTGAGGTGGTGCCCCGGCTCGCCGAGTTGCCTGGGATACGCCGCGAGGCGCACGGGACCGAAAGCGGGCGGCTCGAGGCAGCTGGGCCAACACGGTACCGTCGGTCGCGGTATGCCAAGGTCAGTGAGGGTCCGCGACTGGCTCTCAACCCGCACCGCTACCTTGACCGACCGAGCTTGAGCCCTAGGTGGGCACCACACGCAGGTAGCATCGGTTGGCCAACCGATAGGTGCCGAAGTGCTCGTCGAGAGTGAAGATCGTGCGCAGGTCGCGGCTCTCCGCGAGCGCCACGAGCGTGGCGTCGGCGAGGTCCATCGGGTGATCGCGGTAGCGGTTCATCAGCTCAGCGCTGCGCAGCGCGAGTGGCAGATCAAGCTCAGCAAGTGTCAGCGCGCTGCGGCGGATCATCGCCCAGAGAGCGTCTTGTCCCGGCCAGCCGGCAACTTGGCCCAGCAGATACATCGCCTCGGTGAACGCCGGCCAGGTCGTGAGGAGTGGGAGCTCCAGCCTCTCCAGCGTCTGGCGACAGCGGTCGTGATCGGGCTCGCCTGCATCGATCAGCGCGATCAGCGGCCCGGCATCGGTGAGCGTCACCGCCGCCGCTCACGGCGTGCTTGCAGCAGCTCACCAAACGCGACTCCGGTCCGCCGCGCAACGCCCCCGTCGGTACGCACGGCCCCGAGCACGTCCTCGAGCTGGTCCCGCGCGCCGAGCGTGCGTCGCGCCCTGTCGGCCACTGCGCGCCGCATGAACTCGGACACTGAAGCCCCCTCTTGGGCAGCGGCTCGACGTACGATCTCGTCGAGTTCGGGGTCGAGTCGCACACTTCGCATGCCGGCATCGTATCACAGTGCATGTCATGCGTAATACCGTCTCGGCGGCCGTATCGCTGTCCGCGCAAAGCTTGCCAGTCAGCCGGTGGCCGACAGTCGCGTCCGAACAACAATGCAGGTGCGCGCCTGGTTGACTATGCGTGGTCGGCTGGCGCACCCGGCGTTGAGCATCACGCCCCGAGCGATCTCTCGCTGTCGCCGATCCGGCGCCACGGGCAGGTTCCATCGAGTTGATGAAAGCCGAACTGGTGGTAGAAGCGTGCGGCTTGGTCGCTGATCGCGTCCACGACGACAGCGCGCGCCAAACTCATGGCCACCGCGGGCGCAGCGACGCAACGCATCGATGAGCAGATGGCCGTCGACCCCGCCGGTCAGGTTCCAGAGCAGCCAGGTGTCCATGGTTCCGAACACGAGCTCGCCAGCCTCCGCCTGCTCGCGCGCGCCCTGCACGTGCTCGAGGATCCAGCGGACCTTCGGTCCTGAGAAGTAGGTCGCGAGCGGCAGGCCGGTACTTGTCGCGGAAGCGATCCTGGCCACCGGAGCGCGAGAGCTCCTCGACGATCCTGTCGGTGCGGGTGTCCTGCCGGACGATCGCGTTGTGGACCGGCTCACCGCTGCCGCGGTTCCGCACCACAGCCGTCTCGCGCTGGTAGATCTGCTCATGCTCCTTCTGCGAGACGGCGACCACCCTGCCGCAGCGGTCGAACACCATCGCCCGTGAGCTGGTGGTGCCCTGGTCTATCGCGACTGCGTAGGTTGCCATCCGCTGTCCTCTGGTCAGTTTGGATCCGTCATCCCGCCCGGGTTCACCAGGCGTAATGCTCGGGAGCGGTCCTGTAGCCGGGGAAGATCTCATCCAGCCGCGCCAGGGCGCTTTGGTCGAGCTGCACGTCCAGGGCGCGGATGGCGTCGTCGAGCTGCTGCAGGTTGCGGGGACCGATGATCGGCGCTGTGACCGCGGGCTGGTGCAGCAGCCACGCCAGCGCGACATCACCGGGCTCGCGGCCGAGCTGCGCGGCGAAGTCCTCGTAGGCCTCGATCTGCGCGCGCTTGGCCTCGAGCGCCTCGGCTGCGCGTCCCTCGAGCCGTCGCCTGCCGTCACGCTGCTTGCGCAGCACCCCGCCGAGCAGCCCGCCCTCGAGCGGCGACCACGGGATGATCCCGACCCCGTAGTGCTGCGCCGCCGGGATCACCTCTAGCTCGATGTCGCGGGTGTACAGGTTGTAGAGCGACTGCTCGCTGACCAGTCCGGTCAGGTTGCGCGCCGCAGCGGCGGCCTGCGCCTGCGCGATATGCCAGCCGGCGAAGTTGCTCGAACCGACATACAGGACCTTGCCGGCCGTGATCGCAACCTCGAGCGCCTGCCAGATCTCATCCCACGGGGTGTCGCGGTCGATGTGATGAAACTGGTAGAGGTCGATGTGATCGGTCCGCAGGCGCGCAAGGCTCGCGTCGAGCGCCCGACGGATGTTCAGTGCCGAGAGCCTCCCGTCGTTGGGCCAGTCGCCCATGGCGCCGTAGACCTTGGTCGCCAGCACTGTCTTCTCCCGGCGGCCGCCACCCTTGGCAAACCAGCGGCCGATGATCTCTTCGGTAAAGCCCCTGCCCTCCCCGAGGCCGGAGACCCCAGCTGAGCGCAGCCCGTAGACGTTGGCGGTGTCAAAGAAGTTGATGCCGTGCTCGTGCGCTGAGTCCATGATCGCGTGCGAGTCGGCCTCGCTGGTCAGCGGCCCGAAGTTCATCGTGCCCAGGCACAAACGCGAGACGGACAAGCCGGAACGACCAAGCTGAGTGAACTGCATCAGAACAGATCCTTTCTGGTGATGGCCTTGCGCAACCAACCCCGGTCGAGCGGACGCCGAGGTCCCCCTCCGCCAAAGATAGTTGCTGACGCAAGCACAACTCCGCGGAGTTGTGCCTTTGCCACCAGCCAGCGCGGCGGCGCACGGTGTCGCGCCGCAGAGGCTCGCGCCATCCAGCTGCGCGAGTGGCGAGACGCCGCCGGCCCCCGGATAGCATCGCCGGAGTGGAGTTCCGACCGCTCTACCCGCTGCGCACAGCCCGGCTTCTGCTGCGTCCGCTGACGTTCGAGGACACCGATGCTCTGCTCTCGTATCGGTCGCTTGAGGAGGTCTGCCGGTTCGTGCCGTTTGAGCCGATGAACCGCGCGACGATCATGGATAAGCTCGAGGGTCGCTGGGCACAGACCGCATTCACGGCTGAGAACTCGGGGGTCATCCTGGGCGTCGAGCTTGCCGATGGCGCACGGCTTGTTGGTGACATCACCCTCTTTCTGCAGAGCGAGCTACACCGTTCTGCGGAGATTGGCTGGATCCTTGATCCCGCACACTCGGGCCGCGGATACGCGACCGAGGCGGCCGCTGAGCTGATGCGGCTGGGCTTCCAGGAGCTCGGGCTGCACCGGATCGTCGCGAGGGTCGACGCTCGCAACGGCCCGTCGCTGCAGCTCGCCGAGCGGCTCGGGATGCGCCGCGAGGCGCACCTGATCGAAAACGAGTGGTTCAAGGGCGGCTGGAGCGACGAGATCGACTTCGCGATGCTCGAGACCGAATGGCGTTCAGGTCAGAGGGCGCGGGGCGCCGCGGTCATCGGGCCGCCCGCATCACCCGTGTTGGGCGTGCCGTCCGGCTCGATCAGCAGCACGAGCGTCTCCTCCGTGGCCTCCGGGCAGTGCTCAACCCCACGCGAGACGACGTAGAGCTCGCCAGCGCCAGGCTCGATGTCCCGGTCGCGCAGATGAATCGTCAGCCGACCGCTGAGCGCCAGAAAGAAGCCGTCGGTCTACTCGTGCCGGTGCAGACGATCCCGGGCCGGTGGGGGCGTCCAGCAGCGCGAGCTTCTCCGCCAGGTTGACCTTCTGATCCATGCGTTCCTCCTCCGAGTGGGCAGCCCGCCTCGCGAACCGCGGCAGGCACACCTTGACACGGTCGCCCTTCACGCCCGCGCCGCCGACCGGTAGTCTCCAGATCTATGAGTGATATATCAGCGCTCGGCGACCAGCGTGCCACGCACGCGCCGAACCCGCCCGCGCTGCTCGCCGAGCAGGCCTACGAGGAGCTGCGCGACCGCCTGGTGACGCTGCGCATCCGGCCGGGTGAGCCGATCGACGAGGAGCGGCTGGGGCAGGAGCTGGCCATGGGCCGCACCCCGATCCGCGAGGCGATCAAGCGCCTGGCGCTCGAGAACCTGGTCACCGTCTTCCCGCGCCGCGGCACCTTTGCCGCCGAGATCAACATCAAGGACCTCGCCCACATCACCGAGGTGCGCATGGTGCTCGAGGCGCGGGCCGCCGCGCTGGCCGCCGTACGCCTGACGGCGGCAACCCGCGCGGAGCTCGACGCCCTGATCGCAGAGCTGCGCGCGAGCCGCGGCGGCGAGGACATGGCGGCGCTGATGGCGCTCGACACCCGCATCCACCGCTTCATCTACCGGGCCTGCGACAACCCCTTCCTGGCCGAGACGCTGCAGCGCTACTTCAACCTCTCGCTGCGCATCTGGTACCTCGTGATAGACCGGCTGCCGCACCTCTTCCAGCGCGTGCACGAGCACGAGACGATGCTCGAGGCGATCGCCGCCCGCGAGCCCGAGCACGCCGCCCAGATCGCAGCCGACCACGTTGACACCTTCGAACGCGAGATCAGGAGTGTGCTGTGAGCGACCTGCGATCCACCTACGACTACGTGATCGTCGGCGGCGGCTCCGCCGGCAGCGTGCTCGCCGCGCGCCTGACCGAGGACCCGTCAACGACCGTGCTGGTGCTCGAGGCTGGCCGCCCCGACTACCTCTGGGACCTCTACATCCACATGCCGGCCGCGCTCTCCTTCCCGATCGGCAACCGCCTCTACGACTGGCGCTACCAGTCGGAGCCAGAGCCCTTCATGGACGGCCGGCGCATCTACCACGCCCGCGGCAAGGTGCTCGGCGGCTCGAGCTCGATCAACGGCATGATCTTCCAGCGCGGGAACCCCCTGGACTACGAGCGCTGGGGCGCGGACCCCGGCATGGAGCGCTGGGACTACGCCCACTGCCTGCCCTACTTCAAGCGCATGGAGACCTGCCTGGCGGGCGCCGACGAGTGGCGCGGAGGCGACGGGCCGCTCAAGCTCGAGCGCGGCCCGGCCACCAACCCGCTCTTCAAAGCCTTCTTCGAGGCCGTGAAGCAGGCAGGCTACGAGCTCACCACCGACGTCAACGGCTACCGCCAGGAGGGCTTTGCCGCCTTTGACCGCACGATCCACCGCGGCCGGCGCCTGAGCGCCGCGCGCGCCTACCTGCACCCGGCCATGTCGCGCCCAAACCTCGACGTGCGCTGCCACGCAATGGTGCAGCGCATCGTCTTTGACAAGAGCCGTGCGACGGGCGTCGAGTTCACGGCCGCCGGCCCGCTGGCCGGCGGCCTGATCCGAGGCTCCGCCACCCCGCAGAAGGTCACCGCCGGCGAGGTGATCCTCTGCGGTGGCGCGATCAACTCACCCCAGGTGCTGCAGCTCTCCGGTGTGGGCAACGCGCACGAGCTCGAGCGGCTCGGGATCGGCGTGGTTGTCGACGCGCCCGGTGTGGGCGAGAACCTCCAGGATCACCTGGAGGTCTACGTCCAGTACGCCTCCAAGCAACCGGTCTCGGTGGCGCCGGCGCTCAAATACAAGAACCGCCCGAAGGTCGGCCTGCAGTGGCTGCTGTTCCGCTCCGGCCCCGGCGCGACAAACCACTTCGAGGCCGGCGGCTTCGTGCGCGGCGACGATGAGGTCGCCTACCCGAACCTGATGTTCCACTTCCTGCCGCTGGCGATCCGCTACGACGGCAGCGCCCCGCAGGGTCACGGCTACCAGGTGCACGTCGGCCCGATGTACTCCGACGCGCGCGGATCGGTGAAGATCGTCTCTGTCAACCCGCTCAAGCACCCGCAGCTGCGCTTCAACTACCTCTCCACCGAGCAGGACCGCCGCGAGTGGCTCGAGGCCGTCCACACGGCGCGCAAGATCCTCACTCAGCCCGCCTTTGACCCGTTCAACGCCGGCGAGCTCTCGCCGGGTGCCGGCGTGGCGAGTGACGACGAGATTCTCGCCTGGGTCGCGCGCGACGCCGAGACGGCGCTTCACCCCTCCTGCAGCTGCCGGATGGGAACCGGCGAGCTGGACGTGCTCGACCCCGACACGCTGCAGGTGCGTGGCACCGAGGGTCTGCGAGTGGTGGACGCCTCGGCGATGCGCTACGTCACCAACGGCAACATCTACGCGCCGGTCGTGATGCTCGCGGAGAAGGCCTCCGACCTGATCCGCGGCGACACGCCGCTCGCACCGCTCGCGGACGTCCCGTTCTACCGTCACGGCGTCACGGCCGGCGCCTGAGCCGTCAGCCGTCTGCGAGCAGCGCACCTGCGTGCGCCCCTAGCAGCGCGCGCGACTCTTCCCAGTGACCCGGGCGCGGAGTGGTGTGGGCGAGCTGCGCAAGCAGCGCACGCGCCCGTGCGACGCGCTCCCGCTGGCCGCTCACCTGCTGCTCGAGCTCGCGGTGGACACTGAGGCTTACCCACTCAAGCGGCCGCCAGACACAGATGCCCAGGCACTCCTCACTGGACTCGACCGAGCCGCACTCGGGACACCACCAGGCGGTCCTCACCAGCGGTGGCTCACTCTCCGCGGTCTCCTCGGCCGCGCGCGCGGGGTGGGCACGCAGCGCCGCGCGGGCGATCGCCTGCGCGGCCCGGTAGGCCGGCTCGCTCTGTCCGGTGCTCGCCGTATCCAGCCACCGCGCCACCTCGGCCAGGGCGGCCAGCAGCGCCTGCGCTTCGGCGGCCTCCCGGACGAGCTCGTCGTGGGCCTCGGTGTGGACCAGCTCCAGCTTCTGCTCGACGCAGTCCGGCTGGCAGTCGGCCAGCAGGCGCATCGACCAGCAGCCGATGCAGGTCGGGACGGTCAGACGCTCGGGAGGTTTCATGGAGGCGCGGCTCGCTCACCCGCCGGGAAGCCTGCGACCTCGATCACGCACCCCGCCGCGTCTGGGTCGCGGGGCTCGAAACGCGTCACCCGTGCACCCGGCTCGATCACGTCTAGCAGCCCGCGCGTGATCCCCCTGTGCAGCGCGCACACCACCGGCTGGTTGGCGCGCACCGCCTCCCGGTAGGGGCAGCCACCCAGCCGGTAGACCGTGTGCCCCGGGCGCTCGTGCGCGCGCGCCGGCGCGAAGCCGAGCGCCGTCAGCGCTCTCCCGAGCGCCTCCTCCGGGCCGCCTGGTCCGCGCGCGGGCGCCGGCTCCGCGGGCGGCTTGCCGCGCGCAGGCGCCAGCTCCGCTCCCAGCCTGCGGCCGGCGCGCTCCAGCTCGCGCAGCCGCAACGGGCTCGGTGAGATGCTCTGCGCAAGCCAGCCCGCGAGCTGCGCGTATGCCGCGGGCGGTTGACCGCCCGGCGGCGCCTCGGGCGCGATCGTCCACGCATCCCGTGGCCGCCCGGTCGCCTGCGGGATGCGCTCGCGGCGCACGAGCCCTGCCCGCTCGAGCCGCTCCAGGTGCAGGCGCACCCCGCTCGCGTGCAGCCCGACCACGGCGGCCAGCTCGCCTGTCTGCGCCGGGCGCGCCAGCTCGCTCAGCGACGCGAAGAGGCGCGCGCGGGTGCGCTGTGCCAGCACGTCGCTGGCATGCTCGGGGGCGGCTCCGGACACGCTCCCAGTCTCCCACAGCCACACAAAGGCTCAAGCTGTGCGCTAGTTTTACGAGTGTTACTCGTAAAAGTCTGGAGGAGCCCCGTGGCCTACGTAATCACCGAACCGTGCATCGGCACCAAGGACAGCTCTTGTGTCACCGTCTGCCCGGTCGACTGCATCCATCCAACGCCCGACGAGCCGGAGTTCGCCGCCGCCGAGATGCTGTACATCGATCCCGAGGAGTGCATCGACTGCGACGCCTGCGTCGAGGCGTGCCCGGTCGACGCGATCTTCCCCGAGGACCAGGTGCCCGAGCGGTGGCAGCGCTTCATCGCGATCAACGCCGACTACTACCGCACCGACCCGCCCCGGGTAGGCTGACGCATCTGGCGATGTACGACGTCGCGTTCTTCTTCCACATCATCGGCGCCGTACTGCTGATCGCGGGCGTCGTCGTGGCCGGCGTCGCGTTTGAGACAGCGCGGCGGCGCGAGTCCCCGGGCGAGATCGCGCTCTTGCTCTCACTCACGCGCGCCGGGGTGGTGCTGGTCGCGGCCGGCTCGATCCTCGCCGGCGGCTTTGGCCTGTGGCTCGTGCACCTCGGCAAGTGGGGCTACGGCACCGGCTGGGTGGATGCCTCCATCGCGCTCTACCTCGTCGCGCTCGCGCTCGGCGGCTTCGGCGGCCAACGGCCGAAGCGGGCGCGGCTGCTGGCCGCCCGGCTCGCGCAGGACGCCGCGCCGGCAACCCCCGAGCTGCGCGCGCTGCTCGACGACCGCACCTCACTGGCGGCCAACTACACCTCGCTGGCGCTGATGGTCGCGATCATCGCGCTGATGTGCTTCAAACCGTGAGCGCTCACACGGGCGTCGGCCTCGGACATCGGCGCCAGCTGGATCACTCGATGCCAGTTTACGCTGGCCCCTCACCGGCCCTCGGTGCAGAGAAATTGGTACTACTCTTTGTGAGACCATGCCGATCGGCGCCGTCGACAAGAGCGACCCGCTGGCGCTGCACGAGCAGGTCGCCGCCCAGATTCGCCGCGCGATCGCTGACGGTGAGGCCGGCCCGGGTGACAGGCTGCCGTTGGCGCGCGACCTGGCGGCCGTGCTCGGCGTGAACCGCAACACCGTCCTGCGTGCGCTGCATCTGCTGCGCGACGAGGGTCTGCTCGAGTTCCGTCGCGGCCGCGGGATCACCGTCACCGGCACCCGCGAGCAGAGCGACCTGCTCACCCAGGTGCACGAGCTGGTGAGGGCCGCCCGCCGCAGCGGCTACCGCAAGAGCGAGCTGATCGCGATGATCGAGGCGACCGAGGGTTGAGGCCGCTGCCGAGTGGCCTGACGGCGAAGGCCCGCGTCGCCTTGGCAACCGGTGCCGCCACGGGCCTGACGCTCCTGGCCTGTACACCCGCACGGGCCGCCGGCTACCCGGTCGCCCCCGCCCGCTTCAACCCCGGCTCGTGCGTCCTCTTCAAGCCCACGGACGGCAACCGTCACCTGCGCGTCTTCATCGACGCCGGCCACGGCGGCATCGACCCGGGCGGGACCGGCACCACGAGCAGCGGCAAGCCGGTCAGCGAGGCGCCCCTGAACGTGCTGGTCGCCAGGGACGCGGCCGTGATCCTGCGCCGGCGCGGCTTCGCCGTGGTGCTCTCGCGAACCGGCCCGAACCCGGTCGCACGGCCACAGCCCGGCGACTTCTCCGGGGGCCTCTACACGGTCCTGGGTGAGCGGCGCGAGCTCGTCGCACGCAACCTCTGCGCCGACCTGTCGCACGCGAACATCGTGCTCGGAATCGATGAGGACGCCGCCGCTTCGCCTGACGCGGCCGGCAGCGTCACGCTCTACGATGCCCAGCGCCCCTACCACGCGGCCAACCTGCGCCTCGCCCAGCTGGTGCAGAGCGACGTGCTCGCGAGCCTGCACGCCGCCGGCCACACGGTCCCGAACCTCGGCGTCCACAACGACGTCGGCTACGGTGACCTGGCCTCCGCCGGCGCCCAGGCCTACGGTCACCTGACTCTGCTCGGCCCACCCAAGCGCGGCTACCTCAGAACCCCGACGCTGGTGCCCGCGGCGCTGATCGAGCCGCTGTTTCTCACCAACCCAGCGGAGGCGACGCTCGCCGACTCGCCTGCCGGTCAGCAGGCGATCGCACGGGGGCTCGCGAACGCCGCCACCCGGTTCCTGCGCCGCTGAGACCCGCTGGCGACCACGCCACTTGCGCGTGCACGTACCATTTCGTGTGAGAGGATCGGGCAAGCAGCCCGTGGCATGACCCGCGATCTGCGCATACAGAGATGGCTGGTGGCAGCTGCGGCCGCGCTCGCGATCGCCCTGTCGGTGGCCGCCTGTGGGTCCGCGGCGTCGGCCGCTCCGGGTGGGGTGACGCTCGCGGCGCTGAAGCTCCCGCGCACCGGCCCACCGAGCGGGTGTAACCTGGGACTCAGGAGCGGCACCGCGATCATCGTCTTCCAGGGCGACGGACACCCTGTAGCGCCGTTCTGCGCGGCCTGGATCAAGCGCGCCGCGCGCGGCGCGCTCTGGACCGCGAACGTGCCGGGCGGCTTCAGCCAGAACCGTTACGCAACCGACAGGCCGATCTGCCGCCTGCAAGGCCGCAACGGATGGGCATACGCGACCGTGCTCGACGGGCCGGCCGATCACAGCCGCGTCGGCAAGGCCACCTGCGCCGCGTTTGCCAAGACCGGGGCCTGGCGCACGCTGTCGCCCTTGGACTCGCGGACCTACGAGCTCCAGCAGAGGCCGCCCGCGAACCCACCGGCGCCTGCGGGCACGCCCGAGCTCTCGATCCGGCCGGTCGCGACCCACTATCGCTGGACCGGCCGCGAGCCGAGCGAGCTCTACTTCAGCGGCGACGCCGGCAACGTAGTCACCAACCTGCGCTGGGCTCTCTGGACCAAGACCCGGGCCCTCGGCATCGGGGCGAGCATGATCCAGAGCTGTATCCCATTCTGTGTGACCGGCGTCGACATGCCCGTGACCGCCGACATCATCCTGAGCGACCCGGTCCACGGCCGCTTCACGCGCCTGACCGAGTACCAGGGCGGCTGGGTCACGCACGACTCCTACGACCAGAAGCTGCCACTCAGCTCCACCGCTCTTTCCCACCACATCGGCTTCTGGCCGCAGTACGCGCTCGACTACGGGCAGGCGCTGAAACTGTGGCGCACCGACCTGAGGTACGCCAGGCCCGCGCGACGAGCGTCTACCGCATCTCGAGCGACGTGACGTCTGACTCGTTGCCGCCCCCGCGTGAGCGCCGGGGAAGACCGTCGTCCGCGAGCCGGTAGTAGTCGCCAGCCTGGGAGATGTACCAGTGACCGGCCGTGCGCAGGCCGGTGGGACCGTCGAGCGTTCCGGCAGCGATGCTGATCGTCGCGCGGCCGGGACTATCCCAGAACAGGCTCGAGCCGCACTCGGCGCAGAAACCGCGCCTGGCGTCGAGGTCGCTGTCGGGGCTGTCGAACCACCGCAGGCCACGCTGCTCGACAAGCGCGAGGTCGCCGCGATCGACCGCCGTGTACGCGCCGACGTGGCCGCCCGAGCGCCTGCACTCGACGCAGTGGCAGATCAGCACATCACGCATCGGCCCGCGCACTTCATACCGTACGGCGCCGCAGAGGCAACGGCCCGTAGCCACGGTGCCCGGATCGTCCAGCCGCTGTCCCTTCTCCAGCACTACGCGCGCCTTCATCCGATGACCACCGTCTGCAGATCCGTGAGCGCGTCGAAGGCCTGGCGCCCGCCGACGCGACCCACACCGCTCAAGCTCCCCGCGCGCCCGCCGAACGGCAGGTGGTTCTCCCAGCCTGCGAACCCGCGGAAAGCGCGTTGCCAGTCTCCTGGCAGAGTAGCATCCGGCGGTTCGCGACCGGCATGTACGCGTTCAGTTCCTCGCGAGTTTGCAGGGGATCCGGCGATCGAAGTGGCGAAGCGGCAGAGGCGCAGGCGTTGTCGATGTTCGACTTGATC
The DNA here is from genome assembly GCA_027449125.1 of Solirubrobacterales bacterium. Taxonomy (GTDB): domain Bacteria; phylum Actinomycetota; class Thermoleophilia; order Solirubrobacterales; family Solirubrobacteraceae; genus Palsa-465. Next base: position 39,399 of record DAIDME010000012.1, on the reverse strand, counting down.
GCCGAGCATGCAAGGCGGATCGAGAAGCTTGAGCGCAGGTTGGGGCAGAACTCCCCTCACAGCAGCCTGCCGCCAGTTCCTGCGGGTCGTGTGCCCTGGTTGCGGTACGCACACTCGTCCCGAGCTGCCGGCCGGCATCGAGCGGGCGCGTTCGGCCCAATGCTGCGCGACATGTTCGGCGCGAAGCTCAGCGTCGGCTCGGTCGACAACATCCGCAAGCAGGCCGGAGATCTGCTCGCGTCCCCGTGGGCCGCGATCCAGGGGGCGGCGCTATCTGCGACCGCTACGCCGTCTATGACTTCATCGGCCCCTGGCCGGCCCTGTGGAACTTCGCCGAGCACCCCGGCGCGGATGAGGCACGCGGTCTTGTGGCGCAAAACGACCCTGGCATCCAGTCACAGGCCGGCGACCGGTTCGTCGAGCGGATCCTCTCGATCAGCGAAGCCCGCCGGCTGAACGACCGATCGATACACTATTTTGCACGACCTACAAGAACGTCGCATTCGGAGCATTCGCCGCCGCCATCGCGATAGCCGGCACGCTAGCCCTAACGGCAGCACCGAGCCTTGCGGCGACCACACCGGGCAGCACAACAGCAGCGGCCACAACGAGCATCACAAGCCCAGCCGCCGGCCTGCTCGAGCTGCCAGGCATGTCAACCGTCCCCGCAATACCAAGCCTATCGCGAGCATGCATCATCAACGGCGAGCCAGAGTCATGCCCCAGCGGCGAGATCCAAGTCAGGTATCTGCGGAGTGACGGCTCAAGTCACGTCTATGTGACCGTGACACAAGTAAGTGCTGCCGTCGGCGGCGCCGTCAGCGTAGGCAGCGTGATTCTGTGTGCAACCACAGTCTCAGGCGATGTGGCGGGCATAACCGGGTGTGCTTTAGCTGCGGGCGGCGCGCTGGCCTTCATCGGCACGGAGATCGTGCCGATCGGTAACTTTGCGTCCGAGGTCTGGGGCTACGTAACGAGTTTCATCGGGAGCTTGGATACGCTTGGCCCTTCAATCGAGGCATCAAGCACTTCGGCGAGTTCACAGCGAACGGTCAAGAGAACCTCGCTATGAAAGCGCTTCGATGGATGCCGAACACTCGACCCAGGCTGAGACGGATGGAGCGAAATGCTGTTATCTGGCTCTTGCTCGGACTGGGAGGGGTACTCACTGGCCTGCTGGCGAAGCTGCCCGCGTGGTACACAGTCATCTACATCCTCATGGTCTTGTACGCGGTCACATTGTTTGTGAGTGCTGAGGTTCTGCTGCGCAAAGAACGCCACGGCCGGGATCATTCGCGCAAGACCTGTTGAGGGCTGATCTCGATCTTGCCTTTAGTCGCGCCCCCGGCTGGCCTGGGCGCGAACACGTCCGGCTGAGCGTGGATAATGCGGGTGGATCGAAGTTCGTGATCCCGGGCTTTGGAGGATCGCACGCTTACTCGTCCGCCTTTCGGTGCCAAAGGCCGGTGGACCCATATCGGCGTTGCGTGTGTCGGCGGAGGCTCGCTCAGAGTGCCTCGGCGCCTGCACGCCGGGCCGCCCGCGGCAGCTCCACCCGTCCGAGCTCGCTGGTAACCAGCGGCTCGGCCGGTGCCAGCGCGAACCAATCGCGCAGCGCCTGGGTCTCGGCCTCTTCGCGCACCAGCTTCATCGGCGCGGAGGAGTCGAGGTAGATCAGAGCCGTTCCTCGCGCTCGGCGTCGAGGAGCGCTTGATCGGTGGGCTCACCGGACGCAGGTCGCACGGGTCGCGGGGAGCGCGCCCGTCCGGTGGGACTGGAAGCCGGGATCAGAAGGCCGCTCGCGATCAGGCTGTCCCGCGCCCGCACGGCAGGCCCTGGGGGCACCGGCAGCGCCACGAGCGCGCCGCCGTCGGTGACCTCCACGACCTCACCGCGCCGGACCAACGCCAGGTACCGCGATGCGTTCTGGCGCAGCTCTCTGATGCCGATACGCTGCACGACACAGAACGTGGCACAGCACGTGCTACCGAGGCGGCACTCCGCCACGACACTCCGCGCTGATCCCCACGCCAACACCTCCGCGGAGGTGTGGTTGCGTGGTCAAGCGCTCCTCCGTGCGGCCCCCACACGGGACGCTGGGCGGCACCGCTGCTCAGCCGATGACCACCGTCTGCAGATCCGTGAGCGCGTCGAAGGCATGGCGCCCGCCGACGCGACCCACACCGCTCAAGCTCCCCGCGCGCCCGCCGAACGGCAGGTGGTTCTCCCAGTAGTTGGTCGTCTCGTTGATGTTCACCAGCCCGGTGCGCGCCTCGTCCGCGAACCGCAGCCCCCGCGCCAGATCGGCCGTGAAGATAGCCGCGAGCAGCCCGTAGGGCGAGGCGTTGGTGAGCGCGATCGCCTCCTCCAGCGAGTCGATCCCAACGACCGGCGCGATCGGCCCGAAGGTCTCCTCGGTCGCGGCCAGCGCATCGGCCGGCACGCCGTCGAGCACGGTCGCGGGCCAGTAGAGGCCGGTGGGGAAGCCGGCGGCCCGCTGGCCGCCGGCGACCACCCTTGCGCCGCGCGCGACCGCGTCGGCCACGTGCGCGTCCATCTTCGCCGCCACACCCTCGTTGTTGAGTGGGCCCAGCTGCGTTCCGGCGGCGAAAGGGTCGCCCAGCGCCGCCTCGCTGCCGGCCAGCGCCGCCAGCCGTGCGACGAACTCCTCCCGCACAGCCTCGTGCACGAGGATCCGCTCGCCGGCGGTGCAGCTCTGCCCGGCACAGAGGAAGCAGCCGACCACCGCCGCGCGCGCCGCAGCGTCCAGATCGGCGTCCTCCATCACCACCAGCGGCCCGTTGCCGCCCATCTCGAGCAGCAGCCGCTTGCCGGCGGCGCGGCGCGCGATCTGAAGGCCGGTCGCGGTCGAGCCGATGAACCCGACCGCGGCCACGTCCGGGTGGCCGACGAGCTCGTCGCCGACCACCGGCCCGGGCCCGGTGACGAAGTTGAACACGCCCGGCGGCAGGTCCGCTTCGGCGATCGCGCGCGCCAGCAGCGCCGAGCAGTACGCGGTGCTCGGCGCCGGCGTCCAGACCACCGTGTTGCCGGCCGCGAGCGCGGGGGCGACGATCTCCGCGGGCATCGTGTAGGGCCAGTTCCAGGGCGTGATGACCGCCACCGGGCCGACGGCGCGGCGCATCACCAGCACCCGCTTGCCGGGGCCCATGCTGGGCGGGATCGAGCCCTCGAGCCGGACGCCGTCCTCGGCCGCGCCATGCCACATCGCGACCAGCTCGTCCACCTCGTCGTAGGCCTCGGCGAGCGGCTTGCCCTGGTCGAGCGTGGCCGCCCGCGCGAGCTCGTCGCGCCGCGCGGCGCACACCTCCGCAACCCGGTGAAGCGCGCGCGCCCGCGCGAACGCCGTCTCGCCCGCCCAACCCCGGAACGCCGTGGCGGCGGCGGCCACCGCCGCCCGCGCGTCCTCGCGCGTACCCTGAGCGACTTGCTCGATCTCCTCGCCCGTGGCGGGGCTCGTCGCGGCGAAGGTCTCTCCGCTCACCGGCGGCTGCCAGCCACCACCTATCAGCATCTCAGTTGCCATCTTGCGCGGCCCCAGCTCGAATCATCCAGGCTCCCTGTTGACTTACCGACCGAAACGGTGATATATGAGTCTAATAACAGTGATGTGGCGTGACGATATCTAGAGCTTCGGCCGCCTTGCGGGAGGCCCACAGGTGAGCGAGATTCTCCCCGACCTGGTTGATGAGGGCGAAAGGCTGCTCGCGCTCGGGCGCGAGCGCGGGGCCACCTTCGCACTGCTCGGCGGTGTCGCCGTCCGGATTCACGCTCAGGAGGTCCCGGCGGCGCTGGACCGCGAGTACAAGGACCTGGACTTCGCGGTGCCGCGCGGCGGCGGGCGGGTCGCCGGCCAGCTGCTGACCGACGCCGGCTACGAGCCGCAGGTCGTCTTCAACGCGATGAACGGCAAGGAGCGGCTGCTCTTCCACGACACCGAGCACGGCCGCCAGGTGGACGTCTTCGTCGGCTCCTTTCGCATGTGCCACGAGATCCCGCTCTCAGACCGCCTCCAGGCGGGCGCGCCCACCGTGCCCCTGGCCGAGCTGCTGCTCACCAAGCTGCAGATCGTCGAGCTCAACGAGAAGGACATCCGCGACACCGTGCTGCTGCTGCACGGACACGACGTCGCAGATCACGACGATGACGCCGTCAACGGCGCCCACGTCGCCCGGCTCTGCGCCGAGGACTGGGGGCTGTGGCGCACCATCACCGCCAACCTCGAGCGCTGCGCCACCGAGGTCGACGGTTACGAGCTGCAGGAGCAGGACCGCATACGCGTTCGCGACCGGCTGAAGGCGCTGCTCGGGCACATCGAGGACGCCCCCAAGGGCCGCTCCTGGAAGCTGCGGGCCAAGATCGGCGAGCGCAAGCGCTGGTACGACCTGCCCGAGGAGGTCCAGCGGTGAGCGAGGGGCTGACACGGTGAGGATCTTCTTCGCCACCGACGTTCACGGATCGGAGACCTGCTGGCGCAAGTTCCTGAACTCCGGCAAGCACTACAAGGCCGACGTGATCATCCTCGGCGGCGACATGACCGGCAAGGCGCTCGTGCCGATCATCTCGGACGGCGGCGACAGCTGGCACGCGACTCTGCTGGAGAACCGTGAGGTGCTCTCCGGTGAGGAGGAGCTCGCCGCCTTCGAGCAGGCCGTCAAGCGCCGCGGTTACTACCCCTTCCGCACCGACCCCGACGAGCTGGCCGAGCTCAGCGCTGATGAGCGCCGCTGGCACGCGCTCTTTGACGAGCACATGCTGAGCACCGTGCGCGAGTGGATGGAGCTGGCCGACGAGCGCCTTGCGGGAACCGGCATCCGCTGCTTTGTCTGCCCCGGCAACGACGACCAGCTCGAGGTCGATGAGGTCGTGCTCGACGCCAAGACGGTCGAGCTCGGCGAGGGCCGCGTGGTCGAGTTCGGCGGCTACCAGATGGTCTCGAGCGGCTGGGCCAACCGCACCCCGTGGGACACCTACCGCGAGGAGGACGAGCCGGAGCTCGCCAAGCGGATCGAGGCGATGGTCGCGCAGGTGACAAACCCGCCGGAGCGCACCATCTTCAGCCTCCACTGCCCGCCCTACGGCACCGGCCTGGACGACGCCCCGGAGCTGACCGCGGAGATGGATCTGAAGGACGCCGGCCACGCGGTCAAGCCGGTCGGCTCGACGGCGGTGCGTGAGGCGATCGAGCGCTTCGGCCCGGCGCTGTCGCTGCACGGCCACATCCACGAGTCGCGCGGCACGCGCAGGCTCGGCAAGACGTTGTGCGTCAACCCCGGCAGCTCCTACGAACAGGGGCAGCTGCTGGGCGCCGTGATCGATGTCGAGAACGGCAAGCAGGTCAAGAAGTTCGTCCTGACAAGCGGATGAGGAGGCAATTCTGATGGCGGCTACCGCAACCGGTGGCGGTGAGTTCGAGGAGCGTGCCGTATTCGTGCGCAAGGCCACGGGCCTGGTGCGCGGCTGGTCGGTGCGCGACGCGTTCATCTACGCGACCTTCGCGATCAACCTGGTGACTTTGGGCTGGTTCATCTTCGCCTCGGCGCCGTTCATCCCGAACGGGGGCCTGTTGTGGTCGGTGATCGTCTCCGGCGCGTTCCTGATCTTCCAGGCGATCACGTACGCCGGCCTGATCTCGGTGATGCCGCGCGCCGGCGGGGACTATGTGTGGATGAGCCGCGTGCTCGGCGGCGGCATCGGCTTCGTGCTCGCCGTGGCCGGCTGGTGGTTCATCCTCTGGTACTGGGTCCCGATCTACGCCAACATCTTGAACATCGAGGTGCTGGGGCCGCTTTCGGCGATCGTCGGCTGGCACGGCGGCGTGACCTTCTGGTCCGGCCACGCGGGCGTGTTCGTCGCCTCGATGATCACCGCGGGCCTGGCCTCGCTGTTCATCGCGCTGGGCATCCGCACCTACGGGCGCATCCAGAAGATCTGCTTCTACGGCGGCCTCATCGGCCTGGCGGTGATGGCGATCATGCTGCTCGTGACCTCGCACGCGGCGTTCATCAGCGACTTCAACCGCGAGGCACACAAGCTCTACGGCACCACCGGCAACGCTTACGCGGCCACCCTGAAGGCCGGCACCAAGGGCTACACCCCGGCGTCGGTCGGCTCCTTCAACTTCAGCGGCGTGCTGGTGCTGATCCCGATGCTCCTGTTCTTCAACCTCTGGTCCAACTGGGGCGCGACCCTGTACGGCGAGGTGCGCGGCGCCTCCGACTTCCGCAAGAACATCTACGCGATGGGCGGCGCCCTGATCGCCACCACGATCGTCGCCGGCATCTTCTTCCTGCTGTTCTCAAAGACGTTCGGCTGGAACTTCTACATGGGCGGCAACAACGCCTACTACGCGGGCACGCTGCCGATCGGCGTCTTCCCCTACCCGGCGACGCTGGCGGCGATGATCTTCTCAAGCCCCGTCCTGCAGTTCATCCTGATCGGCGTGATGTCGCTGTGGTTCTTCGGCTGGGTCGGCTCGGTGTTCCTCTCCTCGACCCGCGTCGTGTTCGCGGCCTCCTTCGACCGCATCCTGCCGGAGAAGGTCGCGAGCGTCTCGCGCAACGGCGTGCCGTTCTGGGCGCTGGCGCTGATGCTCGTGCCGTCGATCCCGCTGGCGGCGCTGTACGCCTGGAGCAAGTCGTTTGAGTCCTACACCCTGGACGCGACGCTCGTGATCGCGATCACGTTCCTGGGCACGACCGTCTCGGCGGCGATCCTGCCGTGGCGCAAGCCGGAGATCTACAACGCCTCGCCGATCGCCAAGTACAGGGTGCTCGGCCTGCCGCTGATCACCGCCGCCGCGATCATGTTCGCGATCATCCTGATCTGGGCGCTCGTCAAGTGGTTCTCCGACGCCGCCTACGGGGTCAACAACACCGACTCCTACTACCTGATGGGCGGCATGTACGTGCTGGCGATCGCGATCTACGCCGGCTCGCAGATCGTCCGCAAACGCCAGGGGATCGACCTCAGCCTGGTCTACGGGGAGATCCCGGCCGAGTAGCCACCGGCAAGCGCTTCACCCCGCCCGCCGTCCCGCTGGACGGCGGGCGAGACCAGAGCGTCGAGGCCGGCGCCGCCATGACAGTCAGCGTCTTTGAGCTCTTCTCGGTCGGCATCGGCCCGTCCAGCTCGCACACGGTCGGGCCGATGCGCGCAGCGCTGCGCTTCGCCCAGGGACTCGACCGGGGGCCCGGGCTCGAAGCGGTCGCGGGCGTGCGGGTCGAGCTCTACGGCTCGCTGGCGCTGACCGGCCACGCGCACGGCACGCACACGGCGGTCCTGATGGGGCTCTGCGGCGAGCACCCGGAGACGATCGCGGTCGAGTCGGTGCCAGCGCGTGTGGAGTCGATCGAACGGGAGCGCGCCCTACACCTGCTCGGCCGCAGGCGCATCGCTTTTGACCCGGGCGCGGACATCCTCCGGCGCCGGGGCGAGCGCCGCCCGGAGTACTCGAACGCGCTCACCCTGAGCGCGTTCGATGGCGGCGGCGAGCCGCTCGCCGGCGAGACCTTCTTCTCGATCGGCGGCGGCTTCATCCTCAGCGAGGCGGAGCTTGCGGCCGGGCCGCCACCGGCGCCGGCGCTGCCACACCCGTTCAGCAGCGCCGCCGAGCTGGTCGCGGCGGCCGAGTCGGCGGAGCTCACGATCGGCGAGCTGGCACGCGCCAACGAGCTGGCGCTGCGCGGCCACGAGGAGATGCAGGCGGGCCTGTCGCTGATCTGGCAGACGATGCAGGAGTGCGTGGCGCGTGGCCTGACCCAGGAGGGCGAGCTCCCCGGCGGGCTGCACGTCCCGCGCCGCGCCGCCAAGCTGCACGCCCAGCTGGCCACCTGCGACCAGGGCGTGCCGCTGGGTCAGCTCGAGTGGGTCAACCTCTTCGCGCTGTCGGTCAACGAGGAGAATGCGGCCGGCGGCCGCGTGGTGACAGCGCCGACGAACGGCGCCGCCGGCGTCGTGCCGGCAGTCCTTCATTACTACGCCCGCTTCGTGCCGGGCGCCGACGAGGAGGGTGTGCACCGCTTCCTGCTCGCGGCCGCGGCGATCGGCTCGATCGTCAAGGAGAACGCGTCCATCTCGGGGGCTGACGTCGGCTGCCAGGGTGAGATCGGCTCGGCCTGCTCGATGGCCGCTGCCGGCCTCTGCGAAGTGCTGGGCGGCACCCCCCGCCAGGTGGAGAACGCCGCCGAGATCGCGATGGAGCACAACCTCGGCCTGACCTGCGACCCGATCGGCGGCCTGGTGCAGGTGCCCTGCATCGAGCGCAACGCGATCGCCGCCGTCAAGGCGATCAACGCCTGCCAGCTTGCATTGCGCGGCGACGGCAGCCACTATGTGTCCCTGGACGCCGTGATCCGCACGATGTACGCCACCGGCAAAGACATGAGCGACCGCTACAAAGAGACCTCGCTCGGCGGCCTGGCCGTCAACGTGGTCGAGTGCTGAGCGGGGGCCGTTCCGCGCTTCGCCGCGCCGTCATCGGCGCCTTCGCCGCGATGCTGCTTGCGGCCGGCGGCGCCCGGGCGGCGAGCCCGAGCGCCGCCACCGCGCTGCTCGCCCGCACCCTGGCCGACGCGCGGGCGCGCGGAACCTTCCACGAGCAGATCTCGCAGCTCGAGAGCGGCACGCGCGTCATGTTCTCAGCCGACATCGGCCAGAGCTCGGGCAGGCAGCTGATCACCACCTCCAAGGGCGTGCGCGCGCAGGTGATCGTCGCGGCGGGCGGTGCCTACCTGTCGGGCAACTACGCGGCGCTGGCCCGCTACTTCGGCTTCCCCGCGGAGGTCGCCACGGCGGTCGGCGGGCGCTGGGTGAGCTTCACGCACGCCGACGCCGGTTACGGCAGCGTGGCCGTCGACGTGACCGCCACCTCGGCCCTGGCTGAGCTCGTCCCCCTCGGCCCGCTGCGCGTGCGGACCGACGTGAACATCTCCGGGCGCCGGCTGACAGCGATCGAGGGCGCCATGCCGGGCACTCCCAAGGGGGTCTCAGGCACCCAGACGCTGTATGTGACACGCGGCACCGAGCCGCTGCCCGTGCGGGTCTCGACCCAGCTGCGCAAGGGCGGGCGCGTGGTCGCCTCAGGCACGATCCTCACCTCCGCCTGGGGTGAGCGCCTGACGGTCAGACCGCCGTCACGTCCCGTCGCCGTCACCGGGCTCGCCGCGCTCGCGCGGCGCCTGGCCGCGATGACGATCCCCAAGGCCCCCGGCTACCTCGCCTTCCTCGGCGCCGGCGAGCTGCCGGCCGCGCTCGGGCGCCCGTGGGGCCGGGCCTGCCAGGCGGTCCGCTTCGTGCCGTCGCGGTCCCTGCCGCCGGCGGTCGCCCGGCGGGTCTCCGCGGTGGTTGCCGCCGCCCGCGCCCGGGGCCTCGAGGTCACCACCGCGGCGCAACCCGGGGCCGTGACGGTCGCAATCGGTGCCGCCGCCGCGCCACGGCGCGGCTCGAGCGGCCAGCTGATCTCGATCAGGCGCCGGACGCGCACGCTGCCGGGCGGGCGCGCCGTCGTGCTCACGAGCCTCGGCGCCACGCTCTACACCGGCGCTCTCGCACGGCACCCGGCCGGCCTGGGACTCGCGATCCGCCGCCTGATCGCGCTCGGTCAGGGGATCGAATCGAGCACCCTGCCGCAGTCGGGCCTCTCCCCGCACGGCGCCCGCGCGTTCACCACGGCCGACATCTCGGCGATGCTCTACACGAGCGGCTGCAGCAGGGTCGCGCCGGGCACGCTGGCCGCCTGAGGAGCCGGCGGCTGGCGCGCGCGTCTGCCGGTCAGAGCCCCTCGACGCGGATGCGGGGTTGGCCCGCGGCCAGAGCCTTGAGGTCGCCGGGGTCTCCGGTCAGGATCAGACCACCGCCGGAGGCGAGGGCGGTGGCCACCACCGCCGCGTCGACGTGGTGCGCAGAATCGCAGTTGGCATGTGCGAGCAGATGCCCGATCTGGCGGGCGAGTTGCCTGGTGGTATCCGCGACAGCGATCTGGCCATTGCGGCCAAGACACGCGTCGACGGCTTGGTCGTGAGTGGAGCCGCGGTAGAGCTCCGCGAGCACGGCCGCGGGGACGATCACCTGGGCGTCGGCATTCAGGGCGCCCCGCAAGGCGGCGTGGACGCGGCCGGGACGGCTGCGCTGGGGGCCGCGTGAGCGGGCGAGCTGGTCCAGCGCCGCGCAGTCGAGCACCAGCGCTCGCAAGCTCTACTCGCTCAGGAGGCTGGTGAAGTAAGCGACCTCCGCCGCGTCGGGGGCACCGAACTCGGCGTCCAGGTAGCCGACGAGGGACTCGAGCTCGGCGCGCGCGACACGGCGACGCAGTTCCTCGCAGAGGACCCTGTTGACTTCGGCGGACAGGCTCGGCGTGTCCTCGAACGCTGCCACCACAGCGGCGTCCAGCGTAAGCGTGCGACGCACCTTCGGTAGCGGCGACGTGGGCGTCGCCCCCGCAGCCAGCGCGCCCAGCTGCTTGCCCCCGGCGGCGCGGGCTTGGCCGAGACCATCCCCGGCCTCGCTCGCGCGGGCGCGACTTAGGCTGGGATGGCGGCCAGACGGGGAGCCGGTGACCTTTGAAGAGGTGTGGCTCATACTGTCATCATACTGCTGCGCCGAGGGGTTGTATGCGTCGCGCCGAGCGGCTATCACCGCGTCGAGGGCCCACGTGCAAGCCCTGACGGCGGTCCCTGCTCACGCAGCGCATGCAGACCGGCAAGCGCGGACCCGGTGGACGAGCACCGCGACGATCGGGGCAGGGTCACGCATGCCACAGGTACCAGACGCCGAATCCACCCGCTGGCCCTGTCCATGTGGTCGGTGCGCCTGGCCTCTGACGCTGAGAACAAAACGCCCGCTCGCCCCCTCTCCTGGGGCACGTGGGTCATGAAGTACTTGGCCGGGCATACCGGATCACGGTGACGACTCGCTGCGGCCACGTGCGCGCGTGTGACCATGGGTAGCGCAGCTTCCGGGAAGGCCACCACGACCACAAGCGCCAGACGCAGCACTCGCCTCATCATCCGAGATTAGGCGGGTACTCATGCACGCTCCCAACGCCCGCACTCCCGGCTCTGATATATAAGTTATATGAGCAGCCCTAGCACGCCCCTGCCCGCCTCCCAGCGCGTCGTCATCATCGGCGCCGGGATCGTCGGCAACAGCCTCGCCTACCACCTCACCCGCCTGGGCGAGCACGACATCACCCTGATCGACAAGGGGCCGCTGCCCAACCCCGGCGGCTCCACCGGCCACGCCTCGAACTTCATCTTCCCCGTGGACCACTCCAAGGAGATGACGCAGCTCACGCTCGAGAGCCTGCGCCAGTACAAGGAGCTCGACGTCTTCATCCAGAGCGGCGGGATCGAGGTCGCGCGCACCCCCGAGCGCATGCAGGAGCTCCAGCGCCGCGTCTCCTCCGCGATCTCCTGGGGGATCGAGCCGGTGTCCATCATCACCCCGCAGGAGATCAAGGAGCTCGTGCCGTTCATCAACGAGCAGCTCATCCTCGGCGGCTTCTACACGCCCGGCGCGGGCGTCGTGGACTCGCTGCGCGCGGCGACGATCATGCGCGAGCGCGCCCAGGCGGCCGGGCTCACGGTCTCCGCCAACACAGAGGTCACAGGCTTCGACGTGGAGCACGGGCGCATCCGCCGGGTGCACACCACGCGCGGCGACATCGAGGCCGAGCGCGTGGTGATCGCCACCGGCTGCTGGAGCCCGGCACTCGCGCGCATGGCCGGCGCCGCGATCCCGATCGCGCCCTCGGTCCACCAGATGATCGACATCGGCCCCGTGCCGCGCTTCGCAAACGCCAAGGGCATGATCGAGTTCCCGATCGTGCGCGACGTCGACACCAACATGTACGAGCGCCAGGAGGGGACGGGGCTCGAGATCGGCTCCTACGCCCACCGCCCGATCATGATGGAGGCCGAGGAGATCCCGTCGATCGAGGCATCGGCGCTATCGCCGACCGAGCTGCCCTTCACTCAAGCCGACTTCGACCCGCAGATGGAGATCGCGCTCGAGCTGATGCCGGAGATCGTCGGCGACGAGTCCGTGGGCGTCAAGTACGCGATCAACGGCCTGCTGTCGGTGACCTACGACGGTCTGCCCCTGCTCGGCGAGACGCCCGAGGTCAAGGGCCTCTGGTCGGCGGCGGCGATCTGGATCAAGGAGGGCCCAGGGGCCGGCAAGACGGTCGCCGAGCTGATGGTCCACGGCGAGTCGGAGATCGACGTCTTCGAGTCAAACATCGCGCGCGCCTACCCGTCGATGAAGACCCGCACGCACGTCTTTGCGCGCGCCGGGGAGGGCTTCAACAAGATGTACGGGATCGTCCACCCCAGCGAGCAGTGGGAGACCGACCGCGGCGTGCGCGTCTCGCCCTACTACGAGCGCGAGCGCGCGCTCGGCGCCGTCTTCTACGAGGCCGCCGGCTGGGAGCGCCCCGCCTGGTATCAGTCAAACGCGGGCCTCCTGGACGAGTACGGCGACCGCGTCACCCGCCGCGAGTCCGAATGGGAGTCGCGCTGGTGGTCGCCGATCATCAACGCCGAACACCTGGCGATGCGCGACCGCGCGGCCGTCGTCGACCTGACCGCGTTTGCGATCTTCGACGTGACCGGCCCGGGCGCGCTCGGCGTGGTGCAGCGCCTGGCGATGCGCCAGATGGACGTGCCCGTCGGCCGCGTGGTCTACACGCCGCTGCTGACCCCGAGCGGCACCTTCAAGCAGGACCTGACGATCATGCGCATGGCCCACGACGTCTTCCGGGTCGTGACCGGCGGCGCCTACGGGATGTCGGACCTCAAGTGGTTTGTGGACCACCTGCCCGAGGACGGCTCCGCGCAGGTGCACGACCAGACCAGCGCGATCACCACGCTCGGGCTCTGGGGTCCGCGCGCGCGCGACATCCTCGCGAGCGTCGCCCGCGGCGAGGTCTCGCACGAGGGCTTCCCGTTCGCCAACTGGCGCGCGCTGGAGGTTGGCCCGACGGAGGTGATCGCCTCGCGTATCTCCTACGTCGGTGACCTCGGCTGGGAGCTGTACGTGCCGATGGAGCAGGGCCAGCGGCTCTGGGATCTGCTGTTCGAGGCCGGCCGGGAGCACGGCCTGATCGCCGCCGGCAGCGGCGTCTACGGCACCACCGGCCGCCTGGAGAAGGGCTACCGAGCCTACGGCGCCGAGCTCGACGGGGAGTACAACGTGGTCGAGGCCGGGATGGCCTGGGGCTCCGTGAAGGAGCAGGACTTCATCGGCAGGCAGGCGCACATCGCCCACCGCGAGGAGCAGCCCGCGGCGCTGATGTGCACGCTCACCGTCGACGACCACGCCTCCGCGGGCGGCGTCAAGCGCTACATGCTCGGCAAGGAGCCGATCCTCACGCCCGACGGCAGCCCGATCACCGACCGCAAGGGCCGGCGCTCCTACGTGACGAGCGCCGGCTCGGCGCCGTCGCTCGGCAAGTACATCCTGATGAGCTACCTGCCGCCGGAGCACGCCAGGCTCGGCGAGCACCTGCTCGTCCAGTACATGGGCGAGCGCTACCCGGTGACCGTGGAGAGCATCGACGCCACCGCGCTCTTCGACCCCTACAACAGCCGCATCCGGAGCTAGCCGCGCATGCATGTGTACGCATGTGTCAAGCGCGTGCCTATGACCGGCGGGCGGATCACGCTGACCGACGACCAGCGCGCGATCTCCACCCGGCACCTCGGCTTCACCGTCAGCCCGCACGAGGAGTGCGCGGTCGAGGAGGCGGTGCAGATCGTCGAGCGTGAGGGCGGCTCGGTGACAGTGCTGACGCTCGGTCCGTCTGAGTCCGAGGAGCAGCTGCGCGACATGATGGCGATCGGCGCCGACCGGGCGCTGCACCTGCTCACCGACGGTGAGGAGTGGGACCCGCAGGCCACCGCGGCCGCGATCGTCACGGCGATCCGCGCAGACGCGCAGCCGCCCGACCTGATCCTGTTCGGCAACGAGTCCGCCGACGCCGGCAACTACCAGGTGGCGGTCCGCGTGGCGCACGCGCTCGGCCTGCCGTGCGTGACCGGCGTGAAGGCGATCACGATCGCCGGCGGGCGTGCCCGCTGCGAGCAGGAGGTCCCCGGTGGCCGCGACGTCTACGACGCGCCGCTGCCGTCCGTGGTCGCGGTCAAGGAGGGCATCAACCTGCCGCGCTACCCGTCGGTGCCGGGCCGGCTGCGCGCCAAGCGCAAGCCACTCGAGGCGTCGAGCCCGGAGCGCCCGGCCGCCCGACTGGAGATGACCAGGCTTGAGCTGCCGCCCGACTCCGGCAAGCAGGTGAAGATCCTCGGCCGGGGGCCCGAGGCCGCACCCGCGGTGGTCGAGGTCCTGGCCGAGCTGGGGGTGCTCTAGATGAGCGTGCTCGTGCTGATGCGGGATGCCGGCGACGAGCTCTCGCTGCAGGCGCTCGCCTTCGCGCGCTCGCTAGGGCAGGCGACCGGCGCGGACGCGGAGCCCACCGCCTTCACGATCGACGGGCCCTACGCCCCGGCCTCCTGGGGCCAGACGGTCGCAGACCTCGTCACCGCCCGCTCGCCCCGGGCCGTGATCGCGCCCGGAACCGAGCGCGGCAACGAGGTTATGGCCCACGCGGCCGCGATCCTCGACGAGCCGCTGTCGGCCAACACCACCGCCTTCACACCCGGCGACCCGCCCACGGTGACGCGCGTGCGCTGGGGCGGCAGCCTGCTCGAGCAGGCGCTCTTGCGCGGCGGCACGCTGCTCATCACGGTCGCGCCGCACGCCGTCGGCGCCGCGCCGGCCGGCGTCACGCCCGAGGTAGTGCCGGCCTCCCACCACGCTCTGGCGCTCGCGCCGACCGAGCGGGTCGGCGCGAGCAGCGGCGGCGTCACGCTGGAGGAGGCGAGCGTCGTGGTCTCCGGGGGCCGCGGCGTCGGCTCGGCCGAGGGCTTCGCGGTGGTCGAGGAGCTCGCCGGGCTGCTCGGCGGCGCCGTCGGCTGCTCGCGCGCGGTGACCTCCGCCGGCTGGCGGCCGCACACCGATCAGGTCGGCCAGACCGGGACCAAGGTCGCGCCGGAGATCTACATCGCCTGCGGAATCAGCGGCGCCACCCAGCACATGGCCGGCTGCAAGGGCGCGAAGAAGCTGCTCGCGATCAACTCCGACGGCGAGGCATCGATCTTCGCCCACGCCGATTACGGCGTGATCGGCGACGTGCACGCGGTGCTCCCGGCGATCTCCGCGGAGATCCGGAAGGTGAGGGGCGCATAGTCTCGCCGTATGAGGCGCTGGCGCTGGCCGCGGCGCTCGCGGCCAGCGGGACGCTCGCGGGCCGACGCGCCGCGCGGCTGACCGCGCTCGTACGCGCCGCCAAGCCGACCGACCGTTCCGGGAACGACGCCGCCCGGGCGCGCAACGAGCTGACGATCGTGCTCGGCCAGCGCAAGCTGCTTGAGCGCTTCTGGCCGGGGCTGATGCACGCCTTCGTCTTCTGGGGCTTCCTGGTCCTGGCGCCGACGATCCTGATCGCGATGATCGGGATCGTCGATCGGCACCAGACGCTCCCGTGGCTGGGGGCGCAGGGCTGGTACGCGCTGATGGTCGACGCCTTCTGCGTGCTGGTGCTGCTGGGCGTGGCCTCGGCGTTCTACGTGCGCAAGGTCGTGCGACCCAAGCGCTTCGAGGGCAGCCACAGCGGTGAGGCCGACCTGATTCTCCTGATGATCGCGACGATCGTGATCTCGCTGCTCTGCTGGCACGCAGCCCGGATCGCCCTGGGGCTCAACGAGTGGCCGGCGGCGTGGTCGCCGGTCTCGCGCCTGCTCTCGCGCCTCTTCGACCACGGCCAGACCGCGCGTGTGCTGGAGCGCGTGTTCGTCTGGGTGCACGTCGGCACGATCCTCGCCTTCCTCGCCTACCTGCCGTACACGAAGCACCTGCACATCGCCACCGCCGCGATCAACGTCTGGTTCGGCCGCACGGCGCGGCGCGGTCGCCTCGAGCCGCTGCGCTTCGAGCCCGGCGAGGGTGAGCGCGAGGAGGACCTGCGCTTCGGCGCCGGCAGCGCCGCCGACCTCACCTGGAAGCAGGTCCTGGACGCCTTCTCCTGCACCGAATGTGGCCGCTGCCAGGACGCCTGCCCGGCCAACCAGACCGGCAAGCTGCTCTCGCCCAAACTCGTGATCATGGGGCTGCGCGACCAGCTCTTCGACAGCTCGGATGGCGCCCGCGAGGCCGCGCTGGTGCCGGGCGCGGTACCCGAGGAGTCGGTCTGGGACTGCGTCACCTGCGGCGCCTGCATCCAGGCGTGCCCCGTCTCGATCGAGCACGTCGACCACATCGTCGACCTGCGCCGCCACCTCGTGATGGTGGAGTCGCGCTTCCCGGCGGAGGCCGAGCCGATGCTGCGCGACGTCGAGCGCGCCGGCAACCCCTGGGGGCGCCAGCAATCCCAGCGCGCCGACTGGGCCGAGGGCCTCGACGTGCGTGTGCTCGAGCCCGGGGAGCCCGCGCCCGAGTACCTCTACTGGGTCGGCTGCGCCTCCTCCTTTGACGAGCGCGCCCGCATCAGCGCGCAGGCCACCGCCAGGCTGCTCAGCGCCGCCGGGGTCGACTTCGCGATCCTCGGCCCGCGCGAGTCCTGCACCGGCGACCCGGCCCGGCGCATGGGTAACGAATACGTCTTTCAGGCCCTGGCCGAGCAGAACATCGAGACGCTGAACGGCGCGGGGGTGCGCAAGATCATCGCCAACTGCCCGCACTGCTTCAACACGCTGGCCAACGAGTACCCCGACTTCGGCGGCGACTACGAGGTCGTGCACCACTCAGAGCTCCTGGCGCGCCTGGTCGCCGAGGGACGCCTGCTGCCTGTGCGCGACGAGCAGCTGATGGTGACCTACCACGACTCCTGCTACCTGGCGCGCCACAACGACGTGCTCGAGGCGCCGCGGACGCTGGTCGGCGCGGTCGGCACCGCGCTGCCGATGGCGCGATCGGGCCGAGAGACCTTCTGCTGCGGCGCCGGCGGCGCGCACATGTGGATGGAGGAGCGCGCCAGCCCGATCAACTCAGAGCGCGTGCGCGAGGCCGCCGCGACCGGCGCCGGCACGCTGGCGGTCGCCTGCCCCTACTGCACGGTGATGCTCGACGACGGCGTGCAGTCAACGGGCGCCGGCCTGCGGGTGGCGGACGTGGCGACGCTGCTGGCCGAGGCGATCGAGCCGACACCGGTAGGCGAGCGGCGCTGAGCGGGCGCCACCGCTGCGGCCACCTCGAGCAGCTCCGGCCAGTGCGGCGCGCCCGCGACACAGCGGGCAAAGAGCCAGAGCTCGACCCGACGCGGGTCCTGGCCGGTCAGCGCCGCCATCCGCCGACACAGCGCCCGCGGCTCGCGGCCGAAACGGGCGGCGCCATTGAGGATGTGCTGCAGCAGGTCGAAGCTCGGGTCGCCCACGTAGGGCTTGGGGTCGACCATCAGCCACGGCTCGCGACGTGCGGAGAGGACGTTCTCGGCGTGCAGGTCGGTGCACAGCAGACGCTGCTCGGCCGGCTCGCGTGGCAGTGATCTGAAGAGCTCGATGCCGGCGCGGATCAGGCCGGGATCGGCCGGCCCGCCCGGCGCGCGTCCGGCGTCCTGCTCTTGCCCCAGGCGCTGCGCCCAGCGCTCGCAGCGCTCTGCCCAGAAGTCGCAAAGAGTCGTGAGCGACCGGAACGACGGCTGCGCGGGTGGCTCGATCCAGAGCCGCGTGAGCAGCCCCGCGATCACCTCATCCTGGCGCGCCGGCGGCTCGTGGAGCAGCCACTCACCAGGGACCAGGCGCTCCAGCAGCAGGAGTACGGTGCGCTCGTCGACCTGTTCGGCGTGCAGCAGCGCCACGGCGCCGCTGCCAGCCCAGCACTCGAGCCCGGCGGCCTCATCCTCGGCCTCCTCGTGGCGGCAGGCGAGCTTCAGCACCGCGTAGCCGTGGGTGGCGCTGCGCACGGGCGCCACCCAGGCGGTCATCCCGCCCGGCTGGAACGGCTCCCCGATCCAGTCCAGGCCGAGCCCGACGCGCGCGTCGGCGACGTACTCCGGCAACGCCTCGAGCCACGCCGTGCGCCCGCGCGGCTTGGCATAGGCCACCAGGTTCTCCGGCAGCGTCAGCTCCATCCCGGGCCGACTTTAGCGGTCACCCTTGCAGGCGGTGGGATACTAGTTGTGTGTTCGAGCGCTTCACCGAACCGGCCCGTCAGGTGGTGGTGCTGGCACAGGTGCAGGCACGGGAGCTTGGACACACCTACATCGGGACCGAGCACCTGCTGCTCGGCTTGGCCGGGGCTGACGGGCTGGCCGCGGACGCGCTCCGCTCCGTTGGGCTGTCGCTGGAACAGGCGCGGGCGAAAGTGGTCGAGCTCGTGGGTCAGCACGCCACCGCGGCTTCCGGCGACCAGATCCCGTTCACCCCGCGCGCCAAGAAGGTGCTCGAGCTTGCCCTGCGCGAGGCGCTCGCGCTGGGAGACAACTACATCGGTACGGAGCACATCCTGCTCGGCCTGCTGCGCGAGAGCGACGGGCCGGCGATCGAGGTTCTGGCGCAGTTTGGCGTCACGCAGGCGCAGCTCAGAGCCGAGGTCCTGCGAGTGCTGCCGCCACCCGGCAGTGACCGAGGGGCCCGGGCTGCAGCGGCAGCCCGGGCGGCCACATTGATGGCCGCCGCCGAGTTCAGCGCGCGGCCCGATCGCGACCTGCGCCGGCTGCTGATGGCGGCCGCCGGCCGGGCCCTGGCAGACCAGCGCGAGGAGTTTGGCCTCAGCGACCTGCTCGCGGCGGTGGAGGCTGACGTGAGCCCCTCCGGGGAGTCGGGCAGCGGGACCGCACAGGACGCCGCCTGAGCTCAGAAACGCTCGAGCTTGTAGGTCAGTGAGGGCGCGGAGATCGAGCCCGAGGCGGTGATCGGCAGGCTGGTGGTGTGACCCCGCACCTGCAGTTCGAGCGTACCGAGCCTCTGCCCGGACTTGATCTGGTGAAGCTTGCCGCCGGCCACGGCGGGCTCGAGCACGACGTGCGCGCTCACCTGCTGGCCCGGGACGGCGAGGATCGGCGCCGAGCCGCTGGTGCGGCCTACGACCGTCTGGCCCCACGGGGCGTGCAGGCTCACGACCGCCTCGCCGGCCGGCACCGCGGAGACCTCGCGCACCGCCCTCGCGGCGGCGCTCGCCAGCTTCGCGCCGGTGTCGAGCGCGTTCTGCAGCGCCTGTACCCCGGTCGCACCGAGGATCGCGCCGACCACAGTCACCCTGTTGCCGTTCACGTTGCTGTTCGCGGCGAACACGAAGTTTCCACCGGCGGCCGGCGTCGACCCGGTCTTGATTCCGACGATGCCGTCGCGGCCGAGCATGTCATCCACGTTGTACAGCGTGCCCGCGACCGGCAGTGTCACCTGGGCCATACCAACGATCTGGCGCAGCACCGGGTTTGCCATCACCGCCTCGCCCGCCTTCACCAGGTCGGTCGCGGTGCTGACGCTGTTGGGGTTCAGGCCCGACGGGCCGGCCAGGTGCGTGTGCGTCAGTCCGAGAGAGGCCGCTTCGCTGTTCATCGCCTGCACGAACGCGCTATGACTGGTGTCCGACCAGTTCGCCAGCAGCCGGGCGATGTTGTCGGCCGACGGGATCAGCAGCGCCTCCAGCGCCTGCAGCTCGGTCAGGTGCTCGCCGGCGACCACCTTGACGACTGAGTCGTGGTCGCGCACGTCAACCTGGTACTTCGTCGCATCGGCCGGCGTGATCGTGATCGTCGGTCCGCTCTGACCGAGCGTCAGCGGGTGCTGCTTGAGCACCACCATCGCTGTGAAAAGCTTCGCGACGCTGGCCAGCGACCTCGATTCGCCGGTTCGCACGCCGCCGAGCGTCCCGACCCCCTCGATCGCGACCGCCGCCGTCGCGTGCTTGGGCCAGGGCAGGGCCGGCGGCGTGCCGGGAACCGTGACGGCGTTGGGGATGACCACGCTCGCCTTGATCGGGGGCGTGCCCCGCACCAGCTGCACCGCTACCAGTATCACGATCACGAGCACGATCCCGAGGACGCCCAGCAGCACGCGCGGCGCCCATCCGCTAGACGTGCGGCTGTTGTCGAGCTTCAGGTAGTCGGGCACGATCGCAGTATGCGATACCCACGTGTGTGATCGCTTAATCCTGACCGCTTGCACGCCCGCTTGCGAAGCGGACGCGGAAGTGCTCGCGGCCGGCCGGTCTCAGCCCGTGCCGACGGTGGGCGCGGGCTCGCCCGCCGCGTCCCCGGGGCCGTCTGGCGGCGCCTGCGTGCTCATGCCGTGGGGCCAGGTCACAAGCGAGAACAGGTCGGTCAACTTCTCGAGCGCGCCCGGCGGCGCGGGCAGGTCGCTCCTCAGCCGCAGCGGGCGCGGCCCGTCGACGGGCACGGATACGCGGGCGTAGGTCAGGTGTCCGTAGACGCGCAGCGGTCCTGGCAGATCCGCAGCGCGGTGGACGTCCAGCTCCGAGTCGGCCTGCGCGAAGTCGTCTACGGTCCACTGAGCGAGTGAGTCCGCGAAGCGCTGGGCGTCCTTGACCAGATCCAGGTTGGCGTGCTCGACCCGGCCGGCCTTGTACACCCAGCGGGCCACCGCCACCGGCGGCAGCAGCATGTGCAGCCCGGGCAGCGGGATCGCCGACATCGGCGCGTCGCGCGTCGGGCGCACGGCGATCGCGTCGGCGAACAGGTAGATGAGCACCGGCTCCTGCCGCGGGCCGTGGAGATGGCTCGCCGGGATCAGCTGATGCAGGCCGAGCACGTGCCCGACGAGCGCGCGCTCGCCGCCCAGCCCGGTCTGTGCGACCTGGAGCGCGAGCGCCAGCGTCGCCTGCCCGAGCTCCGCCGCGCCGTGTCCGCCGATGGAGGCCGCGGCGGCAGCCCCCTGCCTCAGGCTGCCGGTGACGCGACCGCGCAACCCCGGCTGGGTCGGCTCCGCGCTGAGCTCTGGTCGTTCGTCGTTCATGGTGCGGTGCACGGCCCGTCGTCCCGGCCGTCTCCGGGCTCCGCGCCGAGTCTATCCCGGTCGTGGTCACGCTCGGTAACGTTCGCGCCCGTGACCGATGGCGGATCGTCGATCGAGGCTGTGCGCCGGCTGCTGGCCACGCTGGTGGCAGCCAAGCCACGCGGCCGGATCGCTGAGCTCGGGACCGCTTACGGCGATGGTGCGAGCGCGATGGTGGCAGCGCTTCCACCGGAGGCCACCTTCATCACCGTCGAGAACGACCCCGAGCGCTTCCAGCTGGCGGCGCAGAGACTCGCGGGCACGCGCGCGGAGATGGTGCTCGGTGACTGGCGCGAGCTGCTGCCCGAACGTGGCCCGTTCGACCTCCTCTTTCTCGACGCCGGTGACGCGGCCCAATCCGCCGCGCTTGCGATCTCGATGCTCGCTCCCGGCGGCATCCTCGTAAAGGATGACCTAACGCCCGGTCGCTCGCGGGACGGCGATCCTGTGCGCGAGGCGCTGCTCGGCAACCCGCTGCTCGTCGCCTGCGAGATCCAGACCGCACCGGCCGCCGCCGCGATCGTCGCGGTGCGCCGCGCCCCGTAGCAACCAGCCGTCTGTCGCGGCGCGAATGGAGCTCGCCCGACGGGCCGGCACGTTGAGCGCAGCGATGCGCACTTCTGGCGAATCGCAGAACGTGGTTCCTCGGTGCGAGTCTGTCCTGCTCTCGCGACGGCGCGGGGGCCAGCGATGGTGGCTGTGGAGTCATGCGAAGCCGGGCTGCACGATCCTGGTTCGGGTTTTGTCGCGATTGTGCGCGAGTGCCCAGAAGGTGTCGGCGACTGTCGCCGGCTCGATCGCGTTTGGCGTGGCTGTCGCTGTTCCCTTGATGGATCCGGCGATCGTCACTTCTCCGACGTAGATCTCGAATTCGCGGAGGCGCTCAGCGATGAGCCCGACCAGCTTTGACTTCGCCGCGTTCTCAAGCGCGACTCCGTCGTTGTCGAGCAGCTTCGAGAACGCGTCGGCTTGGGAGGTGTGCTCACCGAGGGCACCGTTGGCGACCAGGATCGCGGCGGCTGGACTGGCCTTGAGGTCCTCGAGGACAGCCTGTACGCACGCCAGCAGGCCCTTGACCCCGACGTCGAACGCTGCTTCGACGTCCTCGGGCTCGGTCGCGAGCACATCTGTCACGACGCCGCCTCTGAAAGCGGTCCAGAGAACGGCGGACACAGTTCCGAGCTCCTCTCGGATTGACGCGATGGTGGCCCGGATCTTCGCCGGATCCCTCGCGTCGGACGGGTAGGCCGTCGCTTTGATGCCTTCGGCTGCCAAGCGGGCAACCCCATTGGCGAGCCCATCCGCGTCCCGAGCGACGAGAGCCAGGCTGTAGCCCTCCCGCGCGAATCGTTGTGCGGTCGCATGCGAGATTCCAGGGCCATAGCCAAAGACAATGAGGACTCCCATGATCTGACTGCTACCTCCGAGATGTTGCGATGGGCAGAGAGGATGCCGGCGGGCGGGCATCACGAGCTGTGGGTCTGTGTTGCCGGCGTGGACTCAATCGGAGGCGGCTCCGATTGAGTGGGAACCTATCACACCAATAGAGTTCGCACCGATGTCGCCGGCTCATCTACCCCCACCACGCGCCCGGGTCGCCGAAGCGCGGCGCAACCGGCAGAACTTGATCGCCGTCGCGACACAGGCCTTTGCGGCGGCGGGCCAAAACCGCGTCCCGCTGGAGGAAATAGCCAAGCAGGCGGGGGTCGGCATCGGCACGCTCTACCGCCATTTCCCAACTCGCGAGGCCCTGGTCGAGGCGGTTTACCGCGATCAAGTGGACCGTCTGCGGACCGGCTCGCAGGAGCTCTTGGCCAACCATCCCCCTATTCGCGCTTTGCGCTTGTGGATGGACCTGTTCGTTGACTGGGCAGCCACCAAACACGGCATGATCGACACTCTGCGCGCGATCATCTCTTGCGGACGCATCGAGTCCGATCAGATGCGGGGCGGCCTAGTCGCCGTCGTCGGCACGTTCCTGGACGCCGGTGCACGCGCCGGCGACATTCGTCCAGACGCCGACGCTGAAACAGTCGCCGCAACGCTCGCTGGCATCTTGAGCGTCGCAGGAGCAGACGAACAACGAGACCAGGCAGCCCGAATGCTCAACCTGCTCGTGGACGGCCTACGACCGCCTCCCGCCAGCACCTAGCGCCCGCGCCGGCGCGATACCGCTCCCCCGCGCCGATCCCGGACCTCAGCAGCGCACCAGCGATCCCTGAGCCCTGCCAACCGTCGGCGCTGCACGAGTGTCCCACGCCGCACGAACGGCCCACGGCCAGACCGGCTTTGACAGCCGGACACGCATTTCGGCGTGCAAGCCCAGAGGCCTGCTCGGCGCGACGAGCGCAACGCACCGATCGGGTGTGGGTTCGCGGCCCAGTTCGCGCCACGCCCTGCGCCGCCCCAGGATTCGTCGTCGGACATGTCACGCGCGACCTGTCGGCGAGGATTGGGCCGCGAACTAACCGACGCATTAGTAGGAACTCCGCGAAAGTCGAGGTGGAGTGGAGCTAGCCGGAATCGAACCGGCGACCTCCTGGGTGCGATCCAGGCGGCACGAGCGCAGCGGACCTAGATACGCGGAGTCGAGGCGCCGAAAAAGGCTATTACCGTAGGGTCTGCGGCCAGTTTGCTACCCAAGTTGCTACCCAGCGGCACCTGCTACCCAATGGCAATTGGCTGCTACCCAATCCGGTGAGACTGTTACGATCACCGATATGGGTCAGGTCGAACAAGCGAATCTCGCAGTCCTAATTCGTGGCGGTGCCGGAGATCGGGTCTACTGGGATGCGTACTGGCGCTACCGGCCAGGACCCCACTCTCCGTGGAAGCAGACCAAGCGCCGGCTTGGCTTGGCTTGGCTTGAGCCTGATGGCACCGGCGGTTGGCGAAAGCGGCGGGGTCGATGCGCAGACGGTTGGCTCGATGAACGCGCTGCCAACGTTGCGGCAGTCGCGGTGATGGAGGCACAGGTGGAGCAGCTTGTCAGTGCGGCCGACGCGGAGGCTCGTGCGAGTGCAGCCGAGAAGACCGTGCGTGCGCTCGCGACTGAATGGCTGATCTGGCTTGAAGAGGTTTGGGGTGCGAAGCCGTCGACCGTGAAGGACTACCGGTTCCTTCTGCGCGAGCCAGGGATCCCTCACAAGCGTGGCGAGGGCGTAAGCGCTGGGCGCATCATGGCGGCTTTCGGAGACCGGCAAGCGGCGAGTGTCACCACGGCTGAGATCAGCGGTTTCCTCCGCTCTCTCGATAAGGAGGGTCTGACGGCGCGCAACGTCAACAAGCACCGAGAAGTACTTGCGTCGATGTTCAACTACGGAACCCGGGTGGACTCGCTGGGTCTCGTCGCCAATCCGGTCGACGGGACCGACAAGCGCCGTCAGCCGCCGCCTGTGGCGCTGGATTACTACGAGGTCGAGGAGGTCGAAAAGCTCGCTGCCGTGTGCGAGAGCGGGTCTCATCGGTCGCCACGGTCGATGAAGGACGAAGCGGAGATCGCGGCTCGGCGTCAAGAGGACTGCCGAGATGCTGACGCATTCCGGCTGCTCTTCTACACGGGAATCAGGTTGGGCGAGTTGCTCACGCTCCGCTGGGAGGACGTTCAGCTCGACGGCCGACTTCTCTTTGTACGGCGCGGTCTGTCTGCTGGTGAGGAGCGGTTGCCGAAGGGCGGGCGCTCGCGCGTCGTGCCTCTCCCGTCAGCTGCTGTCGCCACGCTCGAACGCCTCCGTGACCGTAAGGACTTCGTGCAGCCGGGTGACTACGTTCTCGCTAACCGCTTCGGTCGTCGCCTCGATCCGTCTGCGGTCCGGCGGCGTTACAAGCGAGCACGCAATGCGGCGGGGCTTCGACCCATCAAGCTTCACGGACTACGTCACGCCGCTGGCAGTCTGGTCGCTCGAACCTCAGACCCAGTCTTCGTCCGAGACTTCCTCGGCCACGCAAAGCTATCGACGACCGATCGGTACGTCAGCGCGAAGGCCCGGCCCGAGGAGCTCGAGCGGCTGGACAGGGCCTTCGCGGCGAGAGGCCAAAGAGGTAGCCAGCGGTCAACCAAGGAGGATGTCGGGGGTTCGAGCCCCTCACCGCCCACTCAAGAAAGCTCTGGAAATCGCTGATTAACTAGCCGCTTGGGTCTCATTTCGCAGTCCTCAGCCAGGTTTGGCTACCAACCTTGGCTACCAAACGGTCTCGCAATCGTCATAGGCCCACGGCCGGGGCTCCTTATGAGTGCGGCACACAGTCGTCCGTATCGAGGCTGGCCTTCCGTCGGCAAGCTCGTCGGGCTCTTAATCCCAAGGTTGCAGGTTCGATTCCTGCACGGCCCACTCACAAAAGCTCTGCTAATCCCGGGCTTTTCTTACGATAAGGGTTGGATGCCGGGTCGGCGGTGACAGTTTGAGTCCGGCGTTTGAGTCCGGTTCTGGGGCTTGGGCGTACTTTCTGCCGCCGGTCGGCCGGTGACGGCGCTCCCGACTGAGCCGCGAGCTGACGGGGCGGCGAGCCGGCCGGCGGCGACTGGTTGGGTAGCCAGTCGCCCGCGGTCGCGTTCGTGTTTTGTCGCTTGCGCCGGGGTGTGCTGCACCTGACCGCGCTCAGGACTGCTCTGTGATGAGACGATGTGATCGTGCGTGACGTCGAGCGTGAGAGCGCCGGGGAGTCCTGGCAGACCTATCGTGATCTTCTCAGTGCTTCTGGGCGTGGTCAGGCGTGGTCGCGCGCCGGCTTGTGGGCGGTTGACGTTCTTGCCGAGCGGCTCGATGAGCGGTGGCCGGCAGTGGCCTTGAAGAGGAGCCAGCGCGATCAGTGCGCGCTGCCCCTGCGCATCTCGCTGGTGCTGTTGAGCCACGACGTGCTCGCGCTGGCTGATGTCGTGGAGTGGGCGGCTCGGCTGCAGCTGATCGACGGGGTGCCCGGCTCAGCGGATGCGCGTAGGCCACTTGCGAGCGATGTGACGGAAGCGCGGATCCGTCACACCGACCTGCAGCTTCAGTTAGCGGGCGCGGCGGCGCGCCTTGGCTGGAGCTTCCGGCTCGAGCCTCTCGTTACGGGAGCGCGTAGGCCAGCCGACCTGGAGATCTCCACTGATCGTGGGCCGCTCGTTATCGAGGCGTTCGCGTTGGGCGAAGCCGACTATGATCGCCGCCGCCGCGACTTTCTCGACCGTGCCCTTCATCGCCTTCAGTCGCGCGCCACAGCGCACCGTGTCTGGCTTGAGGGCGACCTCGGCGAGATCCTGGACGAGGCGACGGTGCGTGAACTTGAGCGGCGTATTCCCGTCGAGGCGCTCGCGGCGCGTGCTGGCCACAAGCCGGAGATCCGAGTCGGCTCGGCGAGCGTGAGGCTGGTCCGGATCGAGGACGACCGCGCACGGCTCAGCGCACGCGGGCGCCGACGTGACCTCTGGCCACGCATGGGCAGCGAGATCATCGAGAAGGCTGTCAAGCAGATGTCTGGCTCCGGCGCGCGATGGCTGCGCCTGGTCCCGCATAACTTCCTGTTCCTCGAGACCGCCTGGGCGCAGCTCCAGCTCGCCGACAAGCTCGGGGCGTTGGCAAACAACCTGAGCCGGCTGACGTACACGGGTGACTCAGGCGCTGCGGACACGCACCCAGCCGGCGTGGTCATCTCATCCGGTGCCGGCCTGGCTCACAGCACGGTGAAGGAGGAGACGGTGCAAAGCCAGTCCGGCGTCGCGCTCCGCCGCGCGATCAGCCCGCACCGCGCCCGCGAGACCTTCATCATCCCGCTTGAACCCAGCGCGTGGGAGGTGGCGGGCGCATGGCAGGCACTGGCCGACACCGAGGCCGACTGGCTGCCGTGGGCGCTCGCCCGCTTCGGCCTTCCAGACCTGGACGCGATCCTCGCCGACAACTGACCACCTTCGGTCGGTTCCATCCGCGACGTTCGCGTTCAGACATCGTGTCCCCAGGCTCAAGACCACGCCGGGTTCGCATCGTTGGTCTTCAACCGAGGCTTACCTTCGACGCCAGCGCTGAGACGTCGAGCCCAGCTACAAGCCTCGATCCGCGTTTCCGCCGCCAGGTGACGTGACAGCGCTCCTAACCGGCCTT
Organism: Solirubrobacterales bacterium; assembly: GCA_027449125.1. GTDB lineage: Bacteria > Actinomycetota > Thermoleophilia > Solirubrobacterales > Solirubrobacteraceae > Palsa-465. The sequence goes on along the minus strand of DAIDME010000012.1, from coordinate 12,296 downwards.
GGAGCTGGCCGAGCGGCAAAGCGCCCCGATAGCGACGCCCCGGTAGTCGCCGTCACAGCGGGACCCGTTCAGGCCCCGGCGCTTCGCGTGGCCATGTCTTGAACCCGACCGCACTCGTTAGCCTCCTCCTGGTCACTTTGAATGCTTTACACGCAGGATGTCGGGGGTTCGAGCCCCTCACCGCCAATCTTCGAAATGCCTGGTGTTTCGTATGTGTGACGGATCAGCGTGACGGGTTGGCGCTCGGTCTACCGATATGGCTACCACCCATGGCTACCGAGCGCAGCGCAGACACGCTGCACGAGCACGGCGCGAGCGCCACCAGCACCTTGGGCACTGGCCAGGTCAAGCAACGGCATGGACCGGGGTCTGTCCTTGACCAAGGGGCCGATCGCAGATTGGTTGCAGGCGTCGTTGATCAGCTCACCCTCTCGGCGTCCAGGGTTCGGGGCGCCCTACGGATTCGACAGCTCGACACGGTCGGCGCTGCGTTGGCGTGGGTGATGCTCTGCGGCGGGAGGTTCACGCTCAACTCACAACACAAGTCGCTGTGGCCCGTGGCGCAGTCTCGCCCCATCGGTGCCCGGGGAGATGAGGAACTCGTATGCGCGCGTCGAACCTCGGTATTGTTTGGTTGTGGGGCGATGTAGACGCTATTTCGGCGGACGCGATTTCTCGCTTCGGCTATGACGGCGACACGGTAGGCGTTTGGGCGGTTTGCGGTGCTACGAGACTTGAGCGCTTTGGATGACCGCGACCTTCTTGCGCTCGCGAAGACCGATCGGGACGCGTTTGCTGAGCTGTATCGAAGGCACGCTCCCGGTGTGCTCGCGTACTTCTCGCGTGCCCTTGGCCGCTCCGATCTCGCGTTGGATTTGACTGCCGAGACGTTTGCGGCGGCGTTGCTCGCTGTGCGGCGCTATCAACCTACCGCAGCTCCCGGCAAATCGTGGTTGTACACGATCGCCCACAACCGGCTGATCGATGCGGTGCGTCAAGGCAAGATCGAAGCGCGAGCGCGAGAGCAGCTCGGGATGCAGGCGCTTCGGCTAACCGACGACGGGGAGGCAATGATCGAGCAGCTAATCGCTCACATCGACGCGCGCTCCGTCCTCGAGCTCGTGGAAGAGTTGCCCGGCGAGCAGCGGGAAGCGATAAACGCGCGGTTCGTCAAGGATCAGGGTTACGGTGAGATCGCCGCGGAGCTGCATTGCAGCGAGCAGGTCGTGCGCAAGCGCGTTAGCCGCGGGCTGACAGCGTTACGGTTACGTATGGCGCGTCAGTCTGATGCACAACGATGACCCACTCGAGCAGTTGCTCGACGAGCTGCTTGAAGCTCACGACCGTCTACAAAGCGGCGGCACCCCCGAAAGTGCGTCGAAAGCGACCCCCCGCCGCCTCGGGCGAACCGTCGTCGTTGTTTCCGCGATCACGCTGGTCATCTCAACGTCGGCTGTCGCGGGGATCCTCATTGTGACGCGTCGTTCTGCCCCGCTCGAGGGCGCTTTGCCTAAGCAATTATTGGGATCGCGTTACACGCTGACGGTGACGCCGAGTCTGCGAGCTGGTGATGTTGGTTGGTGCATATCGCTACTGGATATTCGGACGGGCACTTCAGTGCTGCCGACCCCATCTACCTGCGTTTCACAGGGGCACGATCCGCTGATAGCTCGAGGAGGGATTGAGATACTCTCGCCGGCTACGGGCGGCGTCGCTGGCTGGTTGCTGTTCGCGATCGTCGATCAGGAAGTAGCCGCGCTGAAGGCGCCGGGCGGGACGCGGATATTGCCGATCGCGAGTCCGTCGCTTCCGTCGAACTGGAGAGCGGCGGTCACCATCGCCGGTGGTCCATCGCTACGGACGGGTCGTGCCACTGTCGCGACGCTGACTCCGATCGATGCTGGCGGCAGGGTCATTCCGACGCCGGCCGCGAAACCGGTTCTCGTCCCCAACCGGCCGGTGAACGCTCGGAATCCCCCTTCGACCGGATGTCGCATAACCACACGCCGCCTGCCGGGGGTGCAACTATTGGCCGCTCGCGCGGTGATCGGCCCTCTGCCGAAATCCATCTCGGCACCACCGGGCTTTCTGTCGTGCTATTCGCTGACCGTCGCTTACCTAGGTCGGGCGAGTAGTGTCGCGCTCCTGGTCGATTCCGAGCATCCGGGCCGTCGCCCCGGGAATCTTCCAGGAACGACAACGCTGCGCGGTGCTGCGCGCGTGCAGCAGTTGCCCGCGGGCGCGGAAGGCTCGGTGGGAGCCTCGGCTGGTCGGCTGATCGCTGAGCGGGTCAGAGACGCATGGTTGGTCGTGCGAACGTCCGCCCCGACGAACGTTGCGCTGTCTCTGCTCAGAGACCTCACAGCAAAGGTATAGCGCGACGCGCCGAGAGTCATCCCTGGTGCGCAGCGCTCTGCGTCTGAGGGAAAACTGGCGCCGTCCCAGTGCGCCGCAACGTTGAGCTGGGCGACCTGAGCGGTCACAAATCACGCGCACCTTCGCTTAAGCATTTGTGTTCGCTGGTTGGACGCCGGTTTGCCGGCCGACGGAGTCACAGCCATAGTCAATCCAAGGAGGGAAAGATGAAACGAAAGCACGTTGTGCTGGGCATAGGAACGGCCGCGTCGCTGGCCTGCAGCGTTGCCATGCCCGCGATAACGCAGGCCGCGTCCTCGGGTAGCGCTTCGCCCGTGGTGGCATCGGGCCCATCAGCACCAACCGGCCTGCTCGCGTCCAGCACACCTAAGACGGTCGTGCTGAACCCCTTGACTGGCGCGGTGGTATCGGTCACTAGCGGGGAGCCTTCGGGCATCGCCACCGGCGCTGCCACTCCGGATGATCTCGGGATCAGCCCCGCCATCTCCAGCGGGACGGATTGCGCGACCGGCGATGGCTGCTACTACACGCCGACCGTGAACGACACCTACCACGACCGCAGCTTCTACGGTGGCGCCGGAACGTTTACGGGCAACTGGCCCAAGCGTAACGCCTGGGACAGTGGTAGCTACACCGCATACGTATGTTGGACGAGCGCATGCTCCGCAGACTGGGTTGGCCCAAACACATACGTGACATTTGGCGGCTCGCTCGTCACAGGCACCTCCTTCACCATCCGATAACGGGCCTCTTCAAGTCTCTCAGGAAATGGCTGGTGAGGCATCTCATCAGGACATCCTTGAAATACGTGCCCCGCCGTGAGTGTGAGCAGGTCGCCCGGGATTGATTCATGACAGTTCACGGGGGCAAGTACGGGATCGGTAGGGTCGGCGGGAGGAAACCAGACCAGTCGGCCGAGCCGCGCGGTCCAGGCGCCTCCCGCCGACCCTACCGCCTTCGGATCGCTTGTTTTACGCCTAGTGGGATGGAGCCGGCGAGCAGAATAGTGGGGGGGGCGTGACGAGTCCCATGGCTGAATCGCGCGGCGTCTGTCGCGACGCGCGCTTGACGGCTGGTTCAGGCGACGGGCACGGCGCTGTGGCGGTAGAACGGCACGTCGTCGAGCGGCTCAACCGGCGTATTGCCGCGGATCAGGTCGGCCGCCTTCTCGGCGAGCATCACCACCGGCGCGTAGATGTTGCCGTTGGTGACGTAGCGCATCGACGAGGCGTCGACCACGCGCAGACCCTCGGTGCCATGCACCTTCAGGGTGTCGGGGTCGAGCACGTCAAGCCGGCCGGTGCCCATGCGGCAGCTGCAGGAGGGGTGAAGCGCCGTCTCGGCGTCGCGCGCGACCCAGTCGAGGATCTGCTCGTCGCTTGCGACAGCGGCGCCCGGCGAGAGCTCGCCGGCGTTGAAGGGGTCAAAGGCGGGCTGGGTGAGGGTTCCGGGGGATCGAGGTCTGGCAGGAGTGCCTGGGAATCTGTGTTAGGGGGCCGCTTGAGTGGGTGCGCCGCAAGTGCGGCTTGCCACGCTCGCCCACGTGAACCCGGCGCCGGGCCACTGGGAGCAGTCACTTGGCCTGATCGCGGCGCAGGTCCACGCTCTGTTCGCCAGCGCCTGAAGCCTCAGGGACGCCGCCGCCTGCTCGGCGTCCCTGAGGACTGACTGGTTCCTGTTACCACCTTTGCCTTGACTTCGTGTCACGCGCTTCCCCATTGGCGTTAGGTGGTGTGGGTGTTGTTCGCACCTACTGCCGTGAGTCGGCTATCCCCGCAATCACCCACGTCGTGCGCGGTCGCACCTCGATTCGCCAGCGCCCGTGACCGCGCAGGACGCTGGAAGGGTACGTGTCTTGCCATGTGCCGGTGCCGTTGCACGGCTTGACCGCAAACACCTCCAATTTGTCGTGCCACACCGCCAGCAGGCCGCCACCAACGCATGTGACCTCGATGTGGATCCAGCGGCCCTTGGGGTGGAGAACGCGGACGTAGCCATCTCCCCTGCCCGTCGTTATCGGCATGAGAAGACGTCCAGGCCCGGTCACGAAATACGTCGGCCTCTTGGTGTTTGTCATGCCGGCGAACGTGCGGATGTAGAACTGCCCGTCGCGGGCTCGAACAATCGATAGCAAGGGATACGCAGTGCGGCCGGGTCTCGCGGCCGCGGTGTCGTGTGTTCTGGCGCCCCCAACCCCAGGGTTAAGCAGTAGGAAGAACGCGATCACGGCCGCGACTGCGAGCAAGCCCGCAACTGCGAGGAAGCCCGCAGCCGGGCGCGCGCCCAGCACCATGCGTCTCACGAGATCCACGTGTCCCAGCCGTCGTGGTTCGTGGGGACGCTGGTGCGCATGTTGGTACTAGACGTCACCTGACAATACGCGCCGTATGTGTAGTAGGTACCATTGGTAACCCAGCGCCAGTTCCCATATTCACCGTTCCCGTAGTGGTAGGGCGGCACAGTTATGCTGATACTCGTACCAGTTCCCACGTACCACGACTGCGTGAGCGTGATCGAGGTGCTGGCCTGCGCGCCGGCGATGATGGCATCGATGCTGAAGGTGCCACTGGCAGAGATCGCCACAGTCGATGTTCCCGCCGTCTGTGCCGTGAACTCAGCGGTCGCATCGTTAGGGGTGCCGTTGTAATTGGTGTATACGTTGCCCATGCGGTTAATCAGCTGTCCGACGACCGAGTTAACCGAGTACGATGATGTCGTCGAGCACATCTGATCCGGGTTGGTCGTGGCCGCGAGTGCGGATGGCGCAAGTGCCAGACAGAGCGGTGTGAGCGCGGTGAGCATCAGGCAGCTCAGGCGCCTGTGCGACTGGATACGCAAGATGGTCTTGCGAACATGGTCAGCCATGGTACCCCTAGTAGTGAGCCAGTAGTTGCAATTGCATATGTAGGAAGCTAAAGCGTTCGAGCCGAGAATCTGTGACCGACTATTCAGTTTTGGCGGCGACGGTCTCCCGCTTCCCGGACTCACCGAGCGTCGCGCAGTCCGCGCGGGTGTGGAAGGGGGAAGTCCCCATCGGTGAGCCTGCACCCGATGCCCACATCGAGAGAACCCAGTCGCGTCTGCTGACCCTCCCCCCAGCCCGTGGAGCGCCATCGGGCGCTCGTGTTCGAGTTGCACATCGCGGTGATCCTACCCTTGGCATCTCACGGCGGGCAGAGGACTTGCGTCCAAGGTCGGCACCTGCCGGGGCAGAGGCTGGTGTCGGTCGCACAACACGCCAGTGTCCTTGGGGTAGCCGTGGTTTGTGGCGGAGGGCCGTCTCGTGCTCATAGCTTGCGGCCGGGTGTCCGACCCCGTGTGCGCAACTCCGCTTCCCGCTCCGGTCCGTCAGGCTCGACGACGGCTCTCCCAGGCCAGACACGTCGTCCAGCACCCTTCCGCCCGTCGTCCTGGTCGGTGTTGATCGCGCGGTCGGAGGCGCGCTCACTGCTGTGCTCTTGCGGGTCATGGTTCAGCACAGCGGGATCGCGCTCGTGGTCGTCCCCTGTCGGTGGCAGTGTCTTCCGTCTCGCGTGCCTCGGCCATGTCCGGTCGGGTTCGTGTTCGATCTCGTTGCGCCTGGCGGGCACGGCCCGCGGACCGGTGGCTTCAAGCTCGGCGATTGTTCTGACCGTGGTTTCGTGTGCGACGGGGGTGTTGATCGATGGGACCTCCGGCTCTGCCTGGCTGACCCGTTCAGCAAGCCGCGCCAGCGGATCCGCGGCCGCTGAGGGCTCGTGGTTGTCGACACCGTGGTAGATGTGTGTTTGCTCTCGTGCGCGGGTGAGCGCGACATAGGTCCCTTCCCGGGTTGCCTGGTGGGTGATGATCACGTGTGTGGTGTCGGTGGTGTGCCCTTGGGCGGGGAACGGGTGCTGCACATACGCCAGCCGCAGATCCGCTTGCTCGACCTGTTCTTGGTCGAGCTTCACGCGGGTCCCGTCAGCAAGCCGCAGCTCAACCTCACGCCGCTCAGCGTCAACCGCGGTGACGGTTGCGTTTGTGCCGTTGCGTAGCGGCCCGTGGTCGGGGTGGTTGATCGTGTGCCGGACCTGGACTTCGTCGCCCTCGTGCAGCTCATACGGCCTGCCGGGGATCTCAAGCCCGTGCTCGCCGAGCTGGCTGTGTTGTTTGCGGATCGCCTGCGCACGGGCGTTCAGCTCATCCAGATGCTCGTTCGAGGTCTGCGCGATCACGAGCGTCGTCTTCTCCTGTTCCCGGTCTTGGTGGGCGGCTTCGAGTGCCTGATCCTCTACCCGCCGCTGGTTCTCTGCTTGGTGGATCCGGTCGCGGGCGGCGTAGGTGCGGATCGCCAGCTCGGTCTCGCCTTTGCGAAACAGGGTTTGGCTGTGGCGGTCACCAGGGTCTTGGGAGCGCTGGTTGACCGTCAACGCCACCAGTGCCTCGGTTTGCCGGGTCATGGTCTCGATCCGGTCCCATAGCCCGCCGGCACCGACCGGCTGGTTCTGTTGCGGGTCCCCAACCGCAATCAACCGCGCACCGGCGACCTCCACCGCATGCAGCAGTCTGAGCTGCTCACGGGTTGACGCGAGGGCGGCCTCATCATGGATCACCGTCGTGTCCGGCCCGAGCTCAACACGGCCGTGGCTGATCGCGGCGTGCAACCCCGCGGTCGAGAACGCCATACACGCAACACCGTGCTGTTGCAACTCGTTGGCGAGTCGTTCAGCGGCGGCGGCGGCGGTGCTTGTCACAACGATCTGGCGGCCGGCGTTCTGGTGTGCGCGTGCGATGCCGGTCAGGGTGGTGCTCTTCCCCGTCCCGGCATGCCCCACAATGACCACCAGCGGATGCTCACCACACGCAAGGGCAATCGCCTGGCGCTGCTCGTCGGAGAGGCGTCCGCCGTGGGTGGCGAGCTCTTGGTCAAGGCGCCCCGTCTCCCGTGTCGTGGTCTCGTGCGGGATGGGCGTGATCGTGGTGGTGGTGAGGCGTTGGGTGATCGCTACGACTGCCCGCTCATACCCACGGTGGTCTTTGGTGGTGCCGCTCCCGTCCGCCAACAGCAGAATCTCACCGCTCGCTCTGAGCGCCCGCAGCTGATCGAGCGCTACGAGGATCGGGGTGCCGGCGGACTGCTCCAAAGCAGCTGCTCTCGCTTCACGGGCGGCGAACGTGGAATCGAACTCGGTGAGCGCGACCAGCACCTCCTGTGGGCTTGCGGCATCAAGGATCGTTTTGGGTGTGTGGCGTAGGAGCTCGAGGCGCTCACGGCTGATCCGCTGCCGGATCGCTTCCCGCTGCCATTCGCTGTCGAGGTCCTGGGTGCTGGCCGGCCCTTTCACGCTACGGGTCAGGGTGCCCATCAGCCGATCCTGTTTCGGCGGCAGCTGCCCGGTGGCTTGCAAGCGCTCAAGCTCAACGATCGCCTGCTCTGCTTCTGGGCCACCCTTGCTGATCAGCGTCTGAAGCGCGCGTTCCTGGGCGGTGAGCCGCTCACGGATCGCGGCCTTCACCTGGTGGTGACGACTGGACCAGCGGTCAAGCAGCGCTTGCGGGATGGCGTCTATTTCGAAGTAGCGGCCGCCACGCCCCGTGCCACGCACAATCTGAAACCCGAGGGCCTGCAGCTCACGCGCAAGCTCTGTCCGATACGCGGCACCAACCTCCCGCTGGTGAACAAGCCAGGAACGAGAGTCGATCGCCACCAACCGGCCGTCCCTTCTGACGGCGGCGTGCAACAGGACATGGGAGTGAAGTTGCGGGTCCGGGAGCTGATCGGCGACCGCACGGGCGGTGGTGTGCCGCCAGCTCGTCGCAACAAGCCCCGTGGCTTTCTCGTGGATCACCTTGGTTGCGCTGACCCGCCGGCGCAACATCGGCACCTGCCCTGTGGCGTAGGAGAGGGCACGATCCACGGCCACCTCGTGCGCCCGCTCGATCTGTGAACGAATCTCGGGTCCCGAGATCGCCCAGGCGGCACTCACCGACTTCGGGGCTGAGAACGTCGCGTCCACGGCCGCGACCGCCTCACCACTGCCGCCAGTGCGTCTGAGCTGCTCGCCGTTGTCCGGGCGTCTGACCGCCATCAGCGTTCTGAGCTGCTCCCCGGTCACCGGTCCTGATCCGTCGAGGCTGAAGCGTTCCGCGCCTTGAGCCCAGCGGCCTGGTGCCTCGACCCGCTCACCGTCCTTGAGGTAGTAGTCCCCAAGCTCCGTGGCGGTTGTCTTGCCCTCCAGATACTGTGCGTACCCGCCCGCTGAGCCCTGCGTGATCTTCGCCAGGATCAACACCCCACACCACCCAACACGATCATCCCGGAAGGCTCGTGGGACGGCCCTGTGCCCAGGACGTCCAGACATACACTCCACGCACTCGGTGCTCGGCCCGCAAGTTGTCCTAGATGTCCGGCCTGCTCGCGACTGAACCGGCCCGGTCCCAAGCTGGTCGTGAGCTCTTCGACGATCATCGCGACCGACCCGGTCCAGAGTGCTGTCCGCCCGGTGCTGGGCGCCGCCTGCCCGGTCCCGGACGCTGCCTGCCCGGTCCCGGCCGCTGCTGCGAAACGCGCTTTGGTTGGCGCTCTTTCGATGCTTCCGGTGACCTGCGAGCTTGTCGTCAGCACGCCCGGCGCCCTTTCAGCTGGCTGCTGCCGCGCCGGGTGTGGTGAGGGTGCGCCATGGTTCTGAGCGGTGCGCGGGGGTGAGCGTCAAAACCTCCGAGCTGACCCCGTCCAGGTGCAACGCTCGGCCGGCCGGGATCCCGGCGATCTCACCCGGTGACATCACCGGGGTGCGCAGCGTGCTGCGCGTTTTTGCTCTCTGCACCCCATGGCCGGGAACCCGGGTGCGGGTGTGGGAGACCACCTGGCGGTCATATTCCCCAAGCGTCATCGACACCGCCTCCAAGGTTTTGGTGTCAGCGATCCCTGACAGGATCAGCTTCGTCCTGGTTTGCGGTAGGGTCGGCGAGAGGCGCCCGGCTGCGCGGCACGTGCTGGCCCGACTGGCCTGGTTTCCTCCCGCCGCCACCTCGATCCGTGCATGCGGTTTTCCCGCACACGGCTCTCCGACGTTCTTCACCGTCGGCATTCAGCGTCGTCCCGTGCGCCTGGGCCGTGAGGGCCGGGGCGCGATGACAGTTCCAGTGAGCGTGATCAGCCCCATCCGGTCCGGGGAGGCGCACAGCATGCCCCAGCCGTAGCGGACGCGACGCCCGTGGCGTTTAGCCAGCAGCGCCGCCAGCCGCGCGAACGCGTGGAGGCTGATCTTGTCAAACGCCTGCGCAGAGTTTCCGTAACGGAAATACGCTGCCCAGCCTTGCAGGAACCGGTTGAGGTCCTGCACGACCACGTCTAACGGGTCGTGTGCCCGGCGGCGGTCCGCGATCTCGCGAACCCGCTGGCGGGCGCGTGCCATTGCCTGCTGTGAGGGCCAGCGGGCCAGGAACGTTAGATGCCTTGACGCCGGGGTGTTGCCTCGCACCCAGCGGTGATGGAACCCCAGAAAGTCGAGGCCCTCCCCACCTTCGCGCAGTTCCACGATCCTTGTCTTGGCATCCTTGAGCGTGAGTCCCATCTCTCCCAGGATCTTCCGCAGCGCAACCAGCGCGCACTGGGCCTCCCGTTCGGTGCGGCACATCACGACCATGTCGTCGGCGAAGCGCACCAGTTCACCATGCCCGCGCTGTGTCCACTGCCGGTCAAGCCGATGCAGATAGACGTTACAAAGACATGGTGAGATCACCCCGCCCTGCGGGGTTCCGGCGTCGCTGCGCGTGACCGCCTGGTCCTCCATCACCCCGGCGCGCAACATCGCGCGCAGAAGCTTCAAGACCTGACGGTCAATGATCCGTTCCTCGATCGCTGACATCAACTTTGAGTGCGGGATCGCCTCAAAACAGTTTGAGACGTCGGACTCAACAACCCATCGCCTGCCATCCCACGCTTCATCGATCAACACCTGAAGCGCGTCATGCTGTGAGCGCTTGGGCCGAAACCCAAACGAGCACGGCAGAAAGTCCGCCTCAAAGATCGGCTCAATGATGATCTTTGTGGCAGCCTGAACGATCCGGTCGCGCACAGCAGGGATCGAGAGCGGCCTGAGCTCGTCACGACCGGGCTTCGGTATGAACACCCGTCGTGCGGGCAGCGGCCGCCAGCTCCCCTCCCGCAAATCCGTGGCCAGCCCGTCAAGAAGCCGGGCAACGCCATACTCCTCGACATCAGCGATGGTTTGCCTGTCAATGCCAGCCGCGCCACCGTTGGCGCGCACCAGCCCCCACGCCCGCTCCAGAACGTCCCTGCGGTGAACCTTGTCATAGAGCGCATGGAACCGTCGTCCGGGATCGGCTTTGGCCGCCCGGTAAAGCGTTCGTTGTAGTTCTCGGACGTTGTCCTGCTTGGTGGTCCTAGCCATCTCTGGCACTCACCAGCCCTTCCCTGTACGTGACGCATGAACGAAGCAGCGGCCCTTCCCTCACGCCGGGTTTTGTTGTCCCGTGCGCTCAAGCGGTACGTATGGCCGCCTCCGACTCCCTTCCGGCACGCAACCCACTTCCCGGCTCATCACCGGTTATAGGGCGCGATTCTCCGGCGATCACCGCAGAGCGCCGGGCCGGGGAGGGCCTCCCCAGTTCCCGCCGTTACCTTCTGAACGTTCCACGCCCCCATACGCCGGGGAGTTCCTCAGGGCTGCACATCCAGGATCTTCACCCCTTCCATGGCCTTCGCCGTGACAGACGCGGCTCGGCTCTCCCTCATCCCACCCGAAAGCAGGCTCACCTAACGGCGCGGCAGGCTTCGCGTAATGCTGCGGACCGCTCAGTCGCTCCCCCAAAATGGCTTTTGACGCTGGGCTTCGACCCGACCAGTTTCCCGGCCAAGCCGCCAGCCTGCTACCGGGCCTCCTGACAGCTACCCGGACGGGACTCACACCCGCTGGCAACGACGAGCTTATGTTGGAATCACCTACTCAACAATGGCTACCTCCAACCCTGGGCGCACTCTGGCTTCGCGATAGAGGTAGGGTCGTTTTTCAACCTTAAGCTGGGTAGTTTTGGGGGCCTTGATCCAGGAGGTCCAGATGATGGAGAACGGCAAGCGCAAAGCTCGCCGGCAGCTGTCGCCGGAGGAGAAGTGGGAGCTGTTTTTGGAGGTCGCCTCGAAGGAGATCTCGCAGGCGGACGCGGCCCGGAAGTATGGGGTGGATGTGTCGGTGATCATCCGGTTGCGAGCGCTTGCGAAGGACGCGGCGTTGGTGGCGTTCGCCTCCGCGAAGCCGGGGCGGGTCTCATCGCCCGAGCAGCTGGAGCTGGAGGCGTTACGGTCCGAGAACGCGCAGCTGACCGAGACGATCAAGGAGCAGGCGATCGAGCTTTCGTTGCACAGGGGAAAGCAGCGCTCGGGCTTACTGGCCCGGTCCCCGCGCGTGTGAGCGCGGGGGTCAAGCCCTGTGCTTCTGGGGCTGATCGACGGTGCGCTCGGCGAGGGGTGGTCGCACGCTCGGGCGTGCCGGATCCTGCAGGTCCAGGATGTGCGGGTGCACCGCTGGCGGGCGAGGTTGCGGGAGACCGGCAGCCTCGAGGACGAGCAGCCTGGCGGCGGTGCGGTGCACGGCATCTTGGCGTGGGAGGAGCACGCGATCCTGTCACTGATCGAGCAGTGGGGCCTGGTTGATCGTTCGCATCGCAAGCTCGCGCACCGCGGGTCCTACACCGGCCAGGTGTTCGTCAGTCCCTCCACGGTGCTGCGGGTGGCGCTCAAACACCAGGTTGTGCTGCCGGGCGAGCCGGTCCGCGCCCGGCCGGTAGTGTCCACCTTTCCCCAGATCCCGTGGGAGAAAAACCGGATCTGGATCTGGGACGCGACCCACTTCACCCGCGCCAAGCGCGTCGCCTACGCGATCGTTGATGTCGTCACGAGATACTGGATCGGGTATCTGCTCTCAAGCGAGCAGACC
>DAIDME010000011.1 GCA_027449125.1 Solirubrobacterales bacterium | reverse complement strand
GACCAGACTCGATCGCCAACCGGACACCACGGTCGATCAGCTCTTGCGGGTACTTCTGTGGTCTTGGCATGAACGGCGACTTCCTTCCCGAGGGCCAAAACCCTCGTTTCAAAGTCTCCGTGAAAGCCAGGGCAGCTCACTTCTTCTCGGCGGCTTTGCGCAGCGGGTCCGTTTGCGGCCATACACAAACGTGCCGCAGAGCAATCACGACGATCCGCTCCCCGGACCACGCGGTGCGGTCGGCGCATCTCGTGGGGTTGATAACCCTTGGCGCTGGCGTCCGCTGGCGACGGCTTGAGGAATGCTTGCCAGGACGCGGACGATCTCTGTTCTGCGACATGCGGAGCGCCCGCGGCGCAGACGTTAGCGGCGTGCGGCGGTCCAGCGCCACACCTGTGTTCGCGCGCCGACCCCGGTGCTGCAGCAGCGCGCCCCGAGCCAAGCTGTCGACGGTCCGTGGGCATACTGTTGGTCACAACGATCGACATCGCTGGATCCACCGGTCCTGTCGTCGATTGCCCTCGTGTCGTGGACGATCAGCCCAGTCGTTCGAGCGGCGACGGGGACCCTAACCCCAAACCGCTCGAGCGGGTTCCCTCGCACTTCGTTCGATGGGGCGGCTGCATCGCTGGAGGCGGGCGGGTTCCAGGAGCTAGGTGTTGCAGAACACGGAGTCAACGCACCGGCAGTACGCGGTGCGTCAACCAGCGGTTGCGCAGGCCTGTCAGCAGCCACGAGGTGGTATCACGCGCCAGCCGCGAGACCTCGTGGCCGGCACGATCCCGGCGCACCCGCCACCGACTTTGGCCACGAGCCGTTGGAACCACTCGCGGTCCGCTGCCGAGGCGCCGGGATGCCCTGTTCGGTATTCGAGCCTGCTGTTCGCATGGGAAGCCAGCAGAAGGCCGGCGGCCGTTGCGCGCTCTAGCTACCTGGCCGGTCATCTCACGGTCCGAGTGATGGTGTTGCTGGTGCCGGCGAGGTATGCCCATCCGGTTTGGGTGTTGATGTCGGCGCGCCATTGGAAGGTGTAGCCGGTGTCGGCTGGGAGGATGGGCATGTGGACGGTGAACTGGCCTTGGTGGTTGGTGTGGGTTTGTCCCCAGTTGGTCCAGCCGCGGAATCCTTTGACGGCGTATTGGATCATGATGAGCGCTCCGTCGGTGGGGATGTAGCCGCCGTCGAGGTGGCCTTGTAGGAGGAGGTCGTGTCCGGGTGTGAGGGTGCCGCTGATCCGGATGGTTGCTCTGCCTTTGACGTGCTCGGCGATGTTGGTTTGCGCGCCGCGGATGAGCCGGTTGCCGTTGTAGATGGCGAGGATGGTGCGGCTCGCACCGGCGGCCAGGTGGTAGCGGTAGGTGCCGTCCCGGCCGGTTCGTGCCTTCCCGAGCAGCGTGATCGCTCGGCGGCCGATGACGTGCTGGTAGATGCTGATCTGCGCCCCGACGACCGGCCTGCCGTGACTCTTCCGGTTGATCAGCCGGCCGGTGAGGGTTGCTGCCTGCCCGTAGGCGAGCGTGATGGCGCTCCGCTGGGCGTGGCTTGGTCTTCTGCTGCTCGCGCACCGCGCCGTCTCCCGGTCCTTGATCTTGCCGTGCTTGCACGAAGCCACGATTGCCGAGATCTCGTTGGCGGCGCGGCCGTGCAGCTGCGCGTTCGCGCCTGTGCCGGCGGTGATGGCGGCGGGGTTGATGGTCGGCTGCTGGCTGCCGGTCACGCTCGCTCCGCCGGCTGAGAGGGTGGTGGTGAGGGTGCTCATCGCGCGTAGTGGCAGTGCGAGGCTTTCGGTTTGGCCGGTCTGGTTTGTGGTGATCTGGCCGCTGTTGCCGGCAACGTCGGTGGGGTAGGCGATGAACGTGTAGTCCCCCGGGGGCATGGTGCTGTCGTTGAACACTGCGTCCCACACATCGGGGTTGTTGGGGTCACGGGCGGCCATGATCTTGTAGACCGGCCCGCCGTTCTGCTGCGCGGTGACCTGCACGGTCGCTGTCCCGGAGCCTTGCGGGCCGTCTGTGATGTGAAGCTGAACCTCGTCGGGTTGCGGCCATGAGCTCTGTGGGATGAAGTAGCCGGTTGGCGCTTGGTCGTCGATCTCAAACAGGTAGGAGCCGAGCGTGTAGGTGTTGCCGGCGGTGTCCTGCGCGCTGCAGCTGAGATCCCCGCCCGGTGGCTGTACCGTGATCGTGATCCGCTCACCACCGTTGCCGTACGCGTTCTGGGTGTTTGCGGGATAGGTGCCGGCACCGGGGTCTTGGGAGGCGCCGGTGCAGGTGATCTGGCTGATCGGCGCGCCACCGCTGGTGTTCACGGCGGTGATCGTGACGCTCTGCGCGCTGCGATACCACGTGCTCTGCGACGGCCCGTCGGTGAACGGGTCGCCGCCGGCGTCGATCGTCGGCGAGCTCCCATACCCAGTGAGCGTCGCGCTGGCGGGCGTGATCGCAGGGTCATCGACATTCACGGTCTCCTCGCTGGCAGACCCAGTGGTACCGGCGGCGTCGGCTGCCTGGCAGCTGACGAGCGTCGCGCCGTTGGTTGTGAGCATGAACGAGCCGGTGTAGCCCTGTGCGGCGGTCACGTCAAGCGTGACCGCCGCACCGTTGTTGACGGTACAGGCGATCTTGGTGATCCCGGACAGCATCCCGCCCTGCTCACCGCCGGTCACAACCACCGTCGGGGTGCCTGGTAGCCATGCCGGTGCTGGTGGCGCGCCGCTGAAGCTCACGGTCGGCTGGCGGGTGTCGACCCAAGCCTGGTAGCTGCCCTGCCCGGGAATGTTCGTGTTCGACGTCGCGACGCAGCTCAGCGTGTGCTCGCCGTTTGCGGCAACCGTGATCTGATCGGACTGCGCGCCGCCGAGCGGGACGCTGACACCGTCGACGCGGCAGTCCAGCGTCGCGATGCCGCTTGGGCCGCCGGTCGCTGCGACGGTCACGGTCTGGGTCTGGTTGGTCCAGGTTCCGGGCGTGTAGCCGGGGTCGGTGAACGACACGGTCGGGACGGTCGTGTCGACGTAATAGGTGATCGTCGATGCGGGGCTCGTGAGGGCGCCGTTCACATCCCCGTTGCTGGCGGTGCAGCTGAGCGCGTTAGCGCCCTGGCTGGCGGTCGGGACCGAGTAGGTGGACCCGTCAACACGGGTTGCGGCGACCGGCGTGCCGTTGTCGGTGCAGCTCACATTGCTGATCCCCGAGGGGCCGGCGGTGACCGTGAACTGCTCGCTGGTAGCGGCCGTCCACGCGCTGCTCGTGTCAGCCCAGCTGATCGTGGGCACGGTGTCGTCGATGTTGATCGTGTCCGAATAGGTTGCGATCGTCGGGGCGTTTGAGAGCCCGGCGCCGGCCTGCCAGTTCCCCGGGTTCGATGCGACCACCGACAGGCTGTAGGTGCCGGCCGTCATGCCCGCGGGCAGCTGGCCGCTTGCGGTGATGGTCGCACCACCGGACCCTGGGCAGGGGGTGATCGAATCAAACTCGTTGCCGACCGGTGAGCCGGGGTTCTCCATCCCCGGCGAGCTGTCTGAGAGCTGCACATAGCTGCTCGACGGGCCTGTCAGCCACGCTCCGATCGCACACACCCCTGCCGGGTCGGATGCGTTGACGTTGAGCGTCGGCGAGTTGCTGTCTGTCTGATACCACGAGCTGCCGTTGTTGGCGGTCCAGTACGCGTTCCCGGACGGCTGGTTGTTTGGGTCATCAACCGTCGCTGAGAGGTTCGTAACCGCCGCGCCGGCGGCGCCCCACTCCCGCTGATCATCGTAAGGACAGGTCGCGGACTGGCAGAACACGCTCAGCCACAGCGTCTGGTATTCGCTCTGCGGGTTCGTCGACGGCGAGGTGTTGTCGATCTCCGCGTTGGTGTAGTTCCAGCCGCCCGTGTTCCCAGACGTGGAGCAGGTCTGCTGACCGCTGGTGCCAGCCACACGCATGTTGTTTGCCCAGTAGTGGCCGCTGTTTGTGATCGCGCAGTCATCCGTCCACGGAAACAGGATCGACGGCTGGTTCGCGGTCCCGTTGCCACCAAACCCGGCGAAGACCCCACCCACGCTGCTGTCGCTGACGGAGCTGAACGTCGCGGCGGTGTAGGCAAACCCACGGAAAGCGGTGCCCGCCGGCGCGGTCCATGAAAAGCTCCCGAACACATAACCGGCTGAGGCGGCGGAGGTGCCCGAGCTGACCGTGATCGTCCCCTGCGCAAGCATCCCGGTGTAATCGTTGGCAAACGCCGACGGGGCGCCAACCACCGCGAACACGATCACGACCGCCAGGCCGGCGGCGAAGCGCAGCACCAGCACCGCGAATGTCCGGGCGGCGGTCACGGCGCGTAAGCGGCACCCCAACCCTCGCGACGGGCGTGGTGCCGGGCTGCTCGGCCGGGCGCGGGCTGCTGGGTGGCGTGGCATCAGCACCACACCGCGATCGAGAAGTCAGAGTCCACCGCTTCACCGTTTGGGGGGTTGGTGGTCTTGACGCTCACCACCAGGATGCTGGTGTCCGGCTCGGTTGACCAGCCGCTCACATACGCGGAGGCGACGGTCGTGGTGTTGTTGGCGCCGGTGAGATTGTCGTTGGGGTCCTTGTCAGCCGTGACGTCTACCACGGGATTCGCGAGCCCTGCGGTCGTGCAGCCCTGAACATCCACGACGGCACCGCCGACGCCGACACTACCCTCGCCGGTGATGTTCTGGCTCGGGCCGGGCGCTAGCTGCGCGCTGCTTGAACCCATCCAGATCTGCCCGTAGGCGGTCGGGCTGCCGCTCTGGCCGGTGCTGCCGGTAGCTCCCTGCGGGATCGTGAAGTCAAGCACCGCGTTGCTGCCGCTGCCGGTGTTGGTGACGCTCGCCTGGCTGCCGGGCGTGCCGGTGCTGACCGTCCCGATACTGACCGTCGCGGCGGCGCCCGCCGGCCCCGCTGGGCCGCGGGCGCCCCGGAACCCTCGTGGCCCTCTGGCCCCGGCCGGCCCCCGCTCGCTCCAGCTGAGGGCGCTCTGCGCCCTGCCGCACCGCCGCGCGATGGTGAGCACACGGGTTTTGCGGTTGATGCAACCGTGGATCACCGGGTCGCTGGTCGCGGCGACCGCGTAGCTACCACCCGCGATCACCACACCGGCGATCACACCAACCACGATCTGCGCGGGTTTCAGGCTCATCGGCTTCTCCTTCCACCAGCACCAGGCGACCGGCAGCTGGAATCAACACTCGGGAACACAAACAACACCCCACCGAAGACCGGCAGTCTCACCTCGAACGTGCTCATAAGCTCGGTTTGCCGCAGTCGGTCGGCGCGAGCACACCCGCACCCGCACACGCGCCACCCGCCCCCGGAGCACCAGAGGGCGACTGGGATACCGGCGTGGTCGTCGCGGCAGCCTCGTGCACGGACGCAAGCTGGGTCGAGGACACGCCCACACTCTTGCGGACACCCTGCGTGCCGGAAGGCCGGCTGGACGCACCTCGCTTCGGGCTGCCGGCGTGTCCAGCGGACGTGTTCTCGCTCACCGTCGGCCGGCCCGCGACTCGGCCTGGCGCGTGTGGAGTCGTGTTCTGCGGCGCAAGGCGCCGCGAGCGGCCGCCAGCCGGGCTGTGCGATGCCGTCGCCCGGTGCGATAGCGTGCGCCGGCTTCCACGAGCGCCGCCGCTCGCAGAGACACTCGTCTGCGTCGGGTCCCCGTTGGACACGCGGCGTGTGCTCGGGCCGAGTCCGTTACTGGCTCCGAGCGTGAGCGCGCTTGCCGTCACGACCACCAGCGCCAGCACCAGCACCACACCCGCGGCCAGCGCCTGACCCGCCGCAAGCGGCAGCCGCCGCGACCGAGCAGCAACACGATGAGGTCCCTGTCGCGGCTGTGGCCGCAACCGTGGCCGCCTTGTCCGTGGAACACGGGTCCGCTCTCGCCGGCCGCGAGCCAAGGAACGTGCCCGCCGGTCGGTGGGCGTCTCGAGCGCAAGCTCGGCGGTGCCGCGTGGCTCCCGCGGCACCTGCGCGGTCTCGGCGCGCAGGTGGTGTGTGGAGATCGCCTCGAGAATCCGGTCAGCCACACCCGCCTCGCGGTCTGGCTCCGCCTCGCCGCCACCCGGCCGCGGAGCGCTCTCAGAGGCCGTGTCATCACCTTGCTCCCGGCCACCGGTAAGCGTCCCGGCCTCGAGGCGCGCCAGGACGTCGTCCGCGGTCAGGCGGTCCTGCTCGTCTGGCAGGTTCACGCTCGAAGCGAGATCGAGCGTGAACTCATAGCCGGTCTCACCGGCAGCAAGCTCGCCGTCAACCCCACGCGCGGTCGCGGCAGGCCGAGGTCGTTTCGGGTTGTGTCGCCGCGTGCGGCCGCGTGCGTCCTCGAGGCGCGTGACGTTGCTGTCCGGCTCGGTCCACGGCTCTGGCTTGTCGGTCACAACAACCACCCACATGAGTCTAGCGCTAGAAACATGCCTGCGCTAGGTTGTGGTTGTGTTTTAGCGTTAGAATCACGGTGATGGACGAGAACACCGAGATGACGATCGGGCAGATCGCGGGGATGCTGGGCCTGAACATCTCAACCCCACGCGCGTGGGTCAACTCCGGCCGCCTGGCCGCGCACCGCGACCCGACAAACCCACGCCGGTGGCTGGTTGACCGAAACGACCTGAACGCGTTCCTCGAGAATGCGCCACGCACCGACATCGGCCGCCCGAAGGGCCGCGCCCTCGCTGTCGAGCCGACCGGCCGTGAGGACTGGAGCGACGCCCCCGAACAGGCAACACTTGATCTCGCGACCTCGCTTGAGCTGCCGAGGGGTGTCAGGTGAGCGACGAGCCGCTCGTATCCGCGCACACAGCGCTCGAGCAGATCCGCAAAGCCGACCAGCGCTGGGAGGCCGCGATCCGCGCTTTTGATGACTACCCAACCCGGCTGCGTACCCTCGCCGACGCCGCCAGGAACAGAAGCCGTGCGCTGATGCTCGGCGAGCTTGCCAACATCAAACAGAACCCCAGGCCCGGCGCGAGCTCGATCCGTGCGCTCGCACCAGAACTCGCGCCAACCAGCAGCCGCCCCGGCCCGAAGGCTCTGTGGCAGCGCTTTGACCAGGCCGTCAAACAGATCGGTGTGGCGCTCGAACACGGCGAGATCGTCGTGATCGCGCAGGCGTTCAACGACCTCTCCACCATCGCCGGCGAGCTCGCCGACACGCTCGCGACCGAACAGCGGCCACAGCGAAGCCGGCGGTCCGCGTAGCACGCACAGCCTCTGCCACACAGCGGCCCGCGCGCCCGGCCGGCTGGTACCGGGCCTCGCGTGCTTGAGGCTGGTCGTGCGGGACCGCGTGGTCGCTGTGCATCCTGCTTCCGGCGTGCGTTCCCGGACCATCACCGTTGCCTCGTGGTCGTGGATCAGACACCAGAAACCGTACCGTCACGAGGCCCGCTCGTGTAGTGGACAAGTATTGAGCGATACGCACAGGATGCTGACCGCCGACCAGGGCCGAGGCTCACACCCGCTCACCCCGTCCGTGCGCAGTGGCATCGCCAGTCACCCGGGTCGACGGGCGCAGGGCGCGGCGGGCGCGGAAGGCGCCCCATCAAGGACGCCTGGCAGCGCCGCAACCTGGTCCAGAGCCGAGGCCGGGCGGGCGATGCACGCGCCCGGCTGGCTCGCCGCCTCAAACGTCAACCATCCGTGGTGCTTGACGGCCTCACCACAGGTGGTGAAGCATCGGGATCTCACCGCAGACGGCGGCCTGGTTCACATACTCGGTGACGAGCGCCAGCAGCGCTTGGTAGCCGTCCGCTTCCAGTTCGCGTTCGATCAGAAACGACCGGCCGCGACCGTCGGCCGGGTTGTCGGTGACACGGACGACTCCGTTGACCCGCTGCCCGTAGATGATCCGCTCGCCGGCCGCGACGGTGTAGCGGGCAAGCTCGACCCGCTCACCCGTCTGCGGTTGCTGTTCGGTCGTGGTGCTCACGGCCGGTGGCTCCAGGTTGCGCTCGAGCCGTACCCGTCGATCTCGTGCTCGCCAACCGCGGTCCCGTAGCTGAGCGGCACGTCGCCGTTCAGTTCGCGTGCCTCGTTCTCGGCCTGCAGCTCAGCGAACGTGAACCCGGTGCTGGTGAGCGTCTTGAGGCGGGTGATCTCGCGGCTGGCCTGCCCGCGCGTGCGGGGGTTGGTGAAGCTGGTGCCGGTCCGGGCCGCGAGCGCCCGCAGATAGGCGAGCTGCTTGCTGGTCGGTGACGCGCTGTTTGTGTTTGCCATCGGTGTGCTCCTTGGGGTCGGGGGTTTGGGCATGCCCGCCCGTCACCGCCGTGTTGGCGCCCGAGCGGAACCGAGCGCGCAGCGCGACGGGGAAGGGAGCGGAAGCGACCTTGAAGCGAGTGGCGCCACGGCGGTAAAGGGTCAGAGGGCCAGCCCAACCCCCGACCCTGAAGGACCGCGGCCGTTGAGGCCAACAGCCCGTCGTCCGGCCAGGAACCGACCATGTGCTCTCATCCTGGCGATCTGCGTGACAGCTCAGCCCTACAGGCCGTCGGTGATGCCGCTCGCCGGCCAGACCCTTCAGGCGGCGGGTGAGCGCCTCACCGCAGAACCCGACCGCTCCTGGATGGGTCGTGTCGGTCAACTTCGACGGCTTCAGGGTCGGGCCGGCCGTCGGTGCCGGGGTCTGCGCGCACAGACCCCGGCGACCGGGTCTTCAGGCCGCGGCGATCAGCTCAAGCGCACGGGTTTTGGCGCTGCTGTCGTCGATCGCCCGCCCGAAGCGTTGCGAGCGATCGTTGATCGGGCGGATCCAGTCGGCGTGCTCAACGATCGCGTTCACGGCAGCCCATTTGCTGCCGGGGGCGTTGCCCTGGGTGTCACCGAGCGCGAACAGCTCGACGATCCGCTGCTTGGTCTGCTCACGTGAGCGCCGCGCACGGTCACCGACATCATCGCTGCCTGATGGGTACAGCTGCTCGAGCACGCGGCGCAGTTGGGTCTCTGTGCAGCGCTCGCTGGCGAGCTGGTCGCCGAGCGTCTTGAACTGCTCGTAGTAGTTGACGGACAGCTCGAGCACGCGGCGAGCCTGCAGAACGTGCTCGCGCACACGTTCGGTGTGGCGGATCGAGTACTTCTGCCCTGCCCGCTGAAGACCCCAGTTGAGCGTGTTCTGGCAGACCACACGGACGGGTGTCAGCGCGGCGATCACGGCTGTTGAGCCGTCGTGACTGTTCATCAACAGCACGTACGGTCTGACGGGGTCGCCGCCGACCTCGATGTGCTCCGGCAGGGTAGCGAGCACCCAGACACGCCGGCCGCCACCAAGGCTGCCGGCCGTCTCGAAGTGCATCGCGGTCCCGAGCAGCTGGTCAACAAACTCAAACGCCTCGTAGTTTTGGACCAGGCGGTAGCGCTCCCCGACGATCCCGAGCACCTCGCGGGTGTCCTGGCGCACGTTGGCGTAGTAGCCCGGGATTTGCACGCAACGCGGCTCCCACCAGTCCGCGGCGGCTGTGGTGTCACCACGGTCGATCCCGATCGGTTCGCGCTGCACTTGCCAGCCGAGACCGGAGCGGTCGATCGCCTCCGCGATCGTTGCTGGTGGGGTGTCGAGCACAGCACCGAGGCCGTGCCACGGTTCCTGGCGGACGGAGAACATCGAGTCGGTGGCTGTCAGTCCTGCGGGCATCAGCGCCCTCCTTTACAGAGGTTGTGGCCTCGCCGGGTGCGAGAGCCGTTCCCGACCAAAGGCGCGCCCCGCAGGGGCGCGAGAATCGGGAGGGGACGGGCTCGCACCCGGCCCGGCGGCTACACCTCCAGCCCCTTCACCTCCCGGACCTCGTCGGCGGGCTGCTCATCGGCAGCGTCTGTCCGTGCGCCGCCATGCTCGCTGGCCTCTGCCTCACCCAAGCTGGTGCCGGCATGGCCGTTCGCATCACCGGGCTGCTGGTGCTGGTCGGCCGCGCCGCGGCGTTCGTGGTCGATCGCGGCGAGCTGCTTGTCGTAGTCGGCGTTGGCTTTGCTGATCGCCTTCTCGAGCGCCGTCAGCGACGCGGGCAGGTGCGGCCCGGCGAGCTTGGTGAGCGCCTTTATCGCCTGGTCCTTGTGTGAGGGCCACACCAGCGGTCGCTGCTGCTGGCTTGACGGCACAACGAGCCGGCTTGCGTACCGCTCAGCGGCGATCACCACCAGCGCGCGGCCGTAGAGCTCCCCGGCGGTCTTTGCGCCGTCGAGGAACTTCCACATCCACACAAGCGCGTCCTGCGGGTTGTGCGGCTCACCGTAGTCGATCCGCAGCACCCCGCGTGTCCCATCCGTCTTGGTTTTGGTGGTGTCGGTGCGGAACTCTTCGATCACCAGGCGGATGCCGGTCATCGCGAGCTGCTTGACCTTCTCGCCCGTGGTACCGTACCCGCCGTGGTAGTCGGCGCCGAGCGCGGCGCCGACGAAGAAGCGCGCCACCGACATGTCTGCCGGGTCGACGGTCGAAAGGCCGTTTCGCAGCGCCCAACCGAGGTCGAGATTGGCACCGTGCGCCTGTGCGGCGAGCCGCCGCAGCTCGCGTCCGTGCTCACGCCGAAGCTCCGCCGCGCGGCCTGCCGGCCCACCGTCACCAGCAGCGACGCCACCGGACTGGCGCTTGGACTTGCGCTCCTGGGTGAACCGCTGCGCCTGCTCGCGCAGCTCCTGCACGGTGCGCGCCAGCGCTTGCTTGGCAAGCTCACGGTACAGCGGCCGGTCGACGATCACCGGGGCACGCTCGCTCTCGATCAGCACCCCCGCCGCACGCGCCTGATCGACATCCAGTTCGTTGAAGCGAACCTGCGGCGGGCCGTAGGAGTGACGGTTGACAGTCCTGTGCAACTCCTCGATCTCCGCCAGTTGCGCGGCGGCCTTGTTGCCGAGCTTCAGCTCGGCCACCTCACTGCCGTCCAGGTGCGTGAGGAAGGCGGCAAACGCCCTGCTGCCCCGTTCGCTCAGCACCCGGCCGATCACCCAGCCGATGTCGCTCTGCAACCGGCTGATGATCCACTCGCCACCACCGACGATGTAGGCGATGAGCTCATCGAGGATCTCCGGGCTGACCGTGCTGACCTCCCGCAGCGTCTGCACGCACGACAGCGGGATCACACCGTCGCCGATCAGCTTCTGTGCGCTGTCCGGTAGCTCGAGCAGCTTTACCCGGGCGCTCACCCTGGCCTTCGGCCAACCCAACGCCTGTGCGGCACCGTCCTCGGTCAGGCCGCGCGCGAGCATCGCCTGCAACGCGAGCGCCTCCTCATACGGGTTCAGCTGCTTACGCGTGACGTTCTCGATCGCGCGCGCCGACGCTACCTCGACACCGTCGCTGTGCTGGTCGCGGTCGAGCACGACCGCGTCGATCGCCGAGTGCTGCAGCCTTGTGACCGCGGCGTAGCGGTGAAACCCGGCGACCAGCTCGTACTGAAAGCCCTGCTCCGCTAACTGGCCGTGGGCGGCTGTGATCAGCACCGGCACAAGCTGGCCCTGAAGCGCGATCGACCCGGCAAGCGCATCGACGTGACCTGAGTCGAGGTCGCGGACGTTCGCCGGAACATAGATCTTCTCCAGCGCCACAGCGACCGTGCCGGCCGGTGTGGTTGGGAATGTGATCGCCATCTGACCCTCCCCCTTTTCGGGTTGTTGTGGTCCCGCCGTGTGCGGGACCGTCCCCGACTCCCAGCGACCGCAGGGCGCAAGCATCGGGAGGGAGCGGTCCCGCACACGGCGCTTCAGAGCCGCCCGCTGCTCTGAAGCGGCGTGCCGTAGGTGTGCGTGAGGCGGTAGCCGACACCCCAAACGTTGATCAGGTAGCTCGCGCCACCGACCGCGAGCTTGCGCCGCAGCCGCGCGACATGCGAGTCAAGCGTGCGGGTCCGCGCCCAGTCACCCAGGCCCCACACGCCCGACAGCAGCTCGTCACGGGTGAACACACGATCCGGTTCGGATGCGAGGACCCGCAACAGCTCAAACTCGCGGTTTGTCAGCACCACCTCGAGCTCGCCGACCCACACACGCCGCGCAGCGACATCGACACACAACACGCCGGCGCGCAGCACCTGTCGCGCCCGCCCCGCATTCGCCCGTCGCAGCAGCGCCGCCAGACGCGCACGGACCTCGAGATAGAACCACGGCTCGTAGATCACGTCATCAGCACCACGCTCGAGCAGCCGCAACGGGAGAAACAGATCCTCGCTGGCGGAGCCCGCCAGGATCGGCAGCCACGCGTCCACCGCGGTCTCGCCGCCGCCGCGCACGGTGTCCACCAGCCTGGTCGTGTCGGGACCGAGGTCGACGATCAAAGCGTCCACACGGTCTGAGAGACGGCTGCGGGCGTGCCCGAAACAGCTCGCCGCAAGCGGCTGGTAGCCGTCCGCCTCCAGGTTCTCGACCAAAGCTGTCCGCGCCTCATCGTCCTCTACGGCAACCATCACACGCTGCGATTCGGTCAGCATCACAAACCTCCATGGGCCCGTGGCCCCACCCGGATGGCGGGGCCGGTTGCCCGACCACAAGCGCCCGCAAGGGCGCAACAATCAGGGAGGGTCCGGCCCCGGCGACCGGGTGCAAGCTGCTGCCCCAGTACGTGGGCGCTGCTCAGGCCGCTCACCGTGGCCAGCAGTAGCCGCCGAGCGCCAGCGCCAGGCTAGCTCGACCCGCGCTCATCATCGATTTCAGAGCTCTGACGCGAATGACGTTTCGTCGCCGAAGCGATCGTCTGCTCCAGAGCCGCCTGTACGTGGAAGGAATAGCCTGGCCTTAGGCTGGCCGCCCGCCCGGCAGGTCGTCGTGCTCTTGTCACGCAAGGCGAACGGATGCCGGTCGCCGCTCATACGACTGTTGCCGACGAAACGTCGGTGAGCGAGGCTCGGGCGCTTCGGCATCATGGGCTTGTGGAGCGCACAATCGTCGACGTGCTGCGAGAAGTACTCGGCGCGGATCTAAGAGCAGGCCGCCTTGAAGAGCTCACCGTTGACGAGATCGCAGAGCTGGCGTACGCGGTGCAGACCTACTACCAGACCTGGCGCGCCCCGGAAAGCCCTCGGCTTCGCGTGGACCTTGGAGCCTGGGTCGGCGGTCACTTCGCCGCCGCTCAGCCTCGAGAAATCTTGGCGACGATGTTGCTGTACGCGGATCAGGTGGTCCTTCACGATCCGCTGGCCGATTGGTTCTGCGCAGACCGCTCGCGCATACAACCACTTGACGTGGTCCGATACAGGAACGGCGCCGCTGTGGCGAGCTCCGAGGGACATATTCTCATCAACGACGGCTGGGTCGCTCATCAGACCGACAGAGAACGCAACCTCGCGGTGCTGCGGTGGGCGGTGCCGGCGCTTCAGAGTGTGGAGCCCTTGGTAACCGCGGGCGCGGCAATTCTGGTTCCGCAGTTGCAGATCGTCATTCGAGCGCAAGACGGCATTCTCAGCGCAGTCCGGCACGACCTTCGCAATGACGCCTTTCTTGAAGCGGTTCAGGCGCCAGTTGACGTTCAGCCGGTGACTCGGAACTCCACCCGCGGGATGCAACAAAGCCTCTCCGGCGCCGGTGGCCTGGCGAGCGACAAGGACCGGCGACTCGAAATTGGCGGCAACCCCTCCTACTACCTGAACAAGACGCTCGCTGTGGCGGCTGCTGCTGGTGCCGCGTACGTGCCGCCGTCAGCTACAGATTGGCGTCTGTTCGAGCTGCGGTGCCAGGCAGCGACGAACGAACTGAGGCGGATAACCGGAACGGATCTGAAGGTACTCGCCGCCCTCCACGCCTCCGAACTTCCTTTGCTCGATGGGCTCACGCTCGACGCTGTGAGCACTCTCAGGATCAAAGAAGGAGCGATGGAGGACTGGCGAATCGCGCTTCGCCAGGCGGCGCGCGGGCTATCTACAGTCCCAGCTGATGGCGCTGATTTCGCGGCTGATAGTGCGCAGGTACTCCAGGATGCACTTGGCCCGGTGGAGCGCCGTGTACGAGACGAAGCGAAATCGATACGCCGTCTGTTCGGCACCGGACGGGAGTTCTCAGTCGATTTCGTCTCTGGGGTGGCAGCGGCGGGCGCGACCGGCGCAGCCCTTGGCGGCACGACCACTGCCGTAGCCGCCGCCGGGCTCAGCGCGATCGCAAAATGGACCATTGGCGCGCTGATTCCTCCAAGGCAAGATGGCGTCGCGAGCGTCGTTGCCTATCTGCGCCAGAGGAACTCCTAGCGAGGCCGAGCGCACTGAGTGAGCTGCGGCTTGCCGAGCCCGCCCACCGGCGGTCGCCGATGCAATTGCTTTGATGTGCGCCGCTGGAGCACCGGAGCGATAGTGGCGGTCATGCGCGCATCCGGCTCACCGGACCGCGCTACAGCAGTCTGTGCGCTCAGGCCGTCAGGATGATCGGTGTCTCGTCGGTGATCACGATGGTGTGCTCGAAATGAGCGGCACGGGACCCATCGCGGGTCTTCAGTGTCCAGCCGTCACCGGCGTCGCTGACCTCAGCGTTGCCGGCGGCGATGATCGGCTCGATCGTGATGACTAGCCCTTCGGTGAGCGGCTGATCAAACCGGGGGTGGTAGAAGCTCGGCACGTTTGGCTCTTCATGGATCCGGCGGCCGATCCCGTGACCGGTCAGATCCCGACAGACCGCGTACCCGAAGCTGACGACCGTCGTCTCGACGGCCCGGCCGATCTCGTTGATCGGGGTTCCAGCGCGCGCTGCTCGCAGGCCGCTGTTGAGCGCCTGACGGCTGGCGTTAGCGAGCCGGATATCTGAACCGCGCGCTCTGCCTACCGGCACTGACACGCATGCGTCGGCGTAGAACCCGTCGAGCTCAGCGGTCACATCGAGCTTGACCAGGTCGCCGTCCTTCAGTCGTCGCTTGCTCGGGATACCGTGCACGGCTTGGTCGTTGACGCTGATGCAGGTAGTCCCGGGAAAGCCGTAATCCAACTGAGGTCCTGAGCGCGCGCCAGCCCGGGCGAACACGCGGGCAGCGACCTCATCAAGCTCTTTGGTGCTGACCCCCGCCAGCGCCCGTGAACGCATCGCACGAATCGCGTCAGCGACAACACGGCCGGCTGCTCTGAGCGCCTCCAGCTGCTCGGGCGTCTCGATCGACATGTCCCAAGCCTACGCCGCCACCACGCCGATCGTCGCCGATGCGATAGCGAGGCTCCCCCGTCAGCTTCCGATCAGAGCGATAGCCCGTGAGTTAACGATTTAGGCTCCGAGCCGCGTTGCCTACTGCAAGTTCTGAAGGCATGCCCGGGCGAAGGCGCGTCGGCGCGAGGTTCCTAGCCCTGGAGCGATCGTCTAAGGCCCGCGCGAAAGTCCAAATCGTCGGGTTGGTAGCCGAGAAGCTGAGCGATGCCGTGCATAGTGTTCGCGTGGACCGACCGCACTACATGCAGCTCTTCGAAGCCTGGGAGCTCCGCTAGGTGGGATTCAGTCGCTTCGACGGAGGTTCCTCCGAGGCCGTGTTCGCGAACGATCCCATCAACTATTGCGAGATGACATTCGTCCTGTGACGTGGTGCTTGGGCCCTCGCACCAAATCAACGTTGAGCGCGCGCCTGGACCCCAGCCCGTTTGCGGCGTCTCTCGCGGGATTGCGACGTACCGAGCAGTTGGGGGAATCTCTCGTCGCTCTTCGCCGAGAATCGGGAGGCGAGCTGCGAGCGTGCGCGCGTCTCGCATTTCGCCAAAGAAGGCCGCGCGGATCAAGCCGATCAGTACGTCATCGACCTCAATGGCGATCTGAAGCTGGGTGCGGTTGAAGTCAGATGCCAGTTGGCGGCGAAGCCCGAGCTCCACGAGCACGGGATCAATTTCGATCCGCTCATCTGTGGGTCCCGGCACTGACACATTAATCCGTCGTATCGACTCATCACCCTCGAGCCCCAGCGCTTCAGCAAGGTGTACGGATCTATATGGGCCGGGTGCCCAGGCCTCAGCCGGTAGGTGTGAGTGACTGATAGCAACGTCACGTCCGCCTTGTACTTCTACCTCTAGGAAGCAGTCGTTCTCAACACTCCAATGAAGGCCGCTTGGAACGTCTAGCTCCATTGCGGAGCGCATTGTTGATCCGGAAAGCTCTCGCAAAACCTCGCGGGTCTTTAGGCGCAGCTCTGCGGCTTTCTGAAGTGTCACAGGTTCCGGTAGCGTCTCGTGAATCTCACCACGGTGGAGTGTGGGCGTGAGCTGCTTTCCAACCACGCGCTCAGCGGCACGTAGGAACCGATCGGCCGGCACCACGTGTGTTGGATAGCTCGCAGCGTCTGTAACCCTGAATCTCTCGCCAAGGAATTCCACATTCAGTCCCACTAGGGCATCAAGCGCGACGTCGCGTTGTGTCTCGGTGTGGAAGCGGACTGCCGCATAGATAGGGCGGCCAGCAAACAGAGCTCGGATTAGGGCGCTAGGCGGCGCTTGTAGGACGGAGGTGGCGAAACGTCCCGCGAACGGCTTTGGAGTGATCCGGAGCGCTTGGAACGCGAGATCCTGCATAGCCGGCTGGCCTATGCCGTAGCTGATGTCGAGGAACGTGCCGAGCCGCGGGTACATCACGGCATGTGTGGCGACTGATGCTATTGACGGGATCGGGAACTGTCCGAATGTCTCCGTGATTCTGCCGACGGCGACGGCGAAGGGAAGTCCTCTGAGAAGAAGGGCTGCCACTGCGACTTCGCTGACCTGCTCGAGCGCGACGACTCCGCCGGCCCGGAGCGTCTTGAGCGAATCGAGTTTCGAACCGTCTCCGACCGCATAGCTCCTGCTCGCATACCGCAGGACCGCCGCGGCATCCACGACTAGCTTGGACGGCTCGGAGAGTTCGATCAGCGCCGCAAGTACAGCCAACTCCGCCTGGGTGGCGCGCAGCACGGCCTGCATCGGTTGTTCGGGGAACGCTTCGCGAGCGAGCGACACCAGTTTGCCAAGCTCAACTAGCCATGCCGAATCGCTGGTCTTTTGGGCGTAATCCCAGACGACCGCCGCGACCTCTTGTGCGGCTGCTGACAGGTCATCACGCGCAGCGTGCTCTCTGATGATTTTGCGGTGCCTCTCGTGGATCCACTGAGATCCGCCATGGACCGTGAGAAGCCCCACGGTCAACAGGTTGGTCATCATGTCCGCGGCTAGGATTGGGTCGTCGCCGGCGAGCCTGGCCATGTACTCGTCTGGCAACGGGTTCTCGAGCAGCGCGACGTCGAGGGCGAACCTTGCGGTGGCCGCATCGAGCAAGTCGAGTCGTCGGATCGTATCGATAACGATGTTGGACTGTTGAGACTCAGAGGCGAGGCGTGAGGAGCGCAGTCCGAAGTAGGCCCGTAGGGCCAGCAGGTTGCCCCGGGTTTGTAGTAGGGCGTCGCCGGCGAGATCTGGGTCGAGATCGCTCGCGACGAGAAGCCCGGCGATCTCGGGTCCAGTCACACCGGGGACCACGATCGTGGAGACCTTCTTGATCGTCGACATGAAGTTGGTCCAGATGGGGTGGCCGTTATCGAACACCGCCCAAATTTGAGCGCCTTCGGGTAGGACTTCCGCAAGGTCGGCGAGTATCCGCGCACCCTCTTCATTGAGCTGCTCGCATCTGTCAAGTGGCACCACCAACGGATGTGGATCTGCGAGCGCCACTACTTCCTCGAAGAAGCCCACGACGACTTCAAGCGCTGTCTTGGTGCGCACACGGTCTAGCCGCGCCGCGATCGAGCTTGCGGATGCTTCTTCGAGAGCCTTCACGGCGGCAACAAGTTCGCTGCCGACATCGTCGCCAAGTCGCGCGCGGATGACAGCCATGAGCTCCTTAGCTCCGGCTGCGATTAACTCTCGCCCTTGGGTGTCGGCCAAGCGTCTGAGGCCAGCAGCAAGGCGGTCGCCAACCTGCTTTGCGACTCCCTGGTTCTGGAGAATTTCCGCGACGATCTCCCCAAGGGATCGCAGAAGCATCTCCGGAAGTGGGTCGCTCCACATGAGTGCGTATGGAGTAGAGACGTAACGATCAGCTCGTGCCACCGCGGTTGCTTCGGCGATGATCGTGCTCTTCCCAGCGCCCGATTCGCCGGGAATCAGTACGAGGTGATGACGATCGCTCAGGATCGCGTCGACGATTTCGGATCGATCGAGGGATTCCACAGCTGCTCGGTGCTCTGGAAGTGCCTTGTTTAGACCGCTGCAGCCCTAGTGTGGCAGGCGGTTTTGAACAACTGCGCAGGGCGATAACCAACTAACGCGTCGGCCCTCGGATGGGCAGGTGCGGTGGAAGGCTGAGGTCTGGTGGTCCGAGAGGCATGTCGCGGCCGACGGGCGCCCTCGCAGATCCGAACCCAGCCGCTATTGCTTCTACGAGAGCGCTTGGGCGCGTCGCGCTATCGCGAAGGCGACGAGGCATCCTCAGGGAGGATCGACAGCCCGTAGCCTTGTAGTGGTGACCTTGGTTCTCACCTGCCTCCTGCCCGATCACATAATTCAGGTTGCGGATTCGCGTTTGACTCGGGCGCTGCCGACGAGGATTGATGTCGTCGATGAGCACTCGTGGAAGGCGACCGTCGTTGGATCACGGATCGTCATCGGGTATTCGGGTCTCGCGAACTTCGCTGTCGACGGCAGCGAGCCGGCGGACTTATGGCTGCTAGAACAAGATGCGCTCAGACTCCCGACGGTTAGTGAGTGTGCCTCCGCCCTTGCCGGGGCCATTGCCAGCCGATTCGCCGCACTCAGCCCCCGCATCCCAGAGGCAGCTCGACGCCAAGCCTTCATCCTCGCCGGCTGGGACGATGTCTCGGGTCCCCCGAGAGCTGCAGTCGTGTCCAACGCGCTCGGCCGCGACGATCGCTGGGCTCCGATCCCTCGTCCCGACTTCGAAGTCCAACACTACGGCCTCGAACGCCGCGACTTTCTGCTGCGAGCCGTTGGAGCCAGGATGGACGGGGTTTACAGAGTCGTTGAGGATCATGTCCAGGCAGCGCTCTCGAGCGCAAACCCCCTCCAGCGGATCGTGATGACGCTATGCCGAGGAGTCAGGGACGTCGCGGCGACCACCGAGACCGTCGGCGAGGAGCTGCTTGTGACGGTGTTACCGAGAGCTTCCGCAGATGCCACTGGCACGGGTCTTGTAATCACAGACCGAATACAGCAAGCGCTGCCGTCCTTCCTGTTCCTGCCGGCTTCCAGCAGCGGGTCGCTTGTCGGGCGATACCCCAACTATGTTGGTGCACACGCCATGATCGCTCGTGCCCAGGCACACAACCGCGCTTTCACTCCCGAGGAGGTACGGCAGCGGTATCTCAGCCAGAAGCACCAGTTCGAGCGCCGGAAGCCCGGAGGTCGCTGAGCGCGGAGTGATCACGGCTCAACACCTGTCAGGCGGCGGGTCGTCACGCGTGAACCCTCAGGGGATCAAACAAT
Source organism: Solirubrobacterales bacterium (assembly GCA_027449125.1). Taxonomy (GTDB): domain Bacteria; phylum Actinomycetota; class Thermoleophilia; order Solirubrobacterales; family Solirubrobacteraceae; genus Palsa-465. The sequence continues at coordinate 4,448 of DAIDME010000011.1, read as the reverse complement.
CGCATTCATGATCCAGTCAGGCTGGCTCCCGCGAGAGCTATACCCGAAAGTTGTGGATGCGCGTGAGGAGGAAGGCGGCGTACCTTCCCGGTTGACAAAGACCGACCGCCTTGAGGGCGGGAAAGGAAGGCACGCCAATGGTGGATGTTCGCACGCTCCCCGTCGGGGAGGACAACGAGGACCGTGTCACGCTCGATGATCTCGCTCGAGAGGGGGCTCGCAGGATGATCGCCGCGGCGCTCGAGGCCGAGGTCGACGACTACGTCTCGTCGTTCGCGGACGAGATCGGCGAGGACGGCAGGCGGCTGGTGGTTCGTAACGGCCTGGCGCGGGAGCGGAAGGTGACGGTCGGCTCGGGGACGGTTCCGGTCCGGGCGCCGAGGGTCAACGACAAGCGCGTGGATGAGGAGACCGGGGAGCGTAAGCGGTTTAGCTCAAGGATTCTGCCGGCGTACGCGCGCCGTTCACCGAAGGTGACCGAGGTGCTGCCGGTGCTGTATCTGCACGGTCTGTCGACCGGCGACTTCAAACCCGCGTTGCGGGATCTGCTCGGCGAGGACGCGTCCGGGCTGTCGTCCAGCTCGATCCAGCGGCTGACCGAGCAGTGGCAGGCTGAGCATGAGGCGTTCCGCACCCGCGAGCTGCGCTTTGCCCGCTACGCGTACCTGTTTGTCGACGGCGTGAACGTCGGTGTGCGGCTCGGTGAGGACCCGAAGCTGTGTCTGCTGGTTGTGATCGGTGTGCGTGAGGATGGGGTCAAGGAGCTCTTGGCGGTCGAGGACGGCTACCGGGAGTCAGAGGAGTCCTGGAGCCAGGTGTTGCGTGATCTGCGCGACCGCGGCCTGAACGCCCCGAAGCTCGTGACCGGTGACGGCGCGCTGGGCGCGTGGGCGGCGCTGCGGACCGTGTTCCCCGCAGCCAAGGAACAGCGCTGCTGGGTGCACAAGACAGCCAACGTCCTCGACGCGCTCCCGAAAAGGCTGCAACCACGCGCGAAGAGTCTGCTTCACGAGATGGCAGAGGCGCCCTCACGGGCGGACGCTTCGAAGGCACTGGAGCGCTTCCGGGATGAGTTCGACGCGAAGTACCCCAAAGCGGTCGCCAAGCTCGACAAAGACTGGGAGCAGCTGACCGCGTTCTACGAGTTCCCCGCCGAGCACTGGCGACACTTGCGGACGACAAACCCGATCGAGTCAAGCTTCGCGACCGTGAAGCTCCGCACCAAGGTCACCAAAGGCTCAGGCTCAAAGAAAGCAGCGCTCGCGATGGCCTACAAGCTCCTGGACTCAGCCCAGCAACGCTGGCGGCGCATCAATGGCCGCGAGCTCGTCGCTGACGTGCTCGCGGGCGTGAAGTTCAAGGACGGCATCAAGGTCACCGAGGACGACACCACGACGCAGGACGAGAAGGTCGCCGCCTAACACTTGACCACGCAAGCATCCACAAGATTTGACAATAGCTCCTCCCGCGATAGGTTTGGCGACTCGCCGTTACTCACGGCCATTAGACTCGCTGTCCCGAACTGGAGGCGTCAGATGGATACACAACACAGCCGGATCGCCTACGTGCAGGCTTCCTGGCACGACGAGATTCTCGATCGCGGGCAGGCCGCTTTCCTCTCAGCTCTGGGTGAGCACGGCCTGGTCGCTGGCGCTGTAGACGTTGTCCGTGTCCCTGGCGCATTCGAGCTTCCGCTTCACGTCCGCCGGCTCGCGAAGACCGGCCGGTATTCCGCGATCGTCGGCGCAGCTTTGGTCGTGGATGGCGGCATCTATCGACACGAGTTCGTTGCCGAAGCCGTCGTCAGCGGACTCATGCAAGTGCAACTCGAAACCGACGTGCCAGTCCTCTCCATGGTGCTCACGCCGCATCACTTCCACGACCACGAGACGCACTCGGACTTCTTCGCGTCCCATTTTGAGCAGAAGGGCGCGGAGGTCGCGCACGCGTGTGCGGTGACGCTTGAGAGCCTCGCGCGGCTCGAGCAGCTCTCACGTCCGTAACCCAGTTCAGCCAGCCGCGCGATCGCTTTTCGGATTCAGCGCGATGATCGCTCACTTGCGCAATGGCGATCAGACGTCGGGCTACGATCTGGTGGTGTCGATCCAAGTGCAGCGCGAGGTCTTAGCCGGGATGCTGGTGGCTCACGGTGAAGATGAGCTCGCTGAGCGCACCGCAGCGTTGTCGGACGAGGAGTTGGAACAGATCGGCACGCTGGGGGCTTTCTACGCCTGGTCGGAGGAAGCGTTCGCGTTGGGCTTTGGAATGGGCGGAACGCGTGCGCTTGCGCTCGCATCGGTTGACGTGCTGGATCCCGATGGTCGGCCTCTCCGCCGGCACCACAGCGAGTCGGAGGTTGCAACGGGGCTGTCCGGTACGCCTGACGCTGACGAATGGGAACGGGAACGGCAACTGCGCAGATTGGCGGCAGAGAAGCGGTTGCATCAAGCCATCATCAGTTGAGCGGACACTAGCGGCTTGCCGGCCTTTCACGGCTCTCGGTCGGCGATCGCTTCCGCACACGGGAACTCGGAGGCAGCACTTCTGCTTCGGCGACTAGGCGTGCGCCGCCGGGTTTGCCATCGTCATGGGCATGAGTCCGACGATCTTCCGCGACGGTCCGTTTCGGTTCTTCTTCTTTTCGCGCGAAGAGGACCGGCTGCACGTCCACGTCCAGTCTCCGGACGGTGAGGCAAAGTTCTGGATCGAGCCCGTGATCGAGCTCGCCCGCAGCTATCACCTCAGCGATCATGACTTGAACCGCGTCCTACAGTTGGTGGCAGGTCACGAGCAGGAGATCAGGGATGCCTGGCGCCGCCACTTCGACAGCTGAAGTCACCAACATCTCCCAGCACGGCTTCTGGATGCTGGTCGACGGCAGAGAGCTGTTTCTCGCATTTGACGAGTTCCCGTGGTTCAAGCAGGCCTCAGTCGAGGCGATCGTTCGGCTCGAGCGGCCATCGCCCGAGCATTTCTACTGGCCCGACCTGGATGTGGATTTGGGGCTCGACTCGATCGAGCACCCCGAGCGCTACCCGCTCAAATCTGCGCTCTAGCGAGCGGCTGCGTCATCGGCTCCGCTATTGCTTCCATCGCGGCGCCAGTGTGCAGGCGACGATCGCGTTGGCGACGACTGATCCACCGATTTGCGGCGATCGTCACCACGGCGGACGATCGATTCGCCTTCGTCGAGGGCGAGAACGCCGCGCTATCGGCCGGCGGGAGCCCTGCCGTTCAGGCAGCCGGGGGCGGATCTGATGCACCGTTGGGGTTCAGCCACTCTGGCAGGATGTGGTCTCGTCGGACCTTCGTCTTTGGCACGCCTGCGATCGGGCCGTTGAAAGCCCACAGGATCTGGGATATATCGATCCCGGTATCGGTCGCGAGATCTACTGCTCTCTCCTCCAAGTGTTCGGGGAACTTGTGGCCGAGCATCATCCCAAGCAGCGCGTCTCGGTACTCCACAAACGAGTAGCCACCCTGTTCGCTGACCTCTACAAACCGGAATTCGTGCTCGTTCTCCCAGTCGACGAGCTTTACGAAGAAGTACTGAATGGCGTGCTGGCGGAGATGCCGGCGTCCCTGGTCCGCTCCGTGGGTCGTCGCGTCCAAAGAGAGCGAGACGTGGTGCTCACCAGCCAGGCCGGTCTGCGAGTACCGCACCGGACCCGATCGGGAGTCTGCGTCGCGTGCTTGTAGCTGCTCTTCTACGACTCTGGTCAGCTTCTCGCGGTCAAAAATCAGACAAACGCCACGGTGGTTGTCAGCGTAGTACTGCCACATCGGCGACCTCGCCCAGCCCATCCCGAAACGGCGATCGGGTTCCTGCACGTGCGCCGCCCACGGCGAGTCGAGACTGAAGCTCAAGAGCTTGCTGTTCTGCCGTACGCGGGCGAGCATCTCTTGCGCCTGGAGATGAGCCACGCCGCTCTGTCTGAGCGCCTCTTCGTCTCCGGGCGGAAGCGCTACGCCTGCCGCTACAACCGGAGCCTCGGCCTCGAGCGGGTCGCTCATCAAGTGGTATGGACTCAGGCGCAACTGCTCCGTCGGCACGATGCACTCCGAGGCGGTGAACCACTTGGTGTAGTGGTAGAAGTAGCGGCCCGGTTCCATCAACTCCATAGATGAGCCTCCAGTCTGACGTGCACGGCGGCGGAACATCACGAGCCTCGCTTCCGTGCCAGCCCGTCCGAACTCCTCCCACGGCGGTTCAGTCGGGAACTAGAACTTCGCGTCACGGACGTCGCTCAGCCGGAGGCACCTGATTCACGGATCTCGGACTCAGCGACACCGGAGACTGTCCGGTCTTCTGTGTTTGACACCGGGCTTGTTGTGTTGTCTGGATGCTACTCGGGGATCCGGTCGCCGAAGTGGATCTTTAGGGCGCGGAGCGCGCCGCTCCAGTTGTAGGCCTGCTGCCATTTGCGTTCGGCGCGCTGGATCGCGAG
>DAIDME010000010.1 GCA_027449125.1 Solirubrobacterales bacterium | reverse complement strand
CCGGTCCGGCCGCGCTCACTCAGGCGATCTCCGCCAGCGCGCGCAGCTGCGCGACGAGTCCATCGCGGGTGGTGGCGATGGGCGAGGCGAGCACGGTGCCGACCCCCGCATCACGGAAGGCCTGCAACCGGTCGCGCACCTGTGCGCGCGAGCCGACCAGGCAGACGCGGTCGACCAGCGCGTCGGGGATGGCTGCCATCGCCTGCTCACGCCGGCCCTCCAGATACAGCTCCTGGATCTCCGCCGCCGCCTGCTCGAAGCCGTACTCGCGCACCAGGGCGTTGTAGAAGTTCTGACTCCGCGACCCCATGCCGCCGATGTAGAGCGCCAGCGTCGGGCGCATCAGGTCCCGCGCGGCCGACGGGTCATCAGAGATGTGGACGTTCACCTGTGGAGCGATGTCAAAGCGATCGAGTGAGCGCCCAGCCCGGGTTGCTCCCTGCTCGAGGCGCGCACGGAACACGCCGGCGTGCTCCGGCGAGAAGAACGTCGGCAGCCAGCCGTCGGCGATCTCACCGGCCAGGGCGGTGTTGCGCGGGCCGATCGCCGCCAGGTAGATCGGGATCCGCTCCTGTATGGGTGCGATCGTCAGCTTCAACGCACGGCCAGGCCCGTCGGGGAGTGGCAGCTCGAGCGTCTGGCCGTGGTAGCGCACGCGTTCGCGTGCGAGCGCCATGCGCACCACGGCGACGTAGTCGCGCGTGCGTTCGAGCTGGCCAGCGAAGCGCTGGCCGTGCCAGCCCTCGGCGACCTGGGGGCCGGAGGCTCCGAGTCCGAGCAGCATGCGCCCGCCGGAGAGCTGGTCGATGGTGGCGGCGGTCATCGCGGTCATCGCCGCGCTGCGGGCCGGGATCTGGAAGATCGCCGCGCCAAGGCCGATCGTGTCGGTCTGGCCCGCCAGCCAGGCGAGCACCGTGGCCGCGTCGGACCCGTACGCCTCCGCCGTCCACACGGAGTCGTAGCCGAGCCGCTCGGCCTCCTTGACGGCGGCGAGCTGCTCTGGGGCATCGCCCCAGAGGCCCCAGTAGCCGATGTGCAATCCGAGCCTCATGGCCGCCTGGAGCCTAGCTCGCGCCACGGGCTTGCGATGATGTCACGCATGTCCTCGCGCAACCAGCAGTCACTCAGATACGGATACAAGGCATCGGCCGAGCAGTTCCCGCCACGGCAGCTGGTCGATTTCGGCTCAAGCGCCGAACGCCACGGCTTTGACATCGTCGCGGTCTCAGACCACTTTCAGCCCTGGCGCCATCACGGCGGCCACGCGCCCAACGCGCTGGTCTACCTGGCGGCGCTGGGCGAGCGCACCGAGCGGGTGACCCTCGCCACGAGCGTGCTGACGCCCACGCTGCGCTACCAGCCGGCGGTGATCGCGCAGGTGTTCGCGACGCTCGCGTGCCTCAATCCTGGGCGGGTGCTGCTCGGGATCGGCAGCGGCGAGGCGATGAACGAGAACCCGTCGATGGGCATCCAGTGGCCGAAGTTCAAGGAGCGCTCGGAGCGTCTGGCGGAGTCGGTGGCGCTGATCCGGGAGCTCTGGGCCGGCGAGCGGGTCAGCTTCGACGGCAATTACTACAGGACCGTGAAGGCCACGATCTACGACCGCCCGGATCAGCCGGTCCCGATCTTCGTGGCGGCCGGCGGCCCCAAGGCGGCGGTGCTTGCCGGTGAGGTCGGCGACGGTCTGATCGTCACCAGCGGCAAGGGGGAGGAGCTCTACCACACGCTGCTCGACAGCTTCGCCTCGGGCGCGAGCGCCGCCGGACGCGAGCCGGCGGCGCTCGCGAAGTTCATCGAGGTGAAGGTCTCATACGACCACGACGCCGCCTACGCCAAGGATGCCTGCCGCCCGTGGGCTGCGCTCGCGCTGAGCGCGGAGGAGAAGGGCGGAACTGAGGACCCGATCGAGATGGAGCGCCTGGCCGAGGGCGCGCTCGACCGTGCCCACACACGGTTCATCGTCTCCGACGACCCCGACGAGGTCGTGGAGCGGATCGGCTTCTACGCGGGCCTGGGCTTTCACGATCTGGTGTTCCACTTCCCGGGTGAGGATCAGGAGCGGGCGCTCACCCAGTTCTCGGCTGACGTGCTGCCGCGCCTGAGGGAGCGCCTCGGCTGACCGGGGCCGCTGAACGTGGCCCAGGGGGCGAGCGTGCGCGCCGCGACGGTAACCCAGGCGAGCACGAGCCCCGCGTATAGCGCGACGGCGACGTAACGCAGGATCTGCACGTCTGAGACCGCAACCAGCTGCGAGGTGCCCGTCACCACCGTGCCGAGCGGGAACGTGAAGCTCCACCAGGTCGGCGCGAAGGGGAGGTGACCACGCGCGGTCTTCACCGTGATCGCGACGCTCAGCGCCATCCAGGCCATCGCAAAGCCCCAGATCGGGACGCCGTAGACCAGCGCGAAGGCGTGCAGGATTCGGGCACTGGACGCATCCACGGCCGACGGCGCGAACTTCGCGAGCAGACCGGCGGCCGTGACCGACTGACCGAGCGGACCCAGGACGATCCACAGCGTGGGCGTCATGCGGGCCTCGCCGACGTCGTGCAGCGCGAGGCGTGCCCAGAGGATCGCGATCACGATCATCGCCATCACCAGGCTCACCCCGAACATCGCGTAGGAGCCGTAGAGCAGGTCCATGCGCGCCTGGCCGGCCGCGAGATGCGGGATCAGAGCGGCGGCGGCCGCCGCCGAGACCATCGGCGGCACGATCGGCATCAGCCAGCTGCCGTAGGCGTCCTCAAGCGACGGCCGGTGCTCAGTGAAGAGCATGTACGGGATCCCGATTGCGCACAACAGCCCGGCGAGCGTGCCGATCGTCCACAGCGCTGCGTCGATGACCACGCCCGGTTCCGTGCCGAGGATGTGTGAGCCGGCCAGCAGCGCGCCCGAGCCGACGGTCAGCACCCCCATCGAGAACGCGCCGTAGAACGGCGCCATCTCGACGGCGTGGTGGTGCGAGCGGAACAGCTCGCGGTGGTTTGCGAACTGCAGGATGCCCGCGGCCACGAAGGTCACGAGCAAGGTTGCGGCGGCGACCCAGAAGGTGACGCCGATAGCCGTCAGCAGTCCCGACCGGTAGGGAAGCAGCATGGCGGCGTTCGCGACGATGCCGGTCCCCATCACCGACGCGAACCAGTTTGGTCTGATTGAAGTGCTCATGCCTTCACGATGCGCTCGTCGGGCCCCGTGCGCCAGTCGACTTTCGCCACTGGTATTCCGCATCGGAATGTACGATCACTGTATGGGGGATTCCTTCTCGGACGCCAACCCGCTGCCCGGAGCGGAGCTCGCCGCGTTCGTGGCGGCCGTTGAGAGTGGCTCCATCCAGGGATCGGCCGAAGCGCTGGACCTCACACAGTCGGCCGCGACCAAGCGTGTGCAGAGCCTGGAGCGGCGCCTCTCAGGCGAGCTGTTGGTGCGCGGCGCCCACGGAACCCGTCCGACCGAGCTGGGCCTGGCGATCTACCCGCTGGCCAAGCGCGCGCTCGAGGCGCTCGCGGAGGTCGGCCGCGCTGCCGACCAGCAGGCGCGCGCAGGTGCCCGCATGCTGCGGCTCAGCGCCTCGCTGACGACCGGTGAGTTCCTGGTGCCCGGCTGGCTGGGAGAGTTCAGGACGCTGCGGCCCGACGTGCAGGCGCAGTTGGAGGTCGTCAACTCGAGCGCGGTGGCGAAGCGGGTCGCCGACGGCGTCGCGGACGTCGGTTTCGTCGAGGGCCGCGACCAGCTCGAGTCCTTCCAGAAGCTGACCGTCGCCCACGACCGGCTGCTGGTCGTCGTTGCCGCCGGACACCGCTGGTCGCGCCGGCGGTCGGTCGCCGCGGCCGAGCTGGCGGCGGAGCCGTACTTCACGCGGGAGCGGCTCTCCGGGACCCGCGAGGTCGTGGAGGGGGCGATGACCGGATTGGGCTTGACGCTCAGCCCCGCGCTCGAGCTGGCCTCGCTGCAGTCGCTCAAGCGCACGATCGCCCACGGTGGCTACACGATCATCTCGGCGCTCACGATCGAGGCTGAGCAGCGGGCCGGCTCGCTCGTCGGCATACCGATCCGTGGCCTCGAACTGGGCCGCGAGTTGCAGGCGATCCGCCGCCCGGGCCGGCGCCGGCCGGAAGCCGCGAGCGCCCTGTGGGCGTGGCTCGAGCAGCGCACGTCGGCTGCCAGAGCGGTGCCTGCCCCGGGGCGGTCCAGCGGGACCAGCCCCGGGCAGCTCAGGTGAGCGCGTCGTGCTCGCCGCTGCACCAGGCGATGTAGCGGGCGGCGGAGCGCTGCAGCGCGGCGGCCGCGTCGCAGCCGGGGCCGCGGCCGAAGTTGTCGTAGATGCGGTCGAAGCGCAGCGGCTCGAGCATCGAGGCGAGCCGTGCGACCACCGCCGCCGAGAGCGGGATGCGGTTCGGGTAGCTGCGCATGAACGTGACCGTCGCGCCGTCCGGGTTTGCGTGAACCGTGTCGGAGGTCAGGAGCACCCCGGCACCGTTCGCGCCGGCCGCCCAGTGCAGCGCGCTCGAGCCGGTGAAGTGGCCGCCAAGTTCGTGCAGCACCAGGCCAGGGGCGAGCTCGTGGCGGCCGCGCCAGGGTGTGATCGCGGCGTCGGGGCGCATCACCCAGTCGAGCAGCGGCGCGCAGACGAGGATCGGCGCCTGGCCGAGTGCGTGGCTCCAGGCGCTCTGCGCGCCGAACATGTGCGGGTGGCTTGCGACGATCGCGAGCACGGGACCCAGCGCGTGGATGCGGTCAACGGCCGGGCGGTCTATGAACGGCGGCACGTCCCAGATCACGCTGCCCTGCGGCGTGGTGATCACGAAGCAGTGCTGGCCGATCGCCACCGCTGGTTCGACGGTGAGCTCGAGCAGCCCCGGCTCGCGCTGCGAGACCACGACGCGATGACCGCGCTCGCGCAGCTCGCGCAGGCTCGTCCAGGCCTGGCCGGTGGCCGGCACCCACTGGCGCTCGTCGGCACAGATCGCGCAGACGCCCGTGGCCTGCACGTGCTCGACCCCGCACGTGGCGCAGATCACGACCGACCCCGGATGGTGTGCGCTCTCGCTCACTGATGGATCGTGCTGTGCGGGGAGATGACGGCGTGATGCCGGAGGAGGGACTCGAACCCCCGACCTTGGGATTATGATTCCCCTGCTCTAACCGACTGAGCTACTCCGGCTGGTGGGAGATGCGCAGTCTATAAGGTGGCTGCGCACCGCACCGCTGTGGCGGAGGCATGCCCTGAGACGACCATGCTGCTGGCGATACCAAACTTCTCTGAAGGCCGTGACCGGGGGCGGATCGAGGCGCTGGGCGAGGCGCTTGGAGCCGACCTCAGGGTGAGCCTGCTTGACGTCCACAGCGATCCCGACCACAACCGCAGCGTCTACACGCTGATGCAACGCGACGGGAAGGACGGAGCGCCGCTGGCGGACGCGCTCACGGACGGCGCCAGGCGCGCGATCGACTTGCTCGACATCACCAGCTACCGAGGCGCTCACCCGCACATCGGCACGCTCGACGTGGCACCGATCGTCTACATGGATGAAGGCGAACGGGGCGCGGCCTGCGCGCAGGCGCTGGTGCTCGCCGACCGGCTCGGAAGCGAGCTCCAGCTCCCCGTGTTCCTCTACGGCGAGCTGAGCGGCGGGCGGGTCACGCGCGCACAGGTCAGGCGCGGCGGGCCAGCGGTGCTGCAGGCGCGGATCGATGCCGGCGAGCTGGAGCCGGACTTCGGCCCGCGAGAGCTGCACCCGCGTGCCGGCGCGGTCCTGGTAGCCGCTCGTCCGCCGCTGGTGGCCTTCAACGTGGAGCTCGCGCCGCCCGCGAGCCTCGAGACTGCACGGCTGATCGCCGCGCTGATCAGGGAGGGCGGCGATGAAGGGCTGCCCGCCGTCAGGGCGATCGGCCTCACGCTGCCCCACCGCGAGGGGGTCGCGCAGGTCTCGCTCAACCTCGAGGACTACCGCCGCACGGACGCGACCGCCGTGCTGGCGGCGATCGCCAGACACGCCAGGCCACTGCGCGCGGAGGTGGTCGGCTTGCCGCCGCGGGCTGCCTTTGAGGGGTTCCCGGAGGACGTGCCGGTGCGTCATCGCCGCCACCTGGAAGACGCCGTCGCGGCAGCCGATGCGCCCGCCGCGGACGGCGGTCTGGGGACCGTCTAAGCTCCGCTCAAGAGAATGGCTCAGTCCAAGCGCAAACGCCAGACCAAGCATCGCGGCAACGCCGCCGGCATCATCGAGAGCCGTGGCCGCACCGGCCGTCCGCTGAAGGCGTCCGAGCGCAAGGAGCTTGATCGCAACCAGCGCCGCGAGGAGCGGCTGAACCGCAAGCCGACCTGGCGCGGGGCGGCCCAGCGGGCCGCGCTCGCCGGCGTGATGATGTTCTTCGTGCTGCTCTTCTTCGGGCCCAAGAAGAGCAGCGACAAGCTGCTCTCCGCTGTGATCTACGCGATCATGGCGATGATCCTCTACGTCTTCCTGGGCTACTACATCGAGGTGTACCTGTGGCGCCGGCGGATGGCCAAGAAGCAGGCGCAAGGAGCGCCGCGATGATCGAGGTACACGGCTTCACGGTCGGTCCGATTCAGGAGAACTGCTACGTGGTCCGCGCCGCCGGCTCGCAGCAGGCGGTGATCTTCGACCCCGGCGACGAGGCGCCGCGGCTGGCCGCGGCGCTCGAGCGGATCGGCGTCACCAGGCTCGAGGCGATCCTGATCACGCACTGCCACTTCGACCATGTCGGCGCCGTGAAGGCTGTTCACGACGCCACCGGCGCGCCGGTCTGGTGTCCGGCGAGCGAGACCGGCATGCTCGAGCACATCAGCTCCCGGCTCTTCCCGGGGATCGGGCCGTTCGAGGGCTATGTGGCCGACCACACGCTTGCCGGCGGCGAGGCGCTGGAGCTCGCGGGCCTGACCTTCGACGTGCGCTTCACGCCCGGCCACAGCCCGGGCCACCTCACATACGCGGTACGCGGCGAGGGCGCGCTGCTCTCCGGCGACGTGCTGTTCGCCGGCTCGGTCGGGCGCACCGACCTGCCCGGCGGCGACTGGCCGACCCTGCTGTCCTCGATCGATTCGCTGCTGAGCGAATTCTCGCCTGAGACCCGGGTGTATCCGGGCCACATGGGCGAGACGACGCTCGGGCACGAGCGGGCGACCAACCCGTTCCTTCGCGAGCTCGCCTCACACTCGTGAGCCTCGCTGGTGCGCAGGCGGCCCGGCGATGATCCAGGCGCCGAAGGGGACCTATGACCTGCTGCCCGCCGACCAGGGCGCCCGGCAGCTCCTGGAGAGCCATGCGCAGCGGATCCTCGCCGCCGCCGGGTACAGCCGCATCGAGACGCCCGCGTTCGAGTCGACCGAGCTCTTCGCCCGCGGTGTCGGCGCCGCGACCGACATCGTCCAGAAGGAGATGTACAGCTTTGACGACGGCGGCGGACGCTCGCTGACGCTGCGCCCGGAGGGCACCGCGCCGGTCTGCCGCGCCTACATCGAGCACGGCATGCACAAGCTCCCCGCCCCGGTCAAGCTCTGGTACCTCTCCGCGTTCTTCCGCGCAGAGAACCCGCAGCGCGGCCGCCACCGCCAGTTCTGGCAGGTCGGCGCGGAGGTGATCGGCGCCGCCGGGCCCGAGGCCGACGCCGAGCTGATCGTGCTGCTGGCGGAGCTGCTGGAGGCGATGGGCGTCAGCGGCACGCGCCTGCGGCTCGCCTCGCTCGGCCAGCCGGAGACGCGCGGCGCCTACCGGGCGGAGCTGACCGAGTACCTGCACGCCCACTCGGAGTCGCTTTCGGCCGAGGTGCGCGCGCGGATCGAGCTGAACCCGATGCGCGCCTTCGACGCGAGCGACCCCGGCACCCGCGCGGTGATGGCTGCCGCGCCCAAGCTGATCGACCGGCTCGCAGAGGAGGACGCCGGGCACTTCGCCGCCGTGCGAGAGCTGCTCGACGCGGCCGGGCTGCGCTACGAGATCGATCCGACGCTCGTGCGCGGCCTGGATTACTACACGCGCACGCTGTTTGAGTTCACGAGCGACGCGCTCGGCGCCCAGTCCGGCGTCGGCGGCGGCGGGCGCTACGACCGCCTGATCGAGCAGCTCGGCGGTCAGCCGACGCCCGGGATCGGCTGGGCGGCCGGGGTGGAGCGGATCCTCTTGGCAGCCCCGGCGCGGCCGCGCGCGGCCGAGGTCGTCGACCTGCTCGTCGCCGTGGCCGACCGGGACGCGCACGGCGCGCGAGCGGCGGCCTTTGAGGTGGCGCGAGAGGCACGCCGTGCGGGTCTCGCGGCTCAGCTCGAGCTGACGGGGCGCTCGCTGAAGAGCGCGCTCAAGCACGCGGATCGGCTCGGCGCACGCTACGTTGCAATCGTGAACGACGCCGAACAGTCTGTGCTGCGGGACATGACGGGCGGCGAGCAGCGCGAGCTCGCGGCCGGCGCGGTGGTCGCCGCGATCCTGCGCGGGAGCCGTCTGTAGATGCAGCGCTCGCCGCAGCCCAACTCCTACCGGGACGCCTGGGCGGCGGAGCTGACGGCCGCCCGCACCGGCTCGGGCGCCCGCGTGGCCGGCTGGGTGCACCGCCGCCGCGACCACGGCGGCCTGATCTTCATCGACCTGCGCGACCGCTCCGGACTGGTGCAGCTCGTCTTTCACCCTGAGACCGCCGCCGGCGCCCACGCGGCCGCCCACGGTCTGCGCTCAGAGGATGTGATCACGGTCACCGGCCGGGTCGTTGCGCGCGAGCCGGCGAACGTGAACCCGGCGCTTGTCACCGGCGAGATCGAGGTAGACGTCGCCGAGATCGAGGTCCTGGCCGACGCGGACACGCCGCCCTTCCCGGTCGACGAGGACGGCCCGGTCGATGAGAACCTGCGGCTGCGCCATCGCGCCCTGGACCTGCGCCGCGCGCCGATGCAGGAGGCGCTCGCGCTTCGCCACCGGGTCGTGCAGACGATGCGCCGCGTGCTCGACGAGCGCGACTTCCTGGAGATCGAGACGCCGTTTCTGACCCGCTCGACCCCTGAGGGCGCCCGTGACTTCCTGGTCCCGGCCCGCACCGCCCCCGGCTCCTTCTACGCGCTGCCGCAGTCCCCGCAGCTCTTCAAGCAGCTGCTCATGGTCGGCGGCCTGGAGCGCTACTACCAGATCGTGCGCTGCTTCCGCGACGAGGACTCGCGCGCCGACCGCATGCAGGAGTTCACCCAGCTAGACGTGGAGATGAGCTTCGTCACGAGCGAGGAGGTGATCGAGCTGACAGAGGCGGTCCTGGGCGCCGTGTTCGAGCGCGAGGGCTTCGCGGTGCCGGCCCCGCCGTGGGAGCGTTTGAGCTACGAGGAGGCGATGCGCCGCTACGGCTCCGATCGCCCCGACCGCCGCTTCGGCCTGGAATTGCACGACCTCTCAGACGCGGTCCGGGGTTCGGGCTTCCAGGTGTTCTCCGGCGCCCTCGCCGGGGCTTCGGGCGCCGTGCTGGGGGTGAATGGCGGCCCGCTCGAGCTGCCGCGCTCAGACCTCGACGCGCTGACCGAGTTCGCCAAGGGATACGGGGCGCGTGGCCTGGTCTGGGCGTTCGTCCAGGAGGACGGCTCGCTGCGCTCGCCCGTCGCGAAGTTCCTCTCCGAGACTGAGATTGACGCGATCAAAGCGGGGCTGTCGGCGAAGGTGGGCGACGCGCTCTTTTTGGTGGCCGACGCTGTGGGCACGGCGCGCACCGTGCTGGGGGCGCTGCGGCTCGAGCTCGCGCGCCGCTTTGCGCTGGTGGGCGACGACGCGGGCCACGACATCCACTGGGTCGTGCGCTTCCCGATGTTCGCGCCGGACGGGGAGGGCGGGTGGACGGCTGAGCACCACC
>DAIDME010000009.1 GCA_027449125.1 Solirubrobacterales bacterium | reverse complement strand
CACGCTCACCCCACCCAACGGGGTTGCCGGCGCCGCCGGCCTCGCGACCGAGGCGGCAGACCTCCGCCTGGTCACGAGCTGGCTCGAGATGTTTCACGCGGAGGCGTGCCCGCAAGATCCCGTCCAGGACTGGCACGCGCTGGCGTGGCGCCGGATCACCGCCGGCCAGATCCACCTCTGGCGAGCGCCCGGCGGCGCCGCCGGGGCCGGCGCCTCGTGGACAGCCGTCTCGTTCGCCGCCGTCAGCGCCACCGCCGCCGGCGTCGCGCGCGTCGGCCCCGTGTACACGCCGCCCGCCCTGCGGCGACGGGGCTACGGCGCCGCGGTGGCGGCAGCCGCCAGCACGGCCGCGCTCGCCGCGGGCGCGGAGCACGTGGTGCTCTACGCCGACCTGGCCAGCCCGACATCCAACTCGATCTATCAGGCGATCGGCTTCCGGCCCGACCACGACGCCGAAGCGCTGAGCTTCACGATCACCACACCGAAAGCTTTCAGCGGCTAGATTCTCGTAAACGCGGACTTCAAGCTCACGTCTTGAGCTTTTTGATCCGAAACTTTCGAGGCGAGAAGGACCGAGTAATGACTCCCGCACCATCAAGCAGCGACAAGTTCTCGTTCGGTCTGTGGACGGTCGGCTACGCGGGTGCCGATCCGTTCGGTGGCCCGACCCGTCCGCCGCTGGATGTCGTGCATGTGGTCCACAGGCTGGCCGAGCTCGGCGCCTACGGCCTCACCTTTCACGACGACGACCTGTTCCCGTTCGGCTCGAGCGAGAGCGAGCGTCGCGCGCAGATCGACCGGCTCAAGGGGGCGCTCGAGCAGACCGGGCTGACCGTGCCGATGGTCACCACCAACCTGTTCTCCGCCCCGGTGTTCAAGGACGGCGGGTTCACGTCGAACGACCGCTCGGTGCGCCGCTTCGCGCTGCGCAAGGCGATGCGCCAGCTCGACCTCGCCGCCGAGCTCGGCGCACGCACGTTCGTGATGTGGGGCGGGCGGGAGGGCGCCGAATACGACCATGGCAAGGACATCCGTGCCGCCCTCGAGCGCTACCGCGAGGCTGTGAACCTGCTCGCCCAGTACGCCACAGACAGCCGGTATGAGATCCGTTTCGCGATCGAGCCCAAGCCCAACGAGCCGCGCGGCGACATCCTGTTGCCGACCGTCGGGCATGCGCTGGCGTTCATCGCGACGCTCGACAAACCCGAGCTGTTCGGTGTCAACCCCGAGTTCGGGCACGAGCAGATGACCGGCCTGAACTTCGTGGCGGCGGTCAGCCAGGCGCTCGAGGCGGGAAAGCTCTTCCACATCGACCTGAACGGTCAGCGAGGTCTCAAGTACGACCAGGATCTCTGTTTCGGTCACGCCGACCTCTACCAGGCCTTTGCGCTGGTGGACCTGCTCGAGCACGGCGGCCCCGACGGCACCGCGGCCTACGACGGCCCCCGCCACTTCGACTACAAACCGTCCCGCACCGAGGACGAGACCGGCGTCTGGGACTCGGCCAGGGCGAACATGACCAACTACCTGCTGCTCAGGGAGCGCGCCGCCGCCTTCCGTGCCGACCCCGAGGTGCAGGAGGCGATCGCAGCCGCGAAGGTCGATGAGCTCCGCCGCCCGACGCTGAACGACGGCGAGGGCCATGCGCAGCTTTTGGCCGACCCCACAGCCTGGGAGAGCTTCGACGCGGCCTCGCACTTCGGCGCCCGCGGCTACGGCTTCGTCAGGCTGCAACAGCTCGCCACAGAACACCTTCTAGGCGCGCGCTAGGGCGCGCGTGTTTTCAGGACCGGCGAGGTTGAAGTGACGCTCGTCTGCGGGATCGACTCATCCACCCAGAGCTGCAAGGTCGTCATCCGCGAGCTGGGATCGGGGGCGCTCGTGCGCGAGGGACGCGCACCCCACCCGGACGGCACCGAGGTCGACCCGCAGGCATGGTGGGATGCGCTGCAACAGGCGATCAGGCGGGCCGGCGGCCTCCGGGATGTCGCGGCGATCGCGGTCGCCGGCCAGCAGCACGGGATGGTCGCGCTGGACACAGACGGCGAGGTTATCCGCCCGGCGCTGCTCTGGAACGACACGCGCAGCGCCCGGGCCGCACGCGAGCTGACGGTGGAGGTCGGGGCTCGGGAGCTGGCACGCCGCACCGGCTCGGTCCCGGTCGCGTCCTTCACGATCACCAAGCTGCGCTGGCTGGCGGATGGCGAGCCCCAGCACGCAGCGCGCGTGGCGGCGGTGGCGCTGCCGCACGACTGGCTCAGCTGGCGCCTGCTCGGCTACGGCCCGCGCGGGCAGGCGCCGCTCGGCCCCGACCTCGACGCGCTCACAACCGACCGCTCGGACGCGTCCGGCACCGGTTACTTCGATCCGGTCACGGGCGCCTACGACCACGACCTCCTGGCGCGCGCGCTCAGACGCGCCGAGGGGGTCGTGCTGCCGCGTGTACTCGCGCCGGACGAGCGCGCGGGCTCCACCCCAGAGGGCGCAGTCCTGGCCGCCGGGGCCGGTGACAACGCCGCCGCCGCGCTCGGGCTCGGCGTGAGCGCGGGTGACGTGGTGATCTCGATCGGCACGAGCGGCACCGTCTTCGCCGCGAGCAACGAGCCAACCGCCGACCCGAGCGGCACGGTCGCGGGGTTCGCCGACGCAACGGGCCGCTACCTGCCGATCGTCACCACGCTCAACGCCGCACGGGTCCTGACCGCCTTCGCGCGCATGCTCGGCGCCAGCCTGGACGAGCTGGCGGCACTCGCGCTCGCGGCCGCCCCCGGGTCGGGCGGCGTGGCGCTGATCCCCTACTTCGAGGGCGAGCGCACCCCCAACCTGCCCGACGCCACCGCGACGCTGCTTGGCCTCACGCTCGCCTCCGCCACGCGTGAGAACCTCGCGCGCGCCGCCCACGAGGGCCTGCTCTGCGGACTGGCGGCCGGCCTGGACGCGCTGCGGGCCGCGGGCGTGCCCGCGGCCCGCCTGCTGCTGATCGGCGGCGGCGCCCAGAGCCGGGCGCTGCAGCGGATCGCCACCCAGGTCTTTGACGCTCCGGTCACCGTGCCCGAACCCGGCGAATACGTGGCCCAAGGCGCCGCCATCCAGGCGGCATGGGCACTCACGGGTGGGCGGCCATCCTGGCCGCCCACCCCCGCCACCGACCTCACCCCAGACCACCACCCCGCGATCCGCGCCCAGTACGCGCACGCGCACTCACATCTTTCTTACACGCTTTCTACGCCGCTCTGACACCCGCGGCGCAGGCTGTGCGCATGAACCGAACGCTGACGCTCGACCGTCATCCGCAGGGCGCTCCACGGCTGCGGGCCCGGCGGCCGTGGCACGGCGAGCGCAGCGTGGATGTGGCTGCGGCTCTGGGTGGGCTCGGGCTCGGCGCCGTGATCGCGATGGCGATCACCGCCCAGAGCTGGCACACGCTGAACGCGCCCGGCGGCTGGACGACCTTCGCGGCCCGGCTGGCCGGCCTGACCGGCGCCTACCTGCTGCTGATCACGGTGCTCTTGGCAGGGCGCATCCCGGCGGTCGAGCGCGTGCTCGGCCACGACCAGCTGATCCGCTGGCACCGCCGGCTGGCCCCGTGGGCGCTCGTGCTGATCGGGTTGCACGGCGTGCTGGCGGTGATCGGCTACGGACAGACCCTACACATCGGCCCCCTGCACCAGTTCTCGCACCTGATCACGAGTTACCCCGGCATGCTCGCCGGCGTGGTCGCGTTCCTGCTGCTGGTGCTGGCGGCGGTCACCTCGGCCCGCATCGCGATGCGCCGCATGCGCTACGAGACCTGGTGGGTCGTCCACCTCTACACCTACCTGGCGCTCGCCCTCTCGCTCTCACACCAGCTGACGACCGGCGTCATGTTCATCGGCCACCCGGTGGCCCGGGCGCTGTGGACGGCGCTGTTCATCGCGACCGGCGGCGTGGTGTTCGTCTACCGGGTGCTGCTGCCGCTGTGGCGCAGCGCCTTCCACCAGCTGCGGGTGGTGGCCGTCACACCCGAGGCGCCGGGGGTCAACTCGGTGCTGCTCGCCGGCCGGGGCATGCGCCATCTGCCGATCTCCGGCGGCCAGTTCATCCAGCTGCGCATCCTGCGCCGCGGGCTGTGGTGGCAGGCCCACCCTTACTCCGTCTCGGCGGTGCCCGACGGGCAGCACCTGCGCATCACTGTGCGCGCGGTTGGCGATCACAGCGGCACGATGGCGAAGCTCGAGCCAGGCACGAGAGTGGCGATCGAGGGCCCCTACGGCGCCTTCACCGTGGACGCGCTGCGCAGCGACCGGGCGCTGCTGATCGGAGCCGGGGTCGGGGTGACGCCGCTGCGGGCCCTGCTGGAGGACCTGCCGGCGGACGTGGACGTGGTGATGCTGACACGCGCCCACGACCAGCAGAGCCTGATCCTGCGCGAGGAGCTGCACGCGCTGATCAACGGCCGCCGGGGCCGCCTGCACGAGCTGGTCGGCAGCCGCGAGCAGGTCCGCCTCGACGCCCGCACGCTGCGCAAGCTGGTGCCCGACCTGGCCCACCGTGACATCTTCATCTGCGGCCCGGCCGGCTTCACCGAGCTGATGCTGAGGTCGCTGAGCTCGCTCGGCGTATCGGACGAGCGCATCCACCACGAGGCCTTCGCCTTCTAGAGCACGGGAGACACGATGACACGCGCACCAATCGTGATCGCCGGAACGGCCGCCGGTATGGCCGCGGTGATCGGCTACCACACGACCGGGCCGCGAGCGCTGTTGGCCACCGGCACGAGCGTCGGCGCCACACGAACGGCGAGCACCACGTCTGGCGGCTCGGCGCAGACGGGCTCGTCAGGCAACTCGGCGTCGGGCTCGGGTGCAGCCGCCAGCACGACGCAGGCCGCGACCGCGGGGGTCGTGCCGAACGGCACCCGCACGGCGACCGGCACTGACGTCCAATACGGTTACGGCGACCTGCAGGTGGCGGTGACCGTCAGCGGCCAGAAGATCACCAACATCTCGATGGTCAAGGCCAACGTGGCGGACTCGTACTCGGGCACGGTCGACCAGGTGGCGCTGCCGCAGCTGCGCCAGGAGGCGCTTCGCGCCCAGAGCGCGAACATCAACGGCGTGACCGGCGCGACCTACACCTCCGACGCGTACGCGCAGTCGCTGCAGGCGGCGATCGACAAGCTGAAGGCCTGAGCGCAGTGGCCGCGGCCGAGGTGATCCTGCGCCGCGCCGAGCCGGTGATGGGGACCGTCGTGTCGTTTGACCTGCGGCCCCAGGGTCTCGCGATCGACGTGGCCCGCGAGGCCATGACCGCCGCGTGCGCGATGCTTCACCGCGTGGACGCAACCTTCAGCCTCTACCGCACTGACAGCCCGATGTCACGGCTGCGCCGCGGCGAGCTGACGCTCGCTCAGTGCCCCCCCGAGATCGGTGACGTGCTGGAGCTGTGCGCGGAGGCCAAGCGGCTCAGTGATGGCTGGTTCGACCCCTGGAGCCTGCCCGGCGGACTCGACCCGACCGGCCTGGTCAAGGGCTGGGCGGCGCGCGAGGCGGCCGGCGCGCTGGCTCGCGCCGGCGTCGGGGCGGGCCTGGTCAACGCCGCGGGGGACATCGTCGGCTTCGGGGCGCCTCAGGCACAGGATGCCTGGCGCATCGGGATCCGCTCACCCGACTCACCTGAGCACCTGTCCAGCGTGATCGAGCTGCACGGCGCCGTGGCCACCTCGGGCACCTATGAGCGCGGCAGCCACATCTGGGACGTGAGCGCGGGACGCCCCGCCTCAGGAGTCACCTCGGCGAGCGTCTGCGGGCCGGATCTGGCGCTCGCGGATGCATTGGCCACCGCACTGGTGGCCGCCGGCGAACGGGGCTTGCACTGGGTAGACACAGCGGGCTACGAGGCGCTGATCGTGCTCGACGGCGGTGACACACGCATGACGGATGGCTTCCCGGCGCTCACCACCTCGGAGGCTTGAGGGCTGGGGGCGACCACAGGTGCGCGCACTGGTGATCGAGGACGACGACGCCGTACGCCAGGCGATCAGGCGCTCGCTGCTGCTGTCGGGCTACGAGGTGGTCACGGCGGCCGATGGTGAGCAGGGCCTGCTGGCGCTGGCCGAGTCGATCCCAGACGTGGTGGTGCTCGACCTGGGCCTGCCCAAGCTCGACGGGATCGAGGTCTGCCGGCGCCTGCGCGCGATCGGCGACCGCACGCCGGTGCTGATGCTGACAGCCCGTGACGGCGTCGAGGATCGCGTCGCCGGACTCGAGGCGGGCGCCGATGACTACCTGATCAAGCCCTACGACGTGCGCGAGCTGCGCGCCCGCCTGGCGGCGATCATGCGCCGGCACCTGCCCGAGGCCGAAGGCAGGGCGCTGCGCTTCGGGCCGCTCGAGCTGGACGCCGACGCGCACGCCGCGAGGCTCGGGGAGCGCGAGATCGAGCTGACCCGCACCGAATACCAGCTGCTCGAGCTGTTCATGCTCAACCCGCGCCGGGTGTTGCGCACCGAGGTCATGTACGAGCGCATCTGGGGACACGACATCAGCGTCACCAGCAACTCGCTGCGGGTCTACATCGGCTATCTGCGCCGCAAGCTCGAGGCGCACGGCGAGCCACGCCTGCTGCACACGGTGCACGGCGTCGGCTACGTTCTGCGGGAACAGTGAGCCTCCATCGCCGCATCACAGCGGCGGCGACCGTAGCCGTCGCAGCGGTCTGCCTGGTCTTCGCGCCGGTCAGCTACCTCACCACCAGAGCGAGGCTGATCGCCCAGATCAGGTCCGAGCTCACACGGCTTGCGCAGCCCGTGGTCGAGCCGGGCGGCGCGCCCCCTGGACGCTCCAGCGTCCCCGGCGCCCAGCGGGGCGCCGGGGGCAGGCCAGGCGTCGGCGACAGCGACGCCGGCCTCGACGCCTGCGCGTTTACGAAGATGGCCGGCGAAGACCGCATCGAGGCCGCGCTTGGCGGCCCCACCGGCTACTTCCAGTCGGTCTGCGCCAATGGCGGCGTGATCGCGCAGAGCGGCGGCCCGCCACAGCTGCCGGTCACCTCGCGGGTGCGGACGGTCGCGCGCACGCTGCGCGGCGCCTACTTCTTCACGGCGCGTGTCAGGCGCACGCGGCTCGAGATCTATGTGGTCCCCGATCCAGCCGACCGCAAGGCGGTTGAGGTGGCGGTGCCGCTCAGTGGCACGGACGCGGCGCTGCGCGGTCTGGCCCTCACGGACGTGCTGCTGGCCGGCGGCGGGATCCTCCTGGCCGGGCTGGTAGGCGCGCTGATCGCCCGCGGCGCGCTGGCACCGATCCGGCGCTTCACCGACGAGACCGAGCAGGTCGCCAGCGCGCTCGAGGAGCCCCGCCGGCTGGGCGAGGAGGGCGCGGTCGAGATCAGGCGGCTGGCGGCGAGCTTCAACCAGACGCTGGCGGCGCTGGAGCGCTCGGTCGAGGCGCAGCGGCACCTGATCGCCGACGCCTCGCACGAGCTGCGCACGCCGATCGCCGCGCTGCGCTCCAACGTCCAGATCTTCCTCGAGTCCGAGCTGCTGCCGGCGGAGGAGCAGGCGGGGCTGCAGGACGCGATCCTCGCGGAGCTCGACGAGCTCACGCAGCTGGTGGCCGACGTGCTCGAGCTGGCGCGCGGCGCCCGCCCCGACGAGCAGCTCGAGGAGGTCGAGCTGGACGCGGTCGTGCGGGAGGCGGCCGAGCGGGCGATGCGCCGCAGCCCGGACCTGCGCTTCACGGTCGACGTCGAGCCGACGACGATCGCGAATGCGGCCGACCGGGTCGCGCGCGCCGTGGGCAACGTGGTTGACAACGCCCGCCGCTGGAGCCCTTCCGGCGGGGAGGTGGAGGTGCGGCTGCACGCCGGCGTGCTGAG
Source organism: Solirubrobacterales bacterium (assembly GCA_027449125.1). Taxonomy (GTDB): domain Bacteria; phylum Actinomycetota; class Thermoleophilia; order Solirubrobacterales; family Solirubrobacteraceae; genus Palsa-465. Next base: position 6,935 of record DAIDME010000009.1, on the reverse strand, counting down.
CGTGCGCGACCACGGCCCCGGCTTTCGCGACGAGGACCTGCAGCACGTGTTTGAGCGCTTCTACCGCTCCGCCGATGCCCGCCGCATGCCGGGCTCGGGCCTCGGGCTCGCGATCGTCAAGCAGGCGGCCGAGGCGCACGGCGGCTTCGTGAGCGCCGGCAACGCACCCGACGGCGGCGCGATCGTCCACCTGTCATTCGGCCCGCCGGTGCTGGTGGGCGTGCCCACCTATCCTTGAGCGCGGGGACCGTGCCAACCACAGAGGATCGCCACGACATCCGGATGCGCGCCGACTGCGAGGCGCTGGTCCGCGCGTTCTACACGCGGGCGCTCGCCGATCCGGTGATCGGCTACCTCTTCACCGACGTCGCCCACCTTGACCTGGAGGCGCATGTGCCGCGGATCACGAGCTTCTGGGAGACGGTGCTGCTGGGTGCGCGCAGCTACGGCGGCGGCGCCTTCCGGCCACACCTGGAGCTGAACGCTCGCTCGCCTCTGCGCCGTGGCCACTTCGAGCGGTGGCTGCTGCTGTGGTCTGCGACGGTCGATGAGCTATTCGTCGGAGCACGGGCCGAGCTGGCCAAGGCCCACGCCCAGCGCGTGGCCGGCGCCTTCGTGTCGCGGCTTGGCTCGGCCGGCGAGCGTCGCGGAGAGCCCGAGCCGGACTCGGAGCCGGACGGTGGCCTGCCGCTCGTGCACCGATACGGCGCCGTGCGGTCAGGTGCCGGCGGCGGCGGCGACGACGGGCGGGCGGGCGGCTCCGTCGCCGGGCGTGGCTTGAGTTGACGGGCAACCCGTTCAACGTCCGGTCACAGCGCCTGCCGGCTTCACTCGGCGTCCGCCTGCTGCGCTGGTGGATTCCGGGGGCGCTGTGCCTGGCCGGAACGGTGCTGCTGGTGGCGGACGGGTTCGACACGTTCGGCGCCTCTGCGTTCGGTGGCTTCGCCGGCGCGGGGCTATCGATCTGGCTGATCAACTTCCTCTGGCGCATGGGCGTCAGCGGTGACGACGAGCGTGACCGCGAGGCGCAGGCGCGCGCCTTCCTCGTCGCCCACGGGCGTTGGCCGAGCACCCACGAGCGCGCTCACATGGCGGCGCACGGCCGCTGGCCGGACGAAGATCGCCGCCCGCCGGATGGCGGTCACGGTCGGTGATCCGCGCGCGGCCCTGCGCGGCGGGCGAGAGCGGCGGGACGCGCTCGCGGCGCGCAGGCTGCTACTGAACGGTCGTGTGGGCTCGGGCCGGCGCCGCCCCGACGAGCTTGCCCGCGCCCCGCGCCGCCGCGTCGCCGGCGCTGTCGTGGGCAAGGCCGCGCACGGACTCACGCACGCGCAGGGGCATCGTGATCCTCCGAACCAGGCGTTCGGCTGACTCCTGCGGCCGTCCTTCAAGCTGATCCATCAGCACCTGTACCGCGGCGGCGCCGAGCTCGTAGTGCGGCAGTGCGACCGTCGTGAGGCTGGGCCGGATCCACGATGCCAGCGGGTCGTCGTCGAAGGAGATGACCGAGACGTCGTCTGGAACCTCGAGGCCGGCGTCCGCGAGCGCCTGGTAGGCGCCAAAGGCGAGCCGGTCGTTGAAGCAGATGAGCGCCGACGGCGTCACCTCGGCGAGCAGGCGCCGCGTCGCCTCGAGCCCCTGGGCGGGCTGCCAGTCGGCGCAGCCCACGGCTCCGGCGACATCGATCCGCGCGGCGTGCAGAACGCTCAGGATCCCCTCGAGGCGCTGCACGGAGGCCAGGCTGCCCTGCGGCCCCTCGCCCCGGGGGCTCGCGCCAATCAGGCAGATCCCATCCGCATGCCCCGATGCGAGCAGCGTCCTGGCGACCACGCACCCAGCCTCGCGCTCATCAGGCACAACCGAGCAGATCATCTCGTCGCCGACCGGAAACGCGTTCAGCAGCACCGCAGGCGCCTCCATCAGGACCGGCGGCACCGCGATCGCACGCGTGTACATGGACGCGATGATGAGCCCGTCCACGCCGCGGTCGAGCATCGCCGTCATCAACTCGCGCTCGAGCTGCGGATCGCCCTCGGTCTCTGCGATCAGCAGCAGGTGGTCGCGCTCGCGCGCCTGGTCGAGGGCACCCCAGATCAGGTGCCCTGCGAACGCCGTGGTCGCGACCGTGTCAGAGATGAAGCCGACGGTCTGGCTGCTGCCCGTCCGCAGGCTGCGTGACACAGCGTTCGGGCGGTAACCGGCGTCGCGGGCCGCGCGCCTGACGCGCGCCTCCACCTCCGGCGAGATCCGCATCTCAGCGGCGCGCCCGGCGAGCGCGTAAGAGGCGGCGGTCTGCGAGACACCCGCCGCATGAGCCACCTGCGCAAGCGTTACGCGCTTCTTAGCCACTGCCCTCGCGAGGCTATCAGCGACCCTTGACAAGCACCATGAGCGGGTGTAAGAATTCCCTTGCTGATCCGATTCAGCAGGGCACAGCCAAAGCACTCCGTCGAGCACGGAGCGCAGCTGCGCCCGACGACTGATACGCCGTGGGAGATCGCTTGTGGCAGCGCCGCGCAGCGGGCTCATCGGCCACGGCAACACCTCGGAGGAGGGACGGAGAGAGATGGGTCAGAAGGTTCAGCCGCGCGTGCAGCGCGGCGCATCGCCTGTCACCAGACAGCAGCCAGGGCGGGTTCGCCGCGGGCTCGGCCGCGCCGCGGTTCCCGCGTGCCTGGCCGGCACCATCGTGCTCGCCGGCGGCACCGGTATCGCGGCCGCCGCCAGAGCCAAGACCAAGAGTTCGACGCCGACGTTCGCCCAGGCGTGCGGCACCAAGGCGGTCACGCTGACCGGTGACTTCGAGACCGGCTTCCCGGACATCGTCGACCTGACCAAGCTGTTCAGCAAGCAGTACCCGAAGGTTCACTGGAAGATCAACACCAACGCCTACGCCGAGATCACGACCAACGCGCCCCTGGTCCTGGCCGGCAAGAACGCCCCGGACCTGGTGCGGCTCCCGATCCTCGAAGGGCTCGTCAAGGACCACCTGCTGCTCAGCCTCAACAAGTACTACAACGAGTACCACTGGAACACCTTCCCGTCGTCGGTTTGGGCACAGAACCGCACCAACGGGACGCAGCTGAACACCGGCAACATCTACGCCTGGGGCCTGAACAACCAGGTCACCGGCATCTACTACAACAAGGCGCTGGCCAAGAAGATCGGCATGAAGGGCGCTCCCAAGACGCTCGCGCAGCTCGAGGCGTTGTTCGCAAAGGCCAAGAAGGCCGGCCTGACGCCGATCGAGACCTGGAACGCCGTCCCTACGGGCCTCACTTTCCCGCTGCAGCAGCTGATGGCCGACTACGGCTCGGTGACGGCGATCAACAACTGGTCCTACGACAAGCCGGGCGCCACCATCGACACGCCCGCCAACGTGCGAGCGGCTTCGGTTCTGGACAGCTGGATCAAGGCCGGCTACTTCAATTCGGACGCAACCGCGCAGTCCTACAGCGGCGCGATGAGCGAATGGACGGCGTCGGGCAGCAAGGACGTGTTCCTGTTCAACGGCAACTGGCAGGCCGGCAGCTTCGACTCGAGCCAGCCCGGCAAGTACGGGTTCTTCGCGATGCCCCCGGTCAAGGCTGGCGGCCCGGTGGCGGCGATCATCGGACCGCTGCAGTACGGGATCGCGGCCAAGGCGCCGAACCCGTCGTGCACCGCCTACTTCCTCAACTGGGTCTCGACCAACCCGGCCGCCAGGAAGCTGAACGTCGAGCAGGGCGGCGCGCCGCCGATCGGCCCGACCAAGCTGTCGGTGCCGTCGGCCAAGCCCGGCACAAACACCGAGGAGTCGATCCAGGTCGGCGTCGCGGTCGCCAAGGACAATCAGGGCATGGGCTTCATCACCAACGCCAACGGCTCCATCTACACGGAGAGCGAGACCCCCGAGCTGCAGTCCCTGTTTGCAGGGCAGACCAGCCCCTCCGCGGTGATGAGCTCGATCCAGTCGGCCTACAAGTCCGAGGGGAGCTAGCCCGCGGCCGACGGCCACCAAAAGACTGCGAGCAACGATGTTGAACTCAGCCACGACCTCCCGGCGCCCTCTGGGCGCCGGGAGCACCCTCGGCGGCTTGCGCACCCTGGTCAGGGCCGATCGGGCCCGCGGCTGGCTGTTTCTACTGCCAGCGCTGGCCGCCTACGGCATGTTCGTGCTGTGGCCACTGGCCAACAGCGTCAAGTATTCGTTCTACAACTGGGACGGGATCAATCCGGCCAAGTGGGTCGGCCTGTCCAACTACGGCCAGGTGTTCACCAACGCGACGCTGTACAGCGCGATCGAGCACTCCGGCATCCTGATCATCTTCTTCTCGTTCCTGCCGACCGCGCTCGGACTCGCGCTGGCCGCGTTCATGCGCAGCGCGATCGCCGGCAGGCTCGGGACCGTCGCCCGCGTCGTGATCTTCCTGCCGCAGGTGGTGGCGCTCGTCGCCGCCGGCATCGCCTGGAGCTGGCTACTCGGCTACAACGGCGCGATCAACCAGATCTTCTACGCCCCCATCGACGCGGTTCTGAAACTGCTCGGGCTCGGCGCGGCCAAGCAGGCTTGGCTCGGCTCCTTCCAGTTCGCGCTGCCCGGTGTCGGCCTGATCGGCGTCTGGGTGATGCTCGGCTTCTGCACGGTGCTCTTGACCGTCGGCATGGGCAAGATCGACCCGTCGCTCTATGAAGCCTCACAGCTCGACGGCGCCGGACCGGTGCGCGAGTTCTTCGACATCACGCTGCCGAGCCTCCGTCAGGAGATAGGCGTCTGCCTCACCGTGACGATGATCGCCGCGCTGTCGGCCTTTGACATCGTTTACATCTCGACCCAGGGGGGACCGGCGAACCAGACCATGGTGCCCGGCCTGGAGATCTATCTGCTGGCGTTCACCAACCGCGAGGTCGGCCTCGCCTCGGCGCTGGCGATCGTCCTGGTGGTGCTGGTCGTCGTCTGCATCGTGCCGATCCAGTGGTACGTGAACCGGGGGAACGAGTCATGAGTTCGTCGCGTGCAACCGCCTACGGCGGCCGCGTGATGCTGGTGGTGCTGATGTTCTGGACGCTGCTGCCGTTCATCAGTCTGTTCACCGCCGCGCTGCACCCGGTTGGCACCTTTCCCACCGGCCTGAGCTGGCCGGTCCACCCCCAGTGGCAGAACTTCATCAACGCCTGGAACGTCGCCAACCTCGGCCCGATCCTCAAGTCGAGCGCGCTGATCGTTCTGGGGACGGTCCCGATCACGGTTGTGATCGCGACCATGGCCGGGTTCGCGCTCGGGCAGCTGCGCGTCTTCGGCGGGCGGGCCGTGATGCTGCTCTTCCTGATCGGGCTCACGCTCCCACTCGAGGGGATCATCATCCCGCTCTACTACGAGCTCAACAGCTTCAACCTGATCGACACGCGCATGGCGGTGATCCTGCCGCTGATCGGCCTCTTCATGCCGTTCAGCGTCTACTGGATGCGGGCCCACTTCGTCAACGTCCCAACCTCACTCACTGAGGCGGCGCGCAGCGACGGTGCCACCACCTGGCAGATCTTCTGGGGCGTTCAGGTGCCTCTCGCGCGCCCGGCGATCATCTCGTTGGCGATCATCACGACGATCTGGACCTGGAACCAGTTCCTGCTGCCACTGGTGCTCGTGCCGACCAACGTCGACAGCCGCACGATGGCGGGCGCGCTCGGGGCCTTCCAGGGCCAGTACAGCGACAACATCCCGCTGCTGGCGGCGGGATCGCTGCTGATCCTGGCACCGATGGTGATCGTCTACATCGTCTTCCAGCGCCAGTTCATCCGGGCGATGCTCCAGGGCGCGGTCAAGGGTTAACCGTGGCGCTGCGGCTCGACGACAAGTGGGTGTGGGACTTCTGGCTGGCCACAGACGAACCGTGGCAGCACGTCTTCTACCTGCAGGCACCGCGCAGCCTCGGCGACCCCGACCTGCGCCACCACCATGCCACCGTCGGCCATGCCGTCTCGACAGACATGACCGCCTGGGAGGTCCTCCCCGACGCCCTGCTCCCGGGGCCCAGGGGGTCGTGGGACGACCTCGCGATCTGGACCGGCAGCGTGATCGCGCACGGCGGGCTCTGGTACATGCTCTACACCGGCATCAGCACCGCCGAAGCGGGCCTGGTGCAACGGATCGGGCTGGCTGTCTCAAGCGACCTGATCACGTGGTGCAAGGACGCGCGCAACCCGGTGCTGGAGGCCGATCCGCGCTGGTATGAGACGCGCGCCAACAACCCCTCGCGCCAGGAATCGTGGCGCGACCCGTACCTCGTTCGCATCGGCGCGGACGACCACTTCCATGCGCTCATCACCGCGCGTGCCGTCACCGGCCCCGACGACGGCGCCGGCGTGGTTGCGCAGGCGCGGTCCAGGGACCTCGTCTCTTGGGAGGTCGGCCCGCCGATCACCGAGCCGGGCGAGGTGGCGCAGGCCGAGGTGCCGCAGCTGGTGGAGCTGGATGACGGCTACCGGCTGCTCATCTCCTGCCACGCGGAAGATCACGCGCCGCTCCGGGGCAAGCGCCTCGGAGCGCCTGGCCAGACCGGCACCTTCGCGCTGTCCGCCGCCGCACCCCTGGGACCGTTCCGCTTCCCGGCAGGACCGGTCCTGCCGTCCACCGGCCCCGTCGGGACCGGCTATGCGGGCAAGCTGGTCAGCCTCGGAGCAGGTGACACCCGTTTCATGTGCTTCATCCTCGAGCGTGATGGGGAATTCGTCGGAGAGCTTTCGGACCCGCTGCCCATCGAGCAGGACGGAGAGGATCTGCGCGCCCTGCCGGCGCCCGCCGCCGGAGGGACCCTCTCCGCCGTGGGACGGTTCGCGGGTGACGATGCCGTGACTCGAGATCAGATGTCTACCAACAAGGGTTAGCACCGCCGCATACAGAGGGAGAGAGAGATGGCTTCGCTTGAATTCGACGCAGTCAGCAAGAGCTACGACCA
>DAIDME010000008.1 GCA_027449125.1 Solirubrobacterales bacterium | reverse complement strand
AAGCCGATGACGACACCCGTGGCCTGCATCACCTGCTGGCGGTTGGGCCATTGTGTGCGCTGAAGCTCGCGCCAGCTCCCGCGCAGGAACCCGACAAGCCTAGCGGGTGCCGACTGGCGTGGCGCGTGGCCGAGTCCAGCTCGCGCTTGGGGCTCGTCCAGCTCATCGAGCTGATCGGGGTCAGCCACCTGAAACCTCGCCGCCGCCTAACGGGTCTCACGGTGCGCGGTGTGCCGCTTGCACCACCTGCAGTACTTGCGCAGCTGCAGCCGCTCGGGGTTGTTGCGCTTGCTCTTGTTGGTCTGATAGTTGCGGTGCTTGCACTCCTCGCAGGCGAGGGTCGCAGCGATCCGCACGTCTCCACGGGCCATGTGTGTAGTCCCCGAACGCGGTTGAACTGATGCGCGCCGTGATCCAATGCGTGCTGACGCACGCCACCCGGCGCGCTGGTGAGTGTAGCGGCTGGCGACCCGGCGGCGCGCTCAGGCGATCACGCGGATCGGCTCGCCCCGCAGGTGCGCCGCCAGGTCCTCCACGACCTGGCGGTACATCTCCGCCAGCGCCTGCGCGCTGACATAGCCGAGGTGCGGCGTGAGCACCGTGTTCTCGAGCGCGAGCAGCGGATGATCCGGTGGCAGCGGCTCGGTGTCGTAGACGTCCAGGCCGGCCCCGGCGATCCGCCGCTCGCGCAGTGCCTCGACCAGCGCGGGCTCGTCGACGATCGGACCCCGGGATGTGTTGACCAGGTGGGCGCTCGGCTTCATGAGCGCGAGCTCACCGGCGCCGATCAGCCCGCGCGTGCGCTCGGAGAGCACCAGGTGGATCGAGAGCACGTCGGCCTGCTCGAACAGCTCGGCACGGCTCACGAGTCGCGCGCCGGCCGCGTCGGCACGCCCGGCCGTCAGGTTCTGGCTCCAGGCGATCACATCCATGCCGAACGCCTTCGCCGGCGCCACCATCTGCGCGCCGAGCCTGCCGAGCCCGGCGAGCCCCAGGGTGGCGCCAGCGAGGTTGGTCGGCAGTCCCTGCTGCCAGATGCCCTCGCGCAACGCCCGGTCCTCCGCCGTGACGCGCTTTGAGAGCGCGAAGATCAGCGCCCAGGCGACCTCGACCGTGCTCGGCACGCCCGGCGGCGGCTCGAGCGCGGTGCCGCCGTATCCGGGGATCCCCGTCCCGTAGACCCGCACCCCCCTCAGCGCAAGGTGCTCCACGTCGAGCGACGCGTTGCGCATCCCCGTCGTGACCACCACCTGAAGCGCCGGCAGCAGCTCCAGAACATCCCCGGGAAAGGCCGTGCGCTCGCGCATCAGCACGAGCGTGTCGTAGCCGGCCAGCGCCGCCGGCAGCTGCCCGCGCGGGATCGGCCGGTCGAAGAAGTCGACCTCGACACCGAGCGATCCCCAGTCGGCGAGCGTCTGGGCGATCCGGTGGTAATCGTCGAGTACGGCCACGCGCATGAGGCCCCGAGTATTGCGCGTCGCGTGCAACAGTCCGCAGCCAAGCGCCGCGGCCGCCAGAATGTCGCTGCAATGCTGCGGCTGATCGGCATCATGATCGCGGTCGGGCTGGCGGATTCGCTGAACCCATCGACCGTGGCGCCGGCGCTCTACATCGCCTCCCAGCCCCGCGCCCGCAACGCGCTGGCGCAGTTCACGGCCGGGGTCTTCACGATCTACTTCCTGGGCGGGGCCCTGATCGCGCTCGGGCCCGGCCAGCTGATCCTCTCGCTCGTGCCGCGGCCGGACCCGACCGCGCGCCACGTGCTCGAGTCCCTGGCAGGGGTGGTGCTGCTGGTGGCCGCCGGCCTGCTGTGGGTGCACCGCGACCGGCTCGGCGCCCGACAGCTGCCGGTCTTCACCGGGCGCAACCGCGCACACTGGCTGCTCGGCGCGAGCATCATGGCGATCGAGCTGCCCACCGCGTTTCCGTATTTCGGCGCGCTCACGGCCGTGATCGGCTCGGGCGTCGACGTACCGCGTCGGCTCTTTTTGATCGGCCTCTTCAACGTGTGCTTCGTGATGCCACAGCTGGCGATGATGGCGGCGCTGACCTTTGCCGGAGACCACGCCCAGGAGTACCTCGGCCGCGCGAGCGCCTTCCTGCGCCGCCACTGGCCGGTGCTGCTCGCCGTCGTGGCGGTCGTCGCCGGCCTGATCACGATCGCGCTCGGCGCGACCGGCACCTACCGGGTGGCGCGGCGCCTGATAAAGCGTGCGGTGCGGGCGGTGAAACGGACGGTTAAGGCCGCGGTCTAGCGCCGGCGCGCCAGCAGCATCGCCGTCTCGTAGGTCAGCTCGAAGCTCCCGCCGGCGGCGTCGATCGCCGCCCCAACGGCCGTAAACAGCCGCTGCCTGGCAGCGTCAGCCAACAGGATGTGGTCTGAGTGGGTGCCGAGC
>DAIDME010000007.1 GCA_027449125.1 Solirubrobacterales bacterium | reverse complement strand
GACCGTCGCCGGCTCGCCGCCGACCATGATCGCGAGGCTGGCGTTGCGCGCGCCGACATCACCGCCTGAGACCGGCGCGTCAATGCTCGCCACGCCACGCTCGGCGGCCGTGTGGAAGATCTCCTGTGCGAGCGCGGGCTCGCTGGTGGTCATGTCCACGATCACACTGCCGGGCTGCGCGCCCACGAGCACCCCGTGCTCACCCAGGATCACCTCGCGCACGTCCGCTGGGTAGCCGACGATCGTGAAGGTCACCTCGGCCTGGGTGGCGGCCTCGGCCGGCGTCTGGGCCCAGCGCGCGCCGCGCGCGATCAGGCCGGCGGCGCGCTCGCGTGTGCGTGTGTGAATGGTCAGCTCGTGGCCGGCACTCAGCAGATGCCCGCACATGGAGGCGCCCATCACGCCGGTCCCGATCCAGCCGACCCTGGTCACCTACACTCTCCCTCTGCCTACGTGGATCCGCGCGCGCTTGCGTCGGCCGTGGCTGTCGACTCGAATCAGGAAGCCTGCGCACATGAACTGGATCATCCCACGCGGGCGTCCGCGCGCGCTTGCGCGGACGCCCGGCTCGCGGTCAGCGCCGGTTGACCGCGCTGTCAAGCGCGGCCCGTACCCGGCCGGTTGGACGTGGAAGGCTCAAGCGTCCGGCTGGCTTGCCGATAGCTAGCGAGTGCCCGAACGCTCATTTCACAGGCTCGGCGTATCCGCCGCCGCATGCGTGGCGGCCATCTCCGTGATGGTCGCGCTGCTCAGGGTTCCGGTCGTGGCGCATGCGGCAGAGCCCCATGCGGCGACACCGGCGACGGCACGGCCCCCGTTCGACGCGGCCTTCCTCGGCGACTCCTACACCTTTGGCGTGGGCGCCACGCAACCGACTGACGGTTATGCGTATCTGGTTGCTCGAGCCGAGGGCTGGACTGCCCGCGTCGTGGGCCTGCCCGGCAGCGGCTATGTGCGCGTCGCGATCCGTGACCACGAGAACATCGCCGCCGGCCTGTCGGCCGTGATCGCCGCCCAGCCGCGGGTGGTGATCGTCGCAAGCGGCCACAACGACGCCATGCCGCACGTCCCCTACACACAGACGGGGGCCGCCGCGCTGCGCGACCTGAGGGCGCTGCGGGCGGCGCTGCCACAGGCGACGATCGTGGTGCTGGGCCCGATCTGGCTGAACGGCTTTCCGGATCGGAAGGCGCTCTACGTCAACAGCGCCATCCACGCGGCGCAGCGTCGCGTCCCGGGCACGCTCTGGATCGACCCGATCGCGCAGCACTGGTTCACGGGCTCCTGGGTCAAACGCACCGGCGATGACCGGACCATGATCAACTACGCCGCCGGCCACCCGAACAACCGCGGCTACCGCCACATCGCCAGCCTGCTGGAGGCGGATCTGCGCGAGCTCGGCGTCACCTGAAGCGCCGCGCGCGATTCGTCTCAGCGGTCGCGCAGGCCTCTCCGCCGGTCAGATCGCTGGCGCGCAGCAGACGCGCGGGGGAGCGGTCGCCGGCGGCGCCTGACTCGATGCCCCGCAGATCCGGCATCGGGCTTGCGGCGAACAGCAGGACGTTGCCGCGGCGCCTCGGAGACGCCAGCGCCGCCACGTGCGCGTGAACCTCGCGAAGCGCCGCGGCGATCGCGCGGGCGTCCGTGAGCCCAGCTGTGTCAACCACGTTGACGAGCGTCAGCGGCGCAACCCGCGCGCAGTCGCGCAGCGCCTCGACGGTGACCAGGTGCCGGGGCACGCGCGCGCCTGTGAAGGCGTCGATCACGACCGCATCGGCACCCCCGTCAACGAGTCCGCGCAGACCTTCACGGCCGTCGCCGGCGCGCACCTTGAGCCCCGGCTGACGTCGCAGCCCCATGTGCGCCCGCGCGAGCGCCAGCACGCGCTCATCGAGCTCGTGGGCCAGCTGCCGTGATCCCGGATCGTCGGCCAGCAGCGCCCGTGCCAGCGCGCAGGCGCCTGCGCCGATGTGGACCACGCTCCGCGCCTGCGCGGAGCGCAGCACCAGCCTGGCCCAGCGCAGGTAGTCGAACTCCAGGTGCCGGGCGTCGCCCAGATCGACGTACGACGCATCCATCCCGTCCTGGCGCAGCAGCCGCCCCGTCGGCCGGTCCGGGTCGCGCATCACGACGAGCTCACCGTCCCCGGCCAGTACTCCGCTGTGGGCGCGTGTCACGTAGTTGCTGCCGCTCGTCTGTGGTCTGCCATGGCGCTCGCGTGAATTGTGGCGTGCAGCAGAGCCGGCGGCGAAGGGCGCCGGCAGTGCCGACGGCGCAAGGCGAAGAAAAAATTGCTCATATGGCTTGTGAAAAACTCACAGTCTGGTTAGAGTCTTTGCACACATGGGCACACTCGAGCGGAGAACCGAGATCCAAGCGCTGGTAGTGCAGCGCGGCAAGGTCCGGATCACAGAACTGGCGCGCAGGTTTGAGGTCTCAGAGATGACGATCCGCCGGGACCTCGAGACGCTCGAGTCACAGGGGCTGGCGAGGCGTGTCATGGGCGGCGCGGTGGCGACCGTCAGCCGTAGCTACGAACCACCGTTCGCCAGCAGGGTCGTGGAGGCGCAGGACGCCAAACGGGCGATCGCGCAAGCCGCCTCCGCGTATGTCGAGTTCGGCGAGACGGCGGTCCTGGACGTGGGCAGCACCGCCCTCGAGCTCGCGCGGGTACTGCGTGAGCGGGCTGGATTGACTGTCGTAACCGCAAACATCCGTGCGGCCGTCGAGCTCGCCAGCGAGCCCAGCATCCGCGTGATCGTCACCGGCGGCGAGGTCAGGCCGGGCGAGCTGAGCCTGATCGGCGCGGGTCCTGAGCGCACGTTCGCGGAGCTCAACTGCGACGTGATGTTCCTCGGCGTGGGCGGGCTGCATCCCGAGAAGGGGTTCACCGAGTACAGCCTCGAAGATGCCCAGATCAAGCGGGCGGCGCTGGCTGCCTCTTCGCGCTGCGTGGTCCTCGCCGACGCGTCAAAGCTGGATCGCATCTGCCTGGCGACGGTGGCGCCGATCGCCGCTGCCGACGTGCTGATTTCGGACGCGCCGCCTGATCATCCGGCGCTTGTCGCCGTGCGCGACGCAGGTGTAGAGGTTGTCTCGGTCACGCCACTGGAGGTCTAAATGGGCTCACGCTTCGCACGCATCTTTGATGGCCCCAAGCCGCTCATCGCAATGGTGCACGTCCCGCCGCTGCCCGGGACGCCGCTATACGACGCGGCCGCCGGCGTCGGCGGTCTGGTGGGAGCGGTCAAGCGAGACCTGGAGATACTGATCGACGTCGGCTTCGACGGCTTCCTGTTCTGCAACGAGGGTGATCGCCCATACGAGCTGCAGGCGGGGCTCGAGTCGGCCGCCGCCATGACCCGTGTGGTGACGGAATGCAAGCCTTACGGTCTCCCGTTCGGTGTGGACTTTCTCTGGGATGCGCGCTGTGCGCTGGCTGTCGCAGTCGCCACCGAGGCGGGCTTCATGCGCGAGGTTCTGACCGGCGCGTGGGAGTCGGACATGGGGCTATGGCAGGGGACCGCCGCTGAGGTTCTGCGTGAGCGTCGCCGTCTGGACGCGGACGAACTGGCGATCTTCATGAACATCACGCCCGAGTTCGCATCGCCCATCGGGCGACGCAGCGCCGCGCAGGCCGCTAGCTCCGCGGTCGTCTCGAGCCTCGCTGACGCGATCCTCGTCTCGGGGCCGATGGCCGGCGCGGAGCCCGGGCGGGCGCTGCTCGAGGAGGTCCGTGAGGCTGTGCCCGCGGAAGTACCGGTGCTGCTCAACACCGGCGCCAAGGCGGCGACGATCGCCGACTACCTGCGCGTCGCCGACGGCTGCATCGTTGGCAGCGACCTGAAGGTTGACGGCTATACCTGGAATCCCGTCGACCGCGAGCGGGCGCTGCGTTTCGTAGACCAGGCGCGCGCGGTGGGCGTTGCCTGAAGGCCATGCTGCTCGGCTTGGACATCGGCTCTTCCGGCGTCAAGGCTGCCGCCGTCGACGCACGACACGGCGTACAGGCGACCGCGCGCCGCGATGTCGCGCTCGAGTCTCCGCAGCCCGGCTGGGCGGAGGCGGACCCGGTCCAGTGGTGGGAGGGAGTCTGCGCGTGTGTGCGAGAGCTGACAAGTCGCTCCGGCGTGCACGCTGCCCAGGTCGAGGCTGTGGCTTGCTCGGGGATGGTCCCGGCCGTGCTCGTGCTGGACGCCAGCGGCGAGCCGCTGCGTAACGCCATCCTGCAGAACGACGCACGTGCGACCGTCGAGCTCGACGAGCTGGCCGGCCTGCTGGCCGATCTGGACCTGGTGGCACTCACCGGCTCCGCGCTCACCCAGCAGTCGGTCGCGCCCACGCTGCGCTGGCTTGCGCGCCACGAGCCAGAGGTACTTGCGCGCGCCGAGGCGGTGGTCGGCTCATACGACTGGGTGGCGCGCAAGCTCGGCGCAGAGCCGCATGTGGAGCGTAACTGGGCCCTGGAGAGCGGGCTCTTCACGCTCGGAGGGAAGCCGCTCGATGCGCTCTTCGAGCGCGTCGCGATCGACCGGCGCCTGATCCCGGAGGTGCGCTCGCCAGCGAGCGTCGTCGGCGTCGTCAACGCTGCGGCGGCTGAGCAGACCGGGCTGCGGCCGGGCACGCCGATCGTCGTCGGTGGCGCTGACCACGTGCTCTCAGCATACGGAGCCGGTCTGCTCGTCGCCGGGGACTGGCTGATCAAGCTCGGTGGGGCCGGTGATGTGCTCGCGGTCTCCGATGAACCGATCGTCGACCGCCGGCTGTACCTGGACGCGCACCCGGCCGGCGGCTGGCTTCCGAACGGCTGCATGGCGACGAGTGGCAGCCTCATACGGTGGCTGGCGGCGCTGACAGGCGGGGAAGCACTGGAGAGGCTGGATGCGGAGGCGGCGACGACTCCGCCGGGCGCCGGCGGGATCATCTGCCTTCCATATTTCCTCGGCGAGAAGTCGCCGCTGCACGACCCGCGGCTGCGCGGTGCCTTCGTGGGACTGCACCTGGGACACCGCCGCGGCCACCTGCACCGCGCGGCCCTGGAGGCGGTGGCCTTCGGCTTCCGCCACCACTTTGAGGTCTTCGGCGAGCTCGGGGTCACGCTCGGCGAGGCGCGCGTGACCAACGGCGGCAGCGACTCGCGCGTGTGGAAGCAGATCATCGCCGACGTGCTGGGTGTGCCACTGCGGCCCGTTGTCAACCATCCAGGCGCCTCCTTCGGTGCGGCGCTTGCGGCAGGCGTCGGGACCGGTGCGGTCAGCGGCTGGGAGGCCGTCGCAGACATGGTCACGCTCGGCGAGAGCTATGAGCCGCGTGCGCAGACGCGTGGCCTCTACGACGAGCACTACCAGCTCTACCGGCAGCTGGGAGAGTCGCTCGCCGGCAGCTCCCATCAACTATCAACGGAGGCGACCAAGTGACAGAGAGTCTCAGGCGAGGTGCCGCCGACGGCGCGGCGCAGGCCGGCGAGCAGTCATCCCGGCCCGTGGCAGCGATCACGGGAGGTGGCTCGGGGATCGGTGCTGCGACAGCTCGCGAACTCTCCAGTCGTGGATACCACGTGGTCATCACCGACCTGGATGAGAGCGCGTGCGTGAGAGTCGCAGACGAGCTCCAGCACGCCGAGGCGAGCCAGCTGGACGTGACCGACCCGCAGGCGGTCACCGCGATCGCGGAGTCGGTCCACAGGCGGCTCGGTCGGCTTGACGTTTGGGTGTCAAACGCCGGCATCTCTCACATGGCGCCGTTCACCGAGGTCACGCTCGAGGAGCTGCGGCGCACGCTCGCCGTCAACCTCGAGGCGGTGTTCTGGTGCGGCCAGGCGGCTGCGCGCGTGATGCGCCGGTCCGGTCGGGGCGGGACGATCATCAACACTGCGTCGATGGCCGGCAAGCAGGGACGGGTCCCGTTCCTCTCGGACTACGTCGCCTCGAAGTTCGGCGTTGTCGGCCTCACGCAGGCGATGGCCTACGAGCTGGCCGGTGACGGCATCCGGGTCAACAGCGTCTGCCCAGGTTACGTCGCCACACCGATGCAGGAGCGTGAGCTCGCCTGGGAAGGGGCGCTCCGCGGCGTCCCGACGGATGAGGTCCAGGCGCTGTGGGTCGCCGACACACCGATGCGACGGTTGGAGACACCGGAGGACGTGGCGCGGGTGATCGCCTTCCTCGCCGGCCCGGACGCCGGGTTCATCACCGGAGAGGCAATTGCAGTCAACGGAGGAGCATTCATGGACTGACTCGCGGCCGCGCCGTGCGTCAGTCGGAAAGGGGTGGGTAACGATGGAAGGGCCTAGTACAACCACAGTTGCCGGGCCGGGAGGCGGTCCAAGCCTGTTCACGCGTAATGCGACCGGGCTGGTTCGCGAACTGAGCGCGTTCGACGCCTTCAACCTTGTGTTCTCGGCGGTGCTCATCCCGGTTGGCATCACCGAGGTGATGGGGTTCGCACCGCAGTTCTGGCCGCACGCCAACCTGTTCCTGGCGTTCTTGATCGCGACGCCGCTCGTGGCTTGCTTCGGGCTCGTATACCTGTATTTCACGAGCCTGATGCCTCGATCTGGCGGCGACTATGTCTGGGTCTCGCGCACGCTGCATCCGTTCCTGGGCTTCGTCGTCAACTTCTCGCTGACTTTCGTGTTCCTGACCTGGGTGGCATTCAACTTCACGTTCATGCTCTCGATCGTGCTGCCGGCGTTTGGGTACGTGGCGGGCATCAGCGGGAAGTGGATCAACAATCCGTCGCACGGCGAGATGATGCTGATCGCCACAGTGCTGACGGCCATCTTCACCGCGCTGATGGTCGTCGGTGTGCGGTCGATCGCACGCTACATGAAGGCCACCTTCGCGATCGTTTGGATTGGGATGGCCATCTGGCTGGCACTGATGCTCTTCGGTAGCCACACAGGGTTCATCAGCCGGTGGGACCACGGAGCCGGAGCGAGTTACGCCGCCATCATCAGCCGCGCCGGCAAGCTCGGCTTCCACGTCGGCGGCGGCATCGCCCTGGGCGCGACCATCGCCGCGATGGTCTACTGCTTCCAGGTCTACACGGGCTTTCAGTGGACCGGGTACTTCGCCGGCGAGATCAAGAACGCTCGCCGTACGGCGGTCACCTCGATCATCGGGGGCCTGCTGGCCGCCGTCGTCATCTACGCGATCGCGTCGCTGCTGGTCTACAAGTACTTCGGCTTCAAGTTCTTCGGGTCGCTCGTGTATCTCGGCCTCGGTGGTGGCACGAGCCACTACTCGCTCTCGTTTGCGCCCTACCTGCCGCAGCTGGTCAAGTTCCTGCCCGGCGGCCAGGTGCTGCAGGTGATCGTGGTCGCCTGCTTCCTGCTCGCGATCTTCTGGTGGACACCGACCGGCTTCTTGCTCGGCACTCGCAACCTGTTCGCATGGTCCTTTGACCGGCTCGCGCCGACCCGGGTGACCGACGTCTCCGACCGCTTCCACACGCCCGTGATCGCGACCGTGATCGTCGGCTTGGTCGTCGAACTGCTGAACTACCTGAACATCTACCAGGGGCTCGGCGCGTTCCTGCTGAACGTGATCGTGATCATGGGGCTGGCGTTCATCGTCGTCTCGATCGCCGCCGGCTCGGTTCCCTACCGCCGGCCCACGATGCACGACGAGGCGCCGGGCTGGGCCAAGTTCAAGCTCGCGGGCGTGCCCACGATCACCGTGCTCGCGGCCGTCTCGGCGCTCTCTTGGGCGTTCGTCATCTACGAGGCCCTGAACACGGGCTTTGGCGGCACGCTCGGCTGGGCGCCAATGGTCAAGGTGTTCGTGGCGCCGATCATCGCGGCGGTCTGGTACATCGGCGTCTCCGCATACCGCAAGAGCCAGGGGATCTCCCTGGCCAACACGTTCCGGGAGATTCCCCCGGAATGATCCGGGCACTCACAGAAGAGGCCCCGCGGCTGGTCAGACGCGCGGACGAGAACGAGCTGGCGCTACGCCTGTTCGGCGGCGTGGCCATCTGGCTGCGCTGCACCGAGCAGACGCGCCAGCTCCTCGGCCGTGACTACGGAGACATCGACCTCGTCGCTCACAAGGGCGGCTCGCGCCGCCTGCGCGAGCTGCTCGAGCACGAGGGTTACGTCCCCGAGCGGGTCTTCAACGCCACCCACGGCGCGAGCCGCCTGCTCTATCACGCACCGGACTCCAGTTACCACATCGATGTCTTTCTGGACCAGTTCGAGATGTCGCACAAGCTCGATTTCAGTCGCCGCCTCGAGGTCGAGTCGGTTTGCCTCCCGGCCGCCGAGCTGCTGCTTGCCAAGCTCCAGGTAGCCGAGGTCAACCGCAAAGACCTGACGGACACGGCGATGCTCCTGCTCGATCACCGGCCGGGCGAAGCCGACGGGCCGGGCGCGCTCAACCTCGCGGAGGTGAGCGAGGTCTGCGCGGCGTCTTGGGGGCTCTACACGACCGTGACCGACAACCTCGACGCGCTGCGGGCGATCGTCGACGCACTCGGTCTCGACGCCGAGCGGGCGACGCTGCTCCGGGACAGGATCACAGAGGTCCGCGGTGGCCTGGAGGCAGCGCCCAAGACGGGCGCATGGAAGATGCGCGCGCGGATCGGTAGACGCAAGCGTTGGTACGAGGTGCCCGAGGAGGTAACGCGTTGAGCATCAAGGTCTATTACGCATCCGACATCCACGGATCGGATCGGCTGTGGCGGAAGTTCATCAACGCCGGGGCCTTCTACGAGGTCGATGTCCTGGTGATGGGCGGGGACATAACCGGCAAGGCGGTGGTGCCGATCATGCGCGACGCAAACGGGCTGCGGGCGCCCGAGGTGATCGGTGAGCGGGTTGCCCCGGAAGCGGAGCTCGATGCAATCGAGACACAGATCCGCAACCGTGGTTTCTACCCGTACGTGACCACCGAGGAGGAACTGGCCCAGGCGCACGGAGACCAGGCGGCCGTGACCGCGCTCTTCAACCGTGCCATGGCGGATAGCGTCAGGCGCTGGCTGAAGCTCGCCGAGGAACGCCTTCGAGGCTCCCACACCCGGCTCTACGTGATGCTGGGAAACGACGACGAGCCGGAGCTACAGGAGGTGCTGGGCGCCTCAGCGCTCAACGTCAGCTGCGAGGACGTGCCCGTGGAGCTCGGCGAGGGCATCCAGATGCTCTCCTGCGGATACGCGAACCCGACCCCGTGGAACTCGCCCCGTGAGCTGCCCGAGCCGGAGCTGGCAGCGCACCTCGAGCAGCTGGTGGCGGCGCTCGATGATCCGTCACGCAGCGTGTTCAACTTGCACGTCCCGCCGAAGGGGACCGCGCTCGACCAGGCGCCCGAATTGGACGAGTCGCTCAAGCCGGTGGTGCGGGGCGGATCGGTCGCGATGGCACCCGCCGGATCGGCAGCGGTCCGCTCGCTGATCGAGCGCTACCAGCCACTGGTTGCTCTGCACGGCCACATCCACGAGTCGCGCGGCATGACCAAGGTCGGCAGGAGTGTGTGCATCAACCCGGGCAGCGAGTACGCCGAAGGCGTGCTGCATGGAGCGCTGCTGGTACTCGACCGCAAGCGGGGCCTGCGCAACCACCAGCTGGTGTCCGGCTGAGTCTCTGCCGGTGACCGGCGACGGCCGGTGCTGAGCCTGGAGCTGCTTGATGAGAGCTTCAGGCGACTCGTCACAATTGTGCTCATGCCAGGGTTGCTGCAGCAGGAGCCGCTCGACCTCCACACCGCCGCTCGCCGTCTCGAAGAGCTGGCGCGACGGGCGCGCCAGCTCGCCGCGCTGGGTGTGCTGTTGGCAGGCGCGGCTGCGATCCTGATCAGCGTGAGTCCTGCCGGGCCAGGCGTGCCACTTGGAGTCGGGGCACTAGCCGCGTTCGGGCTCTCCGGGATTGCCCGCACGGACCGTAGGCGACTACTCGTCAGGCTGGTGGCCCAGGGGGACGCGCTCGCGATCGGCTCCGTACGCGCATACGGCGCGCGCCTCTCAAGCCGGCGCGAGCGCGAGCGGTTGGCGCAGGGGCTGCGGCTTGCCCTGCGTGTGATCGCGCCTGGGTCCCAGGTGCAGATCATGGTCGACCCGGGGCGCGTCGACGATTGCGCACCGCGCCTGCGCGGGCTCGCCGACTCAGTCGCCGATCCGCGCGTGAGCTGCAGCCCGCAGGCGCTGGCGCTGTGCGGTCAGCTGCTCCACGACCCGACCCGCTCGCCGCTGTGCAACCCCCACGTGCCGACGCGGGAGCTCTGGCGCATACTCGACCTGGTCGAGCAAGGGCTGGGGATTACGCCGTCGCGCTGAGACGGGCGCGCCGGTGTCATGTCGGCGCCCTGGCCGTCCACACGCATGCACGCTCGAACCGACTTGACCTTCGAGTAGGTTCAGGGTGTTTCCTTGGGCGCGTGGAGCGAATGCTGACGATCGGCGAGTTCGCTGCGCGCAGCGGCCTATCGCGCAGCGCGCTGCGCTTCTACGACCAGACGGGACTGCTCACGCCCGCGCAGGTGGACCCGGAGAACGGCTACCGTCGCTACGGCGAAGGGCAGGTGGGGCAGGCAAGGCTCGTCTACCGGCTGCGGGCAGCCGAGCTGCCACTGGCGCCGCTGCGCCGCTACCTGGGCGCGGCGCGGGAGGAGCGTCGGGCCATCCTGGACGCGCATGCGGCAGCCTTCCGCGAGCGCGCGAGCGCCGTCGAAACGCTCGTTGACGAGCTGCGCCGGACGCTCGACGCAGAACAGGAGGCGCCACCACGCACCTGCTCTGTCGCGGCCGCCGTGCTGGCGGCCGCGCTGCGCCAGGTCAGCTTCGCCGCGGCCGACCCGGAAGTGCGCGCGGAGCTTGCAGGCGTTTGGGTCGAGACCAAGGATGACTCGCTGCGGCTGGTGGCCACAGACAGCTACCGGCTGGCCGTACGTGACGTGGTACCGGAACGCGTCGGCAGCGCAGCGCTGCGCGGCGTGATCGACGCGCGCGGGCTGGCGCGCCTCCAGCAGCGGCTCGAGACTGCCACGGCGGCGGTGATCGCCCAGGATGACCAGGGCGCGCTGAGCGCGGTGCTGGACGGGAGCTGCGCGACCATCGGGGATAGAGGCGAGGGGTTCCCCGACTACGAGCGCATCCTCACCGAACGCGACCGGGGGGAGCAGATCACGCTGCAGCGATCGGACGTCGGCCGGGCGCTCACCGATCTGGCCGGCAGCGACAGCATCACGATCGAGCTCGAACCACGGCGCATCGTCCTGTCCGCCAAGGGTCGCAGCTCGAACGTCCCCGGTGAGGGGTGGAGCCGTCGCCCCATGCGCGTGCACGTCGACGGGCGCTTTCTGACCGAGGCGGTGCACGCGATGGTCGGGCCCGACCTGCTGCTGGAGGTCTCCGACCCACTCGCTCCGGTCACGCTGCGCTCCGCCGACAGCGGCACCTTGAGCGTCCTGACGATGCCGATCAGAGCGCCAGAGTCGGCGTGAGCGAGCAGGCAGTCGCGGAGCCGCCGCCAGAGGCTCCGGCTCAGGTAACGCTGCGCGAGCTCCTGCGCGACCGTGCCTACCGGCTCTACCTGATCGGCCAGACAGCGTCGAGCGCGGGCTCGGCCCTATCGAGCGTGGCGCTCGTCTTCGCGGTTCTGTCGATCTCAGCCTCGCCCGGTAGCCTCGGGCTTGTCCTGCTGGCCGGCCGGATTCCTGGCGCCGCCCTCACGCTCACCGCTGGCGTCGCCGCCGACCGCTGGTCGCGCAGGTGGGTCGCCGCCGGCGCCGACGCCACGCGGGCGGTTCTGCAGACCGTTGCCGCGGTCCTGATGCTCTGCGGCCGCGCGACCGTGGCCGAGCTGGCGCTGTTGCAGGCCGCGGCTGGCGGCGCGGGTGCGCTGTCTGCGCCGGCGGCCGGCGCGCTGCTCGCCGAAGCCGCTCCCCGCGGTCAGACGAGGCGTGCGGCGTCGCTGCTCGCGGGCATGACCGCCGGCGCGCAGCTCGGCGCACTTACGCTGACGGGGGTCATCGTCGCGCTCGCCGGGCCGGGGACGGCGCTCGCGATCGACGCTGCGACGTTCGCCTGCAGCGCGCTGACCCTCGTGCTCATGCGCCTGCCGGGCGCCGCGCACGCTCGCGTCGAGCGACCTCGGCCGAGCCTGCGCGGAGGCTTTGGCGTGGTATGGGAGCGGCCGTGGTTGCGCGTCTACGCGCTGCACGAGACGCTCGTGAACGTGCTGGTCCTGAGCCCCTTCTTCGTGCTCGGTCCGGTCATCGCCAGGCTGCGGCTCGGCGGTGCTCCGGCGTGGTCGGGGATCGCACTCGGCTACCTCGCGGGCAGTCTCGCGGCGGCGGCCATCGCCTACCACTGGGCGCCGCGCCGGCCCGTGCTCGCCGCAATGGCGGTCAGCGCGGCGCTGCTTCCGCTCTTGCTAGGGCTGGGTTCAGGCGCGCCGTTGTGGGTGGTCCTTGCCGCCGCGCCGCTGGCCGGTGCC
>DAIDME010000006.1 GCA_027449125.1 Solirubrobacterales bacterium | reverse complement strand
GCGAGCAGGATCCCGATCACGAGCGCGAGTTCAACCGCACGGCGGATATGCGGTCCCACGGGCGTGTAGTTTGGCGTTGCGGCCTGGATTATCTGCGGGCCGTGGGACTCCGTTTGGAGCTGCGCCTTGTCCTGGCCTATCTGTTGCTGGAGCTGTGCGTACTCGGCGGATGTGTTGCTCAGGCCGTGGAGCTGTGCCTTGATCGCGGAGATCTGGCTGTCGGTGCTAGAGACCAGCTGCTGGTACTCGTCGGCGCCAATCGCGTACGCAAAGGCGTTGGCGACCTGAGCAGCCCGCGTCGGACTCTGGTCGGTGGCGGTGATCGTGAGGAAGTTCGTGGTCGCATTCGCGCTCGCTGAGACCTCGCCAACGATCGCCGATCCTGGCACCTTGGGCTTGAGCTGTGCTCCGGCGAGGTTTGCCACCTGGCTGGTCGTGACAATGGCGGCGATGGCCTGGATGTTGCCGCTGGCAAAAACGCTGTTGCCGCTGGGGGCGGAACCTGGGTTGATGGCGAGCGTCACCTGCGACTGGTAGATCTTCGGCTTGCGGTGCTCCACGAAGTAGGCGATCGCCGGAGCCGCCACTACCAGCGCGACGATCAGCAGCTTCCAGCGCCAGATCATCTTCAGGTAAGCCTGAAGGTCTCGCTGTCCGGTGAATTCTGGCATCAGGTTGGTCCTCTCTCGGCGCTCGTCAGGAGATCTTCGGCATCGCGGGCCTCTAGGTTAAACCGCGACCGGGGTGGTCTGGGCGCCAGCTATGCCGACCGACTCGCCGACATCAGCGACGACGGCGGCCGAGCGTGCGTCCAACACATACTGACGGAGGATCATCACCGCGGCGATACCAAGCGTGATCAGGTGCGAGCGGTAACGGAAGCCGGTGCCAGCGTTACCGACGGTGAGCGAATAGGCGATCGTTTCAAAGATCAGCGGGTAGAGCAGCGGGCCGGCTCGTTCGAACACACGTCCGCGCGACAGCCACGCGTAGCGGATGAACAGCGCGAGCATCGTGTAGAAGAACAACGTACCAATGGCACCGAACATCTGGCTGGCGTCGTGCAGTTGCCATGGGTAGGGCTCGAGCAGCAGGTCCTTGACCTTGGTCGGCAGGCTGGTGAGGATCGCGGTGCGCGAGGAGTAGTTGACCGCGGAAAGCGCCAGATTAGAGCCGTTCGCGGCGCCGGTGCCACCCTCGCCGGCGCCGGTCGCATTGGCCGCCTGTGAAGCCTGGAGCCGCTTGAGGTTGGCCCCGCCGGTCGCCGCGTACGCTGTCGGCCCGGCGATGAAGGCCGCGAGCACGATCGCATAGATCAGCGGCGCTGCCCGCGAGCTGTAGCGCATGCTCCTCAGGGACGCGTGCAAGACCAGCATGACCAGTCCAGCGGTCATGAACCAGCCCGCGTACGCGCGTGTGGAAATCGCGATCAGGCAGCCAAGCGCGCAGATGAGGATCCCGCGGACATCGAGGCGCTTCCAGAACCACACGCCGCCGAACGCCACGATCCCTGCTGCCAGCTCCATGTTCGGCTCCTTGAGGATGCCGCTGTTGAAGAACACGCTCGACGGCTCGATCGCGATCAGCCAAGCTGTCCAGCGGGCCGCTCGCGGGCCAGCGAGGTCGTAGGCGGCTGCCGCCATGAACAGGCTGCCGAGCATCGCTATTCCCACTTGCACGACGCGGATCGCGGTGGCGTTCATGAAGCCGAGCTTCATCTCCATGGCGAACAGGTCGGTCATCAGCTGGTAGACGCCGTGCGGCAGATCGCCGGTGCCGAGCGGCTGGCTGGCGAGGCCGCTGGCGAGGTTGATGAACGTGAACTCATCGCCGCCACGCAGGGACGCGCCGATGCCGGTGGCGTTCACGGCGACGACCGCCAGCAGCCGCAGCGCGAAGGCCGTGAGCATCGCCGCTCCGATCAGCATCGCGGGCCGGGACCGCTGCAACTGGTGCAGCGCAAAGAGCAGAAGCACCCCCGTGGCCAGGATCGTGAGGATCAGGCCTTCTGCGGCGTCGCTGGCGGTGACGATTGGCATGCGCTGTCTACTGAGCTGCCGTTGCTCGGGGTCGCAGTCGGAGCTCGATCATCGGCCTGCCCGGGAAGGGTAGCGCCAGCAACCTCATCGGCTCGCATGAGATCTCTCTTGAGCCGAGCCGCTGCCCCTTTGCTGCGCGTGACGTGGACAGGACGGCCAAGGGCGGCTTCAATCAACGCGTGTCCGCTGACATGCCCCATGTTCCAAACGGCCGTGTGCAGGCTCTGATGTGGAATCTGCGGATCGACTCCGGCATCGCCGAGCTGGTCACGGCGCTCGATGCGAACGGGGTCGCGAGCCTCGTCCTCAAGGGCCCATCACTGAACGCCTGGTTTGGCGAGGAGTCACCCAGGACCTACGCCGACGGCGATGTGCTCGTCGCACCCGAGCACGGCAAGCGGGCCGCTGGCGTTCTCAGCGCCGTCGGGTTTCAGCGCGCCGGCGAGGAGCTTGGACTGCCGCCGTGGTGGCTTGACCACGCAAGCAGCTGGCTCAGGCATGGTGACGCTGTCGCGATCGACCTGCACTGGCGGCTGCAGGGTGTCGAGCTCGAGCCCCAGGCTGCCTGGCGTCGCCTGTGGCGGGACCGCGTGCCGTTCACGGTCGGCGGTCGGCCCGCACACAGGCTCTCGGAGCCCGCGCAGGTCCTGTACGCGGCGCTGCACGCCACTCACCACGGGGCGGCCAATGCGCGTGGTATGCGAAACCTGGAGGCGGCCCTGCAGGCTGTACCGGAACCGGTTTGGCGGCAGGCGCTCGATTTGGCGATGGAACTCAGGGCGCTGGAGGGCTTCGCTACAGGCCTGCGTCTCACCGACTCCGGGCGGGCGCTGGCCGAGAGGATCGGGGCGCCCGACGCCCGGTCGGTGAAGACAGAGCTCTACGCGGCGACGCCGCCACCGGTCGCGCTCGGCTTCGAGCAGCTCGCCTCGGCACCCGCGCCCAGGCGGCTTGCCATCCTGGCCCGCAAGCTGGTGCCGCCACCGGCCTTCGTGCGCCACTGGTGGCCACCGGCGGCACGCAACCGCAGGATGCTCGTGGTCGGCTACCTCTACAGGCCGCTGTGGCTTGTGGAGCACACGCCCGCGGGCTATCGCGCGTGGCGCGCGGCGCGACGGCGCGCCAGCAGCTCCTCGTAGAGCAAGGCGTGGTCAGCCACCAACCGGTCGAGCGTGAACGTTGTCGTCACGTGCAACCGGCCAGCGGTACCCATCAGCTCCCGTAAGGGCTGATCATCCAGCAGGCGACCGAGGGCCGCTGCCAGATCACCGTTGTCGCCGGGCGGTGCGAGCAGCCCGGTTTCGCCGTCGTGCACCACGGCCCGCGTGCCGCCCACGTCGGTGGCCACCACCGGCACTGCTGCCGCCTGCGCCTCTATGAGGCTGACCGGCGTGCCCTCGTTGTCAGAGGTCAGCATCACCACATCGCTGGCGTAACAGATGTCGGGTATGTCGCGCCGGAACCCGGCCCAGATCAGGCGGTCTCCAAGCGCCTGAGCCTGGCTAGAAGCTTTCAACGCCGCGCCCAGTTCGCCGTCGCCGACGATCACGAAGCGGACAGCACGCCCGGCGCTCACTCGCTGCGCGACATCCAGAAAGCGGTCGACGCGCTTGATCGGCACGAGCCTGGCGATCAGCGTGACCGCCACCTCGCCGTCATCGATGCCCCAGAGCGCACGCAGCGCTCGGCGCCGGCTGCTGCGGTCAGCGTCACCGCTGAACGGCGAGAGGTCGAAACCGAGCGGCATCACGCGAAACTTGCTCGCGGGAGCGACACCCAGGCCCACGAGATCATCTCGCACCTCGCCCGAGACCGCTAGCAGAACATCGGTGGGCGCCGCCAGGAGCCGCTCCACCAGCGTGTAGAAGCGCGCCTTGGGACCCGAGAAGTAGCCGGTCAGGGAGTGGCCGTGATATGTGTGGATAACAACGGGTCGCCGGGACCGGATCGGAAACGCGAGCACGGTCGCGGCGCGGCCGAGCGTGCCGCCCTTGGCTGCATGCGTGTGCACTATCGCGGGCCGGTCGCGCCACATCAGCAGAACGAGCCGGAGCAACGCGCCGAGGTCACCGAAGCCCGGATCGCGTCGCATGCTCTCGACCAGGGTCGGCTCGACGGCAAGCTCGGCAGCGAGGTAGTCCATATTCCCCTCTGCCGGATCCTCGACACCGCGCACGAGCCGCGTCCGGTGGCCGAAGCGCTCGAGCTCTCGGGTCAGCGTGATGGCCTGGATCGCAGGCCCGCCGATATTCAAGCGGGCGATGATCCGCATGATCCGGCGGGGTGGATGGGTTGTCGTCATCGAGCTGCTTGATACTGCACCACCGTGACAGAAGGCGCCCCGACCCGCACGACCGTGGTGATCGCCGTCTGGGACAGGTATGCGGACGCGCGCCTGTCAGCCGCCGTGGCGAGCATCTGCTCGCAGGACAGGCCCCTGCTGTTGGTCGTGGTAGACAACGCGTCAGCCGTGGCTCTGCCGGCGCTGCCGCAAGCACGGGTTGTCCGCAGCCCGGCGCGGCTCACGCTGGGCGCAGCGCGAAACTTCGGCCTCGCACAGGTGAGCACGCAGTACGTGATGCTGTGGGACGCCGACGACCTGATGGAGCCGGGCACCGTAGGGTTTCTGGAGGACAGGCTGGCCGAAGCTCCAAACTGCGTCGCCTTCGGCGCGGCGATCATCGAGGAGCCCACCGGGCGCCGGCACCGCTGGCCCAGGCGTTGGATCGGTCGCTTGATCGAGTACCCAACTCTGTTTGCCGTCCTCAATTGCGTCTGGTCGCTCTACCCTACGACGGGGGCGACGCTGATGCGCACCGACGCGGTCTCGGCGTCGGGTGGGTACGCGGATGCCGGTGGCGGCGAGGACTGGTGTCTGGGCGCCGCGCTTGCCTTTCGCGGCCGCTTCGGTTGGAGCGAGCGGCCCGGCAGGCGCTACCTCCAGCACGCCGGCTCGGTCTGGGACATCTACGGCAGCAGCCGCCAGCAGCTGGCGCATGCGGCGCAGGTCAGGCGTCGTCTCGCCAGCGGCGAGACGGCCCCGCGCTGGCTACGCCGGCTGCTCCCGGCGGTGATGGTTGCCCAGATATCGGCTGTGGCCGGTCACGAGGCTGTGAGCAGGCTCAGAGGCGCGCGTCGAGCTGGCGGTGGCGACGCGCTCTGAGCACGCCGAAGCCGACGGCTCCCGTGAGGCTCGCCGCCAGCAGCAGTGGCAACGCCAAGCCGATGCCGTCAACGTCCGATCCAGCTATCAGCCTGCCGATGCCGGCGAGCGCCGATCCGGCTCTCGCGTCGAGCTTGGCGCCCGCTCGGGCTGGTGTTGGCGTTGGGGCTGGCAAGCGAGTGGGGGTCGCGGCAGGCGCGGTCTGCAGGGCGAACTGCGCCGCCCCGGCCCCTTCCCTGCCAAGCTTGGCGAGCTTCCTGACGCCGACGCTGCCAGCGCCAAGCGCCGAGATCTGGCGCGCGGTCGTATTGCCGCCGCCGAGCGCAGGCGCCGCGACGTTTCCGCCGGCGGACGGTACCACCTCCGCGTACTCGTTCGCTCCGGCCTTGCCCGGTGGGTCATACACCTTGGTCTTGCCGGCGAGCGCAGGTGCGGCGGTGGCCAGCCACGCCACCGAGACGACCGCTACAGCGACCAGCATCAGAAGCCTTGACCGCATGCGTCGATGATAGGCCGCAAGCAGCGCGTGGCTCATCCGATGAACACGGTTGAGGTTGGGTAGAGCCGCTGTGCGTGCCGGTAGTCGGCCAGCGCCCGGCGCGGGTGGTCAAGCTCGGTCTGGATCCGCTCTGCTATCAGCCAGAGCGTGTAGTTGTCGGGCTCGCGCTTGATGGCGGCGCTGATCTCGCGCGCCGCGTCCGGGATGTCGTCTGCCTGCTCGTAGACGAAGGCCTGCTGCAGGTACGGCGCCTCCGCCGCTGGCTCGACGGCCGCGGCGTTGCGCGCGTCGCGCAGCGCGACGCTCAGCTTGTCGGCGCGCGCCGCGGCTTGGCTTGCACGGACTTCAACGGTGCTCGTGAGGGGCACTGCGATCACTGCCATCGCGACCACTGTCGCGACCGCGAACGCCGCCCTGGCGGCCACCCGGCGCCATGGCTGCCGCCTGGCTGCTGGACGTTCAGCAGCGCTGCGCTGCGCCGCCCCAAAGACGGCCGCCGCGAGCAGCATGGTGACCATCGGCACCACGCCGATCTGCCACACCCAGTCGAAGGACGCAGCGCCGATGAAGGCGACCACGGCGGCGGTTGCCGCCGCGATCACGGCACGCTCCGGTCCGGTGCCCAGCAGTGCGCGATGCGCTCCGAACGTGACGACCGCCGCAAAGAAGCCCGCGATCAGCAGCCAGCCAACGATCCCGGTCTCGGCGAGGGTCTCAAACCACAGGGAGTGGGCGTTCTTGACGAACTCGGCGTGAGCTGTGGTCGTGTGAGCCAGCCAGTAGTAGCGGTAGGTGCCTGGTCCGATGCCGTGTAGAGGACTGCTCAGGAAGGCCTTCCAGGCAACCTGCCAATACTGGTAGCGGTGGCTTCCCGCAATGGACAAGAGGCGGCTGTACTGGCTAGCGCCGTGCGACGGCTGCCACTGCTTGAACTGAGCAAAGAGCCTGCCGAGCGTTCCGTTCGCAGCTCCAACTGCAACCGCAACCGCTACCGCACCGGCGATTGCGGCAGCGACGGCCTGTGCGCCGCGGCGCCCGACCTCCAGCCACCGCGGTCTTGCGATGCGGCGCATTGCTGCCTGCAGGAGCAACTGGAGGGCCGCTACCGCCACCATCACCACGAGGAGAATCACGAGCATCGAGTGGCGCTGGGGCGCAGGTGCAGCCGTGATCGAGTCGCGCAGGGCTGGGCGGCCCAGCAGGGCCACCATCAGAACCGCGATTCCCGCGCCGCTCAGCGCGAGCGTGACAAGCCGCGGGATCCGGTTCGGCATCAGCGCGAGCAGCGCAACGACCGCGAGTGCCGCGGCGAGGATGCCGCCGCGTGAGACCGTCATCGCCAGGCACAGCAGCACAGGCTCAAGCAGCGCTAGGGCGCCGGCGCGGACCAGCAGGCGTCGTGCGTCGCTTGCGAGGTAGAGCAGCAGCGGAATCCCGAGCGCCGCGTACTCGCCGACTCCGTCGGCGTAGTCGAACGGGTAGCTCAGACGCGCAGTGGCGTAGAAGCTGCTGGCCGTGTCGGCTGGAAAGAGGCTGGGAGTGAGCTTCGAGAGGACCGCCAGCAAGCTGACCACCGCGATCCCGCAGGCCAGGCCGCCAACCAGCGCCCGTGCGTTATCGGCACGCACCGCACAGAGCCCGATCACCAGGACACCGAGGTAGGTGGAGACCCGGCACACTTGGTCGAGCGTGCGCTGGTGGCTCGTCGTCCAGGCGAGGCCCAGCCAGGTCCACAGCAGAAAGCCCGCCAGGAGCGCTGCGACGACCCAGCCAGCGCGTGGAATGGCCGCACGCGGAAGCGCCCCGACGATCACGGCCAGAAGCACGAACCACCAAACGACCAGCCCGAGCTCGCTGCGCACGACGATGTCGTAGCCGCCGCCGGAGAGCGCCAGGTAGACGCTCAGCGCGAGCGCAGTGACGAACGCCGAGGCCTGCGGTGGGAAGCTGGCCCGGTTCTGCCGCGAGGTCTCCGAAGTCAGCGCAAGTGGCGTTGCGGGCGTGGGCGCCTCAGTCATTTGTCAGCTCGACTCGCCCACGACGACGGGCTGCGGTGGTAGAGTCGCGCCTGTTCGGCCGCTTGCGGGTGCAAGCGGCGTGGTCGACTCCATCGCAGGGGGTTGTGAAATTGCGCAAAGCCATCTACACGTTCGTGGTGTTCTGTGCGTTTATAGCTGGGGCCTCGGGCGTTGCGGTGGCCGCCAGCACGCACGCTGGCACACGCACCGGTAGGCACGTACTGCCGGCCCGTTGCGGTACGAAGTACACGCCGCAGTGCACCAGGCCACACATCATCAACAGGGCGCCGAGTGCGAAGTGCGTGAACACGGGCACGCGGTACACGCTGCCGCTCCTGCGCTTCACGT
Source organism: Solirubrobacterales bacterium (assembly GCA_027449125.1). Lineage (GTDB taxonomy): Bacteria > Actinomycetota > Thermoleophilia > Solirubrobacterales > Solirubrobacteraceae > Palsa-465. The sequence goes on along the minus strand of DAIDME010000006.1, from coordinate 20,971 downwards.
CCAACGCGGGGATTCGCCGGATCCAGATCCGCATGGGCAGGAAGGTGCTGCGCACGATCCGCTTCAAGGGACGCGGACCCGTGCGCTGGACGGTCAAGGGCTTCAGGATCGCGACGCTCGCCCTGGGCTCAGGGGGCCATGCGCTTACGATTCGGGTGACCGACGTCAAGGGCCGCTCCGTCAGCAAGACGTTGCACTTTGCGGTCTGCGTCTCCACGCCCGTCTTCACCGGCTGAGATGACGCCGGCGCCGGCAGGTGGGGGCGCTCCCGCTGGCAAGTGTGGGGTTCGCGCGCTGTTGCGCGCGAACCCCACAGCAGTGCTCGTCACAGCTGTTAGCGCAGCAGTGGCGTTTCTGGTGACCGTCGCGGCCGGGGCTGCTGCTGCGGGCGCGGCAACGCCGAGGGCTGCTGCCAAGAATCCCTATGACGTGATCACGCGCTTTGCCGTGGCCAACTTCCAGAAGCCGATCTACAGGCAACCGACCGTGCGCTCCGGCGTGGTCAACCACCTGAGCTTCTACACGCCCGACAACGAGGCGCTGCAGACCTACCGGTTCATCGCGGCCAAGCGCGTGCGCGGGACCCTCTGGGAGCACATAGACGTGCCGATGCGGCCGAACGGGCAGACCGGCTGGGTCAAGCGTGCCTGGCTCGGGCCGGTCAAGACGGCGGACACGCTGATCGTCGTCAAGCGCAGCCTCGAGCGACTGTGGGTCTACCGCCGCGGCGTGATGATCTTCACATCGCCGGTCGGCACGGGGAACGTCGCCAGCGGCTGGGCCACGCCGCCCGGCCACTTCTGGATTGACCAGGGATTCACCTCGACAGACCCGTTCTACGGGCCGTGGGCCTTCGGGACGACCGACTTCTCCAACGACACGCAGTTCCCGGACGGCTCGGTCGTCGGGATCCACGGCACCAACGAGCCGTGGCTGATTCCCGGCGACCCCTCTCACGGGTGCGTCCGCCTGCAGGACCCGGAGATCCTCAAGCTCAAGCCGCTGGTTGGCATCGGCACGGCTGTCTGGATCGATTGACTTCCTCCCCTCCCTTGCGGAAGGGGATTGCCGGCGGTCGCCCGTCGGGTTTTCTGCTTCGCGGAACGGTGCCCGGCACGCCTTGGCGGGCGGGGTCTGATGCGTTCTCCACAGCCGTTTTGTCTCTCCGCCAGCCCGGCGGCGAGGATGTTTCGTGCGGCGTTCACGTCCCGGTCAAGGACCAGGCCGCAACGCTCACAGTGGTAGACACGTTCCGTCAGGGCCAACTTGGCTCTCGTTTGGCCGCAGCCGGAACAGGTTTTGCTGGACGGATACCAGCGGTCAACGACCCGCAGATCGCGTCCGTACAACACCGCCTTGTAGGCGAGCTGGGAACGGATCGTCGCGAAGCCCACGTCAAGGATCGCGCGGTTCAGGCCAGCCTTCTGGCGTACCTTACGGCCGGGCTGCTGCACTGCCCCTCGGGCACTTGCACTCATCCCCTTCACGTTCAAGTCCTCGACACAGATCACATCGTGGGCCCGAACGAGCGCGGTGGTGGCCTGATGCTGGAAGTCCCGCCGGGCATCAGCGGTGCGGGCGTGCTGCCTGGCGACGTTGGCGCGGGCTTTGGCCCGATTCTTGGAGCCGCGCTGCCTACGCGCCAGCGCTCTTTGCGACCGGGCCAAAGCCCGCTCGCGGCGGCGGACGTGCCGGGGGTTCATGATCTGTTGCCCATCGGAGAGCGTCAGCGCGGCGCTGACGCCGAGGTCGAGCCCGATCACACGGCCCGCCGGCGGGAGTGCCTGCTCGCAGACCCCTACGGTGAAGCTCGCGTGCCACCGGCCCGCACTATCCAAGGTCACGGTTACCCCCGCCGGCAACGACGGCAAACCGCGCGTCCAACGAACCTCCACACTCCCCGGCACCCCCGCGAGCGCGAGGCCACCATCAGAATCGAACCGGTGGCCGTTGCGGGTGTAGCGCACAGTGCGCCAACCCCCATCACGTTTACGGCGGGGGCCTGGCAGCGGGACCGCGCGGCCGGTGCTCTTGCGCACCTGGAATGCCCGGCCGTATGCGGCGCACAGTTCACGGACCGCCTGCTGCTGGCAGTCCGCGCTGCCCGCCCGAAGCCACGCACTCTCGGCGCGTGCCACGGTCAGCGCACGACACAACTCCCCGAACCCCACCGGCCGGGCCTCAACCTTCCACGCCCGGCGTCGCAACGCGACCGCCTCGTTCCACACCCACCGACACATACTCATCTGCTCGATCAACGCGGCGGCCTGCTCCACGGTCGGGTAGAGACGGTATCGGTAGCCAACCTGCACGAACACATGTTCCCACCCCGCGCGGACGGCCCCACAAACCGCCGGAGGCTATCCCTCCCCGCCCTCACAGACGAGGCTTCCCGCCCTCGGACCCCCACATGGTGAAGGCCGGCGCTTGCGCGGCGGCGGGGATCAGGCGCGGTGGCGGCGACGGCGCCTGGCCAGCGTTCTGAGCCTGAGGCGCCGCTGCGCGCGCACCTTGTGGACGCGCTTGGCGCGAGCCGCAGAGGCGCTCACCGGGTAGGGTGCCTGAACGACGCTGCTCAGGCCCGCCCAGCGGCCGCCCTGTGCGGCTTCACTGTAGGTGTACCAAAGGAGCAGCTTCGGGCTCGCGTAACGCATCACCTCATTGCGCAGCGCAAGCTGCACCGCCGCGGAGGGGTACATCAGCAGGCTCGCGCACTGCGCCTGACTCATGCTGGCGGTGCAGACGCCCACAGCCTCGCCGTCCCAGATGTTGTCGCCGAAGGTGAACGCCTGCAGGATGAAGGCGGAGGCGGTGCCGTTCTGTGCGGCGGCGCGAGCGTCCTGCTGAACACCCTGCTGGATCGCCTGCCAGGTGGCGATATTGGGCCCGTAGGGCAGCAAGGAGGTGGTCGTCTCGGGGTAGATCTCGTTGCCGATGGTCGCGCCAGAGCTGTAGTAGGTGGTGCCCTGGCCTTCGCTTGAGCCGACCATGATCATGTGGGCGGAGTTGGGGTCGGCGGCCCGGATCGCGCTCACATACTGGGTGAGGCCCGGGAGCTGTGAACGCGTGAGCGTGGAGTCGTCGGCGGCGTAATACCCATAGGTGGCGGGCAGCGCCGCCAGCCACTGGATCATGTACTGAAGAACCTGTGTGGTGCCGGTGCAGCCGCAGCCGGCGCTGAACTGGCCCCAGTCGGCGGCGGCGCTGGCGCCGATCCAGGCTCCGCCCCAGAAGCCGGGATCGTTGATCTCCCACATGACAGACATGCCGACGCTCTGGGCGTAGGCGGCGTAGGTCGCTATCTGAGAGAGCGAGTCGCCCTGCAAGCCCACCACCGCCACCTGCATACCGGCCGCGTGCATCTGCGTGAGGTCCTGCTCGCAGGTAGCGAGTGCTGAGCTGAGCGCACAACTTGCGAAGATGCCCTCGGCCGGCAGTCCCGCGGCGGCGCTGCGCACGCTCCCGTGGGCGGTCTGTTGACGCGTCCCATGAGCCTGCAGCTGTGCGGTGAGCGGCCTGGTCAGCGCGAGTGCGCTGCGGGCCTCGACCATCAGCGCCGCGGCGAGGATCAAGACCAGGATTGAGAGATAAGTGAGCGCTGCGGTGCGGCTGAGGCGGCGCGGCTTCTGCATGCCTCAGGGATCGGGAGACCCTCAGCCGCTGCGGAAGTGCGCTGGTGCGAAGCTGGACAGTTGTCCGCGCTCAGCCTCGACGTTTGTTCTAGCTCTCGCCGGCCGGTGAGCTTCACGCCGTGTGGACCTTCGGACCAGACGCCGGCCACAAAGATTGGACAGGCGGCCAGTGCGGGCCGGCGCCCAGAGGGCCACGATCTGTCCATGACCACACCACCCAACAAGTCGCGGCTCGTCCTTGTCTACGGCGGCCGCGCCACCACCGACGGCACCCAGGCGATGCCGGTACGTCGCTACCGCCTGGCGCGGGTGACGGCCGGTCAGCACGAGTCGGCTGGCAAGCCGCGAGCGGGACGCCGGGACCGATAGCCGAGCGTAGCGCCGTGGCCGGCGCTACGCTAACTCTATGGCACGTCAGATAGAGCGCAGCCGCAGTGGGCATCCAGTGCTCCGCAAGGCTGCCGCGACGCTCATCCTGGTGGCCGCCGCGGTGCTCGTCTTCCACGTGATCGCCGGGCTCGTGGTGGCGGTCTTCTGGGTGGTCGCCGTGATCGCGGTGATCGTCGCGGTCGTCTGGGCCGCCAAAGAGCTTCTCTGAGGCGCCGCCCGTGAACACCTACGGGTTTGGCCTGATCGTCATCCTCTTCTGCTTCGGCCTCGCCGGTGGATACGTCGGCAAGGTCAAGGGAAGCTCGTTCATCGTCTGGTTCCTGATCTCGTTCTGCATCCCGTTCATCGGCCTGCTGACGGCGGTGCTCTACCGCTATGAGAACCAGGAGCTGCGCCGTCAATGCCCTCGCTGCCACAGGGTCGTCAAGCTCTACGACGCCGTCTGCATGCGCTGCGGATACGAGCTCGAGTTCCCAGACGTCGCCATCGCGCCTGAGGCGCAGCTGCGTGACGGCGTGACTCGCTGACCAGCGCGACGCGACGGCTGGGCTGGCCAACACCGGCTCAGCGAATAGACTCAAGGCCAATCGGCGCGGACCGGCCGCGCCACACGCGAGCCCTGGAAAGGAGGCGAGCGCTATGCGTGCAGTCGACGCACTGATGGAATGTCTCAAGGCAGAGGGTGTCGAGGTCGTATTCGGCCTGCCCGGCGGCGCCAACCTCCCGACCTACGACGCCTTCTACGACGCCGGCATCCGCCACATCCTGGTGCGCCACGAGGCGGGCGGCGGCCACGCTGCCGAGGGTTACGCCAAGGCAACCGGGCAGGTCGGTGTGGCGCTCGGCACGAGCGGTCCCGGCGCCACCAATCTCGTCACTCCGATCTGCGATGCGATGATGGACTCGGTCCCGGTCGTCTTCCTGACCGGACAGGTCCGCACCGAGCTGCTCGGCACCGACGGCTTCCAGGAAGCGGACACGATCGGCATCACGATGCCGATCGTCAAGCACAGCGTGATGATCCAGCATCCCCTGGAGCTGCCGCGGGCGATCCACGAGGCCTTTCACATCGCCAGGACCGGGCGGCCGGGACCTGTGGTCGTGGACATCCCGACGGATCTCAGCCGAGCCGACATCCCGTATGAGCCGATCACGGACGTGCACCTGCCGGGCTATCAGCCGACGACGGACGGCAACCAGAAGCAGATCCGCCTCGCGGCCAAGGCATTGGCCAACGCCCGCCGGCCGGTGATGTACGCCGGCGGCGGCACGATCGGCGCCGCGGCGGAGCTGCGTGAGCTCGCCACCTCCGACAGGCTGCCCGTCACCTGCACGGTGATGGGACTCGGCAGCTTCCCGGCCAGCCACCCGCAGTGGCTCGGGATGCTCGGCATGCACGGCACCCGCACCGCCAACTACGCGATGGACGAGGCGGATCTGATCGTCGCGGTCGGCGCGCGCTTTGACGACCGCGTCACCGCCAAGCTCTCCGAGTTCGCGCCGCACGCGAAGTTCATCCACATCGACATCGACCCGGCGGAGATATCGAAGAACGTGCCGGCACACATCCCGATCGTCGGCTACGCGGCCAACATCCTGCCGCGGCTCACGGCGGAGTACCGGGCGCTGGAACCCGACCCGGCACGCCTGGAGGAGTGGTGGCATCGGATCGACGCCTGGCGTACGCGCTACCCGCTCTCCTACACCGAGAGTGAAGATGCCGAGATCAAGCCGCAGTACATGGTCCAGGCACTGTATGAGGCGACGGAAGGCAATGCGATCGTCACAAGCGACGTCGGCCAGCACCAGATGTGGGCCGCGCAGCATTACCACTTCGACCGTCCGCGCCAGTGGATCAACTCCGGTGGCCTTGGGACCATGGGCTTCGGCCTGCCGGCGGCGATGGGGGCGAAGGTCGGCAGGCCCGATGAGACGGTCGTCTGCATCACCGGTGACGGCTCCTTCCAGATGAACACCCAGGAACTGGCGACGTGCGCGCAGAACGGGATAGGCGTCAAGGTGTTCGTGATGAACAACGGTTACCTCGGCATGGTGCGCCAGTGGCAGGAGCTGTTCTGGGACCGCCGCTACAGCCAGGTCCACACCGGCCAGTACCCGGACTTCGTGAAGCTCGCCGAGGCGTACGGCGCGACCGGCATGCGCCTGACAGACAAGCACACGCTGGTCGAGGGCATGCGCCAGGCGCTCGCCATAGAGGGACCCGTGGTGGTTGACGTGCGCGTCGCCGCAGAGGAGAACGTCTACCCGATGATCGCGCCCGGGCAGGCCGCGCGCGACATGGTCGGCTGAGGGGAGTGAGCATGGGCGAACCAGGGACAAAGGAGCTCCTCTCGCTGGAGGAGCTCGAGGCGGCGGGCAGCTTCCGCACCGGCCGCAAGCACATCCTGTCGATCCTCGTGGAGAACAAGCCTGGTGTGCTCACGCGCATCACCGGCCTGTTCGCGCGGCGCGGCTTCAACATCGACACGCTCGCGGTCGGTCCGACCGACGACGAGACCGTCTCTCGCATCACGCTCACGCTTGACGGCGCGGTGCAGTCGATAGACCAGGTCACCAAGCAGCTGCACAAGCTGATCAACGTGCTGAAGATCCGGGACCTCGAACCCACCGACACGATGGCCCGTGAGCTGGCGCTGTTCAAGATCTCCGCCGACGGCGCGAGCCGTTCAGAGGTGATGCAGGTCTGTGAGATCTTCCGCGCCAAGATCGTCGATGTCAGCAAGCGCACGCTGGTCGCTGAGGTGACCGGCACGCAGGAGAAGATCGACGCCTTTGAGCGGATGGTGCGACCGTTCGGCCTGGTTGAGATGGCGCGCACCGGCGAGATCGCGATCGCGCGCGGCCGGGCGGAGACCTGACGCTCACACGGGCGACAGGTGACTGGCTCTCCGCGGGTGCGCAGGCGCGTCTGCGCGCCCGGCTGAGCACCGCTGCGCGGCGCGTGAAGCCAGGCGCGCCGGTCCTCGTGAGTGTCAGCGAGCAGCTCGGCGGTGAGCACGACCCGGCGGCGATCGTGCTCTCGAGCCGGGCGTCGCACGCACGCTGGGTTGTGCTGGAGCAGCCGGCCCGGGAGGGCACCGCGCACGCGGGCATCGGCGTGGCGCTCGCGTTGGACGCGCGCGGGCCCAACCGGTTCGCCGACCTGCAGCGGCGCTGGGTGGCTCTGGCGCAGCGGGCGCTCGGTGAGCCGGGCGGCGCTCCACCCGGCTCCGGGCTCGCCGCGTACGGAGGCTTTGCATTCGCTGACGAGGGTGGCTCGAGCCCGGCCTGGCAGGGATTCGGACCCGCGTCGCTGACGGTCCCCGCGGTCTGGTTCGCCCGGCGCGGCGGCAGCACGTGGATCACCTGCAACGTGGCTGTTGAAAGCCGCGACGCTGACGCCGATGTGCTCCTGACCGAGCTGCGCGGCGTGCTCGCAACTCTGCGTGAGCAGCCGCTGCCGCTGCTAGACCCCGCGCCCGTGGGACGCTTCGCTGTGCACAGCCCGATGCCGCCCTCACACTACGAGGAGGCTGTGCGTGGTGCCGTCGAGCGTATCCGGAGGGGAGAGCTCGAGAAGATCGTGCTGGCGCGCGAAGTTCAGGTGCGAGCCCCGGTGACACACGACCCGGCGGCGCTCTTCGATGTTCTGCGAGGCGGCTTCCCGGAGTGCTTCGTTTACGCGGCCGGTCGCGGTGAGGCGACCTTCATCGGTGCGACCCCGGAGCTGCTGGTGCGCCGCGAGGGCATGCGCGCCACCACGGTCGCGCTGGCCGGATCGACCCGCCGCAGCTCAGACCCCGCGGTGGACGACCACCTGGGGGAGAGCCTGCTGCGCAGCGACAAGAACCGTCATGAGAACCTGCTGGTTGCCGAACGGATCGCACGGCAGCTCGCGCCGTACTCGGTCTGGGTGACGACCGCACCGGAGCCGCTGCTCGTGCGGGTCGCAAACATCCAGCACCTCGCCGCGCCGATCCGTGCTCAGCTCCGCAGGCCGGCCGGTGTGCTCACGCTCGCCGGCGCGCTGCACCCCACGCCCGCGGTTGGCGGCGAGCCCGACCGCGTCGCCCAGCGCTTGATCCCAGCGCTCGAGGGTCTCGACCGCGGCTGGTACGCCGGCGCGCTCGGCTGGACCGACACCGCCGGTGACGGCGAGTTCTGTGTCACCCTGCGCTGCGCGCTGCTGCGCGGTCGCGACGCGTCCTGCTACGCCGGCTGCGGGATCGTCGCCGACTCCGACCCGGCTTCGGAGCTTGAGGAGACCGAGATCAAGCTGCAGGCGCTCCTGCCGGTGCTGATGGCCTGAGCCCGCCGAGCACCGTCGGCTCAGATCCGCCCACAGCCGCTCCGGAGTTCTGGCGCCGTCTTGTAAGTAGGCCCAAGGGGCGGCTATTGACGGTGTTCCGGGTCGTTCAGAAGGCGGCTTGTGAGGTCATCGGGTGCGAGCTGTGATCCGCTGAGGTCGAGGAAGTCTCGCAGCCAGCGGTCGATCGCCGAGAGGGTGCCCTGATCGACGGTCCCGCTGACCTTCGTGATCCTGCTTCGCGAGATCGCGTGGATCTGCTCCGTCATCGCCCAGCTCGCTTCGTGGAGTCCGTGCTCGCCCGTGAGGGGGATGTGGTTGGGCCAGCCCCGCTCGCGGCCGGTGATCGGCACGACGATGGCGAGAGCGTCCACGACGGACAGGTACGCCGCCGATGCGACCACAACACTCGGTCGGTGCCCGTCCTGCTCGCGCCCGACTGTGAAGTCCGGACGGGCCCAGACGACGGACCCACGGACCAGTTCAAGCATCCGGCGCGCCACCGCTCATGCTTGCGTAGGCCGCGAACTCGTCCCAGTACTCGTCATCGGGTGGGTTGTTCCTGATGGCCTGGCCGAGTGCAGCCATTCGCTGCCTTCGCTCCCAGTCGTCGACCAGGTCTGTCAGGAATGCCCCAAGCGTCTTCTGTTGAGCGCGAGCGTTGCTGGAAATGCGATCGCGCAGGAGGGGCGTGACCTTGATGGTGGTCGGTGGCATACTAACGAGTATACCGCTGAGGCATGAGCTGGGCACGGCTGTAGGGGGTACCGTCGCCTCGCGGCACCAAAAGCGCCGCCATCGCCGACACGTGCGCTGTCGCGGCCGTAGTATGGGCGTCCTCTCAGCCGAACAGTGCCGGACCCACGTCTGCGGTGGCCACCACGCGTGCCGCGGCTTTCCTATGCCGCGTGGGTGAGCGCGCCGCGCGCCGTCGCCTCAACGGCGGCGTGCAGCGCGCGGTTGGGCTGGCGTTTGGTCCTGACCTCGATCACCGTGGTCGCCGAACCGCCGACGCTTGCCAGCAGCGCGTCACCGAGCCCTTCGAGCGTCTCGACGTGCTCGTGGGCTAAGCCGTAGAGGGTCGCGACCCGGGCGAAGTCAAGGCCCGTGGGTGTGGCGATGTGCATGGCAAACGCCTCGCCTTCGCTCGAGACGGGCAGGAAGTTGAAGATGCCTCCACCGGCGTTGTTGAGCAGCACGATCGTGAGCTTCAGGCCCAGGCGGCCTGCGGCAAGCAGCCCGCCGATGTCGTGCGCGAGCGTGACGTCGCCCAGCAGCAGCACGACCTCGGCGCCGGTGGCCGCGACGCCGAGGGCTGCTGAGACGGTTCCGTCGATGCCGTTGGCGCCGCGGTTTGAGAGCACGCGCAGGGGCTCGTTGAGCGCGGGGAAGAACTCCTCCACGTCGCGGATCGGCATCGATGCGCCGACCACGAGCGTCACGCTTGGTGGCAGCAGCTGGGCCAGCGCGGTGACGGCCGCCGGCTCGCTCAGGCCGGCGTCGCTCAGCGGCGCGGCGATCGCGTGCGCCACGGCGCTGTCGGCAGCGGTCCAGCGCTCGAGCCAGCCGTCGTCGTCGAGCGTCGCCGTGGCCGCGCACGCGTGTTCGAGCACGTCGAGCAGCTGGTCGGGTGCTCCGACGATGCGCTCGCTCACCCGGGCGGCCGGATCGCTCCAGCGCTCATCGGGGGCCAGGAGGATGTGCTCCGCCTGAGCGAGCCCGGCGAGCCAGGTGCGCAGCGGCTTCGAGGTCGGGAGCTCACCGATCCGCCAGACGACCTCGGGCTCGAGCTGCGCGGCTGTCGCGGGATCGCGCAGGATGAGGTCGTAGTGGGCGATCGCCCCCGGGCCGCTGCGCGCGCCGGAGAGCGGGTCGGCCAGCAGGGGGATCCGGGCGCTCGCCGCTAGTGCGGCCAGGCGCCCGCCCTGAGCACGCCAGGCTGCCTCGTCGCGGGCGCCGGCCAGCTCGCCGGCGACGATCACCGCGCGCTTGCCGGCCAACTCGCGGCCGTGGAGCGACGGCGGCAGGTCCACGGCCGGCGGGGTGAGACGCGACAGTGTGACCCAGGGCCGTCCGCCGGCTCGGCCGCCCCCGCGCAGGTGCGCCGGGTCGAGCGGCTCGTCGAGCACGAGCGGCTCGCGCAGCGGGATGTTGATGTGCACCGGCCCGGGCCGCTCACCCAGGGCCGTCCAGTAGGCGCGGCATGCCAGCGAGCGCACCCAGCGCAACCGCTCGGCGCTCGCCTGTGGCACGTCCAGCTCGAAGAACCACTTGACGTTGTCGCCGTAGAGCTTGAGCTGGTCGATCGTCTGGCCGGCGCCGACGTCACGCAGCTCCGGCGGGCGGTCGGCGGTCAGGACGATCAGCGGCACCGCGGCGTAGTTCGCCTCGACCACAGCGGGCATCAGGTTCGCCGCCGCCGTGCCCGAGGTGCAGGTCACCGCCACCGGCCTGCCCGATGCCTTGGCAGCGCCGAGCGCGAAGAATCCGGAGGCGCGCTCGTCTATGTGAGACCAGGCGTGCAGTCGCTCGTCGCGGGCGATGGACAGCACGATCGGGGTGTTGCGCGAGCCGGGCGAGGTGCAGGCGTGCTGCATGCCGCAGCGCACCAGCTCGTCGAGCAGGGCACCGATCACCAGGTAGCTGTCTTTGGCGGATGCGGTCATGATCAGAGCATGGAGCTAACGCCCACAGCCGTGCTGCTGCACGGCTTCAGCAACAGCGGCGCCAGCTGGCAGCCGGTGATCGGGGCACTCGGCCAACGGTACCGTGTGCTCGCGCCGGACATCCGCGGCCACGCGTCCACGGGCGCCGCGCGGCCCGTGACGCTCGATGCCGTGATCGGTGACGTGGCCTTGCTCACCACAGCGGATTTCACCCTGGTCGGGTACTCGCAGGGCGGCAGGATTGCGCTGCATGTCGCGCTCACGCTGGCCCAGCGTGTGGAACGCCTGGTGCTGATCGGTGCAAGCCCCGGGATCGCCGACGCGGACGAGCGTGCCCGGAGGCGCATCGCGGACGAGCGTCTCGCCGAACGGATCGAGCGCCTCACGATCGAGGAGTTCGCCCGCGAGTGGGCCCGGACGCCCGTGCTCGCCGACATCCCGCCGCAGCTGGCCGCGCTCGCCTACGAGGACCGGCTGCGCAGCACGCCGGCGGGGCTCGCCGCCGCGCTGCGCGGTCTCGGGACCGGCGCGCTGCCGCCCGTGTGGGAGCGGCTGGGGGAGCTGGTGATGCCGGTCGTGCTGCTTGCCGGCGAGCGCGACCCGAAGTTCACGGCGCTCGCATACGAGATGGCGAGCCGGATCCCGCGCGCCGAGGTGCGGATCGTCCCGGGTGCCGGGCACGCCGTCCACCTGGAGCGCCCCGACGTGGTCGCCGGGGTGCTGCTCGAAGACTGAGCGCTCAGCCGGCTGGCGGCCAGACGATCAGCTCCCCCAGCCGGGTGGGGCCGAGGTCGATCAGTCCGCTCCGTTCGATCGGCCGGTACTCGCCGCCGGCCAGCCCGAGCCAGCTGACCGTGCGGGTGTCAGGGTCGAGGATCAGGACCTCATCCACGTCGTGTGCCGCGTAGAAGGGGAGCTTCTGCCAAGTTTCGTCCCCGGGTGAGACAACTTCTACCACGACCGCTGCGTCTGGCAGGAACACGGCGTCCGGCCCGGGCCGCAAGAGGCCGGCGTCGGGGATGCGATAGTCCGAAGGCTCACCGATGTTGAAGTCGGCGGTCAGCTCCAGTCCGGCTGCGTCGGCGTACGGCTGCAGGATCGTCGCGAGGCGCATGACCAGCGCTCCATGTCTGCGTTGCGGTGCGGGCGCCATGTGCAGCACACCATCCCAGATCTCATCGCGCCTGTCAGCACCCGTTCGGCGACGGTCCTGGAGATATGCCTCGAACTCGGGCGGCGGTGGGTCGCTGGTGAGCACCCTCACGTTCACGCCTCCGTCGGCGGCCAGTCGACCAGCTCCCCCAGCCGGGTGGGGCCGAGGTCGATCAGCCCGCTCTGCTCGATCGGCTGGTACTCGCCGCCGGCCAGCCCGAGCCAGCTGACCGCGCGGGTGTCCGGGTCGAGGATCAGAACCTCCTCCACGTCGTGTGCCGCGTAGAAGGGGAGCCTCTCCCAGGTCTCATCACCCGGTGAGAGCACCTCAATGACAAGCGCCGCGGTCGCGTGGAAGACGGCATGGGAGTCACGCATGAGCAGTCCGCCATCCGGGATCCGAAAGTCGTCCGGCTCGCCAAGATTGAACTCCCCGCAGGCGCTCATGCCGGCGCTCCGCGCGAGCGGGCCGAGGAACTCAAACAACTGCGCTTGGACCTCGCCGTGTCTTGAGTGCGCCATCGGCGCCAGATGCAGGACACCATCCCAGATTTCGTCGTGGCGGTCGATGCCGGATCTGCGACGGCGCTCGAGCAGCATCTCAACCTCGGGCCGGGGTGGATCGGCGGTCAGTACGCGCATTGGATGAATCGTAGGGGCGAGCAGCGCGCTGCTCAATACCAGTCGATCAGCCCGGCGCCGAGCCCGGGGCCTGAGGGAACGTTCAGGTACCCGCCAGCGGCCGCGAGCGGCGCCGGTGCCGGCCGGTCGAAGCGGTCGAGAGTCGCAAGGCCACAGTGGCGGTCAGGGGCAACGGCGGCGGCGGCGTGCAGCGCCGCCGCGATCCCCAGCGGGCCGTCGAGCGTGGAGGCGATGTAGACCTCGTAGCCCAGCTCCCGCGCGCGCGCCGCGTCCGCGACCAGGGCCGCGATGCCGCCGCTCGATGAGATCTTCAGGCAGAGCGCCGTGCAGAGGCGGGCGCCGCCCGCCAGGGCGGCGCCCGCACTCTCATCCAGGGAGACGGCGGCGTCGGGCAGCGCCCGCTGCAGCGCCGCGGCGGCCGCCGGGCCGTGCACCGGCTCCTCGAAGAGCTCGATGCCAAAGCGTGAGAGCGCGCGCAGGCGCTCGGGGGCGGTGAGGCGGTCCCAGGCACCGTTTGCGTCCGCGCGGATGAGCGCCTGCGGTCCCGCAGCGTCGCGGACCGCCATCAGCCGCTGGCGGTCATCGGGTGTGCCGACCTTGACCTTGAACGCTGAGAAGCCGGCCGCCAGGGCGCCACGGGCTTCCGCGGCGGCCTCTGAGGGCGTGACCGCACCGATGGTCGCGTTCAGCGCCACCGGGGACGGGTCAGCGACGCCGAGCAGCGCGTGCACGGGCATGCCGGTGCGGTGGCCCAGAAGATCCCAGAGCGCCAGGTCCACCGCCGCGAGCGCCTGCGGCAGCGGGTCGGCCGCCCGGCAGGCCGCGAGCGCCTGGGTCAGCTGGACCGTGTCGGCAGGCTCGGGCAGGCAGCTGAGCGCCTGCCGGTGGCGCTCGAGCGCCGCCGTCACCCGCTCGACGCTGACGCCGTCATATGCCTCCAGGGGAGCCGCCTCGCCACGGCCGGCCAGGCCGTCGGCTGCGTCGATGCGAAAGACCACGAGCGGGCGAAGCTGCGGCGAGCCCGCCCCCGGGCGCAGGGGGTCGCTCAGGCCGACGCTCAGCAGCCTGGCGGTCGCGATCATCTGCTGAGCAGCAGGCCGGCTGCGAGCAGGGCGCAGAAGGCGAGCTGCAGCTGGCCGGTGCCCGCCAGCGCGCCGTTCAGCGTCGGCCCGTCGCTGTGCCGGGAGACCACGCCGATCAGCCGGCCGGCGAGCGGCACGGTCAAAAGCGGCAAGAGCAGCCAGGCGCGCAGCGGACCGAGCAGCCACGGCAGGAGCGCCACCGGGTAGGCGCAGACGAGCATCGCGCCGTACATCGCGCGGGCGCGCTCACGCCCCAGGCGCACCGCCAGCGTGCGCTTGTCGGCGCGCCTGTCGGTGTCGATGTCGCGCACGTTGTTGACCACCAGCACGGCGGCGGCGATCAGGCCGACCGGGACCGAGAGGACCAGCGACTCCCAGCTGAAGTGACGCACCTGCGCGAAGTACGAGCCGGCCACAGCCGCCAGGCCGAAGAAGAGGAAGACGAAGACCTCTCCCAGGCCCTCGTAGCCGTAGGGGCGCGGGCCGCCGGTGTAGAGCACCCCGGCGATGATCGAGGCCACGCCGATCAGCAGGATCTGCCAGCCGGCGACGGCGATCAGGTAGGCGCCGCAGAGCACCGCGATCCCGAAGGTCAGGTAGGTGGCGATCAGCACCTGGCGGGGCGGTACCAGGCCGCCGGCGGTGACGCGCACCGGGCCGAGGCGCTCCTCGGTGTCGGCGCCGCGGTGGGCGTCCGAGTAGTCGTTTGAGAGGTTCGCGCCGATCTGGATGAAGACCGCGCCGAGCACCGCCGCGACGAAGCGCAGCGGGTGAAAGACGCCGAGGAACCCGGCCAGGGCCGTCCCGACCAGCACCGGTGCGACGCCGAGCGGCAGCGTCCGCGGCCGGGCGGCCATCAACCAGATGCGCACCGGCCCTGTGGCTGTGGTCGCCATCAGGCGCGATGCGGGAACTTGGAGAAGTCCGGCCGGCGCTTCTCCAGGTAGGCCTGACGCCCCTCGGCCGCCTCTTCGCTCATGTAGAAGAGGTAGTTGGCGTCGTGGGCGAGCTGCTGGATGCCGGCCAGGCCGTCCTCGTCGGCGTTGAAGCTCGCCTTCAGCAGGCGCAGCGCCATGGGGGAGAGCGCGAGCATCTCCCGGCACCAGCGGACGGTCTCGGCCTCCAGCTCGGCGAGCGGCACCACCGCGTTTATGAGCCCCATCGCGAGCGCCTCCTGGGCGCTGTACTGGCGGCAGAGAAACCAGATCTCCTTGGCCTTCTTGGTGCCGACCAGGCGCGCCAGGGCGCTGGCGCCAAAGCCGCCGTCGAAGGAGCCGACGCGCGGCCCGGTCTGGCCGAAGCGGGCGTTGTCAGCGGCGATCGTGAGGTCGCAGACGACGTGCAGCACGTGCCCGCCGCCGACCGCGTAGCCGGCGACCATCGCCACCACGGGCTTTGGCAGCCGGCGGATCTGGACGTGCAGGTCGGTGACGTGGAAGCGCCCGGCGGTCTCGTGGTGGCCGGCCTCCGTGGGGTCGGCGCCCGTCACGTAGCCGCCGCGGCTCCCGCGCACGCGCTGGTCGCCGCCGCTCGAGAAGGCGAGCTCGCCCGCGCCGGTGAGGATGATGACGCCCACCGACGGGTCCTCGCGGGCGCGGTTGAACGCGTCTGCCAGCTCGATCACCGTCTCCGGCCGGAAGGCGTTGCGGACCTCGGGACGGTCGATCGTGATCTTGGCGATCCCGGCGTCCTCGCCGGTGGCGAGCTCATAGCGGATGTCCTCGTAGCTTGCTGCGCTCTCCCAGGTCGTGCTCACGGCGAGGTGAAGACTACCGTTTGCCGGCATGTATGACTGGCTCGAGCGGGCGGCGCGACGCCGGCCGGAGGCGATCGCGCTCGAGGCCGCAGGCGAGCGCACGCTGACCTACGCGCAGCTGCTGGCGGCTGCCGGGCGGTCGGCCGCGCGCCGGCGCAGGCAGGCAGGCGGCGGCCCCGCCTACATCCACGGCGCCGGCGCGCGCTTTGCGGTGAGCCTGCACGGCGCCCTCATGGCCGGCCTGACGGCGGTGCCGGTGGACGGCCGCCTGTCGCCGGGGGAGAGGGATCTGCGGCGCGTCGCCGAACCGCCCGGGCCGGAGGTCGCGACCGTGATGTTCACCTCCGGCACGACATCGGCGCCCAAGCCGGTGCACCTGACGCTCGCAAACTGGGAGGCCAACGCGATCGGCTCGGCGCTCGCGCTCGGGCTGGATCCCGACGAGCGGTGGCTGTGCGTGATGCCGCTCGCACACGTCGGCGGACTGTCGATCCTGCTGCGCTCGACGCTGTACGCCACCACCGTCGTGTTGCACGAGCGCTACGACACCGCAGCGGTGCTGGCCGAGCTGATGGACCCGGCAAGGGCGATCACGCTCGTGTCGGTGGTGCCGACGATGCTCGCGAGGCTGCTGGACGCCGGGCTCTCAGAGCCGCCGACGTTGCGTTACGCGCTGCTCGGTGGCGGGCCGATCCCGCCCAGCCTGGTGGCACGCGCGACCGCTGCCGGGGTGCCGGTCGCGCCCACCTACGGCATGACCGAGGGCTGCTCGCAGCTTGCCACCTTCGGCTTTCCCCTGCACGGAGTGGAGCTGAGGATCGCCGGCGACGGGGAGGTGCTCGTGCGCGGTCGCAGCCTCGCCGCCAACGCCAGCAGCGCAGACGGCTGGCTGCACACCGGCGACCTCGGCACCATGGACGCCCGGGGGCGCCTGGAGATCATCGGCCGGCGCTCCGAGACGATCGTCTCGGGGGGTGAGAACGTCGCCCCGGCGGAGCTCGAGGCGGTGCTGCTGGAGCATCCGGCGGTGGCGGAGGCGGGCGTTTTTGCGCGGGCCGACCCGGAGTGGGGGGAGCGGGTCGTGGCGGCGGTCGTACTGCGGGCTGGCCAGCGGGCCAGCCCGCAGGAGCTGCAGGCTCACGTCGCCGGGCGGCTCGCGCGCTTCAAGGTGCCCAAGGCGATCGAGCTGCGAGAGAGCCTGCCGCGCACCGCCTCCGGGAAGCTGTTGCGACGCCAGCTAGGCTGAGGGTCCATGAGCGACGAGCTGCAGGAGCAGAGGGAGCGGATCCTGGACGGCTGGGCGCGGGTGGCAGGCGGCTGGGGGCGCCAGGCTGACCGCAGCCAGGTGGCGGCGATGCCGGTCTCCGAGTGGATGCTCGCGCACGCCGCGCCGGTGCCCGGCGAGCGGGTGCTGGAGCTGGCCGCCGGGCCCGGCGACACCGGCTTCATGGCCGCACGCATGGTCGCGCCCGACGGGGTCCTGATCTCGAGCGACGCGACCGCGGCGATGCTCGAGGTGGCGCGGGCGCGCGCCGCCGAGCACGGGATCACGAACGTGGAGTTCAGGCAGCTGCAGCTCGAGTGGATCGACCTGCCCGCCGCGAGCGTCGACGCGGTGCTGTGCCGCTGGGGAGTGATGCTCGTGATCGACCCCGGCGCGGCGCTGCGCGAATGCCGCCGCGTGCTGAAGCCCGGTGGGCGGCTTGCGATGGCGGTCTGGGACCTGCCGCAGGAGAACCCGTGGGCGACGCTGATCCAGCGCGTGCTGGTCGAGCTCGGGCACGCCGAGCCGGCGCCGCAGGGCGGCCCGGGCATGTTCGCGCTCTCACA
This sequence comes from Solirubrobacterales bacterium, assembly GCA_027449125.1. Taxonomy (GTDB): domain Bacteria; phylum Actinomycetota; class Thermoleophilia; order Solirubrobacterales; family Solirubrobacteraceae; genus Palsa-465. The sequence continues at coordinate 3,515 of DAIDME010000006.1, read as the reverse complement.
CCCGGGGCTGCTGGAGGAGATGCTCGCGCAGGCGGGCTTCGTGGAGGTCGAGTGCGAGCCGGTCGCGATCACGCGCCGCTACGGCAGCGTCGGTGACTGGATCGGCGAGACGCTCGATCACTCCGGCCAGTTCGCGGCCGTCTGGCGGGAGCTCGACAGCGAAGGCCGTCAGTCCGTCCGCGACTGGCTCACGGAGGCCGTCTCTGACTACGTGAGCCCCGAGGGCGAGATCGAGCTGCCGGGCAGCTCCCTGGCGGCGCTCGCACAGGCCTGAGCGCCAGCGGACCTGAGACGGCACCAGGCCGGCAGCCAGGCGCCCCGGCGGCCCGTATGATGACGCGCGTGACCGCCCGTGCCAAGCTCACCGCCCGCCGCCGCGCGCTCGCGGCCGCGGCCGCAGTGCTCATCGCTTTGGCGCTCGGCGTCGGGCAGGCGCGCGCCGCGCGCTTCACCCGCGGCTTCGTGGGGGCGGTCTGGTTCGAAGGCACGCAGAACGGCATCACCCCGCAGACCTGGCTTGCCGACACGCGCTACACGGGGGCCAAGCTCGTGCAGATCGAGGTCGACTGGACCACCGTCGAACCGTACGCGCCAGCACCGGGCGCCAGTGCCACCAACCCGAACGCGCCGCAGTTCGACTTCAGCGTTCTGGACCAGCGCGTGGAGGAGCTCGTCTCCGCGGGTCTGACGCCGGTCTTCCTGGTGACCGACGCGCCAGCCTGGGCCGAGGCGCCGGGCGGCAACGCGACCGATGAGGCAAGCGGCGGCTATAGGCCCAACGCCAAGGCGTTTGGCCAGCTCGGACAGGCGCTCGCCACGCGCTATTCCGGGCACTTCCCGAACCCGGCCGCGCCGGGCACGACGCTGCCGGCGGTGCGCTACATGCAGGCCTGGGGCGAGGCCAACATGACCAACCACCTCTCACCGCAGTGGACGCGTGTGCACGGTCGCGCGGTCAACACCGGGGCGATCATCTACCGGGCGATGCTGAACGACTTCTACACCGGCGTGAAGGCCGGTGACCCGCACACGGTTGTGCTGATGACGGGACTCGAAGGCTACGGCGACGCGCCCTTCAGCGGGCTCGAGCGCACCCACCCGGTGACCTTCCTGCAGAACCTGCTGTGCCTGGGCCCGCTGCTTCGGCGTGTGCGCTGCGCGGGCGGCGGGGCGCACTTCAACGTGATCGCCTCCGATCCCTATGAGGCGTTCTCACCGACGACGCCGGCGGTCTCGCCGCTGGACGCATCGGCGCCCGACCTCGCGCGCCTGACCAGGGTCCTGCACGCCGGCCTCGCCGCCCACACGGTGTTCCCGCATGGCCCCAAGCCGCTGTGGGTGACCGAGTTCAGCTACCAGTCGGACCCGCCGATCCGCGTCTCCGGGACGCCGTCGCTTGCGACCCAGGCGCGCTGGCTGGAGCAGTCCTTCTACGTCTTCTGGCACGAGGGCGTGAGTGCCGTGCTCTGGTACCTGCTGCGCGACCAGCCGCCGCCTTACACAGTCAACTACGCCTCGGGCGTCTACTTCAACGACGGCCGGCCCAAGCCGGCGGTGATCGCCTACCGGTTCCCGCTGGTGGTCTCGGCGGACGGCCGGGGCCGCTCACAGCTCTGGGGTGTGGCGCCTGTCGCGGGAACCGTGAGAGTGCAGGTCTACCGGCGCGGCTGGCGCACGGTCGCGAACTTTCACCGGCGCGGCGGGGCGGTATTCAGCCTGGTGAGCGACAAGCTCACCCACGGTCGCTACAGGGCGCTCGAGGGGTCGCAGAAGAGCCTCGTCTGGGTGTACTGAGCGGTTGTGGGTTGGGGCGTGCCGTGCAGGACTCGTAGGCTGGCTGTGTCTGGCGGCCGAGCAGCAGACGTCCGGATGTCGGACATTGCAATACGATGTCAGTCATGAGTGGAGCGCGGCAATTCTCCGCACGGCTGGACGGCGACGTCGTCGAGCGACGGGAGCGGCGCGTGCGCCAATCAGGGCTCAATAAGTCGAGGCTCGCCGAGCGCTAGATCGACGAGGGTCTGAGGATGGAGTCGCATCCCGGAATCGTGTTTCGCGATGGTCCCACCGGACGTCGTGCCGGATTGGCCCCGGGCCCGATGTCTGGGAGATCATCCGTGCGTTGCGCGACTCGGGGCTCTCCCGCGAGGAGGCGGCTGAGGCTGTCGCGGCGTTCTCGTCGCTGAGCTTGCGCCAGGTACGCGACGCGATCGCCTACTACGACGACCATCCGTCCGAGGTCGATGCGCGAATCGGCTTAGAAGACGAGAATGCGGCGCTGGTGGAGTCGCGTTCGGGCCTCTCAAGGCCAACCGTTTGAAGCTCCTGCTGGACGAGATGATCTCCCCCAGCTGTGGCGCAGCAGCTACGCGCTCATGGCTACGACGGTCGCTGGCGCAGTCGCGGCCTGAGCCACCTGGGTGTCGTCATCGTCAGCCCCAGACGCTTTCCGCAGGGTCGTGGCTCGCTCGGCAGCCTGGTCGTCTCGCTGGCACGACTCCTCGACGACGGCGCCCCTTACGAGAGCTTCGTCGGATGGCTCGACTTAGCATGTCCGGGCAGAGCGCCCGACGCGGCATCGCTCCGCTAGCCTGCGGCCAATGTTCTACGACGACGACGCTGACCTCCACCTGCTCGACGGCAAGACCGTCGCTGTAATCGGCTACGGCTCCCAGGGCCACGCCCACGCAAACAACCTGAAAGATTCCGGCGTCGACGTCGTGGTGGGTCTGCGTCCGGAGTCCGCAAGCGTCGCCAAGGCTCGTAGCCACGGCCTGCGGGTGTTAGATCCTGCCGCTGCCGCCGCCGCGGGCGACGTGGTCATGCTGCTCGTGCCTGACGAGCTGCACGGCGCCGTGTGGGAGGAGATCCAGGGTGGCCTCGAGCCCGGGAATCTGCTGCTCACAAGCCACGGCTTCTCCGTCCTCTACGAGACCGTCAAGCCGCCCCAGGACATTGATGTGGCGCTGGTCGCGCCCAAGGGGCCCGGCCACATGGTGCGCAGGCTCTACCAGGAGGGCACGGGCATCCCGGGCCTGGTCGCCGTGCACCAGGACGCGACCGGGAGCGCGCAGAAGCTGGCGCTCGCCTACGCCAAGGGGATCGGCTGCACCCGCGCCGGGGTCTTTGAGACGAGCTTCCGGGAGGAGACCGAGACCGACCTGTTTGGCGAGCAGGCGGTGCTCTGCGGTGGTGTCTCGGAGCTGGTGCAGGCCGGCTTCGACACGCTGGTCGAGGCCGGCTACAACCCGCAGATGGCCTACTTCGAGTGCCTGCACGAGCTCAAGCTGATCGTCGATCTGATGTACGAGAAGGGCCTTGCCGGGATGCGCTACTCGATCTCCAACACGGCCGAGTACGGCGACTACACGCGCGGCAAGCGGGTGATCACAGACCAGACCCGGCAGGCGATGAAGCAGATCCTCTCAGAGATCCAGTCGGGTGAGTTCGCGCACGAGTGGATCGCCGAGAACCGCGCCGGGCAGGAGAGCTTCAAGCGCATGCGTGAGGAGCAG
>DAIDME010000005.1 GCA_027449125.1 Solirubrobacterales bacterium | reverse complement strand
TTCACGTGCCCGGCCGGCAACGAGCGCTCGACCTCAAACGCCTGATCGACACCCAACAGCGTCTCACCGGCCAGCACCCGGCGGATCGCGTCGATCGCTTCCGGCGGGAGATGCGAGAGGTTCGCGAGCGTCTCCTTCTTGGGCTCTCCTGTCGATCTGGGGGTGACTCATCGGTGAGGGAGCTCGATCTGGATGCCGGCGCAGCAGAGGTAGACCATCGCGATCAGCGCGTCGGGTGAGTGGAATCCGTGGGCGCGGTGGCTGATGAGCCGGACGCGGCTGTTGAGCGCTTCCAGCCGTCCGTTGTTGATGGCGAGCTTGATCGCGGCGAGCACGCCGGCCTTGTGTTTGCGGATCGTGCGGGCGAGCTTGACGAACGGTTTCAGCCTCGAGCGCGACGCCCACGCGAGCCACGCGTCCAACCGCTCGGCAGCCTCCTCTTTGGGGAGTCGGTAGAGGTAGCGCAGCTCGCCGTAGAGCAGGAACGCGCGGTACATGCGCTTGTTCGTGAGGACGACCTCGGCGAGCTTGCGCAGCTGTGTGGCGGTCTGGTTGGCGGTGTCCTTCAGCAGGCTGTAGCGGGTGCCTTTGATCCACTTCCCCTCGGCTGTGCTCGAGCGGCCGTGGCGGTTGTACTCGTCGCGGCGGACCTGGTCGGCCGCTTTGCCGCCGAGCTGCACGATGTGGAACGGGTCAAAGCAGACCTGCGCGTCAGGGACAGCGGTGGCGATCGCCTTCTCATAGCCGGCCGACATGTCGATCGAGACCGCCCGGATCGAGGCCTTCTGCTCGTCGGTCAGCTGATCGAAGAACCCCTGCAACGTCACGGCGTTGCGGCCCGGGGCGGCCCATACCACCCCACCAGTGGCATGGTCAGCGACGCAGGTCAGGAAGCGGTGCCCGGCGCCGTGGCTGACCTCGTCCACGCCGAGCATCACGAGCCCGTCCAGGCGCCCGCGGTCGAGCTTGTCGGCAACGACGCGAGCGAGGATCGTCCCGACCGACCGCCACCCGATCCGCATCAGCCGGGTGATCGGCGTCTTCGCCATCTGCTGCGCGAGGAACGCCGTGACGTCTTCGAAATCACGCGTGTACGGACTGCCGGCGCGGGCCCACGGCACCCGCTCATACACCTCACCGCAGCCCGGGCAGTACACGCGTCGGAGTCGACACTCGACGTAGCAGCGCCCAGCACCCAGATCTAGGTGCCGCCAGCGCTTCACGCGATGCTCCTTGATCTGAAGCCCACGCGTCCCGCAGCCCGAGCAGACCGGCGCTCCCGGCCGCAACGCGACCGTCACGATCACCCCCTCGCTGCCGAACGCCACATCCCTCACCCACGCCCGCGGAAGCGCGAGCATCCGGTTAAATGCCGTCTGGACCCGCACGTCGTCCTCCTTGTAGTCGCTGAGCTTCGAACACCCAACAGACTGCCGCAGAGACCACGACGGCGGGTCCTCCACAGCGTGCGCAACCGGCGCAGCCCGACTACGCGACCGAGAACCTGCCTCTCAGCAGGCGATTCCGCGGAAACGCCCGGCTCACTTCACCCCCCAGATCGACAGGAGAGCCAAATGTGCTTCGTTAGGGGGCTTGGCTTAAGTCCCTCTATTGCGCAGCGGAGAAGGCGCAGCCTGTAGTTTGAGGTGTACAACTAATAGCAGAGCGATGCGTGCCTAGCTTGTTTCTCCATTGTACGCCGGTCGGAGCGCTGAATCCTGGCCACCAAGCAAAATACCACCCGTTGCGGAGTATCGCATCAGCCGTACGGCGGCCCGCGAATAAGAACACGACAGCCGACACGCCTTCACCGGTCCGACCGTAGGTGTGGCCGCCGTCACCTAGACCCACAACTTTCCGACCATTCTCGTACATAACCCCGACGGCTCGGGCGACGTGAGTTCCGCTCAGCAGCCCCGTTGCGGCAGCAGGAGGAATCTCAGGGTCACGGAAGGTCGTTATGCCGAAGCCCGCGCGAGTGCCGTCTATACAGACGTACGAGGAGCCGTCGACGAGCGACAGGACCGCAGTGTAGTGACGGCGAACTTGGACCAAGACGTTGTGAACTGACGTGGTTGCACGGTGCACCCGCGAGGCAATCTGACTATCGCACGGTTCGGCGGCTGGTGTCGCCTGATCATGACGGACGCGCGCCTGGAATACCACCCGAGCGAACTGTGAGCGTGCCGTCTGGCTAGGGTGCTGGAGGCCATGCGCGCCAGGCGCGGACAGGAGGCTGTAACCGCCCATGACCGAGATAACCGACACGAGCAAGCGCCAGCGCGCGAAATTCGCCGCCGGTCCACCTCGTCGTAGAAGCGAGATGGCGCGCCCTCCATATCTACCTTCGCGGCGGACGGTCTTGAGCCAACCACGAACGTGCGGCGTCTTCCTCCTCACTGAGGCCGTCCACAACATCAGGCTATCACTCCGTCCAACCGTATATGCACGCCATTATGTGTTTGTGGGCGTATCCCAGATGCGTACATATAGGATAGTCGTCGGTGGCTGACTTGAATGTAAACCCTATGCTCGCAGCTCCGTCAGTAGCCGGCGTGGTGGGGGAACCCGACCCAATTATTGCTGAGTAGACTTTCATTCCAGCTTTGACCCAGCCTTCCGACGCTGCGGAGTGGTCACTGGCACAACGAGTCGCAGCTACCGCGAGCACGTTGAACGAAGCAGGGGCAACTTTCACCCCACCAGGATCTGATTTCGTATAGCCGACGGCAGCGCAGCCGTCATAAAAGACGGCGCTACCGCTACCCTTGACGGCGGCAGCGACCTGTGGCATGGCGAGCATGCCCACAGGAGCTGCGGCAGCCGCAACACAGAAGGCCTTGGCTAGATCCCGGGTATTGATGCGGCGCGGAGACGATGCCGCCTCGAAGGACACAGCTGCTTTGGTCGACCTTGTGGCCATCTCTCTCATCCCCCTTGGCCGCTAGAGGCGGCCGACGTTGCACCCTCGCTCGTTCCGGTAGTGGCTGACGTGAAGTTGGTCGTGCTGTCGGTCGTCCCGCCATCGCCATCGCCGTACGACACGACCACGCTGCCAAACGGTTGGTCGGTCGGGCGAATCGTCGCGACGGCGATATTGCTAACAACCGGAACCTGTTGGGCGATGCCATCAGCAGGGATTCGCAACTCTGCGCTCGCATTTCCATTTGGGACGAGACTCGCGACGACCCCGCTGTAAGCGCCCGTTCCGTTACGCGGTTCATGCAAGCTGACTCCCCCAACCAGACCGTGGGCGAGAATGTCCTCGGTCCGTTCGCACACTGTGGTCTGCAGTTCGTAGGCTCGCGGAACTGGCGGTGGGTACACCGTCACGACGCATGCCCCGTCCGTGCCCGGCACAGCCCAAACTCTTGTCTGTCCGTCTTGGACGAACTCATCGTCGGCTGTTACCAAGCCAAATTCAGCGACGATCCGAGGGCTCAACTTGGGCTGGCTAGTTTCGGCTGCAGCGGCTGTATGCGCCTGCAGGAAGCGGGAGCGTGACGCCGGGTGTCGAGAGAAAACTGCGAACGCAGCTTGCAGTCTTGCGTTGATCTCCAGTTTTGCCCCGGGCTTGTACTTGACAGACGCAGTATCCACATAGCCGATATTTACGCTGCGACTGCTCGCAGCAGGAGAACCAGTTACCACCGCGGCACCTACTACGGCGCCGATCGCAATCACGAGCAGCACAACCCCACGTATGAACGTGCGGATCACGGACGCCCACCGCCTTGCTTTGAATCGCGGACAGTCGAAGTCCTGCGGCCCACAATGAAAGCCACCCTTGACGCCGTCATGGACGCACCCTCTCTCTGTCGTGGCCTCGCCGATGGCGGTGATGGCTTCTGCAGCTCGCCGCCGGTTGTCTAGCCAGACTTACGCGGTTGGTAATGGTGGTAATGGAAGCCGATTCTGGCCGGTTTGGCAACTGGGGGCGGCACATCTGAACTGACGTTTGGGCAACAGGATCATTTGCGGCTGCCCGACACACGCTCTACCGAAGCAGAGCGAGGGCTTGGAGCGCAGTCGACCTCGACCGCACTATGTGCGGCCCAGTCAACGGACTCACCCTGGAACAAGCCCGGATCGTGCAGTCGGGGTCGTGGCGTGACGTTCGTGGCCGGAGCGACCGTCAGTGGCGTGCTGAGCGCGTTGGTGGGGATGGTGCTGAGGCTGACTGGGCGCTCGGCCGGTGGCCGAGGGTCAATGGTCTTGTGTGTGGGCAGCAGTCGCGACCGGTGGCCGGGAGGGTCTGCTCGGGTTGGTGGCGTCTGGGCTGGCCGCTCAGCTGGTGAGCGGCGCCAGCGTCTGGAGTTTCTGGAATGCCGCGAGCAGTTCCTGGGCCCAGGGCCAGGTGTTCTGCAGGTGCAGGCGGGCGCGGCGGCCGGAGAACGCGAGTCGGACGGCGACGTGCAGCAGCTGGTAGCGCACGCGTTTCGGCTCGGCCTTCGCGAGTTCCCCGGTGAGGCACAGCGCCTGGGTCCAGACGAGCAGGTCATGGGCCAGTGCGACGATCTCCAACCACACCTCGTTCATGGCGAAGTCTTGAACGGGAACTTCGCGAGGCCGGTGTCCTTATCGTCACGGATACGGTTCTCGACGTGGGCGTGCTGGCGGTGGCAGCACTCGATTTGCGCGATGTTCTCGCCGGGCTGGTCTGTGAGGATCGCCTGGAAGCGGTAGCCGTCGTGGTCGGTGAACGACAGTTGCGCGCCGGGGTGCGGGCGCTCACGCCGGACGATCACCCGGCAGCCGGACGGCCAGGCGCTGAGATCCAAGCGGTCGGTGATCTCAACAATCTCACCGTTCCCACGGGCGCTGGCGTCGGGGTTCACAGCCGGGCCCCATGCATCCACAGGGGTTTTCAAGATCTCCGCGCGGACCTGTTCGCTGAGGTCATAGCCGACAGAGAACCTCAGGTCGGCGTCCCGGCAGTAGTCAACCAGTCCGTGGGTCGCGCCCGCGGAGTCTGACCGGACCAGGATCTCGAGCGCCTCGACGTGCTCGCCGGGGATCTGCGCCAATGCCCGGTCGATCACGGTCTTGTGATCCTCAGCGGTGTTCGACCCCGCGTTCCCCGCCCGCAGCATGCCGCCCAACGATTCACGCGTCTCGTCCAGATACGCCTGCAAGGGGTGGAACCCGTAGCCCCCTTGTAGTTCCCGGCCGCCTGCTCCTTCTCCGAATGACAGGCGATCAAGGTCCCGTCCACGTCGATCGTCAGCTGCTGCGCAACGCCTCCCAGCTCCCAGAACCGGGCCCTGGCCTTGGCGTGCGCGGCGCGTAGCGCCTCGAGCGTCTCTTCGCTGCTCGCGATCTTCCGGACCATCCGAAACGCGGTCGAGTCAGACGCCACATCCCCGAACAAGGCGTCCTGCTCGCGGACAATGCCAAGATCGCTGACGCACTCGCCACCGTCAGCGAGCATCACCGCCAAGTCCCGAATCACCCGGCTCGGGTCATGTCCACAGGCCCGATCGACAGGCTGGCGGTCAGCCCCACCTTGTCCGCGACGCGGCTCATCAACGCCGTCCCGGCACGGGACACCAAACCGGCTCCGTCCGCCGTCACTTCTACCTTTACCAGGCGTCCTTCACGCATCACCTTCAAGGTGAACCCCCAAACGTCGATTCCTGCGCTTCAGCAACACCAAGAATCGCTGTCGGGCCGGACGTTTCCGCGCCCTCGGGTCACACCGGGGGCGCGGGTCTTACTGCAAGACCTGCGATGACTACCAAAGTACTTTAGGCGTTCCTTGTTAACAGCTCGTTTCATGTGTCTGTCCCGATGTCGGGACAAACTTGAGGACTCTCTCGTTCAGCATCAGTGGCGCTCCGCATCCGGGACAGACCAGCACTGGCTCGCTGGCAATGGTGGCGGCGCTGCCTTCGGTATTGTCTGCCGCGGCCCGCTCTGCGTGGCGCACTTTCTTGCGCAGGGCTGTGACGGTCAGTTTGCGAGCTTCGGCTTCGTCGAGCCAAAGTTCTTGGTCGACGGGGTCAAGTTTGGCGAGTTCTGCGTGGTGGCTCCAAGTGAGGTTGCTTCGGCGTCGGCTCTGGTCGTAACGGTTGGCGACATAGGCGTAGTTGCGTAGTGTTTTCTCGTCGTAGCCGGTGACGCGGGAGGCGTACCTGTAGCTGTCGCCGCGGTAGCGGCGCTGCCCGAAGCGGACCCAGTCACCGACCCACCAGCTGGTGCTTCTGGACACACCGCCGAGCTTGAGGCCCGCTTGTTCCCATTCGTGGCGTGATAGGTCCGGGCGTGCCTGCCAGGCGACCGGTGTTGTTCGCACGCGTCGCACGGCTGCCGCATCGCGGTGCACGTCGGGTGTTGCAGCGGGCGTGTTGGTTTCGGATGTTTGTTGGAGGGCTGTCATGGGCTGCCAGTCGTGGCTGCCGGGGCGCTCGTCTGCGCGGGCAGCGGCCCGGTCGGGGCGCCCTCGGCGCTCGCGGGGATGCTTGCAACACACGTGGGTGCGGGTCCGGATACTTTCCCGAGCGCCTCTACGATCTGCCCCTGGGTTTGCGCGGCGGCGATCACGACCGTCACCCCTGCCGGTGTCCCGCCTGGGGTGATCGTGATCGTGGAGCCCGCCGGCGAGTCGGTCGCGATATAGCTAAGCGCGATCTGTGTTTTGCAACCAGCCATGACCGGGACGACCACCACATCGCTCACACCAAGCGCGTGGAGCTTTGCGTTCGCGCCACCCACGGCGGTGATCTCGCGGAGCGTGACCGCGACCGTCCCGTCCGGTTTTCGCGTGACCGCGAACGCGGGCGGTGAGCTTGAGGCAGCCAGCACGAGCGCCGCGGCAGTAGCTACCGCCAGCACCGGGATCGAAGCACTCAACGCCCGGTATCCCTTGCGGCGCGCGGCAATCTCAGCCGCTTCGGCCGCGAGCTCGCATTCAAGGCGTGCCTGGAACACCACGGTCGGGTCGATGTGGCTGAAGATCGACTGCAGCTTCTCGCGTAGCGCGGCCGCGAGCTGCTCGTATTCCTCATCGCTCAACACGCTGGACCTCCTCCACGGCTGGTTCCAGCAGCTCGCGCAGCCGTTCAAGCCCGCGGTGGGTCGTGGACTTCACCGTGCCCTCCGGGATCCCGAGCGCACGCGCGGTCTCGGCGGTGCTGAGATCAAAGAAGAAGCGCAGCATCAACACCGCATGCTGCTGGTCGGGAAGCTGACCAAGCGCGTGCGCCAACGCTTCGTGCTGCTCCCACTCCTCGCTCGGGGACACGCTCCCACCAAGCAGTTCGCTGTCGCTGAGCGCCAGGGGCTGCGGACGGCGTTGGTGGCGGCGCCAACCGTCACGGCAGATGTTCACGAGCGTCGCGTACGCATACCCCTCCGGCGCCTCGCGCGCGGCATCCCAATGCCTGAAGACCCGCAGCAACGTCGCCTGCACCAGATCCTCGGCTGAGTCCAGATCACCCTGAAGCGCGTAGGCGCTTCGCAACAGCTTCGGCAAACACGCCTTCACGAAACGCTGAAACTCGCCCTCGTCGCGCACGCTCACCGCCGCAGACCAACGCTTGACACCTGGATCGCCCATCTAACAATTGAAAACGCCGCGGCCAGCCGGGAGGTTCCCACCACCACCAACATTTATCGGCTCCTCCACGTTGAGGGTGGGTGGCGTCCGATCTGGCTGATTGCCTGTCTGGCTTCCAGATCGTCGATGATGGGAGCCGGGTATGCAGGCGCAGGATCTCCAGTTGTTCGGGGCGGCGCTCGGGCTGAGCGCGCCGTGGCGGGTTGTGAGCGTCGAGTTCGATGCCGAGGCGAAGCGGCTGGATCTGCGGATCGATTTCGAGCGCGGCGCGCGGTTCTCGTGCCCTGGGTGCGACGCTTCGGGCTTGCCGGTGCATGACACCGAGCAAAAGACGTGGCGGCACATGGACTTCTTCGAGCATCAGGCGTATTTGACCGCGCGGGTTCCGCGGGTCGCGTGTCCGGAGCACAAGGTCCGGCTGGTGGCGGTCCCGTGGGCACGCCCGCGGTCGGGGTTCACGCTGCTGTTCGAGGCGTTGATCATGGCGATGGTCCGGGAGATGCCGGTCGCGACGTTGGCCGGTCTGATCTCGGAGACGGACATGCGGGTGTGGCGGGTTGTGCATCACTACGTCGATCTCGCGGTCGAGGCGCAGAATCTCGCACCGGTCGTCCGGGTCGGGGTCGATGAGACCTCGAGCCGGCGTGGGCATGACTACGTGACCGTGTTCGCTGACTTGGATGAGCGGCGTGGCGTGTTCGTGGTGGACGGCAAGGATGCCGAGACGGTGCAGGCGTTCTCGCTGTTTCTCGACACGCACGGCGGCGACGCGGCGCAGGTCAGCGAGGTGTGCCAGGACATGTCCCAAGCGTTCCTGAAGGGCGTCCGCGCGCACCTCCCGCGCGCGCGGGTCACGTTCGACCGCTACCACGTCCGCCAGCATCTCTCCCAAGCCGTCGACGACGTCCGTCGCGAGGAGGTCAAGCATCACCGCGAGCTGTTGAGCAACACCCGGTACATGTGGCTCAAGCGGCCTGCGAACCTGACCGGCAAGCAGCGGGACCTGCTCGACGAGTTGCTCGCCCAGCCGCTGAGAACCGTGCGGGCGTACACGCTCTCCCAGCAGTTCGACAGCTTCTACGAGATCACCGACCCGGCCACGGCCGAGGAGTACCTGCGCCGCTGGATCGTCGAAGTCGACACAAGCGGCCTTGAGCCCGTGCAGAAGTTCGCTCGGATGCTCGAGGATCACTGGCGAGGCGTGATCCGCTGGCATCACAGCCGCATCAGCAACGGGCTTCTCGAAGGCCTCAACTCACTCATCCAGGCCGCGAAACGCCGTGCTCGCGGGTACCGCTCTAACCGCAACTTCATCGCGATGATCTACCTCATCGTCGGCAAACTCAACGCCGGACCCGTGATCGCCTAGCCACCCAGAACGTGGAGGAGCCCATTTATCCTCAACGCCGCCTGCGCCCAGCGCTTCGCGGCGTCAGGGAGCGCCTACGCTACTGCCGTCGCATCGATGCTGGTTCTCAGGGCACGGCTAAGCTCCCCCAGCCTTGTGGCCGTGTTGGTGAACGCCGAGGCACGCACGATCCCGTCGTGGTCGACCGCGACCGCGAACGGGGTGCCCGGCACCGACCACGCACAGGACAGCTCACCACCGGCCTGCACCACGATCACATCGACGTTGAGACCCGCGAACGCGGCACGACCGTCCCGGTCGGTCACGAGCACCAGCTCCACCCCACCCACGTCCAGACCGCTGGTAAACACGGCGCGATCGTGCATACGCAGCTCGTCAGCCAGCCGCCGACAGGCGCTACACGACGAGTTTAGGAACAGCAGCACCCGCCCGTGCCGTGTGGCTGGCATGGTAGTCAGTTCTGGGTGTGCGGTCAGCGACGGGGCAGGGCTGCCAAGCGACGGGCCGCCAACACGCTCCGCGCCCGGCTCGCGCCGGTCACCAGCCGCGACGGCCTCGAGTGCCGCGACCTTGCGAATCAGGCCGAGCACTAACACCACGAGCAGCACAACAACCAGCCACAACGCGACAAACAGCCCTGTCCAGGCCGCTGACATCAGCCCGCCACCTTTCGACCACGGCCCTTCTCGAGCCAGATTCTGGCGGATCGCGCGGTGCGCGCGAGCCTCCAGCCTGCCGACAGGACGATCACCGCAAGCGGGACCGGAAGCGACGCCTGCCAGCTGCCGTCAACGGTCCTGGCGTCCCAACCTGGCAACGCCGCGAGAGCGCCGCTCGGTCCGACCGTGACCGCGAGCGCAACACTCGCGAGCAGCAGGTCACGCCCGGCCAGACCCCAGCCGATCTGAGCGCCCGTCCCGCACCCGCACCCGAACCGGTGCCCGCGCCACACATGCCAGCAGACCACAGCCGCGAAGACACCCAAGGTGAGCGCTGCGGCCACGGCGGCGCAGACCACAAGGACACCAGCCGCGAGCATCACCCCGACCGCAAGCTCCCACCAGGGCAGCAATGTGGCTAGCAGTCCGCTTACGGCGCCGGCCGGCACCCCGTAGTTCTCGATCGCCGTGATCAGCTGGTCGCGACCGTGCCGCCGGAGCTTCGCGGCGCCGGCAGCGACCAGCACGACAGCAAGCAGCCAACGGCCAGCAAGCAGCAGATCAGCCATCGCGAAGCCCAAGCTTCCTGGCCGCACGCTTTCAGTTCAGCAGCCGGTGCTGAAGTTCCCCTCCGCGCAGCTCACGTCGATACAGATCGTCTCGTTGAGATCACAGCCAGTGCTGACGATGTGATAGCAGCACTGGCCGCTTGGACAAGGGTCCGGTGAGCAATGGTTTTCATCGCGCGTGTACTGGATGCAGCAACCGTTCTCGATCGCCTGCACCAACGCCGCCGGCGCGTCCGTGGGCAGCGCGTTGAGAATCATCGTCGCCGGCAACCGTGTCGTAGCAGGCGTAAGCGCACGCGCCGGCGCCGCCCCGAACAACTCAGCCAGCCCCGCGCCCGCCGTCGCAACCACCCCCGCAGACACCGTCCGCCGCAACATCTCCCGCCGCGTCGAGAAGCGATCCGACGCCTCCGTGCGCATCCCTCGACCCAACATCCGTATCTCCCTTCTCAGCTCTCCCGGCTTCCGCCGAGCAGAACAACACTTGGATTGGTTTCCCTTGCCGATTCGTAGCTCGCTACGCGGCCGCAGTCAAGCCCTACACACCCCGATCTGCCCGCCGGCCGCCATGCCGCTGGCGTTCAGTCGCTCAGCGCCCGGTAGATGGTCGGGCGGCTGACCCGAAGCTCGGCTGCGATTTGCGCGACGGTGTAGCGTCGCTTGCCGTCTGGCCCGAGCTCGTCATACATCTCCCGTGCGAGCCTGACCTGCCGTGGGCTGAGCTTTGGTTTCTGGCCGCCTGTCCTGCCGCGTGCTCTGGCGGCCGCGAGCCCGTCGCGTGTGCGCTCTGATACGAGCGCGTGCACAGCCGGTCGAGCGGCGTTGAGGTGTCGGTCCTTTAGTCCTACACCACCAGCTCAACGCCACAGGCATCCCAGTCCCGTTTCTGGGGGCTCGCACCAGGGGTCCAACTAGCCCGGGCGGCCTGTTAGGCAGATAGCCCGCAGCGACCAGTTCTGGGGAGAGGGCGGCCAAGCCCTAAGTCATAGCGCTAGACAGATCTAGCGCTAGATACTAGGGTGGCTTGAGGTAGTGCAAATCCCCTGAAAGGAGCTGCTGATGTCGTTGTCTCGTGTTGGCCGTGCCTTGCCGCGTGCGGTCGCTGTCTGTCTCGCCTGTTGGTCTGGGTTTGAGCCTGCTGCGTTGAAGGCGGCGGGGTTGACGGGGATCGCGCCGAGTGGCGCGGCGGTGATCAAGCAGCTGATCGCGACGCTGACCAGCAATTGGGAGTGGTTGATCGGGACTGGCCTGGGGCTGGTGTTGATGCTGATCGCGGGGTTGATGATGTTCGGGTCACAGCGTGCGCCTGATCATCTGTTCCGTGTGATCGCGGCGATCATGTTGATCCTGATCGTGATCCCCGCGGTTCTGGCCTGAGCGGTCGGGGCCGTCGCCGTGATCGTTTCCCGCAGGGCGTTTGTGCTCGCGATCTTGGTGCTGCTAGCGGCGCCGCCGCACGCGTGGGCGGCGGGTGCGCATGTGCCGCTGGTGAGCGCGGGGATCCTTGGTTCGATCTTCGCGACGATCGGGCATGCGGTGCTCGGCGCGTTCTCGTGGACGATCGGGTTGGCGTCCAGGTTTGTGCTGACGACGATCGGTGCGCTGGTGAAGCTTTTGATCCCGCGCTCCTGGGTCAGTCAGGGGCTTCAGATCATGGAGTGGATCGTCGCGGTCCCGGACTATGCCGGGAAGATCACAGCACCGGGCGGTGGCCAGGAGTTCGGGTTCGGTGGGATCAACGCGCTGCGTGATCTGTTCATGTGGCTCGGGATCGCGGTCGCGCCGCTGTCGCTGACATATGCGACGTCTCGCGCGATGATCGGCGAGTCTGAACCGGTCGCCATCCCGGTCATGCGGGTCCTAGCCGTCGCTGCGGTGGTTGCGTCCTACCCGTACTGGTGGTCGCAGGCGGCGGCGCTTTGTGACCAGATCACCCAGGCGATCCTGACCCTGCCGGACGTCAGCCGCGGCCTGTACAGGCTGATGGCGTACGCGGTTGACGGGGTCGCGCTTGGTGGCTGGCAGCTGATCGACCTTGGGCTGATGGCAGCGATCGGGATTGAGCTGCTCGGCCTGATCTTCCTCAAGGTTGTGTTGATCCTGCTCGGCGCGCTGCTGTACGCGACCGGACCTTTGATGATCGGCCTGGTCGCTACGAGGGCTGGTGGGGCGTTGGCGCGGCCGTGGTCTAGCGCGGTTGTGATGCTGTTCGCGCTCGGGATCGGGTGGGCGACCGTGTTTGCGGTCGGGGCGCTTCTGATCGGTGACGCGGGAACAGCCGGGCCGTTGATCGCGGGTGACAGCACGTTCGGTTCGCTGATGGGCGGCCTGATGCGCGCCCTCGCCGGGCTCGCGAGCCTCTGGTTCTGTCTCAAGCTCGCACGGGAAGCGGGCGGGCTGCTACGCCTGCAGCTCGCCGGGCTGCTCACCCTCAGCCACGCTCACAGCCCCAGTCGTGCCGGCGCGAGCACCGGGCGTGAGCGAACGACCGGCCAGTCGCTGCGTGACTACGGGTCAAAGCTCGCGCGGGCGAGCAGCGCCGCTGGTGGTGAGCTCGCCGCCGCGGTCCCGGGTGGCATGGCGCTCGCGAGCGCTGGCCGAACCGCCGGGTATGTCGGGCGCCACGGCCTGATCGGGACCGCCACTGCGGGCGCACGAGCCGGCGCTCAGCGCGCGAGCGGCCCTGTGGGCGCGCGGCTTGGTCGCTCGCGTGCGGGGGCGGTCGCGGTCAGGATGGCCCGCGCCGGGACAGCGAGCTGGACCGCAACACCCCGCCGCACGGCAGACGCCAACACCAACCGACCGGATGGGCAGCAGACCAAGACCGGTCAGAGTCGCGGCGGCGCGGCCCGCGTAAGCTACACCCGGCCGCCGGTTGGTTCGGACGCATCGCGACCAGCGCCGCGGGACCGCACCGTCTCCGGTGATGACCAGGCTTCGTCGAACACCCGCGGTCGCTCGCGCCGCCGGGCGGGCCGGCAGGACGGCAAGCCGTTGCGTTCGGCTGGGTCCAGTGGAAGCTCACCGCGGCCTTCCGCACCACGGCCAGGCGCATCACAGTCTGCCGCGCCGGGGCCTGCAGCGCCAAGGGCCCGGGCTGTGCCTGCGCCTCGGTCATCGACGCCGCCCGCTGCCGGTCGTTCGCCGGCGCCGTCCGGTCCGGTGAGCCCGGCGCGTGGGGTTCCGGCCCCGCCGCCTGATAGCGGGCCGGTGGCTGGTCGGCCGCCCGCCACACCGGCACCGAGGGCACCCCGTTCAGGACGGTTTGCGAAGCGGGGTAAGCGATGACCCCGACGTTGCGTAGGCTCAACGATCGCGAGCGTTACTGGGGCCTCACGTGGCCCGCGTGGATCGCCGTAGCGGTAGCTGGTGGGGTGCTTTATGGGGCGGTGAGGGTCTCACCGTTCGGTGTCAGGGCAACGATCACGCTGGTCGTGCTGTGCCTCGCGTTCGCCGGCATGGTGATCGCCGGTGTGTCCGGGCAGGCGCTCTCCCCCGGCCGGCAGCTGGCAGCGATCGTCCGCTACCGCCGTGCGCCAAAGCGCTACCGGTTGACGGCCGTGCCTGACAGGCGCGGCCTGGTGCTTGACCGCCGCCCACCCGATCCTGAGCCTGACCACCCGGCCGGGCTGGAGGAGTTCGGGGAGGTGTTGGTGTGATCACGCGCGCGCCTCGTATCGGGTCGATCGGGGAGCTTTTGCCGGTGTCGCTGGTCGAGCCGGACGGTCTGCTGATCACCACCGACGGGATGTATGTGCGGCTGATTTTGTGTGAGCGGGTGCCGAACACGATCACCGCCGATCAGTCCGGGCTCTTGCGGATTGAGGCGGCGTTCGCGGCGCTCTGCCGGATCATCCCCGACCGCCAGGGGCTGATCATCCTTGCGCAAACAGACCCGGTCCCCATCGATGAGGCGCTCGCCTCGGACGAACACGCGACCCGTGTCGCTGCCGCCCAGGATCGCGCCGGCGGCCAGCATGAGCTCGCCGCAGCAAGGGAGCGGTTGTTGGCCGCGACCCGGCAGACGGTGATCGCCGCCGCCGGCGCGCAGCAACCGGCGGTCGCGGCCCGGTGGTGGGTCGCTGTCCCCTACCGTCCTGTGGCCGATGACGCTCGCGTTCAGTTGCGAGCGATGCTCGCGGGCGCACGCGGCAAGACGTTGTGGGACACCCACCGCGACGCGGCGGCCGAGAGCCTCAGGTTGCGTGACCAGGTGGATACCGGGTTGCGTATGGCTGGGATCGAGACCTGGCCGCTGAGTGGCACCGAGACGCTCGCGCTGCTGTGGGAGCGTCTGCACCCCGCCACCGAGCCCGCCGACCACGAGCAGCTGCTAAACCGCCTCGCCAGTGTGTGCCGTGTCGCTGACGCAACCAGCTTGAGCGAGGCGGCGCAGGACCGCCACCGGATCCTCGAGGCGATCACCGGCGGTGCGGAGCTTCGTTACGGCGAGAACCCCGCGTGGTTGCGTCACGCCGATGGGACGCTCGAGGAAACGATCCATCTGGCGACCCCGCCGCTTGCGACCGACCCGTCATGGCTTGCGCACCTGCTGACCTGCCCGCTGCCGGCGACACTGGCGGTTCACATCCAGGTCGGGTCCCGTAGCTGCGAGCGCCACCGCCAACGCCGCCGCTGGCAGCGGTTGCGTGCCGCCGTGCGTTACAAGGACCGCCGTGAGCGGCTCGTCGGCTCCGATGAGGAAGAAGCACTACAGGAGGCCGCGATCGTCGATGCGGAGCTCGCCGCCGAGGTCGGAGCGACCGTCTACCAGGTCGGCATCTACTGCTCGATCCGCGACCCAAGCGGCGACCCCGAAGCGTTCGGACGGGCGGTGCGGCAGACCTGTGCGGACTTTCATGCGCTCACGAACGCCAGGGTCGTTCGCGGACGGTATCTCGCGCTTCAGGGGTTCACGTCAACGTTGCCGCTCGGTGTCGACACCCTGCGTGCACGCCGACACTACGCGCAACGAAACATCGCGCACTGTGTTGCTTTGACCTCGAGCCGGTGCGGGTGCCCGGGCGGGCTGATCCTCGGGACCGCTGACCCCGGCGGCACGCTCGAGCGCCTGGACCCTTATGACCCGCTGTTTCAGACGACATTGACGTTGATCGTCGGTAAGGGCGGGGGCGGAAAGACGGTCACGAGCATCCTTCTGGCCGCCCGGTTCATCGCCCAGGGCGGCCGGGTGTATGTCACCGACCGAAGCTCCACCCCCGATGATCGCGGTGACACCGGCGGGACCGGTCATTACGACACGCTGCTGTCACTGATCCCGGATGGCCGGCGGGTGCAGCTCGGGACCGCGCACGGCGACGTGATCTGCCCGTGGGACACACCAGATGCGTCGAGTGTGCCGGATCAGAAGATCGAGTTTCTGCTGGCGATGCACGCGCTGCTGATCGGCGACACCCACGACCCCGAAGCACTGATCCGCAGCCTCGACACGGACGAGGAGACGATGCTTCGCGACGGCATCCACCTGGTGTACCGCGACTGCGCGCAGAACGGTGGCCGGCCGAGGGAGCAGCTGCTGATCGACGCGCTCATGAAGCGGCAGGCGACCGGTGAGCTCGCGGGCTCAAACGCTGACAAGCTTCAGTCGCTGCTTTTGCGTCTCGCCCGTACGGGACCGGCGGGACGCTCGCGCACATCGCCGACGGCCAGACGACGGTCGCCAACGACGCGCCACTGGTGCTGTTTGACTTCACCGGCCTGTCAGACCGTTTAGCGCCCGCGCTGACGTTGGCTGTCGCTGACTACGTCGAATGGCATGTGCACCGGTTGCGGCGACGCAAGGTCGCGGGTGAGCTTGCCGGTCACGGCCGGTGGGCTGGGCGTGCGCAGCTGATCATCGAGGAGGGCTGGAAACCCTTGTCCTCACCGGCGGCGGGGGCGTGGCTGAACGAGTACGCCCGCCGTGCGCGCCACTACGACCTGTGGTTGACGTTCATAACCCAGTTCTTCACCGATTTTCGCAGCGAACAGGGCCGCGCCCTGTTGAGCAACCATGCGGTCGCGCTGTGTCTGCCAAACGAACGCCGCGACCTCGAGTACGCCCGCGACACGCTCACCCTGACCGACACCGACATCGCAGAGATCCTCGCGCTGGGAAGCCAGAAGGGCGCGTACTCGACGCTGTACATGATCTCAAAGCGCGGCCGTGGGGCGGTCAGGGTCGCGCCGAGCGAACCGGAGTACTGGATCGCCAGCTCGAGCCCGGACCTCGACCAGCCGACCAGGCACCAGGCCCTTTGTGACAGTGGCGGGGATCCGTGGGCGGCGCTCACGCTGCTCTGTGACCCCGACTGGCACCAGCAGCAACGCTCACACCTGCGAGCAGCACGCTGAAATGTCAGCGACCACGATCCCACCCCGGACCGCCCGGCCGCAGGGACGCCAGCGCCGCCGCTGCCGAGGCTTGTGGCTGCTGCCCGCCGTCGTGTTCATGGTCGTGCTCGCGCCGGTCGTGCTGCTGGCCGGCGCCGGGAACCCACCCTGCCAGCTCAACCCCGGTGCGGTGACCACCCCGGCCGGGACCGCGACCGGGGACACGTTCGCGCAGCCGCTCGTCATGCAACCAGGCCATTGGTACCGGGTTGGTGCGACCGAGTACGGAGGCCCGTCTGACCCGTCCTCCGGTGATTATGGGTCGAGCGGTGCTTACCTGCCCGCCTACCCGGACAGTTTCGCTGAGCTCTCGCTGCTTGACAGCAACCCGGCAAACACCGGGACGCTCACGTTCGCCGACGCGAACGCCTTGGGCAACCTGCCGTACGGCACCTCGATCCGTGTCGTGAACGGTACTCGCGAGCGGGTGCTCGTCAAGCGTGACATCGGCTACGGCCAAGGACCCGGCCAGACAATCCCTTACCGGATCGACGTGTGGCACACCGCCGCCGCCGATCTGGGGATCACCAAGACACCGGTTGAGATCGAGCTCGCGCCAGCATCGGGGACCGGCGCGACACTCGGCCAACTCCCCACCCCGGCCGGCGCGGTCCAGGGCGGCGGGTGTCCCACTGGCGTGACGCAGCTGACGCTCACAGCGGGCCAGACCGCGCAGATCCTCCCCGACGGCCAAGCAAGCGCCCCAGCAGGCGCACCAGCACAGGTCAAGGCGGCGATCGCCGCCGGCAACGAGCTGATCAACAAGCCGTATTTGTATAGCGGCGGGCACGGACAGCCACTCGCGACGCTCGCCGACAGTTACGACTGCTCGAGCGCGACCAGCTACATCCTTCATGGCGCCGGTGTGTTCGGCGACTGGCCACAGGACTCAACGCAGCTTGAGAGCTACGGGCTACCGGGCCCGGGGCCGTGGGTCACGGTGTATGCCAACAGCGCGCACGCGTTCATCGCGATTGCCGGGATCATGATGGACACCGCCCACTACACGACCACCACCCCGGTCGGGAGCGGGCCGCGGTGGCAGCCCGCGTCGATCATCACCGCGCAGTACACCGGCGATGAGGCCGCTGGTGACGGCGGGTTCGTGCAACGCCACCCAAAGGGCCTGTGATGCGCCGCCCCGCCTACCGGTTTGCGGCCGCCGTGCTGAGCGCCGGGACGCTCGCCGGCTGCGGGATCAATCGCGGTAGGGACCGCCATTGCTGACGACCCCCCGCACAGATCCCAGCGAGCGCGTCTAACGCACTGGGCTCCTGTTGAGAGTTCTGGCGTCGAACCGCGCGTCGGGCCAGGGATGCATGATCTGCGGGCGAGGAAAGGCACGCTGGATGCGTGGTGTCATCCGCTGCCAGGTCACGCGGTGGCGATCGCTGCGACGCCGCAGCGTCCAGACCCATCGGCCCACCACGAGATGACGGAAGCGGTTCAACGCGGCCGTGTTGCCCGGTACCGCGTAGTAGCGGTAATGCCCGGACAGCACGTCAGCCAGCCAGCGTTCCTGTTCGGGGATCGGGAGGTGCATCCGCTTGCGCATCTCGGCCTTGACCGATTTGAGCTTTGCACGCATCTTCTTCTTGCTCGTGACCCGCTTTAGCTTGAACCGCCCGTGCCTGTCCGTCGCACAGATGTGCGTGAACCCCAGGAACTCGAACGTCTCAGGCTTGCGCTCACCGCGCCTGGCCCGGTTCTCGGCGGCGAACCGCCCGAACTCGATCAGCCGCGTCTTATCCGGATGCAGCTCCAGCCCGAACTCCGCGAACCGTTCGCGCAGATCAGCCAGGAACCGCTCGGCGTCATCACGATGCTGAAAGCCCGCCACATAGTCGTCAGCGAAACGACACAGGATCACGTCCCCGTGAGCGTTGCGCCGCCGCCACTGGTCGGCCCACAAGTCGAACACGTAGTGCAGATAGACGTTTGAGAGCAGCGGCGATGCTGATGCTCCCTGCGCTGTCCCGGCCCGCGTGCTCGACCATTCCCCGTCCTCGACGACCCCCGCAGCCAACCATTTCCCGATCAGCCGCAGGACCCTTTTATCCGCGATCCGATGCTCGAGAAACCGCTCCAGCCAGCTTCGATCAAGCCGGGTGAAGAAGTCGCTGATGTCAGCGTCGAGCACGTAGTTCACCTTCTTGCGCGTGACCCCGGCCGCGAGCGCGTCCAACGCATCATGCGGACTGCGCCCAGGCCTGAACCCGTACGAGAAACCGAGAAAGTCCTGCTCGTAGATAGCGTTTAGCACCTCGACGAGCGCCCGCTGGAGAATCTTGTCCTCCAGGCTGGCGACCCCGAGCGGCCGAAGCCGCCCGTCCGCCTTGGGGATGAACACCCTGCGAACCGGCTGCGCCCGGTACGCCCCCCGATGGACCCGGTCATGCAGATCTGAAAGGTTTGCTTCGAGATCCCGCCCGTAGTCCCGCCACGTAACTCCGTCCACGCCAGGAGCGGCACCCGGGCGGATCGCCCGGAACGCCTCCCGCAAACGATCGACGGTGACATGGTGAAGGAGCGCGGTGAACCGCACATCCTTGTCCTTCCGCGCCGCCTGGCGCACACGGTCCAGATCATGTGACACACCCAGTCCGGCACTGCGTCCGGGGCGTGATTCGCTGCCCGTGCTCCCCTCAACCGGTCCGCTTCCCTCCACGACCTCCGCCCCCGGCACGCCAGGCTTGTTCGACCGCTTCGCAGGTACTACCAGACCGTCTGACTTCCCCTGGCCGTTCATCGAGGGCGTAC
This sequence comes from Solirubrobacterales bacterium, assembly GCA_027449125.1. Lineage (GTDB taxonomy): Bacteria > Actinomycetota > Thermoleophilia > Solirubrobacterales > Solirubrobacteraceae > Palsa-465. Next base: position 3,436 of record DAIDME010000005.1, on the reverse strand, counting down.
CGCTCAAGGCGTTCCCCCCGCGACCCGCCCAGCGCCCGGTCCGCCCCGCCCCGCCCGACTGCCGGAGCACAACGGCCAATAGACGCCCGCGGATGACCACGGGACCTCCCGGTTCTCGCGCATGAAGAGATCGCGCACATGCCCAGGTTCTCTGACCCCGCAGGACCCCACGACGGCTCGCGATAACGCCCCCGCGGGCAAAGCCTTCCGCTCGTTTGGACAGCGTCGGCATCCCAAACTGTGATTTCGGGGCTCCATAGCCCAGCCTGCACGCACCCCTGTCAACGCTTCACCAGCACCCTCACGAGCACCGGCGCATGACTCGGGGCCACCTCGGTTCGCTACTCCTCTGATGTAGAGACCTCTCATCTCCTTCTCCATGCCGGTTTATCCCGGCGCTCCCAACCCGTATGCCGCCAGCACCACCCGGCTGGCCCGCACACAACCCGCGGCAAGGAGCACCACGGCCGCGACGGTCACGAACGGGGACCCGATCCCGGAGCGTCACGGCACGGTCCCGCAGGGTGCCACCCGTGCCGGGGAGTTGCTCGCGGCTGGTGCCGGCCGGCCGACACCACGGCAGGCGCTCTTGCGTTACGCGCGCATCTACATCAACTGGGATGCCGGGACGCTCGCGCGCACGCAACGGCAGCTCGCCGCGATCTCGCTCGGCGGCGCCCGCGCACAGGCGCTGCAGGCGGCCGCCAGCTATCAGCATGACGCGACCTTGCGGCGAAGCGATGTCGCCAACCGCGGGCAGGTTGTGTCGGTCGCCGCCGGCCAGGGCCCCGCCGCGGGGCAGTGGGTGATCGTCACCAGCGAGAAAACGACCGGGCGGGGCGACTACCAGAGGCTACCCGCGCAGCTGCACGTCACCTACGCCCAGCTCACCCACACCGCGGGTGGATGGGTTATCTCAGCGTGGGAGCCGCGCACATGACCAGCACCCGGACGGTTCTCGCCGCCAGCGCGGTGCTCGGGCTGACCCTGCTCGGCGTGCTGCTCGCGCTCGCCGACCCGGCCCTCGCCGGCCACACCCCACCACACGCGGCGCTGAACGGAACGATCACCGACGCGCTCTGGATCCTTCAGAACAACCTGCGTGTGCTCGCCGTCCCGTTTCTGCTGGCGGCGCTGCGGTTCCCGGAAGGCCGTCTCGGCCACTGCGGCGGGCGGCGCCGCACGCGCTGGTGGCAGCGGCTCATCCCGTACCTGCCGCAACTCCCGCTCGAATGGGCTGCACTGACCATCGCGACCAGCGCCTGGCTGAACGCCCGACACGGCGAGACGCGGCCACGTGAGCTCGCGGTCCTCAGCGCGACCACGGCAGTGCTGCTGATCGGTGCCGCAAGCCTTGAGACGTGGTGCACCCCGCACCGGGTGCCCGGCACGCATTCGGCGCCGGCGCCGGTGGTTCCGGGTCGGCTTGTGGGTGGTTCGTTCAGCGGGTGGCAGCGTGCGCGCTGAACGTGATCGCGTCGCCGACGGGCTCGCCATGCTCGTCGTAGGTCAGCAGCGCGAGATGCTCCGCCGCGTCGGGCTCCTCACCGACGAGCCGTTCCAACATCGCGCGCGCCTGCCGCTCCTCGTCGAAGGACTCGACAAGGTTGCCGGTGCTGTCAAGGATCACGTAGTACATGCTCAGTTCAGGTTAGCTGCCCACAGGCTGGATATCGACAATGCTGCGGGTGAGCGTGAGCGGGTCGCCCCAGACGGTGACGTGGCCCGGGTGGCCGGTGTCCGCGAAGCTCACGCCACGGCCGGGCTGCAGTTGCAGTCGTGCGAGATGGGTGCCGATCGCCGGGAACCTGATCGCGGTGCCACGCGCCTGGGACACCGTTCGATAGGTCGAGAGCCCCATATGGATGACAGCCGCGCGTTGCTCTGCGCGGCGGGGCGGCAGACCCAGCTCGTAATGCGAACGGAAGCTGTCAACCAAAGCTTGCTGCTCGACATAGTCGCCGCGGACGATCCGGAACAGCTCAAGTCCCGTCCCCTCGGCGATCTCATAGACCACGAGCCGCGTGTCACCGAGCGTCAACCGTGCCATCGCGAACCGACGTTACCTGCCGGCCCGGCAGGCAAGAACTCGCCCCACCCGAAACCGGCTCCGGCAAGCCCAACCGGAGGCAGAGCATCCGGTGCCGCTTTGGTCCATCGACACCGCCTGGTTCTAATGTCCGTGGACCCCGGGCACTCGTGGGGGTCGGTGGTTGCTTTCGCCACGGATTTTGCGCCGGCAACGACCCGGGTGCTGCAAGGTCGCGCGCTTCCTTTCCCTCACCACGTTCGGTTCCGCTCGGCTCTGTGGCCGGCGCTTGACCGCGCTACATCAACCACCGACCCCCACAAGGAGGGGCCAGATGCTCACCATCAACGGCAACGGCAACATCACTCGCGCGCCCGAGCTGCGTAACACCAACTCAGGCAAAGCGGTGACGACCGTGTCGGTCGCCTGCCAGCAACGCAAGACCGACGACGGTCCCGCCTACGTCGACCTGATCCTCTGGGAGGCGCAGGCCGAGGCGGCCGTCAAATACCTGGTCAAGGGCCAGGCGGTCGCGTTCACCGGCCGTCCGGACATCCGCTCCTACAAGCGCAACAACGGCGACCCCGGCGCGACGCTCGAGGTCCACGGCGTTGACCTCGAGTACGGCCACAAACCCCAAGACCGCCCCGCCGACCCCGACCCCGAGCTGGTGCAGGCGGCCGCGTAACAGCGGCGGCTAGGCGGGACGCCCGTGCCGGGGCGTCCCGCTGTTGAGCGAAGCTCGATTCCGGCACGCGGGGGGGTGTTGGCGAAGTTGAGCGTCGGGCGCTGGGGTGACGCGGTTGGCAGGCTTGGCGTGTTCGTGAACGCGTGAGAGCCCTCCCGTCAGCTTGATCGTTCGTCGGGAGGGCTCTCTGGATGCCGGAGGTGGCACCTGATGAGGATCGTATGCGCTGAGCAGGGGTTGGTGGATGCTGAGCTGGTCGATGGGCTGCTGGCGTGTCCGTCGTGCCGGGAGGTGTTGGGGCCGTGGGGGTTCGCCCGGGAACGGGTGCTGCGTTGCCGGTCCGGGGACCGGCGGTTGCGGCCGCGGCGGGCGCGGTGTCGGGGCTGTTTGGCCACGCACGTGTTGCTGCCGGAGATCGCGTTGTCGCGCCGGCAGGATGAGGTGGCGGTGATCGGTGAGGCGGTCGAGGCGAGTGTCGCCGGGGAGGGGTGCCGGCGGATCGCTGCGCGGCTGGGGGTGCCGGCGGACACGGTGCGTGGCTGGTTGCGCCGGTTCGCTGGGTGCGCGGAGCTGATCAGGGGTTCTGTCCGATGGTCTGTGTTTGGTCCGGGTTCTAACCAACGGTCGTGGTGCCGTCCTGGTTTGAGTGAAGACGCCCGGAGGGCGTCGAGCTCAAACCAGGACGGGCGCGGCCGGGAAAGGACCCCCTGATGAGCAAG
>DAIDME010000004.1 GCA_027449125.1 Solirubrobacterales bacterium | reverse complement strand
TCCTCGATCGCCAGGCCCACCGCAAGCGCGCAGATGCCCTTGGAGACCGAGTAGACGTTCTCGCGGTCATCACTACGCCAACGGTGCTGCGCCTCCTCGGCACCAACACAGACGTGAACGCCATGAGCGCCGAGCTGATCGGCATCGACAGCTCGAACGAACCCCGAGAGCACACGCGACGCGTAAGACACCCGAACAGTCTCCCAACCGCGCGAACCTTGCGCCCCAACCGCGCAATCCACGTCCTTCGGTGAGCGGTCGGAGATGCTCTCAGTCGCAACGAACGCAGCATTGCCAGTCGCCTCGGAATCGCAGAGCGACGCTGGTCAGTCGTGTACGCAATACGGTACACTCGGCTTGATGGCTAAGACAGTGCCGGTACGAGAATTCCGGGCGAACCTCAGCGAACTGTTGAGCGATGTCGCCGATCGTCGTGATCATGTGCTGGTCACGCGCAACGGCAAGCCTGCTGCCGCACTCGTGCCGATCGGCGAGTACGAGGCGCTAGAGGAGACCGCGGAGATCCTTTCGGACTCGGTGACGCTCACTCAGATCGAGACCGGGCTCAAAGAACTCGCCCAAGGCGATAGCGTCACGCTTGGGGATCTCCGCCGCGAGCTTGCCGAGCGCCGAGCCAGCCGATAGCCGTGCCGGTAGTCGTTCTTGCGCGCAGCGCACGAGAACAGCTGCTCGAGCTTAACTGGCCATTGATCGACGCGGTCGAGGATGCGCTCGGCCTGCTCGAACGTGAACCACGTTCAGGCCACGAACTCCGCGGGCGTCTTCGTGGGCTGCGGTCGCTGCGGGTCGGTACCTACAGGATCATCTACCAGCTGGCCGACAACGATCGAATCGTCCGAGTCGCAGCCATGCGGCACCGCTCCATCGCTTACCGCACCGCCCCGCGCTGACCCGCCCACCGTTCGCCGCGCGATCTCTCGGCTGCCGCGCGAAGGAGGCGTCGGCCCGGGAACGGCGAGATGCCCGTCGAAGCAGAAGCGCGGGTACGGCGAGAGTTGCGGTTGCGTGGCCGAGCGATAGCGGGAAGCTACGGACGTTTAGCGTCATTTCTGCCGGGTTTCGGCCATAGCTTCGGCTTCTACGGCAGCACTTGTCGCGATCCGCGTGACAATCGCTCGGCCACGGATTCGTCATTGCAGGCGCCTGCCTGTCAGCGCTCGTAGACGTCGCGTCGGTGCCCGAGCGTGACGACGACAACAAGCAGCACGTCATCCTCGATCGTGTAGATGACCCGGTAATCACCAGCCCGCACGCGCCATGCCGGCCTCCCGCGCAACGGTCTGGATGCTGGCGGTCGTGGGTCTTCGGCAAGCAGCGCGATCGCTGCGTGAATGCGGCGAGCGACCGGCGGGTCGAGCTTGCGCAGCGCCCGTACTGCGGCGGGCCGCAACTCAATCCGGTACCGGCTCACTCCCAGCCCAGATCGGCCTTGGCCTGCTCCCAGGGAATGTTCGGGCCCTCCTCGTTCATCGCGGCGTCGAACGCCTCGGCGTCCTCGGAGTCCTCAAGCGCCGCCACTAGCCGGGCGTAATGCTCAGGGCTGACCAGCACAGCCGCCGCGCGGCCGTAGCGCTCGAGAACCACAGGCTCAGCCTGCGCCTTGTCGACCGCTTCCGGGAGGTTCTGGCGTGCTGCGCTCACAGTCATGCTGGCCATCACCACGATTGTACAAGACACCTCGGATCTTGTACAGCGCGCTGCGTACCTGCCCTAACGGCAAAGCGGGTCAAGGGCAAGCCAGACAAGGAGACGCGCTCCTCGCCGGGAGCACGTCGCTCGCCTGAGCGACCGTCGGCTATGGACCGTCGCGGTTTCGGCCACGAGTAGGAGTGATCCCTGAGGGCGCGTTTGACGGCGACGATCGAGGCCGTGCTCACCGCGTCAATCCGTGCGTTTGATGCCCTCTGGGCTAAATGGGCACCTTCACGGAATTTGCGAAGGTGCCCATTTCCAGGGACTTCAGGTATCGGGGAGACAGGATTTGAACCTGCGACCGCCCGGCCCCCAGCCGGGTGCGCTACCAGACTGCGCCACTCCCCGTGGTCTGGCGATGATAGCCCGCGGGGATGCCGGCGAGCCACTCGGATGGCTGCAGGAGACGGCTGCGGCGGCCGATAACGGCCGTATGAGGCAAACCGGGGACGTCTGCGCGCGCGCCGATGAGGCTACGCGTCTTGTGGCGGGTGAGCTCAGCGGGCAGGAGCGCGCCGCCTATGTCGAGCACACCGAAAGCTGCGAGCGGTGCGCGGAACGGGTGTCGGCGCTGCGCGGCGCCGATGGGCTCGGGGCCGTGATTGCGCGCGAGTTGGAGGTGGGCAGCGACCGGTTCGATCGCACCGGCCACGGATCGGTGATCGAGCTCGAACGGGTGCGCGCCGAGGCCGGAACGGTGCGGCGGGCAGTGCATACCGGCAGCTCGCAGGCGCCGATCAGCGAGCGCTCGGCGGCGATCATCGCCGAATACAGAGCAGGCCGGACGAAGGCGCGTACGGCACCGGCCCGTGCGGGAAAGCGGTGGCGGCTGGCTGAAGTGCCCGTACCCAAGCCCGCGCTCGCGGCGATGGTCGCGCTCGCAGTCTTCGCGGTGGCGACCGTCTCGCTGAGCGGGCAGGCCGCGAGCGTCCGCTACGCGCGGATCCAGGCGGGCTGGCGGACGGGAGGTGCCGCGCTGAAGCTCTACGGCAGCCAGCTGGAGCTGCTCGTGGAGGGGATGCCAAGACCGCCCGCACATCACGGCTACCAGGTGTGGGTGGGACGAGCTGGGCAGGCGCGCCTGTCGCCGACGGACTCCTGGCTCCGCCTCAACAGGCTCGGGGAAGCGGGCGTCAACGTTCCCGGTGACTACCACCACTGGTACGCCGTGGCCGTGTATGTGGAGCCGTTGCACGGCCGGGACACGACCGCAAGCGGCGCGGTCGTCGCGGGGGACCTTGCCGGCATCGGCTGAGTTGCCGCCGAGAGGGCTGTCAGGTTGCGGCCCGCTGCCGCTCGGGGTCGAGACCAACGCGAGCCATCAGCCGCAGCAATGCTGCGGCCAGGTCGGCCGGACGCTCGAGCGGCGTCATGTGGCCCGTGCGCTCGAGGATCACCAGCTCAGCCAGGTTGGGCAGCGCGCCTGCGATGCGCTCTGCGTGCTCGGGCGGCGTGAGCCGGTCGCACTCACCAGCGACCACGAGCGTCGGCACGTCGAGCCGCGCGAGCGCAGCGCGCAGGTCGAGATCGCGCATCGTCCGGGCCGCGCCGGCGCGTAGCGCCGCCGGCATGCGCCAGACCATCGGCTCGATGAACGCCAGCTGAGCGGCGGAGGCATCTGGTCCAAACAGGGCGTGACGGCTGACGGCGCGGCTGACCGGCGTCGAGACGGGCAGTGCCGGCTGCTCCCCGGTCGCCAGCGCCGCGAGCAGCGCGCGCCGCGCCGGCCCGGGCAGGATGGCCGGCAGGACGCCCGCCGCCTCGATGAGCCCCGAGACCCCCGTGCTGATCAGGGCCGCGGCCCGCACGTGGGCGCCTGCAAGCGTCGACTCCGCCCAGGCCACCAGTGCCATCGCACCCATCGAATGGCCCGCCACGACCACATCGTCGCGCGCGCCGCAGCAGGCGCTCAGCACGGCTGCAAGGTCCTGGCCGTAGCGCTCGATGCGCTGGTCGACCCCGGACTGCGCCGAGCTCGCACCCTGGCCGCGTGGATCGTAGGCGACGACCCGCAACCCACTCTCGACGAGCGCGCGCGTGAGCAGGTCGAAGACCTGCAGCTCCTCTGTCCAGCCCGGGATCAGGACCACCGTCGGAGCCTGGTCCGGTCCAAAGACCTCGACGTGCAACAGCAACCCGTCGGTGGTGCGCACAGCCCTCGGCGCGCCGCGCAGCGGCGCGCTCAGGAGTGGCCACAGCGGGTCATCGCTCACCGCCTGGCGGTGGCGCAGCTCGGCCACCACCGTGACGCCGGCGCCCCCGGCCGCGAGCAGCCCGGCACCGATGCCGAAGCCCCCGAGACGACCGCGCCGGCGCGCTTCACGCGCTCGTGACTTCTGCATCCTGGGGACAGTTTATGCTGGGTAGTTGGGCATGAAGGTGCACAAAAGACCATCTGATAGCGAGGTAGTGCTTTGACTGCAACCAGCGACGGCCTCGCGCTAGACGAGCTGTGCATCGACACCATCCGCACACTTTCGATGGACGCCGTGCAGAAGGCCAACTCTGGCCACCCCGGCACGCCGATGGCGCTGGCGCCCGTTGCCTACACGCTGTTCACGCGGGTCATGCGCCACAACCCGGCGGACCCGCTGTGGCCAGACCGCGACCGCTTCGTGCTCTCAGCCGGGCATGCGTCGATGCTCCTGTACTCGACTCTGTATCTGACGGGCTACGACCTCTCGCTCGAGGACATAGAGAGCTTCCGGCAGCTGCACTCAAAGACACCCGGGCACCCGGAGTACGGGGAGGTGCCGGGCGTCGAGGTGACGACCGGGCCGCTCGGGCAGGGGATCAGCCATGCGGTCGGATTCGTGCTGGCCGAGCGCATGCTGGCCGAGCGCTTCAACCGCGACCAGCATGAGGTCGTCAACCACTTCACCTACGTGATCGCTTCCGACGGCGACATGGAGGAGGGCATCAGCGGCGAGGCCAGCTCGCTCGCAGGCCACCTCGGACTGGGCAAGCTGATCGTGTTCTACGACCGCAACCACATCTCGATCGAGGGCGACACCGCGATCGCCTTCACCGAGGACACGCCGCTGCGCTACGCCGCCTACGGCTGGGACGTGCAGGACATCGGCGAAGACATCTCGATCGATCGCCTCGAAGAGGCGATCGCCACCGCCCAGGGCAACACCGACAAGCCCAGCCTGATCGTGATGCGAACCCACATCGCCTTCGGTGCACCGACCAAGCAGGACACCGCCGCCGCGCACGGCAGCCCGCTCGGCGAAGACGAGATCCGGGCCGCCAAGCGCTTCTACAACTTCCCCAGCGAGGAGCCGTTCCACGTCCCGCAGGAGGCGCTCGCCCACAGCCGCCACACGCTGGAACGCGGCGCCGCCCAGCAGCGTGAGTGGCAGGCGCGCTTCGAGCGCTACCGCGCTGACTTCCCCGAGCTGGCGGCCGAGTTCGAGCGGGTGGCTTCGCGTCAGAGGCCGGCGGGCTGGGCCGACGATCTGCCCCGCTACGAAGCCTCCGACAAGGGCGAGGCGACCCGCAAGTCATCAGAGCGCGTCATCCAGTGGGCCGCGGCGAAGGTCCCGATGCTGGTCGGCGGCTCCGCCGATCTGGCGCCGAGCACGCTGACGCTGATCGACCAGGCGCGCAGCGTCGACACCGACAGCTACAGCGGGCGCAACCTGCACTTCGGGATCCGCGAGCACGCGATGGGCGCGATCGTCAACGGCCTCAACCTCCACTACCTGCGAGCCTACGGTGCCACGTTCCTGACCTTCAGCGACTACATGAAGGGGTCCATCAGGCTCGCCGCGCTGATGCGCCTGCCGTCCATCTTCGTCTTCACGCACGACTCGATCGGGCTCGGTGAGGACGGGCCGACCCACCAGCCGATCGAGCACCTCGCGCACCTGCGCGCCACGCCGAACCTGTCGGTCATCCGGCCGGGCGATGCCAACGAGACGGCACTGGCGTGGAGGCACGCGATCGACTCCGCCGACCACCCTGTCGCGCTGATCCTCTCGCGCCAGGGCATGCCGACGATCGATCCCGCGAAGATCCCCGCCGACGCGGTGGAGCGCGGCGCCTATGTGCTGGAGGACAAGCCCGCGGCCGAAGGCGCCAGGCACGTCATCCTTATCGCCACCGGCAGCGAGTTGCAGATCGCCGTGGCGGCCGCCGATCTGCTCGAGCAGGACGGCATCGCCGCCCGGGTGGTCAGCATGCCGTGCGAGGACCACTTCGCCAAGCAGCCCGATGAGTACCGCCACAGCATCCTGCCTCCGGCCCTACGAGCCCGGGTCTCGGTCGAGGCCGCTGCAACCTTCGGCTGGCACCGCTGGGTTGGAGATCTGGGCGAGACGGTGGGCATGGAGAGCTTCGGCGCCTCGGCCCCGGCCGGCGAGCTCTACGAGTACTTCGGGATCACGCCACAGGCCGTGGCCGCCGCCGCGCGCCGCTCGCTCGATCGCGTACACCGCAACTGAAACCAAGAAAGGGGCACGAGATGAGCACTCTTGCCGATGTGAACCCGAAACTGAAGGCGCTCACCGAGGCGGGAGTCAGCGTCTGGCTGGATCAGCTCGGCCGCTCGCTGGTCCAGGGCGGCGAGCTGGAGCGTATGGTTCACCAGGAGAGCCTGCGCGGGGTCACGTCCAACCCCGCGATCTTCGAGAAGTCGATCCTCGGCACCTCCGACTACGACGAGGCGATTGCGGCGATGGCCCGCGAGTCCAGGTCCGCCCAGGAGATCTACGACACGCTGGCCGTGGCCGACGTGCAGGCCGCCTGTGACGTGCTCGCGATCGTCCACGAACAGACCGGCGGACGGGACGGGTTCGTCTCGCTCGAGGTGGCACCCGATCTCGCGCGTGACCCGGAGCGCACGCTGCACTCGGCGCGCGCCTACTGGAAGGCGGTGGACCGCCCGAACGTGATGATCAAGATCCCGGGCACGCCGGAGGGCGTGCACGCGATCGAGCAGGCGATCTACGAGGGCGTCAACGTGAACGTCACGCTGTTGTTCGCCGTGGACGCCTACGAGCAGATCGCCCGTGCCTACATCCGCGGCCTCGAGCGCAGGCACGCCGAGGGCAAGAGCCTGGATGTGAGCTCGGTCGCGTCCTTCTTCGTCTCACGCGTCGACACGCTTGTCGACAAGCAGCTTGACAAGCTCGGGGGCGCGCAGGCCGCCGCGCTCAAGGGGACCGCCGCGCTCGCCAACGCCCGCGCCGCCTACGCACGCTTCCAGCAGCTCTTCAGCGGCGAGGCGTGGGAGACGCTGGCCAGGGCCGGGGCCGCATACCAGCGTCCGCTGTGGGCCTCCACCGGCGTCAAGAACCCCGCCTACCCGGACACGCTCTACGTCGATCAGCTGATCGCGCCGCACACGGTCAACACGATGCCGCTGGCGACGCTCAACGCGGTGGCCGACCACGGCACGGTGCCCGGCGCGACCGCGACGCTCGACGCGAAGCCCGCGCTGGACGCGCTTGCCGCCGCCGGGATCGACATGGACGCCGTCACCGCGCAACTGCTCGACGAGGGCATCAAGCTCTTCGAGGACGCGATGGCGTCGCTGCTCGATGGCATCGACAAGACCCGCGCGGCGGTGGTGACAGGCCGGCCGCCGGCGATCGACGCGAGCCTGCCGCCGGACTTCGAGCAGGCGGAGGCGAGCCGTGTGAAGCTCGCCGTCTCCGAGCAGGTCGCCCGGCGGGTCTGGAAGCGCGACCCGGCGTTGTGGGGCGGTCCCGGAGTGCCGGAGATCGAGAACCGCCTCGGCTGGCTGAACGTCACCGAGACCATGCTCGAGCACCTGCCAGAGCTCGAGGCACTGCGCGACGAGCTGCTCGCCGAGGGCTACACCGACGCGGTTCTGCTGGGCATGGGCGGCTCCTCGCTTGGCCCGGAGGTGATCCGCCGGACCTTCGGTGATGTCCCAGGCGCGCTGCGGCTGCAGGTGCTCGACTCCACGCACCCGGACGCGATCGCCGCCGTCGAAGCCTCGCTTGACCTGACGAAGACGGTCTTCATCGTCTCCTCGAAGTCCGGTGGCACGATCGAGACCACCAGCCACTACGCGTACTTCAAGGTCAGGGCGAAGCCCGAGCAGTTCATCGTGGTCACCGACCCTGGCAGCCCGCTGGCTGCCAGGGCGGATGCGGACGGGGTCAGAAGGACGTTCCTGAACCCCAGCGACATCGGCGGGCGCTACTCGGTGCTCTCCTACTTCGGCCTGGTGCCCGCGGCGCTCGCCGGGGTGCCGGTTGCGGAGCTCCTGCGCAGCGCCCAGGAGGGTGAGCAGACGTGCTCGCACCTGAACGCCTCGGCCGATAACGCGGGCCTCTGGCTCGGAGCGACGATCGGCGAGCTCGCGCTGCGCGGCCGCGACAAGCTGACCTTCATCGTCAGCGAGCCGATCGACAGCTTCGGCCTCTGGGTCGAGCAGCTGGTCGCCGAGTCGACCGGCAAGCAGGGCAAGGGCATCCTGCCGGTCGCCGACGAGCCGCTCGGGCCCCCCGAGGTCTACGGCGATGACCGCGTGTTCGTGTACCTGCGTAACGGGGCGAAGCCGGACGAGCGGCTGGACGCGATGGTGGACGCGCTGACCGAGGGCGGCCATCCGACGCTCACGCTGACGACCTCCGGCGACGGCGGCGATCTCGGCCGGCAGTTCTTCATCTCCGAGTTCGCGGTCGCGGTCGCCGGCTGGGCGCTCTCCATCAACCCCTTCGACCAGCCGAACGTGCAGGAGGCCAAGGACAACACCGGCAAGGTGCTCGAGGCAGGCTCGCTGCCCACGATCGAGCCTGCCGACGACGCCGCCCTGCGCGCGCTGCTCGCGGTCGGGCCGCCGCACTACACCGCGATTCTCGGCTACCTGCCGACCGCCGGCGCTCACAACGCCGGCATCGACGAGGCGGTGGTGCAGCTGCGTGAGACGATCCGCGCGGCCACCGGCATGGCCACGACCTGGGGGTACGGGCCGCGCTTCCAGCACTCGACCGGCCAGGAGCACCTTGGCGGGGCGCCGCACGGGCGCTTCCTGCAGCTCGTCAACGAGCCTCGCGCGCGTCTGGAGATCCCCGGTGAGCCCTACGACTTCACGACGCTGATCGACGCTGCATCGGCCGGCAACCTCACCACCCTGAGGGCACACGGGCTCGCGGCCGAGCGGGTCGTGCTCGAAGGGGAGCCCGCCGCCGCGATCCGGTCGCTGACCGCACGGCTCGAGGGGCTGCTGGAGCGATGAGCGTGGTCGAATCGGAGCCCGCGACGACGGATAACCCGCTTGTCGCCGGGCTCGAGCGCCAGCCTGTGCGCTCCACGGCGATGGTCATCTTCGGCGCCGTCGGCGACCTCGCGAGCCGCAAGCTGCTGCCCGGGATCTACAACCTGGCGCACGAAGGGGCGCTGCCCGAGCGGATCGCGCTGATCGGCGTCTCGCGCGGCAAGCTGAGCGACGAGGACTTCCGGGCCAGCGCGAGGGAGGCGATCGAGCGCTTCAGCCGTCGCCGGCCCGACCCCGACGTGCTCGCGGGGCTGCTCGAGAACTTCCACTACGTTCCCGGCTCGTTCGACGACGACTCGCTCTACACCCGTCTGGCGGAGGCGCTTGCGGGGCTGGACCAGGGCTTCGGTACCCAGCTCAACCGCATCTTCTACCTGTCCACGGCCCCCGAGTTCTTTCCGGCGATCACCGGCCGGCTGGGCGCGACCGGCCTGCACACCTCCGAGGATGCGGAGGTTCGGGTGGTGATCGAGAAGCCGATCGGCTACGACCTGGCCTCGGCGCGCGCGCAGACCGAGTCGGTGCACCAGTACTTCAACGAGTCCCAGGTGTTTCGCATCGACCACTACCTTGGCAAGGAGACCGTCCAGAACCTGATGGCGCTGCGCTTCGCCAACGCCCTGTTTGAGCCGGTGTGGAACCGCAACTTCATAGACAACGTGCAGATAACCGCGGCCGAGGACATCGGGATCGGCACGCGCGCCGGTTACTACGAGGGCGCCGGGGCGTTGCGCGACCTGGTGCAGAACCACATGCTGCAACTGATGGCGCTGCTGGCGATGGAGCCGCCGACTGAGTTTGAGGCAAACCGCCTGCGCGACGAGAAGGTCAAGGTGCTGGAGGCGATCGCCCCCCCGTCACTGGATGAGGTTGCATCGATGGCGGTCAGGGCTCAGTACGGGCCGGGCGTGGTCTCAGGGGCCGAGGCTGCCGGCTACCGCGACGAGCCGGGTGTGGCCGCTGATTCGCGCACCGAGACCTATGCGGCGCTGCGCCTATACGTCAACAACTGGCGCTGGGCCGGGGTGCCGTTCTACCTGCGCACGGGCAAGCGCCTGGCGCGCAAGCTGACGGAGATCGCGGTGACCCTGCGGCCGGTGCCGCACAGCGCCTTCCAGGGTCCGGACGCAGGCGGCGTGCAGCCGAACCAGGTGATCCTGACGCTGCAGCCCGATGAGGCTGTGTCTGTTTCGCTGGGCGCGAAGGTGCCCGGTACGAAGATGCAGATCAGGCCAGTGAACATGGAGTTTCACTACGGCACGTCGTTTCTGTCCGAGTCGCCCGAGGCCTACGAGCGGCTGATCCTCGACGTGATGCGCGGTGACGCGACGCTGTTCACGCGCGCCGACGAGGTGGAGGCGCTGTGGCGGATCATCGACCCGGTGCTGGCGGCGTGGTCGGCCGACATGGACACGCCGATCCCTCAGTACCCGGCCGGGTCGGCGGGGCCGGTGCAGGCTGAGGAGCTGCTCGATGGGCGCGCCTGGCGGCGTCTGTGAGGGCGGCGGCGGGTGCGCTGCTGACGGCCGCCGAAGCAGCGGCGAGGCGGCCCGATGAGTGAGGCTCGCTGGGCCGAGCGCGACACCACGCCCGAGCGGATCGAGGCGGCGCTGCGCGAGCTGTTGCGCGAGCGCCACGCGGAGAACGAGGCGCTGGTGCCGGCACGGGTGCTGAACCTGATCGTGGTGGCCGAGCGCGAGTGGCGCGGAGAGGTCGTCAACCGGCTCGAGCGGGTGGGTCGCTACCACCCCTCGCGCACGATCCTCTGCACCGTCGAGGATGAGCGCCGGACGATCGACGGCTACGCCACCGTCAGCGGTGATGTCACCGACGAGGGCGGCGTCGGCGTGCTGCGCGAATCGGTTGAGATCGCGCTCGGCGCCGTCCACACCGGGCGCATCGACACGATCATCGATCCTATCCTGATCCCCGAGCTGCCGACCGTCATCTGGTCGCCGCACTGCCGTGACGACGCCGTGGAGGCGCTGCTGCCGCTCGCCGACGTGATCCTGATCGACACCGACGATCCCGTCTACTTCGACGGTCCCGGGGCGGCGCTGTCGCGGGCCGCCGAGCTGCTGGACTCGGACGTGGACGTCGTCGACCTTGCGTGGCTGCGGACGATCGCCTGGCGTGAGCGTCTGGCCGGGAGCTTCTCTGACCCGGCCCGCGCGGGCTTGCTGGAGGGGCTGCGCCGGATCTACGTGCGCCACCACCCGGGGTCGATCGTATCGGCGCTGCTGCTGACGGGCTGGCTGGCCTCCCGGCTCGGCTGGAGCGCCAGCGCGCTTGAGCCCGCCGCCGGCGGAGCCCGTAGTGCGGTGGCAGTGCGGAACGGGGGCGGGCCGTCGGTGGCGATCGAGTTCAGCCCGGCACAGCAGGCGATCCGCGGGCTGGCGGGCGTGACCGTGACCGGCAGCTCCGGTTTCTCGCTCGCGTTCGAGCGGGCTCCGGGCGGGCTGATCGCGCGCGAGCAGCGAGCGGGCGCAAAGCCTCGTCAGTGGCAGCTGTTCGGCGCCTCTCGCGGCGAGGCCGGAATCCTCGGCGAAGGCGTCAGGCAGGCGCTGATCCGGGATCATATCTACGGTCCGGCCCTACAAGCAGCGAGGAGCTTCAGCCAATGAGCATCGACATTCGGGTCCTGGAGGATCCGGGGCAGGCCTGCGCCGATGCGCTCAGTGCCGCGGCGGCGACCGGTGAGCACGTGGTGCTGACGGGCGGCTCGTCGCCACGGCACGCCTACGAGCTGGCGGCGAAGCAGCGTCCAGGCGACTGGCGTGGAGCGAAGCTCTGGTTCTCAGACGATCGCTGCGTGGGGCCCGAGGACGACCGCTCGAACTTCCGGATGGTCAAGCAGTCGCTGCTCGACCCACTCGCGCTAGCCGGTGTCGAGGTGGAGTTCTGCCGCCGCATCCTCGGCGAGCGCGGCCATGAGGAGGCTGCGCTCGAATACGAGCGCGAGCTCGAGCACGTCGGTGGTGGCCCCGGCGCGATCCGCTTCGAGCTGGTGCTGCTCGGCGTCGGCTCGGACGGCCACATCTGCTCCATGTTCCCGGACCAGGAGTCGCTGCACGAGCGGGCTCGGTTCGCGGTCGGGGTGGCGGAGGCGGGACTCGAGCCGTTCGTTGCACGCGTGACGCTCACCTTCGCGGCGCTCAGCCACGCCAAGCGGGTGATGGTGCTGGCGATGGGGGCGGAGAAGGCCGACACGATCGCCGCCGCGTTCGCGCAGGACGCGCCGCACACGCCGAAGGTGCCGGCGTCGCTTTTGGCAGAACACGTCGATGACATCGTCGTGCTGCTCGACGAGGCTGCGGCCGCGCGCCTATGACGAGCGTCGTGGGGGTGGATGTCGGCGGCACGAAGGTCGCCGCCACGCTGCTTGGCCCCGAGGGGATGGGCGAGCACCGCCAGCAGCCGACGGTGCTCTCGAGCGCGGGGGAGCTGATCGATCAGCTGGTCGCGATCGTCGGCGAGGCGGCGGCGGGGGAGCCCTATGCGGCCGTCGGGATCGGCGTTCCGTCGATCGTGCGCTTCGCGACCGGCGAGATCGCCGCGTCGACGAACATCCCGCTGGCCGGCGTGCGTCTGCGCGAGGTGCTCGGCGAGCGGCTCGGGGTGCCGGTCTACGTGGACAACGACGCGACCGTCGCGGCGCTGGCCGAAGCCCATGACCAGCAGCTCGAGCTGGTGTCGCGGAACCTCGTGACGATCACCGTTGGCACGGGCATCGGTGGCGGGGTGGTGATCGACGGTCGCATCTTCCGGGGTGCGAGCGGTGGGGCCGGTGAGCTCGGCATGAGCCTGATCGCCCTCGCCTGCCAGCCCGATCTGCAGCCGCCGAGCGGGCACTTCCCGCAGCCGGGCTCGCTCGAGGCGCTCGCCTCGGGAACGGCACTCGATCATCTGGCTCAGGCCGCCGCGCGCGAGCGGCCCGACTCGGCGCTCGGCCAGCTGGCGGCTGCCGGACACACGGTGCTGGGCGCCGATGCCGTGGCGGCCGCCCGTGAGGGCGACGAGCCGGCCGCGGCGGCCGTCAAACGGTGGGCCCACGCGCTGGGCGTCGGGATCGCCAATGCGATCAACACGTTCGACCCTGACGAAGTCGTGATCGGTGGCGGCGGCGCGGCCGCCGGCGAGCTGCTGCTGGAGACTGCGGCGGGCTTCGCCGACGGCTACGTGCACCCTGGCCTGCGCGGGCGCGCGCGTGTGCGGCTGGCGCGCTGGGGTGCCACCGCGGGCGTGCTCGGGGCGGCGCTGCTGGCGGCGCACGAGCTCGAGCGCGAGGCAAAGTGAGCTGGCTGGGCGGCGGCGCCGAGCCGCGCCTGGTGCTGGTCCGCCATGGCGCCACCGAGTGGAGCCAGAACGGGCGCCACACCAGCCACACGGACCTGCCGCTGCTCACCTCGGGTGTTGCGGGGGCGCGGGCGCTGGCCCCGGTGCTTGGTGCCATGCACTTCGCGCGGGTGTTGTCGAGCCCGTTGCAACGGGCCCGGCGGACGGCGGGGCTCGCTGGCTTCGGTGACCGGGTGGAGGTGCTGCCCGCGCTCACGGAGTGGGATTACGGGCAGTACGAGGGCAAGACCAGCGAGGAGATCTGGAGTGCACGTCCGGGCTGGCGGCTGTGGTCAGACGGCGCGCCGGGAGGCGAGTCGCCGGAGCAGGTCGCCGTGCGTGTTGACGGCGTGATCGCGGAAGCCGTACGGGCTGATGGCGATGTGCTGATCTTCGCTCACGGGCACGTGCTGCGCGTGCTCGCGGCGCGCTGGGCCGGGGGCGAGGCGGCGCTGGGAGCGCGTCTGGCGCTCGACCCGGCGACGATCTCGATCCTCGGGCACGAGCATGGCGCGCGTGTGATCGAGCGCTGGAACGGCCCGGCGGGCTAG
>DAIDME010000003.1 GCA_027449125.1 Solirubrobacterales bacterium | reverse complement strand
GGGAGCGCGCCGGCGGCCGGGACGCGCCGGCGGCCGGGACGCGCCGGCGGCCGGAACCCGTCAATTCTGCCGGGTTTGGGCCATACCTTCCCGCGCCCGCCATGGCCGCGCAGGTCGCGGTGGGCGGCGAGTGTGCAGCGCTCTTGCGGGCCTGCCCTGTGACCGGGCCGGTGGATCCGCCACCACGCTCTGGGCGCGGCTGTCATGATCCGGGGTGCGCGCCGGCGTAGCTCAGTTGGCAGAGCAGCGGACTTTTAATCCGAAGCGCCCCGGTTCGAGCCCGGGCGCCGGCACTCGAAAGCCCAGGTAATCGCGCTTTATTGATTGCCGGGGTGGTAGGGGCGGGCGAAAGATGTCCCCAATATGTGCCGAACTGGTGCTCGAATACTGCGCGTGAGCACGATCGGAGAGCCGTCGGGGCACGTCTTTCGCGTCGACCGCACGCGCGGTCCGGTGTGGTACGCGAAGTACCGCCTGCCCGATGGTCGGCAGGTGCAGAAGAAGATCGGCCCGGCCTGGTCAGAGCGCGGTCGGCCGCCGGCGGGCTACTTCACCAAGCGCTCCGCCGAGGGCTGGCTGCAGGACTTGCTGGGTGAGGCTCGCCGCGGAACCCTGCCGGGAATGCGGTCGGGGGGAGCGACTTTCGCGGACGCGGCCGAGGAGTGGCTGCGCTTCATCGCCCAGGACCGGGAGCGCAAGCCGTCGACGCTGCGGGACTACCGGTCGGTCCTGAACGCCCACCTGCTGCCGGCCTCCGGTGACCGCCCGCTCGAGTCGATCACCGTCGAGGAGATCGAGGTCTGGCGGGCGTCGTTGTCGGGGCTGTCGAACCGATCCAAGAACAAGCTGCTGATCCAGCTGCACGGCATCTTCCGACGGGCTCAGCGCGTTTATGGGCTGGATGCCAACCCGCTTGCACGAGTCGAGAAGCACCCGCTGCGCTCGTCCGGTGACATCCAGGTTCTGGCGCCTGAGGAAGTGTGGGCGTTGGTACGTGCGGCCCTGTCCGAGATGGACGGCGCGTTCTTCCTGACCGCGGCGTTCACCGGGCTGCGGATGGGTGAGCTGCTGGCTCTGCGCTGGCGCGATGTGGACTTCACCGGGTCAGTGATCCGTGTACGGTCGAGTTGGGTCGGCGGCCAGCTCACCACGCCCAAGTCGGGCAAGGTGCGATCGGTGCCGATGGCGCCGGATGTCGCCACGGCGCTCGCGAGGCTTGGCGATCGCTCGAATTGGACGGGGGACGACGACCTGGTGTTCGCGAACGAGACTGGCGATCACCTGTCCGACTCCGCGCTGCGGAGCCGCTACAAGGCGGCGCTGCGTCGAGCCAAGCTGCGTGAGCTGCGCTTCCACGATCTGCGGCATTTAGCGGACGCCAGGGTTATGCGCCCTGCCTGATCGTTTTGCCTGTGTTGGGGCTGTTTGGGGGTGCTCTTGTCCGCATAACGTGGCGTGGGGTTAGCGTCCGAGCGAGTCCGGCCGGCTGAGGGGAGCTGGTCCGGAGGCTGCGAGTGCCGCCGGGCTCTGCTGAGGTCGGCGAAGAGTCGCCTCTGTTCATCGCACGAGCGGATGCGGAGGTGGTTTTGATGGAAGTGACTGTTGTCGGGGACGCGGCAGGCCGTGTGTTGGCGGTGTTGCGCGATGCCGGGAGGAGTGAGTGCACGGTCCGGTCCTATCGGGTGGTGCTGGAGCGGTTCGCCGCGTTTCTGGTTGAGCGCGGCGCCGAGACGGCCAGCGACCTGGTCTGTGTCGAGTTCGTCGCGGAGCGGACCGGCGTCAGGTTGGCGGGGTTGCGAGGGCCGGTCACGGACCGGCGTGTGCGGCTGGTTCGCCGGCCGGTCGTGTTGATGGCGGACGTTTTGGCTGGCCGGGAGGTTGATGTTGACGGGCTGGTGGTCCCGGCGAGGGACGGCTGTCCGGGCAGGTTCCGGACGGTCAGGGATGAGTACGTTGTTTCATGCCGTGAGCGCGGCAACGCGTCGGCGACGGTGGTGAGCAAGGACAAAGCGGCCAGCCGGTTCTTGGCGTATCTGGATGACGCCGGCTCAGATCTTGGGGCGCTCGGCGTGCGAGGCGTGTCCGGTTTCTTGCTGCGTGAACGCCAGCGCGGGATTGGTCGCAAGACGATCGCGGTGGTGCGCTCGTGCGTGGCTGACTTCCTTCGGTTTCTGGCGGCGATGGGCCGGGCGCCGTGCGGTTTGGCGGACCGGATGCCGCCACAGCGGCATGTTCGTCACGAGTCTGACCCGCATTTGTGGAGCGCGGATGAGATCCGCCGGGTGCTGGCCGTGATCGACCGTCGGTCTGCCTGCGGCAAGCGCGACCACGCGATGATCCTGACCACGGCGCGGCTCGGTTTGGGGATATACCCGGATGTTGTGGATGGCGGCGACGAGAAGGTGTTGAGCGCCGCTCAATTTGCTCATGGAACGAGGTGTTCGCGCCGTTGATGGTGATCACGACGCCAGTGTGTGTGAGCGCGGGTCGTGGCGTGGGGTGTGGTAGGTGTGCCACACGACCCGCCCCTTCCCGGTCGTGACC
>DAIDME010000002.1 GCA_027449125.1 Solirubrobacterales bacterium | reverse complement strand
AGCACCCCACCGTTACCGGCAGCGCACATCAGGGGCGGGGACAGGCCATCGAGCACGGACCTGGAACTACTCGCTCACATTTCTCTGATCCTCCAGTCCGGGTAGTTCACTCGTGTCGTGCGACTTCGCGTCGCACCGCGCTAAGCGGGGCTCCGGCATACGCGAGCGCAAGCCGCCAGGTCTTGAAGAGACCTTCGGGGGAACCGGCCAGCTTCCAGAGATCCTCGACCGCACCTGTCAGTCCGTCCCAGTCGCTCCGCACCTCATCTTCGGTGAGCAACTCCCAGCCCACCTCTTCGAGCAGCAGGTCGGCCTTAGACGCGTTACAGGCCCAGCAAGCGGCGACGAGATTGTCGGGATTGGTCCAGTCTCCACCACGGGCACCTGGGACCACGTGGTCGAGGCTCGTGGAGAGCACGAGCCAGGACTCGTGGATCTCGCCCGATTTCCAGTTGGCGTGGTAGGGGAACTCCTTCGGATAGATCTCCGAGAGGAAGCGCAGGACCGGCGCGGCGATCGTCTTGACGCCGCAGTAGCGACAGGTCCAGCAGTCGCGTCTGAAGATGGCGACCGAGGCTCTGGTTGAAACCGTCGGGCGGCGGGCTACGTCGGCGCGCGGTTGGGCGACGGCACTCAGGAGCGCGGCGCGGTCCACGCCTAGGGCCGGAGCGTGCGTGATGGCCTCGACGAGGGCGGCGATGCTCGCGCCCAAAGCGTTCGCCCGTGGCTGTGCTGGACGCATCCAATCCGCCCTAACGATTGTCTTGTGCGAGGACCTGGATGAGTCGGATCGCCTGATGTGCGCGAGCGAGCATCTCCAGGTCGTCGCGGTTGTAGTCGACAAGTCGCTCGCGGATGTTTTGCTTCTCCGTGCGGTTACGGGACTGCTGATATTGAGCGAAGAGAAAGAGTGCTTCGAGACCGTCCTGGATCGTGCTCGTCTTGGCTACCCCAAAGTAGTCAGCGACATCCTTGAGCCCTAAGCCTGGCATTGGAAGCCGGAGGCTGTTCGTCACGTGTAGGAAGAGGTCGAAATGTCGCTCGGACACAGCCGCGAGGAGGCGGCCGTCGAGGCGATGGCGCTCGGCCCCATGCTGAAGCTGCGGTAAGTCGGCGGCGACTCCACCCCATGTCAGGATCGGCAAATCAGAGTGGCGCGCGAGTAGTTCGTCCAGGGCGAGCAGGTTCTCGCGCTCCTGCGTCTCGTTCTCTGCCCAGAGGGCGACATGCTCGCGATGGTCGCCATCACAGACGAGCAGACCTATGGTCCAGATTGGTGGCCCTATGGGGTCGTATTCCAGGTCGAGAGCGATGAAGGAATCCTCAACAGGAGCCGGCGGACCGAAGACGACGGCATCGGCCAGCTGGTACGCGAGGGCATGGGAGCGCCATTGGCGGACCTGGGTGCGTGCCGAAACCGTGTGACCGAGCTCGCGCAAGCCTGCTGCAACCTCGTCCCCGTCGGTGGCGATCAGATCTTCGTAGGTGGCGATACCCAGCTCCTCTAGGGCGCGGGCTCGCTTGCCAGCGATACCCCAGATGAGCGACAGGTCCTTGCCTTCGCGAGTCAGACGCGTCACCTGTTCAAGTAGGGGACCGCGACAAGCCGGGCAACCACAGACGCGAGGTTTTACACCCACACGTCGAGCACGACGGATCTGCTTGATGAGGTCTTCCACCTCGGCAAAGTGGCTGCTGTCCAGGGTGACCGGCACCGTCTCCACCACACCATCACGTCGCAGCATCATCTCGCCGCGCGGCTGGCCGCCTTCACGGGTGCGGAAGGGCTCAAGCAAGAGCCAGTAGAAGGCGAGCTCCAACAGGTCAGTGCGGCGCACGTCCTTATGGGACTTGATCTCGATGGGAACGAGCGCACCGCCTTCGGCGCGCACGGCATCAGGTGCGCCGAGCAGCTTCAGTGCCTTGTTCTCCAGGACAGGCACGCCGAAGAGCGTCACCTCCTGAGCGAACGCGTCTTCGAGACTCAGGTCGTCGGGCATGGGCGCGGCGAGCGCCGTGACGTTTCGGTGGAACTCGTTGCCTTCATCTATGAGCTGCACGCTCAGCGGATCGATGAGCGCATCGCGGGGAAGGAGACCTTGGTCGACCTGCACGAACGCATAAGGGCAGCGGATGAACTGCACCATGTCGCTCTTGCTCACCCAATCCCGACCCCTCGCGCGCCTGGACAGGAGCGTGCCGATCTTGCCCGTGGCTCCCGCCGCTGCTTCTACAGATCCCATCCGCTGCGCGCCCGCCTAGATGAAGTAGCGCACCGGATAGGGACGCGGACCGAGGCCACTCATGGTTGCCACGGTGCGGGCGAGGTTCGAGGCGAGGCGCAGGGTGACGGGCATGCGGTCGTAGAGCGCGTCGTTGTTCCAGTTCATCTTGCTCAGCGCGAGCACTGAGTCGGCGCTGGCCTCCCAGCCGCCATGGCCCGCGTGGCGGACCATCATGATGGGGTCGGGGATACCCTTGCCCTCCTTGAAGTAGTGCTTGCCGCCTTCGGCTACATCGGGGGCATCGCCGGCGGTCCAAAGCAGGGCCTCGGTCCCGCTCAAGGGGAGCATGGTGCCGCGTTCCAGCGGGTAGCCGGCGGCCTGCCCCTTGGGGCCACCGCTCCTGGACGGGTCGATGCGCAGGCCCTTCCAGGCCGTGTCGTCCTTGATCTGGAGCAGGTCAACGGCGGCGATTTGCCCGAGGGCATCGAAGACACCCTCGACCTCGCGCGGCTTGAACTCGGTCGTCTTATGCACGAAGACGTGACGCGGCGAACGGCCAGCGTGGCGATGCTGGTAGAGGGTGAGACTGCGGGCCATCACCCGGCGCATCTCCTCGCGCGAGAGGTAAGGGTTCTCGCCGAAGAACTTGTACTCGGACTCAGCCGCGTCGTAGGCGATGAACTCCAGTCCGGCGCCGTCGGCATCGAAGACCTGCGAGCAGCAGGTGAGGAAGCGTTGGCCGCCCTGGCTCTTGGGCCGTAGGGCGTAGGAGAGTCCGATGAAGGCCACCTGCGGGTCGGAGTCGGCCAGCTTCCAGGGCACGCCGCCCGCCTTGCAGTAGAGCGCGATGCCCAGTCGCCAGCTGACGCTGGCGCGGCAGTTGTAGGAAAGAGCTTTGCTCTCGCGCACGAGCTGCGACGGCAGCCGCTTGAGCGCCAGCTGAGCTTTGATGAAGTCGTGCAGGTCGAACGACTCCTCCTCCGGCCCCTCGAACCCGGCCTCCCAGCGGTCCGGAAGCATGATCATCAGGATCTCGTAGTCGCTGCTCTCGCCCGTGAAGTGGCGCAGGGCTTGGCCGATGGCCTCGGCCAAAACCGTGTGCGGTTTGGGCGAGGATGCGATGCGCTCGTCCAGGTCGGCGGGCAACTCCATGTGCGAACCCGGCGCGTCGGCGGCAACGAGTCCGAGACCGAAGACCTTGGAGAACCCAGGCCATTCGGGCAGGTAGCTCTTGCGCTCGCGCGGGCTGTGATTGGCCTCGAACTCGGCGATGAAGTTGCGCATGCGGACCGACTCGCCGTGGGGCGAAAGCGTGGCCACGCGAACAGGGTCGGCGATCGTGCTCAGCAGCGAGCGGCTGTAGGGACCGAACTCCAGCAAGCCGCGCAGCGGATGGGCGCTGCGGTTCTGCGTCCGCTCGGGATGGAAGGACAGCTCAGGTTCAGCGATGCGCGTGTGGCCGGGGAGCACGGAACTCATGCCGCGATCCTCGCCTGAGCGCTGATCTGGGCCGACGGCGCGAGGTTGAGAGCACGCTGGGAGAACGCCGTGGTGCGGCCGATGGTGAAGTTCGCATCAACACCATCCACGCCTCCGAAGGCGGCGAAGTTCGCCGTCTGCGCGTCCCCGAGGAGGACACCGACCCAGGCCTCCAGCAGATCATTGGACTTGCCGTTGTAGCGCTTCGCCCGCCGCTCACGCACGAAGTCCATGTCCTTGGCCGGGCGCGGTCCGTCGCTGCGCGTCATCCAGATCGTCGGCTCCAGCAGCAGCCACAGGCCATCGAGCTTCCAGTCGATGTGGAGCACGACCGCTTCGGCCCAGCGCCCCGTGCCCGACGGGAGTCTGCCGACGAGAGAGCCGGCGGCCTGCTTGAGCGATGCGAGGCGCGAATCGTCAAGACGGTCAGGGGCGGCGAGGATGACCCAGTCTTGGCGGCGACGGCGCACGAGCACGGGCAGCTCCCGACCGATAGCTTGGGCGATCGCCTCGACAAGCAGGCCATGCTCGCCGGAGTTGTGGGCCAGCCTGGCGCTGTCGATTGTGTGCAGGTCAGCCTGTGTGATGTTGTGGTCCTTCAGCGCGCGGCGCAAGGCCTCATCGGAGCCGAAGGCGAGCACGCCCGCATTGGTGCGGGTGACGATCAGCTCCTCGCCGGCCCCGGCGGCCGCAATGGCCTGACGCACCTGCTTGACACCTCCGACGCTGCTCTGCATCCGACGGCAAACGGAGGGGAACTCGGTGATCGGCAGAGCATTGGTGCGCACAACCGGAAAGCCCGCGCCTCTGCCCGGCATCGGGGCCGGGGTCAGACGCGGGGCAGCCTGCTCAGCCGCCGTGAGCAGGTCTTCGGGCAGGCCTGGCGTCTGGCGCAACACGTCGCCGAGAACCTCGTCGAAGGTCTCGGCCGCGACAAGGGCCGCGTCGATGCCCGCAGCGGCCGCTTTCGCGATCAGCTCCTGCACAGCAGGGAGAGGCCTGTCCGGGCCACGGTGAATCCAGAAGAGGCCTTGCGGAAAGCCGCCCTCAACAGCCGCATCCATTAGCGCCTGCATCACGGACTCGTCACGGCCGCTGTAGCCGACAACGACGAGGCCGTAGCGCTTACAGGAGTCAGTGAGCGCACGACGCATCTGACTGTCCTGGGTGCGCAGCTCCTCAGCCGTGTTCTTGAGCCGTCGCGACTGAAAGTCGCCGTGGAGCTTGCCGAGAATGGGCCAGCGCTCCTCGCTGATCGCCTCGGCGAGAACGTTCGAGTTGCTGAGGTCAGCCACCGTAAGGCGGCCCGCGTCATTGAAGGCCCGGGTGACGGCCGTCTCGATGCAGCGGTCGAAGTTCGTAGTCCAGACCATCCGCACGCGATCGGCCCTGATCAGACTCGCGAGAGCCTCGTGTCCGAAGCTTGGGGTCGCTCCAAGCACCTGCTCCTGCACGTAGCGGCGACGATCAGCGTCATCGGGGTGGGCGAGCTCGAAGTAGTGGGCGTATTCCTCGGTCGCGCCCTCGGCGGGGTGTGGCGACTGAAAGTGGCGCTGGATACGCCCGCGCACAGACGGGTCTTCCAGGTTCTCGCAGGCCAGCAACGCGACACGCTCCTCCGAGCAGAAGATGCTGCGCTTGAAGTCCCAGATCATCTGCCCTGCCGTCGGCACGCCTGCCGCAGCAGAAGCGCCCGCCCCCAGGAACCACATCAGCGATGGCGCACGCGAGCCATGTCGCCGAAGAAACTCGGCGACATCGAGTTGGCGGAGCTGCTCTGTCTCAGACATTTCGCTCATGCGTAGGAGGCTGTTGCTGACGTATCTACAAGCTGCGGGGCGAAATTGTGAGTGGACCGGCGGACGGATCGATTGCGACGGCGGAGGAAAAGATGCGGCTAGGCCGCTGCTGACGTCTGCTGGTCGGCGCGAGCCGACGAGGAATCGCGGCTCTTGCCGCCCGCAAGGACGTAGAGGCCGCTGCGCTGACCGACGGCTTGAACGTGGGGCGAACGACTGACTGCGGCAAGGAAACTGGCCAGCGGATCCTTGCCCCCAACCGCATACCCCGCTGCCCGCAGCAGGCCATACCACTGCTTGTAATGGATGGCCTCGCCGGGCTGCTGCCTGTCGGCGAGAACACGCACGGCAATCTCCTGGAGCCTCGCGCCACGGAGACGTTCGTCGACCTGCTCGATAACCATCTGCGGATCTAGTCCGAGAACCTGGGCGAGGCCTATCAGAGCTTGCTCGTCACGCTCAGCTTGCGCACGTGCGTGATCGGCTAGAGCTTGGAGTCGCTCGGCCTGTTCGCGATGCCGAGCGACACTCGCCGCGAGGGCACGGTACTCGGCTCGGAGAGCCTCGTCGAAGGGCTGAAGCTGGGCGGTCGAAGGCTCCGACATCGCCAGCGATCCTAAGCCCGGAACCGGACGCGAAGCCGTACCTGGGAAAGGCGCTGGAAGTTGGCCGAAATCGGCGCGGGACCTCTTGGTCGCTCAGCCAGGCAAAGCCGTATACGCCGATGTCAACCGGTCTGCGCCGCCGACGCGAGTCGTGGCATGGGCGAGGAGGCGCGGCACGGATGGAAGCCAGGCCGAGGATTCGGTCAGCGGCGCGGTGGTTGGGCGTGCGCTCAACGGCACGCTCTAGCGCAGCTGCTGCGCATCATTGACAGCGGCTGTCGCATGCTCGCCCGTGAACACCCCAGCGAGATGACCGCGTCGGTCAAAGCGCACCGAGACTGATGAGGGCTCCTTGGTCGCCTGCGCGAACGGCAGTCCACCGCGACCACCACTGCTGCGAACATCAAAGCCGATGCCCTCGCCGCAGACACTGAGCTTGGTGGAGCGGCGGCTGCTGGCCGCCTGGGCGGCAGACTGTGCACAACGGGTGCTGGCGGTATTCGAGGCGGCCGCCCCGGATGACCACCGTCCACGAGAGTCCCTTGCCCGCACACGCGCGTTCGCCCGGGGTGAGCTCGATGTCGCGGGCGAGATCCGACACCGCTTCCGTGGAGCTGACGCCGCGCGCGAAGTAAAAGTTCCAGCGGCGGCCGCCGCCGCCAGAGCGGTCGGGCAGGCAGCCGGCGTGGCTCACATGGGCGCCCACGCGCTAGGTGCCGCCGCCTACGCCGCCCACGCCACCGGTCTCTCAACACCACAACAACCCGATGCCGCCAGCCGCGAGATCGACTGGCAGCTCACCCACGCGACCGAGCCGGTCAAGACTGCGCTGCGGAAACTCCCACCGCTCGGCGAGAACCCGTCCGGCCCACTCGGTCGAGGGCTACTCGCATCCGGGGCGCTAGCCACGATCATCCGCGAGCTGCAGTCAACACTCAACGAAGACGCATAAACCACGGCGGCCAACGGACGCAGCCTGCCGAACCGCGGATCGTCGCCGTAGCGCTTGTCCAATCGAGCGCTGCCCGAAACACGAATGCGATCGTTTGCGCACTCTGCACCGTGGCGCGCTCGTCGCGCGAGCAGAGTCGTGGCTGCTTCGAGTAGACGGGACACCTTCGGCCTGCTCACGGTGTCGGGTTCTGTCCGATGGTCTGTGTTTGGTCCGGGTTCTAACCAACGGTCGTGGTGCCGTCCTGGTTTGAGTGAAGACGCCCGGAGGGCGTCGAGCTCAAACCAGGACGGGCGCGGCCGGGAAAGGACCCCCTGATGAGCAAG
>DAIDME010000001.1 GCA_027449125.1 Solirubrobacterales bacterium | reverse complement strand
GATAGGCCAGGACAAGGCGCAGCTCCAAACGGAGTCCCACGGCCCGCAGATAATCCAGGCCGCAACGCCAAACTACACGCCCGTGGGACCGCATATCCGCCGTGCGGTTGAACTCGCGCTCGTGATCGGGATCCTGCTCGCAGCTGGCGCAGTGCTCTTGCTGGAGGGGGCTGACAAAGGCCTGCACGGTCCCGACGACCTCGAGCGCCTGACGAAGCTGCCGCTGCTCGCGGCCATCGGTCCGGCGGCGTTCTCCGAGGGCCTCGACTTGGGGGCCGTAGAGGAGGAGTCGTTTCAGATGCTCCGGACGGCGCTCACCTATTTCAGCGCGGACGAGCGCCTGAACAGCGTCCTGGTCACGAGTCCGCTCGAACAGGAGGGCAAGAGCACCGTCGCCTCGGGCCTGGCCCTGGCCGCCGCGCGAGCCAACATGGACGTGATCCTGGTAGACGCGGACCTGCGGCGCGCCGGCACCAGCCACCGCTTCGAGATGGTCGAGACGCCTGGCCTCACCTCTGTGATCGCGGACTCACGTCCAGCCGAGTCCGTGCTCACGGACTGGAAGCTTCCAGCGGACGCGACCGGGCGCCTGCGGCTCCTGCCGGCTGGGCCGGTTCCGCCAAATCCTGCGGCGCTCGTGAGCTCGACTGCGATGCGCGAACTGGTCAGGCACCTCGAGTCGCTCTGCGACCTCGTGGTCATCGATACCCCCGCAGCGCTTGCCGTCAGCGACGCGGTTCCGCTCATGTCGGCCGTCAGCGGCGTCATCCTCGTCGCGCGCATGAACCAGTCCCACCGCGCGACCGTCACGCGCCTACAGAAGATCGTTGTCGCAGCCCATGGCAGGCTGTTGGGTACGGTCGCGACCGCCGTTCGATCCGGAGCTGGCTACGCTGGCTACGCACGTCATTACTACGCGGCCACGGACCGCAAGACCAAGCGGAGCGGTCGGAAAGCGCGCGGTCAGTCCGGGGCGGGCGTCAAGCTGACACAGGCGCCGACGGTGGTAGCCGCCAAAGCGAGTTCCGATAACTCCGCTGCCGATCAAGACTTGACGGCGTGAAGCTGCCGCGACTGCGTCGCCCACGCTTGTTTCGTCGCGAGTCGGCTGATGGCCCGAAAGCATCGTTCCTGCCAAGCGCATGATGCGAGTTCTGGTGCTCACGCCATACCCGTATGGCTCGACGGCCGGCCCGCGATCCAGCTTTGAGCTTTGGGAGCGTCCGCTTGCCGACGCTGGCATCACGCTCCATTACGCTGTCTTTGAGACCGATGCGCTCCACCAGATCATCTACGAGTCTGTAGGCGTCGGCCGTAAGGCGTACGAGATGGCACGCGCATACGCCGCGTTCCTGCCCAAGGCACGGGCGGCACGGGAGTACGATGCGGTCCTCATCAACCGGGAGGCGACGTTGATCGGACCGGCACTCGTGGAGCGCTGGGTCGCGAGCTTCGGGCGGCCACTCATCTATCACCTCGACGATCCGCTCTACATTCCGTATCGGAGCCCGACCAACGGCCTCTTCTCCTATCTCAAGTTCCCGGGCAAGGTGCGGAGCCTGTGCCGCATGAGCGCCGCGGTCACCGCCAACTCCCCCAGTCACGTCGCCTATGCGAGGCGCTTCAACAGCAACGTCTGGGAGATACCGAGCATCGTTGACGGCGACCTCTACGATGGCTGGCGACCGCGCGCAAGCCCCGACCCTCGCGTCGTCATCGGCTGGAGCGGCAGTCCCAGCACCGCTCCCAACCTACAGGTGATCCGGACACCGCTGCGAGAGCTCGCCGCGCGTACCGACGTGAGCGTGCGTTTGATCGGAGCCCAGGACTTCGGCCTTCCGGACGTTCCTCATCGCGGGCAGCCCTGGAACGCTGCCACAGAAGTGCGGGACCTCCGTCAGCTCGATGTGGGGCTCCTGCCGCTCCCCCACACACCCTGGACACCGCACAAGTTCTATCTGAAGCTGATCCAGTACATGGCACTCGGGATCCCTCCGGTGGCCACCCCGCTCGGCGCCAACCCAGCCGTCATCGAGCATGGCCACACCGGCTTCCTGGCAGACACGCCACGAGATTGGGTCACCTTTGCGACACAGCTGATCGAGAATCCCTCGCTGCGCGAGCAGATGGGCGCGCGTGGCGCGGAGGTAGCCCGCGAGCGCTACACGCTCCAGGCCAACAGCGAGAAGGTGATCGCCGCGTTCCGCTCTGTGCTGCCGTAGTCGGCAGGTTCCACGAGGCGAGCACCGCATTCAGCCCGCGGAGCTCAGCAACCTGCGGTAGAGCTCTGCGTACGCTGCGACTCCAGCCTCAACGTCAAAGCGCTCGCGCGCGAGCGCTCTGCAGCGATCCACCAGGTCGGGATCGGCGAGCAGCTCCGTGACCGCCTGGGCGGCCTCGGCAAATCCGGCCTCATCCTCGCTGCGGAGCACGACGCCGACACGGTGCTCAGCAACCAGCCGCTCAACGTCTCCCAGGCCCTGGGTGACGATCACCGCCATCCCCGCGGCCATGTACTCGGCAAAGCGAGTCGGCGCCATGGCCTGCATCGCGAGCACATCTTTGCAGAGTGCGAGGCCAACGTCGCGTGCGCACATCTCGCTCGGGATCTCGGCCGGAGGCAGCGTGCGCACGTGGGCCTGATCCTGATCCTGAGCCAGCACCTCGCGAGCAAGGTCTGTCTGCCGCGTGAGCACCTCCAGCTGCATGCCGAGCGCCCGGGCCAGGGGGGCAGCGAGGTCGAACCGATACCACGTCCCGATCGAGCCGCACCAGAGCACGCGCGGACCGGTGGGACGAGCTGCCGACTGGTCGAAGCGCGCAAGCTCGGCGCACGTGGGGATCACCACGAGCGGCGCGGTGTTGCCGCCCATGATGCCTTGGATCCGGGGCACAGACGCCTGCGTGAGTGTCACCACGGCGTCGGCGGAGCGGAAGAACCATCGCTCGCAGCGCTTGGCGATTCTGAAGAGAGCGCCGCCGGCCGGCCAGATTCCGCCTTCGACACGTTCCTCAGGCCAGAAGCCACGGATATCGAAGACGAACCTGCCGCCGGTGGCGGGCCTACCTAACATCGCGATCAGCGCCGGTACGTAGCTGCGCACGTGGACGATGTCAGGCTTGACCGCGCGGCTCACCCGCCAGAGTTCTCGCACGCCAGCAGCCACGTCCAGGATGGTGGACAGAACGGGTGGGCGCTTGTGATAGCTCAAGGGATGCCAGTCGATCCCGTGCGATGCCAGCTCCGCATGCAGAGCGGCGTGGTCGGCATCAGGCTTCTCGAACGAAACGAGGACGACCTCGAACTCTCTCGCGAGCCTGAAGAGATAGGCGAGCACCTGTGAGCGTCCAAGCGGCTCCCCCATGCCATCGTAGGAGAGATAGAAGATTCGCGCCTGCGTCACGTGTGCTGTGCGACGTGGCGCATTCTACCATGCCCTGCCAGCGCCACGCGCATTGCAGCGAGCCTGCCGGAGTACCGGCAGCCGTGTCAGGCCAGAGAACTCGCAGCGTACGCTTGGCATATCAGACGGGGTTGCTTGTCAGCCGTCCGCTGAGCCAGTGCAACTCAGCCGCAAGTCCGTCGGAGAGACTGGTGGACGGAGTGAAGCCGAGAACGTTCTGGGCGCGAGTGGTGTCTGCCGCGGTGTCACGCACGTCGCCGCGTTCACTGTCTTCGTAACGGATCGCCGGTGTGCGCTCGGCGAGATGGGCCACGATCTCGATCGCCTCTCTCAGTGAAGCGGGAGAGCCCCCGCCGATGTTGAATATCCGGTCCTCCGAGACTTTCGCGGTCGCTGCCGCGAGCGTCGCGGCCACGATGTCGTCGACGAACGTGAAGTCCCGTGTCTGCCGACCGTCGCCGAACACGACGAACTCCAAGTCTGTCAGCACTGCACGACAGATCCGGTAGAAAGCCATGTCGGGGCGTTGGCGCGGACCGTACACGGTGAAGTAGCGGAGTCCAACGGTATCTACGCCGAAGTTGGCGCTGTAGAGTTCGCAGAGATGCTCCATCGCGACCTTCGTCTGCCCGTAAGGAGACCGGGGACGCAGGCTGGCCGCCTCGGGCGTGGGGCGCAGATCGGTGTCACCGTACACCGAGGACGACGACGCGTACACCATCCGCGTCTCAGGCGTGGCGCGGAGCGCCTCGAGAAGATGCTGAGTCGCCAGGACATTGTTACGGAGGTACTGCTCGTAGCGCGAACCCCAGCTGGTTCGCACGCCAGGCTCGGCGGCAAGATGCAAGACCAGGTCGCACTCATGAACGACCTCCGCCAATGCGCCCCTCGCCAGGTCGATCGGCGTGAACTCGAATCTCTCCCAGCTTGTCAGATGCCGCAGGTTATCGAGCTTCTCACGGCGGGCGTAGTTATCGTTGAAGCAGTCGACCCCGACGACGTCAACCTGGGCCTCGAGCAGAGCCTGAGCGACGTGGGAGCCGATGAACCCGGCGCAGCCGGTGACGAGCACACGTCGGCCGCTCAGCGCCGCACGGTAGCTGGCTGGTGTTTCGTCAGATGGCATCATGCACGGAACGTGGCTGTCGTCCTGAACTGCGCGCCGAAAGCGGCTTGCGTGGCCGATTATGCCGAGTTTCGAGTGTACGATGGCCCCAGCGGCCCTGTAGTTGAGCCACCGCCTGGCACCAGAGCCGTGCCACCCTTCCAAACCAGAACCGGAGGTGCGGACGCACGCCGGCACACGCAACACAGCATCGACCACGGTGTCGGCCGCAGCGTGCTGGTGCACGGCAACTGCTCATCGCCGCGACCTTCGGAGATCTCCTCCTACCAATCCTGACGCCTCAGGAAAAGCTCCAAAGTGAGCAGCGTCCAGAGCGAGTGTCCGTGGTTACTCGCACCAGAGCGATGCTCGGCGAGCATGGTGTCCAACGCCTCGTCGTTCACATGGTTGCGGACCCGCGCGCCCCCACCAAGCATGGCTGCCGTATAGCGCTCCAGATCCTCGCGAAACCAGCGGTCCAGCGGGACACCAAAGCCGCGCTTCGGGCGATCGAGTATGGCGGCCGGAAGCAGATCCGCGACTGCGCGCTTCAGCACCCGCTTGAGCGACAGGCCCCTCGCCTTGCTGGCTGGCGGCAGTCTAGCGGCGAACTCGATGAGCGCCGTGTCAAGAAACGGCGAGCGCACCTCAAGACCGTGGGCCATACTCGTACGGTCCATCTTCACCAACAGGTCGTCAACCAAGTAGGTCTCAAGGTTGAGCCCGAGCAACCGGTCAAGCGGTTTGGCACCCTGGGTCGCCTCCCAGCGCGCCCGATAATCGTCGCGCGCCCACTCGCTCGACGGGTTGATCAGCCGCCGGCGCCACAGCTCTGGCACGTAGCTGATCCACTCGAGGTATGCGTCTGGCATACCTCGGTCTGCGGCAGCTGCAAACCGCTGTGCGCGGCCCATGCGGCCGTGCACAGCTTCCGGCGGGAGCATACCGAGGAGAGTCCGTCCTCCTCGACGGAGCCCCGTCGGAACCGCTATGAGCTTGGACGCGAGCACGCCGGCGGCAAAGCGCTCGTAACCGGCGAAGAGTTCGTCGCCGCCGTCGCCTGACAGCGCCACGGTCACCTGACGCCGTGCTGCCTCGTTTAGGAGAAAGGTCGGGACGGCACTGGAATCACCGAAAGGCTGATCGTGGTGATGCACGAGACGCTCCACAAGCTCAACCGCTTCAGGGCTCGCAACCTGCTCGTAGTGCTCCGTGCCGAACCGCTCCGCGACGATCTTGGCGTAGGGACGTTCGTCGAAGCCGTCGCGGTCGTCGAACCCGATTGTGAAGGTCTTCACCGGTTCGGCCATCAGCCCGGACATGATCGCCACGACCGCGCTCGAGTCGATGCCACCACTGAGGAAGGCTCCGAGTGGCACATCGGCCACGAGCCGACGCCTAACGGACTCCGCGAGCAATCGCCGCACCTCCGCCGCCGCTTCCCGCATGGTTATATCTAGCGTGTCAACGCCCGCCGTCACTCCCGGCACGGGCACGCTCCAATATCGCTCGACCAGAGGTTGGCCACCGGGCTCGTAGGTGAGCACGTGTCCAGCCGGCAGGCTGTAGATGCCTTCGAAGAAAGTCTCGGGAGTTGGAACGTAGCCAAACGTCAGGTACGCCGGCAGGGCCCTTTGGTTCAGCTCCCTCGGCACGCTTGGGTGGGCAAGCACGCCTTTGAGCTCGCTCGCGAACACGAAGATGCCGTCACTGCAGTAGTAGTAAAGCGGCTTCTTGCCGGTTCGGTCACGGCCTAGCGTCAGCGTCTCTCGACGCCGATCCCAGGTCGCGAACGCAAACATCCCGTCCAAGCGCCGAGCTAGTTCCCGTGCGCTCAGTGATTCGGCAAAGTGCGCCAAAACTTCTGTGTCGCCTGAGGAGTGGAGCGTGTGCCCAGCGTGGCGAAGGTCGTCGCGAAGCTCGCGAAAGTTGTAGATCTCGCCGTTGAGGACGGCGCCGATCGTGCCATCCTCGTTGAGGATTGGCGGGTCGCCGGTCACCAGATCGATGATTGCGAGGCGGTTTTGCGCGATCACTCCACGCCCACCGTCGAACCAGCCCTCGGCGTCGGGTCCGCGGTGGCGCTGGGTAAGAAGCTGACCAGCGACGGCATCGACCGTCGCCCCAGGCCGTGCCTCCACCGCTCCGCAGATCCCGCACACCTACGCGACGATACCTATGTCGCGGCCGATCACATCGCTTCAATTGAGCCAGCATGGCCGTGCACGGCGCGTTGCTTGGATCGTGCGGGCGAAGCTCCCGCGTGCCGGGCCCGTATGCTGCGTGCGTAGATGTGCGGGATCGCAGGAATCTACGCTTTCGATGGACGCCCGGTCGAACACCACACGCTCGAGCAGATGGGGGACGCGATCGCTCACCGTGGCCCCGACAGCGCCGGCTATCACATTGACCAAGGCAGACCATCCGTAGGGCTCTTGAACCGCCGGCTCGCGGTCATCGATCCGGAGGGCGGGGCACAGCCGATCACGGTGGGCGACGGCAACTACACGATCGTCTACAACGGCGAACTCTTCAATACGGGAACGCTACGCGCCACGCTCGAGAGTCTTGGCCACCGGTTCCGGACCAGCTGCGACACCGAGGTTGTCGCGCGTGGCTATGCGCAGTGGGGTGCGCGGGTTGTCGAGCACCTCGATGGCATGTGGGCCTTTGCCGTCTGGGATCGTCAGACCCGCAGCACGTTCCTCGCCCGTGACCGGCTAGGAATCAAGCCACTCGTCTACGCCGTTCTCCCTGGTGCCGTCGTGTTCGCGTCGGAGATCAAGGGCCTCATGGCGTCAGGACTGGTCGATCCAGAACTCGACACAACTGCCATTCCTCACTACCTGTCGGCCTTCGCGGTGCCTGACCCATACAGCCTCTTTCAAGGTGTGCGACGACTGGAGGCTGGCCATGCGATGTTCCTAACGCCAGATGGCCCACGGGAGTACGAATACTGGGACTGCGCAGTTGCCGAGGAGCCCGACCGCGGGCGCGAGAGCTACGTCGATGAGATCGGCGGTTTGCTTGAGGACTCGGTGCGCCGCACGATGGTCAGCGACGTGCCGCTCGGCGTGCTGCTATCGGGCGGCGTTGATTCACGGCTGCTTGCAACCTACGCCGCCCGCGCCGACTCGCAGCTGCAAACCTTCACGCTCGGCTTCGACAACCCGGCACAGGACGAGCGGCCTGCCGCACGGGCGATAGCCACAAGCCTCGGCACACGCCACCACGAAGCGGTAATGAGCGCCACCGAAGGCGCCGAAGCGCTCCGGCGCCTGGTCGAACTCTACGATGAGCCTGGTCAGTCGCTGATCCAGACGCACTTCGTGTCCGCATTCGCGCGGGAACATGTCACGGTGGCGCTGTCCGGCCTTGGTGGCGATGAGTTGTTCGCCGCCTACCCCACGCACGTCGCAGCCAGCGTCCTGGCTCGGCTCGACGCGATCCCAGGGACCGCACGCCGCGCGTTCTGGACCGCTGCCCAGAACGCGCCGCACAGGCGCTTACGGCGCCTCGCCGAGCTTGCTGCGATGCCCGCCGACCAGCGCGTGACCCACGAGCTCTTCCACCAGACCTCCGCTCAGCTGCGATCGGAGCTCCTCAGCGCTGAAGTCGCGTCGAGCATGGACCTCTCGGCGCCCGTCACCTACCTGGTCGAGCACATGGCTCGCGCGCAGGCCCGCACGCCACTGAACCGCCTGCTCTATCTCTACCTGAA
The DNA here is from genome assembly GCA_027449125.1 of Solirubrobacterales bacterium. Taxonomy (GTDB): domain Bacteria; phylum Actinomycetota; class Thermoleophilia; order Solirubrobacterales; family Solirubrobacteraceae; genus Palsa-465. The sequence goes on along the minus strand of DAIDME010000001.1, from coordinate 30,626 downwards.
GACATACCTTCCAAACGAGCTGCTGCGCGCATCTGATGCCATGTCGATGCTGAATTCGCTTGAGCTCCGAGTGCCATTCCTTGACCACCACTTGGTCGAGCGTGCCATGGCGATTTCGCCCGCGCACAAGCTCCGTTGGCGGACGGGCAAGCTCCTGCTTCGCGAACTCGCTGAGCAGGCCGTCCCGGACCCTACGAGCGCCGTCAAGCGCGGCTTCTCGCCGCCGCTGGTGACTTGGCTACAGGGGCCGCTCGGCGAAGACGTCGCGGACACGCTCGCGCGAGACGCGGTCGGTGACCGTGGCATCTTCGACCCAGGTGCGGTAGCGCGAACAGTCCGGCGCTGCCTTGCCGGCGACAGCTCGCTCGTCCCTGCAGTCATGATGCTCTACAGCTTCGAGGTCTGGGCCCAGAGCTGGCTCAAGCCGTCAAGCTATCCAGCGGATTCGACCCTGACGCTGACGGTACCGCCAGAGCTTTCTGTCATCGTTGTGAGCTGGAACACCGCAGAGTTCACACGCGCCGCGCTGCAGTCAATAGAGCGCCATCTCAGCTCCGTGCCTCACGAGGTGATCGTGGTCGACAACGCCTCTCGCGATGGCAGCCCGGAGATGGTCGCCTCAGAGTTTCCGAGCGTCCGCCTGATCCGCAACGCCCAAAACGTGGGCTTCGGGCGCGCAAACAACCAGGGGATGGCCGTTGCACGAGGTCGATGGTTTCTGTTGCTCAACAGCGACGCCGAGTTGATCGATGAGTCGGTGGCCAAACTGTTCAGGCGGATCGCCGGCGAGCGGACTCTGGGCGTTGCACACTGTCGGCTAGTGTCGCCAGACGGGAGCCTGCAGTACACGACGTACCGTTTCCCTAGCGTAAGGCTGGCACTGCTTGACACCCTCGGCCTCAGCAAGCTGGGACCGAAGCGTCTCCGAGAGGGCCTACTCGGCGGCTACTGGGAGCAGACCGAGGAGCGGGAAGTAGACGCCGTAGCGGGAGCTTTCATGCTGGTGCGCCGCGAAGTCTTCGAGGAGTCGCGCGGGTTCGACGAGTCGATCTTCATGTACGGTGAGGATGTCGAGTGGTGCCAACGAATCAACGCAAGCGGTTGGCGGATCACGTACTTTCCAGATGCGACGGTCCTACACCAAAACCACGCGAGCACCGAGAAGTGGATAGCGGACGAAAGACGCATCGCCCTCTGCATAGCAGCCGACCAGCGGCTGATCGCTCAACGAGCCGGTCGCGGCGCCGCCGCCGCACACCGCGTTATTCGTGCGCTGGGAACGGCGGAGCGGCTGCTCTACTACCGCATGCGGATAGCAGCGGACGCGGACGCGCGCGCGCGCTATGACGGCATGATTGCAGGCTGCAAAGTATCGCTCAAGGCACTGCTATCGCGCACGATTGGTTGACGGTGGCCACTACGCACGACTACTATGGCGACCCGCGCCCGGACATATATGCCCTCATACGCCCTGCGGGAGCTCGAATACTGGATCTCGGTTGTGGCGCCGGGATGCTGGCCGCGACGCTCAAATCCAGCGGTGCAGCGTACGTGGCCGGGATTGAGCTGCACGCGGCTTCTGCTGCTTTGGCCAGATCACGGCTGGACCTGCTGATCGAGGGCGACATCACGGCAGCCGCCGTTCCGTTCGCACGAGACGAATTTGACTACCTGCTCTTCGCCGACGTGCTGGAGCATCTGCCTGACCCAGACGCCGTCGTGCGACGCTACCTCCCCTTCCTCAAGCCGGGCGGCAAGGTGATCATCAGCGTTCCCAACTGGCGCTTCTACACAGTTCTCTTGCGGTTGATCCTTGACCGGTGGAGCTACAGCGATGCGGGCGTGCGCGATAGAACACACCTGCGCGTGTTCACGCGCTACAGCCTCGAATCGTTTGTGCGAACGAGCGGCCTTGAGTTGATCGAGTTGCACCGCAATCATAGGTTGCTGGAGGACCAAACACACATAGGTCGCGTCGGCGCGATCGCTACGCGCATCTCCAATGCAACCCTCGCACGCTGGATGTTCCCGGAGTTACTCGCATTTCAGTATGTGGCTGTGGCAGGCAAGCCGCTATGACCCTGAAGACGTTGCTGATCGGTCCGACTGGCTACGGGGGTGAAGGGGTCTACCTCGACACACTGCGGTCGTCGCCACCGCCGGGCGTGAGCTACGATACGGCCGCTGGATTCCACACTTCGGCTCGTGGTGCGAGCTGCCTATACCCCGTCGAAGTCGCGCTCAACAAGATTGTCCGGCCCGCTACGATCCCAGATATTGGCTTCCGAGCCATGATGCTGCGCGAACGCTACGACCTGGTGCACGTCCACGCTCACCCTCTGTTGGTCTGGCGGCTGCGCGGAACACCGATGGTGATGAGCGAGGGTTCTTCAGCCGTTGTGTACCTACGTGACTACCTTGGCTGGACAACGGAGATGCTCTCACGCGGGTGCGCAAGAAGCAGGCGTGTCTACCGCGCGCTGCGGATTCACGACCGCTTGCTCACCATGGAGCGAGCAAGTCGGACCTATGTCTTCTCCGAGTGGGCTCGCGACATCAATCTGGCGTGGGGAGCTGACCCGCGCAAGCTCGCCGTGATCTACCCCGGCTTCCCGAGTCCTCCACTCCCGACGCGCAGTTCGGACAGCGAGCGGTTCACGTTCTTGTTCGTAGGGACAGACTTTGAGCGCAAAGGAGGCCACGACCTCATCGAAGCCTACGAGCGCGTGGCTAGTGAGCTGCCAGAAGTCCACCTCATCTTGGCTGGCTTCGACCCACTTCGTCCCAATCCAGACCTGCTCGAGCACTCCTGGGTGTCAGACGCCCGACGCCGTCGCGTGGCCGCGAGCGTCGACACACTTCAGCAACAGGGACGGCTGACGCAGCTGGCGATGGTAAGCCCGACGCGCCTTAGAGATGAAATCTTCCCACGCGCGGACATCTTCGTGATGCCAACCCGGGCCGAGGGTTTCGGATTCACGAATGTAGAAGCTATGTCCTTCGGCTTGCCGGTAATCAGCTCGACGGTCGGGCCAGCCGACGAGATCGTGGTCGACGGCCAGACCGGCGTGCTGGTGGAGCCGGGCGATGTGCAAGCGCTAGCTGCCGCCATGGCGGAGCTGGCGACATCGCGCGGCCGCACACGGAGAATGGCCGCTGCGGCCCGCAGACGGTTCGATGAGCGGTTCACCGTAGCGCGCTTTCGTAAGGAACTCAGGGCGCTGTACGAAGCGGCGATCACCGACCCGTGAGACGCGTCCTTTTCATCGCCTACTACTTCCCACCACTTGGCGGGATCGGCAGCGTCAGGACTACAAGCTTCGCGCGGCACCTCGGCGAGCACGGCTGGGAAGCCACCGTACTCGCGCCGTCAAACGGCGCCTATCATCGTGATCCAGAGCTAGCGTTTCCCGAAGCTCGCGTCATCCGGACGCCATCAATTGAGCTGAGTAGAACCGGCAAGCGGCTGCTGCGGACGGGCGGATCCGACAGCGCGCCGGCCGAGATCGGCCGCGCGCGCAGACTTCCCAGGGCCCTTGTGCGGCGCTACGCATACTTTCCCGACGGGCAAATCGGCTGGTATCCGACCGCAGTCACCAGAGCCCTTAGGCAGGTGCCGACAGCCAATTACGATGCGATCTTTTCGACCTCGTTCCCCATCACATCGCATCTGATCGCCCGCACTCTTCATCGACGCCTCGGGATCCCTTGGGTTGCGGAATTCCGGGACCCATGGTCTCACCACCTAGAGGCAGAAGGTAGAAGCGGTCTGCGCGCAACACGGTTTGAACGCAACCTTGCACAGGCGGCATCCGCCATCGTGACCGTCTCTCCCACGTGGGCGCGCATGTTCAGCGAAAGCTGGAACCGCGACGTATCCGTTATCACCAACGGCCACGACGGCGCTGCGCCACGGAGCCAGCCGATCGAAGAGGGCGCCTTCACCTTGGGCTACGCTGGGACTTTTTACCCAGAGCGTCAGAACCTGGACGCGCTCTGGACAGCCGTCGGCTCGCATAACCAGCATGGAGCACCCGTCGCGACCATAAAAGTCATCGGTGACTACGATGACGCACTAGCAGCGCGCGCCGCAGCCTGTGGGGCCGGCGAGCTGCTGCGTTTTACTGGTTATCTTCCGCACGCCGCCGTTGCAGACGAACTCGCGCGGTGCACTGCCCTCGTAGTCGCCGGACCACCGAGTTCGGGCGGCGTAGACCGCGGCTGGATCGTTGCAAAGATCTTCGAGTACCTTGCGACTGACCGGCCGATCATATACATCGGCGCATCAGATACTGATGCCGCCAGCCTACTCAGCGGTTTCGGCGGTACACACGTGGTCGCTACACGGGACGTTGAAGGCGCCATCAAAGCACTCCGGGCGGCGCGAGATGAGGTCGTGATTCGAGATGCCAGCGCATTCACCCGTCAGTCGCTCACTACCAAGCTCGCTACGCTGCTAGACCAGGTATGCGCATGATCTCGCCCATAGCTGGACGTCACGACCGCCTCGCGGCGAGATCCGTGAGATGTCTTGAGCACGGCCTCTGCACACCCGACGCATAAGTGTGGCGCCACCAACACTGGGCGACGGGTAGGTGCTTACCATTGCAGCCAGCGCAAGCCGAATAGGATGCCCATAGATGAAAACGCCGTTTGAACACAACCTAGATGGAAGCCGCTTGCCTTACAGGCTACACGCCTCCTTCGCTGGAACGCGAGTCATGAAGCTCCTCGCGGAGATGCCCGGACAGACGCTGGCACTCGTGTTCTCGTCAATCGCCGGCGGTCTCGCGGAGGCTGGCATCCTCGGCATACTGGCTGAGGTCGCGCTAGTCATTGCCAAGCACCAAACACAGTTCAACCTCAGTGCAGGACCACTGCGCTTGCACGCGTCGGCCTCTGTTCTGCTCCTGCTAGGCGCAGCGCTCACTGTCGTCAAACTCATCCTAGGAATCGCCGGGTCCTATGTATCAGCGTCCATTTCAACTGCTGCGAACGTGGCGTTTCGGCGAACCCTGTTCGAGGCGTTTACCGGCGCATCATGGAGCATCCAAGCTCATGATCGAGAGGGCCACTTCCAAGACCTGATCACCAATCAGATTACTGGCGCCACTCAGGCTTACTCCACGGCGGCGCAACTAGTGACTTCGCTGTTGACGTTCATGGTACTAGTGCTCAGCGCTGTCGCGCTCAGCCCTTACGCCGCCATCGGCATCGTCGTCCTCGCGCTCATGCTTTCTGCCGGTCTGAGACCGCTGGCGAACCTTGGTCAGCGTCGCGCGCACGCTGTTTCTGAGGGCTGGCTGGCATATGCGGGGGGCATCACCGAGGCGGTCAGCCTGGCAGAAGAAACACACGTGTTTGGAGCAGCCGACCGCCTGCGTGGCCGACAGGATCATCTCATAGAGGGCTTCCGCCGTCCGAGCCTGCAGGTCGCCTGGCTCAGCCTTCTCGTGGCCAGCGTCTACCAATCGCTCATCTACCTGCTTCTCATTCTCTCGCTGCTAGTCTTATACGCGTTAGCGCCAAACGACCTGGGGACGCTCGGAATCGTTGTCCTTCTGCTAGTGCGCTCCGGCTCATACGGACAGCAGGTCCAGGCCGCGATCCAGAACCTGCGCCAGTCGCAGCCGTATGTGGAACGGCTTGAACAGACTGCACGTAACTACCAGGAAAGCACGGCGCCACCTGGAGCCACTACCCTCGATGGCGTTCACGCTCTCACGTTGAAGGACGTTGCGTTCTCCTACCGTGGTCAGCCACCGAGTCTCAGGGGCGTCAATATCGAGGTGCCAGGCGGGGCGACGGTGGGCGTCGTCGGACCATCGGGCGCAGGCAAGTCGACCCTCGTCCAGATTCTGCTTGGCTTACGTGAGCCGAGTTCAGGAGAGTATTTGGTTAATGGCCGTCAAAGCTGGACCTTCACGCGTGAGTCTTGGCGTGCTGCATTTGCCTATGTACCCCAAGAGCCGCGGTTACTACACACGTCCGTAGCCGACAACATCAGATTTTTCAGAGACATCTCTGATGACGACGTTGAGAGCGCCGCAGTCCAGGCGGGCATTCACGATGACATCCTGAACTGGAGCGCAGGCTACCAGACGGTAGTGGGTCCACGCGCTGACGCTGTTTCCGGGGGCCAGCAACAGCGGATCTGCCTCGCGCGCGCACTCGCCGGCAGGCCGAGCGTTCTCATTCTTGACGAGCCGACCAGCGCGCTAGACCCGCTAGCGGAGCAAGTGATTCAAGCGTCACTGAAGCGGCTTCGACAGGACCTCACCCTGATCATCGTCGCGCACCGCATGTCAACGCTCGAGATCTGCGAACGGATCTTGGTGATTGTAGACGGCCAAGTCCAGGCATTTGGCTCTATGAGCGACCTACTGACTTCTGATGGCTACTATCGATCAGCGCTGACAGCGAGCACGACAGTCCGCTTGCCACAAAATGCTAGTTGACGTGCCGCCCAACGTGACTGCAGACCTATCGCGCAGATCGACTCAGCCATCGTCAGCGGGCCCGACGTACTTCAGTGCTCCTCAGAGTGACGAGTCACCGTCGCTGTCGCGACAGCGGCACCATACGCGGTGCGTACAGAGAACGTAGAAGACGGTAGTGTTGCGCCCGCGCTGTATAGTACTCACTTGTTTGCAAACGGCTCGCAGCAGTGTATACCGCCCACCTGATCGTGTAGCCAACTAGTTGAGCAAGCCGGTACCAATTCGCGCGCGTACGACCATACATCATCCTGTAAGCTTGGCTGCCGCCGTCATGCCCAAGCTGCAAGCGCTCGCGCGTGCTCCAAAGGTCATTTGAGCTACCGGACCCAGCGTGCCAAATCCGTCCCAAACTCGGGACGTACCAGACTTCAATCCCCATTCTCCGCAGTCGCATTCCCCATTCGCAGTCCTCGCCATACATGAAGAAGCGTGAGTCGAACCCTCCACTGGCGTTGAAGACCTCCCGGCGCAGACACATGAAGGCACCAGCCAACCAGTCGACGGATACGGGTTCGCTGCTGTCCCAGTACCCACCAAGGAGGATCCGTGGCCAGCGGGATCGAGGGAGACAGCGATATAGCCACAGGTTCTCAAATAGGCTTCGCCAAATCGCAAGCTTGCGGAAAGCTGTGTACGTCCGTCGGCCACTCTGATTTACCAGTTCGCAGCCAACGATCCCCGCATCCCTGTGAGCACTTAGCCAATCGATGCATCTGAAGATGACAGCGTCAGAGACCGTTGCATCGCTGTTTAGGAGAACTAGGAACGGAGCGGCTGCGACGGCCATTCCTTGGTTGCACGCGCGCGCAAAGCCCTCGTTCTCAGGGTTGACAATCACCTTGACGCTCGGGTAGCGGCTGGTTAGCTGGGCCACAGTGTCGTCGGCAGATGCATTGTCGATCACGATGACCTCTAGCGCACCATCTGGGTCGTGTGCGAGTACGGACTGGACGCACAATTGAGTGGCACTGGATGTGTTCCAGCTGACGATGATGACAGATGCCACGGGGCCCCGAATCGCATCCACTGTTATCGCCTCCGGCGCCTGGACATGAAGCGCAAGGGCCACTTCCCCGCCATCCAGGCCCATGCCACCATGTGGATTCGGTTGAGAGGCGTCATCTCCATCTCTTGGCATCACCTCATCCCGGCATCGGTTCGCCGAAGGAGTGACTCTAACCGCCACATCGCGTACTCGAGCCACTCCGCGGGGTGCCCAGCATTCTCTTGAAGGCGCAAAGCGCCGCGGAGTGCCGTCTTCCAGGCAATCGCCCGCTCTTCGTCTCTGATAGCCAGAAGCTCTTCGCGCCAGAGGTGCGCACGCGGGTCGCGCAGCAGATTCTCCGCTATCCACAGTCGGTCCATCCAGCCCCGCCTCTCCCGGCCGTTGCGTCCAGTTGTCGAGTCCGCCGCGACTCGATAAGCACTTAGCTCGTCGTCGACGAAGACAGCGTCGCCGCGCAGCAGAACGCGCAGCCAGACGTCCAGGTCAGCGAACTGTTTGGGCCTTGAACTCATTCCGCCAGCTGCAATGAAGGCCCCCCGGCTGACCATCACCGCCGTTGGCTCGCCGAGATGGTTCGCGCGCAGCCCAGAGTGCACTAGCACATCAACTAGGTCAGATCCGCGGTTGACGTCACTCAGCCCAGGAATCCTGAGATGAGGGTTTGAGAACTCCGCCAGCCAGTCTGGCCCCCTGTGAGCGGCTTGCGCCACCTCGACCTTGCGACGGCTGAACACGAAGACGACTGAAGACGACTGTGAACTCGCGTCGACCATGCGAGCCACACAGTCTGCGTTCAGGCGGTCGTCGTGGTGCAAGAACTTGACGAACTCGCCCCGCGCCCGCGCAACGGCCAGATTCGTGCTCACCGCTTGGCCACGATTGCGCCTGTTGCGCAATACCACAATCCGAGAGCCGAAGCGCATCCTTACCCGCTGCGCTGAGCCATCAGTCGACGCGTCGTCCACGACAATCACCTCGATAGCAGGGTAGGTCTGCGATAGCGCTGACTCGACGGCATCCGCGACCAGCGCGCCGCCGTTGTAAGTCGGAATGCAAATCGACACAACGGGACGTGGGACGGCGCGACCCTCGCCCCTACTCACAAGCGATTGATGCGACTTCGGCCTGGACACATCAGTTGATGCTCGCACGATACCGCCGACGGCTTCGCGCGAATAGGTAACACAGGTATTGCGACACCGCAACGTGGCCATGCTCCTCACCGAGCGACGTTACCGCAGTGCGCAGCGCGTCGCGGCGCGCTCGAGCCACGTAGCTCGTAACCTCTGGACAGCACCGCCGGACCGCTTGGTCGGCGGCCAGCGACTCCCAAATTTCCAACCCAGCCAGCCAGCGACCGCTCTCAGTCCACCTTGCCGACGTTTCCGACTCATGCCCGTGGCGGTAGCGCACCAGTGGCTCGTCGACTAAGAAGAGCTGGCCGCGGGCGATGATCTTTGCCCAGAGAGCCATGTCAGTGGCGACCCTCACGTTTGGAAACCCTCCCGCGCAGGTGGTCAAATCGCGTCGCACCATGGCTGCCGTCGGCTCGCCTATCCAATTGCCGGTCGCGCCGCCATCGAGCCAGGCGCGGAGCATTGGCACGGCATCGACCGCTTCTCCCGTAGCAATGCACGCCGGCCACAAACTGCCAAAACGAGCCGCCCACTCGCTGGTATCCACGCGGCCGCGGGGGTTGACGACGGTCCGGCGACAGGCAGCCAGGCCCACGCGCGGGTCATCGCGCAGCGGTTCCGCCAGCCGCGCGACAGCTCGCGCTTCGAGCGCGTCGTCGCCATCGAGGAACTTGAGCAGCTCGCCGCGCGCCAAGCCCACAGCTCTGTTGCGGTTGCGAATCTGTCCAAGGCGTGCCTGGTTTCGATGGACGCGGAGGCGGCTGTCCTTCATTGACTGCAGTACATCAAACGTCTCGTCGGTCGAGTGATCGTCGACGATAACGATCTCCATGCGGTCGTAGTCCTGTGCGATCGCGGAACTCACAGCCTCGGCGACGTAGTCAGCACAGTTGTAAGTGGTGATCACCACCGAGACTGTCGGGAGGCGTTCAGTCACGGTGAGGAATCGCAGAGTGGCTGCAATAGCACTGGAACGACCCGCGTCCCACCGGCAACAAGGGCACCGCCCGCGAGTTCAAAGCAGCTCGCTGGGTGCTGCTGCGAAGCCTCGACGAGCTCATCGACCGCGAAGCCGGCGCGCGCGCAGATCGAAGCGCTCGGCGGTAAGCCGCGCACGGCTGCACGATGACAGGTACGGTTAGCGCGATCCTCGCCAAAGGGGTCAGCGTCGAAACCATCGACCAACCCATAGACCGCCTGCGCACACGTCTCTCTCGTTGCAGCTTCGACCGTTGACCCTGCTCGGCAAAGCGACCTGCAAGCGCCGAGAGGGGATCCCCGCCGCGATCCGTCGCGGGATCAGCCGCCTCCGAGCCCAAACGCTGAACGATCAGGTCCGGCCGATCACACGGCGCGCATACGGGTTCCACAGCACCGTAGCGGCGCTCGCACTGATCCCGCTCACCTGCGGACCTAGTCACCCTTCACCAGCCACACACGCGCAGGCCCTCCAGATTCCGTTCAATTTGACCACATCGATGCCGAGATTGTCCGAAGACGAGAGACTCATGGCACACTCGTAGGCCTTCCAAGGCATGCGAGTGGCAGTCGTGTCGCTCACAGGGGTATCACCCCGGCCTGATGGCAAACGACAAGAGTATGTTCACCTGTCCCTGATCGAGTCAGCTGCAACCCTCGGCGGTCTGGCATCCATCTCAGGTCGAGAAAATCCGAGCGACGGGGCTAACTGACGCCTCTGACGGGGATGCGCTGTCCAGCGGCAGCCGCTCCACCCGGAACCAGCTCGCGTGTTCGAACTGCCACAGCAACATTAGCCCGAAGCAAAGGCCGACTGCTCCGGAGAGAAGAACCCACCCCCTGCCCGCTTGAGAGACGCCGATTATCGCTGCGCACAAGCCGAGTTGAGTGGTCGCGAGCGTGAGCGCAACTCGGCGCGGCGACCCAACCAGCCGGCCGAGCCTGTGGGTGGTGTGGTCGCGTCCACCGGAAAGGACCGACCGGCCGGCCCGCGTGCGCGAGATGGTCACGAGCGTGGTGTCGAAGATCACGAGGCCCACGAGGAGCGCGCCGATCACCACGCCGCTCGGGCCGAAGTAGGCGCGGGTTACTGAGGACATCGTGAGGCCTGCCACCAGGAGCCCGAGCGTCAGGCTGCCGCCGTCCCCCATGAAGATGCGTGAAGGCTTTGCGAGGTTGCGCGGCAGAAAGCCGGCGCAGGCGCCGGCCGTCGCCAGGCAGATGGTCGCGGGGCCACGCTGGTTTGAGAGCAGCGCGATGCCGGCGGCACCGACGGCGGAGGCGGCCGCGGTCGTGGCGGCTGCCCCATCCATGTTGTCCATCAGGTTGAAGGCGTTCATCACACCGACGACCCAGAAGACTGTGAGCACGTCGTTGACCGGAGCGAAGTGGACCACCTGCCACCCCAAGCCGGCGACGACGAGCGCGACGCCGACCAGGATCTCCACGCAGACTCGCAGCAGGATCGGCAGGCCGACGCGGTCGTCGATCGTGCCCATCACCCAGATAGGGACCGCGCAGAGCACGATCGGTGCCCAGTGCGTGTGCAGGCCGCCGATGGCCAGGCCCGCCCAGACGCCCGCGAAGATCGCGGTGCCGCCCAGGTAAGGAGTGGGGTTGTCGTGGCCCTTGTAGCCGGCCGGCCGGTCGAAGAACGCCGTCCTCATCGCCAGCCTGATCACGAGCGGTGTGAGCAGGTAGGTGACAACCGCCGCCACCGTCCCCGCAACGACGGCGTGCATCTCAGCTCACGCTCCCGTGCCGGCCGCTGACTCGAGCGATGCGGCCAGGGCGAGGCGAGCCCGCTCGTGTGCGATCACGTCGTCGATCGCGTCGTCGATGGAGAACCGAGCCTCCCAGCCCGTCAGCTCGCGCAGCGCCGTGGTGTCGGGGACACGCGTGCCGAGCTCCTCAAAGCCCGTCGGGTAGGCCTCCTCGTATGGGACCAGCGTGATCCCGCTGTCACTGCCCGAGCGGATGATCACCCGCCGGGCCAGCTCGTGGATTGAGATCAGGTTCGGTGTCCCGACGTTGAACGTACGGCTGCAGGCGCCGTCGCAGTCGCTCAGCGCGAGCAGCGCCGCGACCGTGTCGTTGACATGCGTGAAGCAGCGGGTCTGCTTGCCGTCGCCGTAGACGGTGAGATTCTCATTGGCCAGCGCCTGGCGCACGAAGCGCGGCAGCACCATGCCGTAGGTGCCGGTCTGGCGCGGCCCGACACAGTTGAACAGGCGCACGATCGTGGCATCGACTCCACGCTGGCGACCGTAGCCGTGGATCAGCGCCTCACCGAAGCTCTTGGCGATCGCGTAGGTCCAGCGCCCCTTCGACGGCGAGCCGAAGATGAGATCGTCATCCTCTGAGAGCAGTCGGTGGGACTGCTTGCCGTACACCTCGGAGGTCGAGCTGAACAGCACCCGCACGCCGTTACGAGTTGCGGCATGCATGATCACGTTTGAGCCGCGGACGCTGCGCATCAGCGTCTCGAGTGGTTCGTTGACGATCATCTGCACGCCCACCGCGGAGGCAAGGTGGATGCACTGGCCGGCCGCGCGCATCAGGTCGTCGACCAGGGCCGCGTCCGTCGCCGAGCCGCGCACGAAGCGCACACGGTCACCGTCGACCAGATGTGCGACGTTCTCAAACGACCCGGTCGAGAGATCGTCGAGGATCGTCACCGTTGCCGACTCGTCGCGCTTGACCAGCGCCTCGGTCAGGTGCGAGCCGATGAAACCGGCGCCGCCCGTGATCAGATAGTTCCGGGTGCGGTGCTTACGGCCAGAGCCACCGCGCGGCTCGACGAGCTTGAGGCGTGGTCCGGGCGCCGATGCCGGCCCCACCATCGGGCCGAGGTCGAGATAGTGGGCGACCGTCCGCCTTATCCCGTCCTCGAGGCCCACCTCGGGCTCGTAGCCGAGGTCGGTCCGGGCGGCGCTGATGTCAGCCAGCGAGTGGCGCACGTCACCGACGCGGTCGGGACCGTGCGTCGGCTCCACATCCGCAGCGAGCGCCTCACGGAGCCGCGCCGCAATCTCATTGAGTGTGATGCCGGCGCCGCAGGCGATGTTGTAGACACGCCCGCCGATCCCAGCGGTGCTCAGCGCCGCCAGGTTCGCAGCCACGACGTTATCCACGTAGGTGAAGTCGCGAGACTGCTGCCCGTCGCCGAAGATCACCGGCGCCTCACCGAGCCGGAACGCACGGATGAACTTGGGGATCACCGCGGCGTACTCGGAGTTGGGGTCCTGGCGCGGGCCGAACACGTTGAAGTAGCGCAGCGCCACCGTCTCCAGGCCGTAGACCTCATAGAAGCTCTGGCAATAGCTTTCCGCGGCCAGCTTTGAGACCGCGTAGGGAGAGATCGGCAGCGGCCGCATCCCTTCGCGCTTGGGCAGCCCCTGAGCGGCCCCGTAGATCGACGAGGATGACGCTGAGACCACGCGCCCGACCTCGGCGTCCCGGGCGGCGCGCAGCACGTTCAGGGTCCCCGTCGCGTTCGTCTCGTGACTCGCCGACGGATCGGCGATCGAGCGCGGAACCGACGGCAACGCCGCCAGGTGGATCACCGCATCGCAGCCGACCAGCGGCGCACGCAGCCCGTCGGCGTCACGAATGTCGAGCTCATAGAGCTCGATCTCCTCGATCACCTCGTCAAGGTTCGCCAGGCGACCTGTCGAGAGGTTGTCGATGACCCGTACCTCATGTCCTGAGGCGAGCAGCCCACGGACGATATGCGAGCCGATGAAGCCGGCGCCGCCAGTTACCAGTGCACGCACGTTGATTTTCCCCCTGCCAAGTGAGCAACCGGCCTAGCCCGCCGGCCACCATTCCCAGCTCCGTAGGTTGGTGTAGACGATCCTTGAGGCGCAAAAGCTAACCGATTTGCGGCATTCCGTCTAGGCCAAGCAATTAATCTTCCAATCCGGCCGCTTGAGTCCTGCAGCTGAAGCCAGGCCTGCAGTGCCGTCAGAGCCCGAGCTGCTCGCGGATCAGGCGGTTGATCTCACCGCCATCGGCACGGCCCTTGGTCTCGCGCATCACGTAGCCGACGAGCGGCCCCATCGCCTTCATGTTCCCGGAACGCACCTGCTCGGCGGCAGCCGGGTCCGCGGCCAGGGCCGCCGCTACAACGGCGCTCAGGCTGTCGTCGTCGGCGGAGATCGCGCCGAGCCCCTCACGCTCCACGATCGTCCCCGGGTCTCCGCCCTCAGCGACCAGCAGCTCGATCACCTCACGGCCCGCGTCGCGGCTGATCGCCTTCTCAGAGACCATTGCCACCAGCGAGGCGAAGGCTTGCGGCGTCACAAGAGAGCTCGCCGGGTCGGCCCCGTCGCCCAGCCGCTCGACCAGGGTCTGCATCCAGTTGGCCAGTGCCGCGGGCTCGGCGCCAGCGTCGGCGGCCAGGGCGACCTCGAAGAAGTCGCCGAGCTCGGGACGGAAGGCCAGCTCGCGGGCGCGCTCGGCCGGCAGGCCGAGCGCGCCCGCAAAGCGCTCCGCCCGCGCGGACGGCAGCTCCGGCAGCTGTGCGCGCGCGGCGTCGATCATCTCCGCCGTCGCCTCGAGGGGCACCAGGTCAGGCTCCGGGAAGTACCGGTAGTCGTGCGCCTCCTCCTTGGAGCGCAGCGGTGTCAGGCTGCCGCTTGCAGGATCGAAATGCAGCGTCTCCTGCTGTACCGGCCGGCCGGAGCGCAGCAGCTCGGTCTGGCGCTCAACCTCGGCGCGGATCCCCTGGGCCAGGAAGCGGAACGAGTTCATGTTCTTGAGCTCGGTCTTGGTGCCGAGCTCGCTCGAGCCGACCGGCCGCAGCGAGACGTTCGCGTCGCAGCGCAGCGAGCCCTCCTCCATGTTCACGTCCGAGACGCCGATCGCGCGCAGCGTCGTGCGCAGGAGGGTGAGCCACTCGCGCGCCGCCTCGGCCGAGCGCAGATCGGGCTCGGTGACGATCTCCGCGAGCGGCGTGCCGCCGCGGTTGAAGTCAACGGCGCTGCGCTCCGCGCCGTGGATGCGGCCACTGGATCCGGCGTGCACGAGCTTGGCTGCGTCCTCCTCCAGGTGCACGCGGTGGATGCGCACCTCACCAAGCCGGCCGCCGCTGCACAGCGGCACGTCGTACTGCGAGATCTGGTAGCCCTTCGGCAGGTCGGGGTAGAAGTAGTTCTTGCGGTGAAACTGCGAGCGCGCCGCGATCTGGCTGCCGAGCGCCAGGCCGATCATGATGCCGTAGTGCACCGCCTGCGCGTTGATCACCGGCAGCGTGCCGGGCAGGCCGAGGCAGCGGGGACACGTGTGGGTGTTGGGCGGATCTCCGAAGGAGAGCTCGCAGCCGCAGAACATCTTCGTGCGAGTCTTCAGCTGCACGTGGATCTCCAGGCCGATCACCGGCTCGTACTCGGTCTCGGCCGCCATCAGGCCGCCCCGCCTGCACTCAACGCGGGACGCCCGTCGAAGCCGAGCGCCTGCTCGATCGCGTAGGCGACGTCCAGGAGCGCATTCTCGCTGAACGCCGGCCCGGCCAGCTGCAGGCCGACCGGCAGGCCGTCACTCAAGCCGCAGGGGATCGAAATGGCGGGGATTCCGGCGAGCGACATCGGCACCGTGCAGAAGTCGTTCAGGTACATCGCAAGCGGGTCATGTGACTTCGCCCCGAGCTCGAAGGCGGTTGTCGGAGCGGTCGGCGTGACGATGAAGTCGACCGCGCTGAAGGCCGTGCGGAAGTCCTCCGAGATGCGCGTGCGCACGCGCTGGGCGGTGCCGTAGTAGGCGTCGTAATAGCCGCTCGAGAGCGCGTAGGTGCCGAGCATGATGCGCCGCTTGACCTCGGCCCCGAACCCCTGCGCGCGCGTGCGGCTGTACATGGTGTCGAGATCGGTGTCGCCCGCGACACGCAGGCCGTAGCGCACGCCGTCAAAGCGCGCGAGGTTCGCCGAAGCTTCGGCCGGGGCGATGATGTAGTAGGCAGACAGCGCGTGCGGTGCGTGCGGCAGCGTGCAGGTCTCGATGCTCGCGCCGAGCGCCTGCGCCTGCGCGAGCGCCGCCTCGAAGCTCGCCCGCACACCGGAGTCGATCCCCCCGGCGCTGCCGGTCAGCTCCTCCGGCACCCCCAGGCGTACACCATGCAGCTCGCCGCGGCGCGGCAGACGGATCTCCTCCGGGAGCTCGAGCGAGGTCGAGTCGTTCGCGTCGCGCCCGACCATGTGGCGCAGGAGCAGCGCCGCGTCGGTGACATCGCGCGTCAGCGGCCCAGCCTGGTCAAGCGATGAGGCGAAGGCGATCATGCCGTAGCGCGAGCAGGCTCCGTAGGTGGGCTTCAGGCCGACGATCCCGGAGAAGGCGGCCGGCTGGCGGATCGAGCCGCCGGTGTCGGTGCCGAGCGCCCACGGTGCGAGCCCGGCGGCGACGGCGGCGGCGCTGCCGCCGGAGGAGCCGCCCGGCACACGCGTCCGGTCCCAGGGGTTCAGGACCGGCCCGTAGGCCGAGTTCTCGTTGGAGGAGCCCATCGCGAACTCATCCTGGTTGGTCTTGCCGAGCAGCGGCGCGCCCGCCGCCGCCAGCCGCCGCACGACCGTGGCGGTGTAGGGCGGTCGGTAGCCCTCGAGGATTCGTGAGCCGGACTGGCTCGGGACCCCTTCGGTGCAGAAGAGGTCCTTTACGGCGACCGGCACGCCGGCCAGCGGCGCGCCAGCGGGCGCAGCCGTGGCCGCAGCCTCAGCTACCCAGGTGAAGGCGTTGAGCTGATCGGCAGCGGCACGGGCGCGGTAGAACGCGAAGAGCTCCGTGGCGTCGATCTCACCGGCGCGGATCGCCGCCGCCGCCTGGGCGGCGCTCAGCTGCAGGAGATCTGAGCTCACTCGGCGCCCTGACCGGGGCTCGGTACGCCGAAGCCAGCGGCGGTCGGCTCGGGCGCGGCGGCGAGCGCCTGCTCTGGCGTGAGCGAGCCGTGCGGCGCGTCTGCGCGCAGCGCGTTGACGAGGTCCACGACGTGTGAGGTGGGCTGCACGCCCGCGAGGTCCAGCGAGCGGATCGCCTCGATGTGATCCAGGATCTTGGACAGCTCGGTCGCCATCCTGTCAGCCTCCACGTCGCTCAGCTCCAGGCGGGCTAGACGGGCGACGTGGTCGACCTGGTGGCGTTCGAGCATCTGGCCGATTCTAGGCGTGAGGCCGGTCGCGCGACTCGCCGGTGCGCGGCGCTAGCTCGACCGTGGGGACCTCGGCGGGCGCGTCCGCCGGCGCGAGCCCCTCGCGCCGGAGCGCCACGTAGAAGCCCGCGCAGAGCGCCAGGCTGAGCGCCAGGCCGGCCCAGGCGCCGGGTCGCACAGACGGCGCCGAAGCGAGGCTCCGGGCGGCGCCGTGCAGGCTCGGAGGCACGAGCAGGACGCGGATCGCGACGAGCGCGGCGAGGGCGAGCGCGAGCGGCAGCAGCAGCGTGTTCAACACCACCGGCAGGGCCGGCGAGCGGCGGGTGGCGGTCGTGAGCCAGATCGCCAGCCCGCCACCGCAGAGGATCAGCGCGAGCACGACAGCCGGCAGCGACGTCTGCCAGCCGTTCAGGCTCAGCGCCGCGGAGAGCGCCGTGGCGGCGTGGCGGCGTCCGGCCGGGCGTGCCTGAAACCAGGTCGTGGCGAAGGTGTCGGCCACCATCAGCGGGGCGGCCGCGGCGATCAGCCACTCACCCAGGCGCAGCCGTGAAAAGCGGAGCCTCACGGCACTCAAGCTACATGCAAGTGCCGGCGGCGTGGCTGGCGGCGCCTTCAGCGCTCGGCCAGCACCTTCGCCGGTGAGAGGCGTGCCGCGCGCCACGCCGGGTACATCCCGCCGAGCACGCCCAGCAGCACGCCGACGAGCAGCGCCCGGCCGAGGTCCCAGGCCGTCACGTTCGGCGCGACGTACTCGCCGGCGCCCAGCAGGCCGACCAGCAGCTGCGCACCGATGACGCCGAGCAGCAGGCCGAGGGCCGCGCCGATCAGGCTCGTGAGGACGCCCTCCGCCATCACCCGCAAGGCGATCTGCGGGCCGCTCCAGCCGACCGCCGCGAGCAGCGCAAACTCGGTGCGCCGCTCGGTCACCGCCATCAGCATCGTGTTCATCACGCCGACACCGCCGATCACCAGGGCGATCACGGCGAGCACCAGCGCCAGGCGCGAGAGCAACACGCCGCTCACGCCGGCGCGGGGAGCGCTCACACCGTCGCCGAGGATCAGCAGACCCGGAAAGCGCCTCCGTATCGTCTCGACGCCCTGGCTGCGGCTGACCGTCGGCGCGAGGCTGACCGCGATCGTGGTCGCCTCCCCCTGCTTGCCGGCGAGCGCTTGGGCCAACCCGAAGGCGATCACGGCGCCGTCGTCCTGCTCGGGGACGCCCATGTGGTAGATGCCGCTGACACTGAGCTCGCGGTGGGCGATGCTCAGCGTGTCGCCGACATGGAGGTGCAGCTGTGCCGCCAGGCCGCTGCCGACCGCGACCTGCCGGTCACCCGTGAGCATGTGGCCCTGGAGGAACACGTAGCGGTCGGTGACGAACGAGTCAGGGTATGCGCCGAACGCGATCGCTCCGGGCGACCGGTGGATCTCGCCGACCAGCAGCACGAGCGGTGTGGCTGCCTGGACCCCGCGCGTGCGGCGCAGCTCGCTGACGAGCGCCAGCGGCAGGACCGAGGTCGTAGGGTCCGCGGCGTCACGCTGGAAGAGGCCGAGGTCCGAGCCGCCCAGGCTCAGGAACTTGGTCGCGCTCGCCTGCGCGCCACCGGCGACGGCCAGCAGCGCGACGATCGTGGCGATCCCGAGCGCCGTGCCGAGCGCCGTCAGGAACGTGCGCAACGGCCGGCGCTCGAGCGACTCAAAGCTCTGCAGGAGCGCGGTCATGGTGGTCGGGGCCGGTTGCCGGCGGTGGTGGCGGGGCGAGGTTGCTCGCCGGCTGCTCGCACACGGCGCCCCCGCGGATCGCGAGGCTACGGTCCACGTGCCGCAGCAGGCTCGCGTCGTGCGAGGCGACGAGGATGGTGCTTCCGTGCCGTTCCCGCACCGCCGCGAGCAGCTGCCAGATGCGCTCGGTGGCGGCCGCGTCGAGCGACCCGGTCGGCTCGTCGGCGAGGATCAGGCGCGGCTGGCCGGCCAGTGCCCGGGCGATCGCGACGCGCTGGCGCTCACCGCCGGAGAGGCTCGACGGCAGCGAGCGGGCACGGCCGGAGAGGTCGACCTCGTCGAGCAGCTCGTGGGCGCGCAGATCCCGCTCGCGGCGTGGCACGTGCGCTGCGACCATCGGCAGCTGCACGTTCTCCTGCGCTGTGAGCGCGGGCAGCAGGTGGTGGAGCTGAAAGACGAAGCCGACCACCTCGCGGCGGTAGCGGGTCGCGTGCCTGAGCGCATGGACCGGGATTCCGTCGACCATGATCCGGCCGGCGGTCGGGCGGTCCAGGCCGCCGAGCAGCTGCAGCAGCGTGGTCTTGCCGGAGCCTGACGGTCCCGTGAGCGCGACCAGCTCGCCGGGCTCGATCGAGAAGCTCACGTCGCGCAGGACGACGTTGCCGTCGAACGCGTGCGTGAGCCTCTCCACCTCGACTCGCGATCCGGGCACCTTCGGCTCGCCCCCTGGTCGGCTTCGCTCAGCGCCTGCTGTGGACGGCCCAGTCGACGTGCTCGGTGCCCAGGTGTGGCACCGTGACGATCACTCGCAGGGTCAGCGGCTCGCCCAGCGAGTCCGCCGGGAACTTCATCGCGTCGCGGTACACCCCATCCTTGAAGCGATGCCCGGGCTGATGGCTGACCACCGACCCTGCGTAGAGGAACTCGTACCTGACGCTGCCGCTGAGGCGCTCGCGCCCGCGGGTCACGTCGATCACGAGCGGCCACTTCCGGTTCACCACGGGCGTGTGGTTGGGGAAGTGTGCCTTGACCTTGAAGGTCGCCGCCTGGGCGGCCGGGGCGAGGCTCAGGGCGACGCAGGCAGCCACCGCGAAGGGCAGCAGAGTCCGGGCGAGGAACCTTGGCCGGGACTGGATCTGAAACATCTGGCTACCTCCTTGCTGCTGATTGCCAGAGCCGTGCTGCCGAGCCAATCAGCAGCACACATGAGAATTAACTCAAATATTAGGACGGAGCGCCGGCGGATCAGCAGGCGGTCTTTGGCTGCCGGCCCAAGCAGATCCTCGCCCGCCGCCTGCCAGAGCACGACATGCGTGTCCAGCAGCAGCCTCACGGCTGGTCGCCGAGCATCTCATCGAGCTCCTGCTCGGTGAATTCGAAGTCTTCGCCGATCCGGATCCTGCCGGACAGGATCCCCTTCGACGCCAGAAAGCTCTGCCCAGGCGTGGCGTCAGACTCGACCCGCACCGGGCGTGCCAGCGGAACGCCGTTGCGCGCGAGCTCCACCTCCTCACCCGCTTCAACACGCTTGAGCAGTTTGGAGAGGTCGCTCTTCGCCTGCCCCACGCTCACGCGCACACTCGAAGCGTAGCCTCTTAGCCAAGCTTGGCCAAGTCTGGCGCCACTCAGCGCCGGCTCAGGTGTGCGTACTGGCTGAGCAGCTTGCGCTCCGAGCCGTCGCGGCGGAAGCGCACGACGACGATGCCGCCGGGCTCGAGGCCGATCACCGTGCCCTCACCGAACTTGGAGTCGCTCACGTCCTCGCCGAGGGCGAACGCCGGTGGCTCCGGGTTCGCGCGCGCGCGGCCGACGCGCAGGCTTTGACCGCCCGTCTCCGCCGTCGCGGCCGGCCCGCTGGCCGGCCACGACGTGAGGCGCTCACGGAAGCCCGCTCGGCCGCGCGCCTGCTGCTCGCCGCGGTCGGTCAGCGAGTCTGGGATCTCCCCCAGGAAACGGCTCGGCACAGCGTATCCGTGGGCGCCAAAGACCGTGCGCTGGCGCGCACAGGTCATGTAGAGGTCGCGCTGGGCGCGGGTGATGCCCACGTAGCAGAGCCGGCGCTCCTCCTCCAGGGCGCCCTCCTCGATCGCGCGCGAGTGCGGGAAGATCCCGTCCTCGCAGCCGATCATGAACACGATCGGGTACTCGAGCCCCTTGGCATTGTGGAGTGTCATCAGCGTTACGACTCCCTTGTCGTCCTCACGCGTGTCGGCATCCGCGACCAGCGACAGCTGCTGCAGGAAGGCGCTCAGCGAGCGCTCTTCGCCCTCCGTGGCGTCGTACTCGCTGGCCACGTTGACGAGCTCCTCCAGGTTCTCAATCCTGCCCTGAGCTTCGATCGTGCGCTCGGCGCGCAGCGCCTCCAGGTAGCCGGTCTGGTCGAGCACGGCGCCGAGCAGCGGTGCAACCGAGGCTTCGCCCGAGGTTGCGCGCTCGCGCAGCGCGACCATCGTCTCCATGAAGCGCCCCACCGCTTTGATCGCCGCCGCGCCCAGACCGGGCACCGAGGCCGGTTCCGCGGCCACCTCCCAGACGCTCGCGCCCAGCGTGTTTGCGTATCCGAGGATCCTGGCGACGGAGGTCACGCCGATCCCGCGCCGCGGGGAGTTGACGATGCGGCTGAAGGACCCCGCGTCCTGCGGGTTGACGAGCAGCGTCAGGTAGGCGATCGCGTCCTTGACTTCGGCGCGCTCGTAGAAGCGCGTGCCGCCCACCACCTGATAGGCCACCTCGGCGCGCACGAGCGTGTCCTCCAGGACACGCGACTGGGCGTTGGTGCGGTAGAAGACCGCCACCTCACTGAGCGAGGCGCCCGCGTCGACCAGCCGCTGGATCTCACCGACGACGAAGCGCGCCTCGGCATGCTCGTCGTCCAGCTCGCGCACATGGATCGGGTCGCCCTCCCCCAGCTCGGTCCAGAGCTGCTTCTCCTTGCGCCCGCGGTTGTTTGCGATCACCGCATTGGCCGCGTCGAGGATCGTCTGGGTGGAGCGGTAGTTCTGCTCCAGGCGGATCACGGCCGCGTCGGGGAACTGCTCTTCGAAGCTCAGGATGTTGGTGATGTCGGCGCCGCGGAAGCCGTACACCGACTGGTCCGGGTCGCCGACCACCGTCAGGTTGCGCCGTTCGCCTGAGAGCAGCTCGAGCAGCCGGTACTGGACGGGGTTGGTGTCCTGGTACTCGTCGACGAGGATCTGGCGGAAGGTGTCCTGGTAGGCGCTTCGCACCTCCGGGAAGAGCTCGATCACGTTGACCGTGCGGCCCAGCAGATCGTCAAAGTCCATCGCGTTGGCGCGGTGCAGCTCGCGCTCGTAGCCGGTGTAGACGTTGGCGACCGTCTGCTCAAAGTACGAGCCGACCATCTGCGCGTAGGCCTCCGCGTCGCGCATGCGGTTCTTCGCGTCCGAGATCTGGCTGTGGATGGCGGCGGGCGTGAAGCGCTTGGGGTCGACGTTGGCCGCCTCCATGCAGCGCTTGATCAGCCGGCGCGAGTCGGCCTGGTCATAGATCGTGAACTGGCGCGTGTACCCGAGCCTGTCGGCGTGTGCCCGCAGGATCCGTGCGCAGGCGGCGTGGAAGGTCATCACCCACATCGCCCGCACGCGGCGGCCGACCAGCAGCTCGGCGCGCTCGCGCATCTCCGCGGCCGCCTTGTTGGTGAAGGTGATCGCGAGGATCTCACCCGCCTGCGCGGCGCCGGTGGCGACCAGGTAGGCGATCCGGTGCGTGAGCACCCGCGTCTTGCCGGAGCCAGCGCCGGCGAGGATGAGCAGCGGCCCCTCGCCGTAGGTCACCGCCTCGCGCTGCGGGTCGTTCAGGCCCGCGAGCAAGGTCTCAAGCTGGTCAGTGGTCTGCATCATGCTTTCCATCAACGGTAACGTCAGCCGAGGTCGTGACGGAGACCACCAACGAGTTCAGGTTCCGCTCAGCGCATCAAGCAACAGCCGTGCCGTCTCGTCGGCTTCGCCCCGCTCGCCAGCGAGCAGCCTCACACCCGTCAGAGCCTTCCTAAACACACGAACTGCGGTATCGGGACGCGAACGAACGCCACCGGCATGCTGCAGTAACGCCACGATGCCCTCAGCTGTACTAACCTCGCGAGGCGCCCAAGTTGCGCCAGGTTTGTAGCCAGTCAAGGCCACGATGCCTACAGGTAACGGTCGATCCGGACCTTCGGCCGCCGTCTCAGATTCAGTGCGGCCATCTTGCGTCCGCAGAATGAGAGGCTCTCTGTACTGAACTACACGACCGCTCAGATTGAAGATCGCATACTCATCCGAGTAGAACTCGGCACCGGCCCGCACCAAAGCCTCCACCAACGTGCTCTTGCCCGCGTAGGAACTCCCGGGTAGCACGATCACGCGGTCGCCGTAGGCCACCGACCCGGCGTGGACGAAGATCCACTCCGGCGAGTGCAAACCGACGAACCGTCGCAACTCCTCGCGCAGGGCCGCCTGAGCGCCCCCAACGTCCCGCACGTCCGCCTCGATGCCAGCGCCGTTCACGACCACTAGTCCGCCCGGTTCACGCCTCGCTTCAAAGCGCCAGCGGTCCGTGGCCTCATCGGTTAGGCGCCATCCGCGCGGGAGGGCGCTCACCAGCGCCTCAAGCAGACTCGCGTCCGAAGCGACAACCTCGATCGTAGCGCCGTAAGCCGTCGCCTCGAACCGCGAACTCAAGCCCCGCCGAGTCTCCAGTTAGTTGCGGGACGCCTGGTCAGCTTAGAGCTGTACAAGGATCGATGAAGGGATTGCTGCCGCTAGGCGCGTTCGTGAAAGGACCGTAGCAGTAGTCACCGTTGTGCAAGTACCACGCTATGAGCGTCACGCCAGACGGAAGGTTGACCGTCACTCCGCCGCTGGTTCCACCGGCGCAAACCGTGACGTTGGGACAGTTGCTCGACTGAATGTCGTAGGTGCTACCGCCGACTGACAAGCTTGTTGGGCCGCTGCCCTGGTTGTTGTAGCAGTTCGTGTTCGACTTCCCTCCGAGAGTACCGTCGCAGCTGCCCGATAGCTTTGTACAGTCAGTCTCCGTAATGGAATTCACGCCTGCGAGCGAGTAAACGAGGAAGTAGTACTCCTGGCACGACTCCACCAAGACCGCGAATTGGGACAGCGTGGACACTGCGCACGGTGTGGTGGATGCCGCAGCATAAGCCGGGACGACAGCGGAGGCCACCAGTGCCGTGGCGGCTGCCGCGCCCCCAACCTGCAACAGGCGCCGGCGAGAGACGCCGCGGAGACCGCCGCTCGCCAACAGACCGAGTTCCTGAAGCTCGCGAACCGCTGCGTACGCCTCGGAAACGTCAACGGGCCGCCCCAGCTTCCCCGCCGCGCTGCTGGCGATCTCCGCCACCGTGAGGCTCCCGTCAGCCGCACGGAACACTGCGGCGGCGAGCGGCTGAAGCGCGTGCGCCACGGACGTGTCGCGGTCGAAGATGACGAGCTCATCTCCTACTGCCTCGATTACGAGTTCGTCCGTGCGGGCCTCTGGCCGCGATTCTCCGTAAGTCACCGGACCCATTTCCAATACCCCAATTCCGTTGTGTGATCCGCCATTCGCATCGAGTCCCTTCGGTAGTCATGTGCAGGCTCGGCCTGCGAGCCGACACACTTCCAACCGGTACTCTACCAGGGCCCAGGCCGGAACGCAAGGTCTTCGCGGGAGTGCCGCTGGCGACCCATCAGGCTTCTTCCGACGACCTGCGATCGAGCAGGTCAATGAGCGCCTTTGCCGTACTTTGGGCGTCGCCACGCTCGCCCTGCAGGAGCGTGGCGCCCGAGACTACGTGGTGCAACGCGACGATAGCTTCGCCCGGGCGCTCGCCGAGCGAAACCGCATATGGCGTTAGCGCCACCACCGCCTGAGCTTCCGACAAGGCTGTTGGAGACCACGTAGCCGCTTTAGAGTAGACGGCCAGTGCCACGAGCGCGACCCTCATCGGGAGTGGTTCGCTGTGCGGCGCTTCTCCGAGAGTTCCGGCAGAGTCGACCACCGAGCCCTCGGGGTCAATCACCGCGTAGTCATCAGAGCGGAACCGAGCACCCAGGTCGACCAGCGCGTCCACGAGCGTACTCGTGCCCGCAAGCGCCAACGCTGGCAGCAGGATCGCACCGGATTCGTGCAGGACGACAGCGGCCCTCAGGACGGTGCGGCCGACGAGTCGCGCTGCGACGTGCCGGCCGACTTGGCGGCGCAGCATCCACACGGCGAGCTCACGCTCTGGACACCCGTACTCCCGGCCGCTCGCGTCTCTGATGCGGTAGCGGTGGTCGAGGCGGAGCACCGTCAGATCGGAGTGGCCAGTGTCAGCCTCGCGGGCGCGGCTCGACGCACTCCAACCCCGCGGCAGAACGTCGCACAGCGTTCGCAGCACTGATGACTCAGCCGCCGCTACCGTCACCTGGACGCCATGGGCTGAGATCGTGATCGTCTCGGGATTGTCCTTGACACGTGATGGCAACGCGTGAGCATCCTAGCCGCGCCAGGCAGATACCATCTTGCAAATGGGAACCGCCACGTTCGCGGCGCGAGGGCTGCTAGCCGCGGTGTTCCTGATAGCGGGCCTTGCGAAGCTGCGGGACGCGGACGGTTCACGAGGCACCCTGGAAGGGTTCGGGGTTCCGCAGAGGCTCGTGCGGATCGGCTCCGTGGTGCTGGCGCCAGCCGAGCTGGTCGTCGCGATCGGTCTCCTGCTGGGGCCCGTTTCGCGGGGGGCGGGAGCCGGTGCGGCCGCACTGCTAGCAGTGTTCACCGCGGGAATCGCTAACGCCCTCCTCCACGGCAGACGGCCCGATTGTGGCTGCTTTGGTGGACTGAGGCCAATGCCAATCGGCCCTGTGACGTTGGCGCGCAACGGCGCTCTACTGCTCGCCGCCCTGGCGGTCGCCGTGGCGCCCACAGCTACGAGCGACAGCTGGCGGGCGATGGACGGCCCCGGCGAAGTCGCGCTGGTCACTGCGGTATCGCTCGCGGCTCTCGCCGTGGCCCTGATTGCTCGGGCCCGTCGGCCGCCAGTCGCGGGCACGTCCGCCTCGAGCGCGGCGCACAGGCCGCCGGCGATTGGAGCGCCCGCACCGAGCTTCAGCCTGCCCGGCACCGGTGCCGCGGGTCCGCGGACGCTTGAATCGCTCCTCGTGCCGGGTTCACCGCTGGTACTCGTGTTCACCACTCCCGGCTGCGGCGCATGCACCGACCTGTACCCGCACCTGGGCCGCTGGCAGCGAGCATTAGAAGAGCGCCTGCGGATCGCCATCGTGATGGGCACTGATTCGGTAGTGGCTCGGCAAATCGCCGCGCAGCACGGGCTGACTGCGGTTCTCTCCGACGCTGACACCCAGGTGTTCCGCGACTACGGCATCGTGGGCAGCCCCTCAGCGCTCTCGCTTGCCGCTGACGGCACGGTCCTCAACGGACCTGTCGTCGGCCAGGACGCGATCGAGGACCTGATCCGCTTGACCGTTTACCGCATTCAGCCAACCGTTGAGGCACGCCCGAGGTCGGAGCTGCCCGTTACGTAGCGACGACCGGTCAACCACGCGCCGCGAGCCACGCCCACCATCGCTCGCATCGCGCAATAGCGAAAGGTCAGACACATTGGCCGATAGCGTCACCCACCGCCTCCGAGAGGCCTGCGCATGGATAGCTCATCGGTCGACGCAGGTCCGGGTGATCGACACGCACATCGAGCCATATGCTCTCACTTTGACGCGGCCCGCAGAGCGCGACCTGGACGCCGCAGTTCCGGGAACCGTAGCGCCAGTACTACGACTGACGCAGGTGGCCCTCGAGGATGAGGCCACCTTCTGGCTGACGCTCGATGCGATCAACTTCGGCTCCGGCTGGTTTCCGACGCTGCGCAAGCGAGAGCAGCCGACGGGCTACCGGACGATCGCCGCGGGCATCAGGCGACGTTTTGACCAGGAAGGCCGCTGGAGTGCCGCCCAGCTTGCGGAGCTCACCGCGGCCGAGATCGCCGGCTGGCTTGACCAGGATCCAGGTCACGAGCTGATGGCGCTGATGGCAGCGTCCCTGCGGGACCTCGGAGCGAGCGTTCGACGGCTCTACGGCGGCTCGTTCGCCGCCGTTGTGGACGGCTCCGGCGGCTCCGCGGTCGCGCTGGTTGAGACCCTGGCAGGCTGGCGCTGCTTCCAAGACGTCTCGGCCTACGACGGTCGGCCGGTGCCGTTCCTCAAGCGCGCGCAGATCGCCGCCGCTGACCTGCATCGCGCCGGCGTGGCTCGGTTCACCGACCTGGACCGTCTGACGATGTTCGCGGACAACCTCGTGCCCCACGTGCTGCGCCTGGATGGCGTGCTCTGGTTCGACCCCGAACTCGTGGCGCGGATCGAGCGTGGCGAGCTGATCGAGCACGGCTCGCCGGAAGAAGTGGAGATCAGGGCCTGCGCTGTGCATGCCGTGGAGCTGATCGTGCGGGCGTCAGTGGCGGCCAGCGGGCCGCCACTGACAGCGGCGGCGGTAGACGAGATCCTGTGGAACCGGGGACAGGCGCCTGAGTACAAGGCGGTGCCGCGGCACCGCAGCCGCAGCACCGCCTACTGAAGGCCGCCAGCCGCTAGCGCAGCGCCTTGGCGCGCTCCTTGGCCATCGCCTTCACCGCCGCGGCGCTGACCAGCAGCTCCGGGCGCATCGTGCCGCTCGTGGCTACGTCCACCGCCGGGTGGCGCCCGGCCATGGCGGCGGCCGCGTCGAGCGCGATCACGGTCGTCTCGCCACCGAGAGGCCGCGAGCTCGTGGCAATCACCGTCAGCGAGCCGCCGTCCCGCAGGCAGCGCGCCGCCGCGAGCGCCCGCCGCGCGTTCAACGGATGCAGACCGTCGAGCGTGTCGATCAGCACGACCGCGTGCGCGCCGCGGGCAGCCAGGCGCTTGGCCTGGTCGACCACCATCTCAACGGCGTTGTCCTGCGCCTCCGCGGAGGCGGCAAAGCTGACCGCCGCCGCCGGCGAGAGCGGCCCTTCGGTCCACTCAGCGAGCTCCTCCGGGCGCACTCCCGCCAACGCGACGAGCACGCTCACCCCCTCGGTGGCGGCCAGCTGCTGGGCGAGCAGGCGCAGCAGATGCGACTTGCCGGCCCAGGCGCCGCCGCTGATCACCACCCGCGAACCGCGTCCGAACGGGGCGATCACGCCCAGCGCCTTGAGCGTCGGGTCGCTGGGGTCGAGCTCGAAGCGCTCGCTCGGGAACGCCGCCGGCAGGTCGTCAAAGCGCCCCTTGTCGGCGACCTCGGCCGCCGGACGGCCGTTGACGGTGTCGATGCGCACCAGCGAGGCGAAGCGCTCGGAGCGGTGCGGGGCGCGGCGTGGGCCGCTGACGTGGTCACCGTTGACAAGCTCGCAGCGCTTGACCTGCGCGGCCGAGACGTAGACGTCGGCGTCAGACGGCTCCGGCGGCGAGACGCGCACGAACCCCGAGCCGTTGGGCAGCAGCTCGACCGTACCCTCGACGATCTCTGGCTCCACGGCGGTCTCAGTCTGAGAGCGGCGTTCCTGCCTACCGTCCTCATCGTCCCGGTGCCCGTCGGCGCGCCGCTCGCCGTCGGCCTCACCGCGTCCGGCGGCGCGGCTGCGACCACCGCGGCGTCCGCGCCGGCGGCGGGCGGATGAGCCCGTCTCGTCCTCCGGCTCACCGGCGTCCGCCGGGGCCGTTTCCTGAGTCTCAGTCTCCTCCGCCGCAACCTCGGTCGCTGGCGCGCCGCGGCGCTGACGCTGGCGCCCACGGCCGGAGGGCCGCTCAGCGGGCGCTTCATCGCCGCCCTGGCTGCTGATGATGGCGTCCACCAGCTCTGCCTTGCGCAGCCGGCGGTAGTGCTCGATCGAAAGCTCGGCTGCGATCGCGTGCAGGTCGGCGAGCGTGCTCTGCTCGAGCAGCGAGCGGTCAAGTACAGACATGTTGTTCTCCTTCGGATGGATCGGCTGGCTCCGGCCGCGTTGCTGGCAGCGGCCGGCGATTCGTGTGTGCGCCTCCAGTTAAGCAGACGGCGCCTGGACCGCTGCTGAGCCCTACCCGCATGACCACTCGGGAGGATCTGAGCTTGCTCAGCCTG
This sequence comes from Solirubrobacterales bacterium, assembly GCA_027449125.1. Classification (GTDB taxonomy): domain Bacteria; phylum Actinomycetota; class Thermoleophilia; order Solirubrobacterales; family Solirubrobacteraceae; genus Palsa-465. The sequence continues at coordinate 2,078 of DAIDME010000001.1, read as the reverse complement.
ACAGGGCCCACAGCAGCAGCGCTGCCGGTACCAGGTTGTAGGTTGGCCCAAACTGAAGCTCACGACGCGTCGCGGTAACCGCCGGCCGGCCGGGAAGAGCACGCATCGGTGCGGTTGCCTTCTGGCGGTTGACGCGCTCCCAGTCGGCGACCTCGACCACCTCTATCTGCTGGCGCGGGCCACAGACGAAATCGATCTCGCCACCGCTCTTCGTGCCCCACACGTGCAGGCTGTCAGGAGCTGCGGTGCTCTCAGCGCGCCGCTCAGATCGCTCGTAGCGGCGGTAGAGCGCAAGCGCCAGGGCGTTTTCGACATCCGCGTGAGGGTCGCGCCTCAGGCCCACGCGATCTGCCGTGATCGTGTGCAGAAGCGGATCGCCGAGATAGATCTTCTTCACCTTCGAGACGTTTGCCGTGCCGGAGTCAGGCCGCCAGAAGTAGACGACAAGGGCGAAGTAGTTGATCGCCATGAACTCGACGTAGGACTGCACGGTTCTGCGGTCGTTGACACTCTGAGCGCGACGCGGTCGATGTGTGCTCCCGCCCAGCGGTACGTCCATGTCCTGCGCGAGCTGGCTCCAGCTCATACGCGACCCGAGCGAGCGCATCAACCGTTCCAGCAGGGCCTGCGTAGCCGCGAGCGTCGCTCCGCGGCGCTGAACCTCCTTGATCAGCGAGTCCCACATCACGCGCCGAACCTCGTCGCTTGGTCCCGGCGCGCCCGCCACGGCCTCGGCGACCGCGGCCGGCAACCCGCCGAACAGCAGGTAACGCTCGAGTGCGCGCTGCATCGCCGGCAGGTGGATCCTGGCATCCAGCATGGCTGCCTGGCCGCTCGGTCCGACGATCTCTCCGATGCTCAGCCCGAGACCCTGCGGAATGGCGGGGTCGGCCGCATGCGCAAAAGCGCCGAAGTCCTGCGGTAGAACCAGATAGTCCTGGCCGGGTCCACGACGCCCCGGCAGCCGCTCGGCTGCCCCACGCGCCAGATCGATCGCAGATGACCCGGTGCAGACGACGATGTCCTCGTCGATCACTCCGTCATCCCAGAGGACCTTTACGGCAATACGCCAGTCACCGGCCGAGGTCACCTCGTCAAGCAGCAGCAGCCGCGGGCGGTAGGAGCCCCCCGCCAGCGCGTAGGCGCGCTCGACAGTCCGGATGAGCGCCGTTGCGCCCTCCCCCTCGAGCAGATCCAGTGCGAGATAGACGACCTGGCGCGGCCTATACCCCTCCGCCAGCGCGCGCTCCGCGATGAGCTTCAGATCGGTTGACTTCCCCACCTGCCTGGGTCCGCGCAGGATGTGAACGGCGGGGCGGGCCAGGTCAAGGTCGGCCACCTGCGGCGCCGGCAGCCGTGTCGGCTGCTGTGACAGCCGGCGAAGATGCGGATCCACACTGGCCCACTCGGGCTCGGTCCACCAGCGGTTGTAGCGGATGAGCTGCTCATCGCTCAGCATTAGACCACCTCAGATTAGCATCTGAATGTCGATAAGACCTGGTCTGTCTGCCTCCAGGTGGAAGCGACGCTGTCTCTGCCTGGCGACACGCAGGACCAGCGGCGAGGCCAGACAGGCCGTTCTGAGCCCCGTCCGGCGCTCAGATCGCTCTGAGCAGATCCTCGACGCGCGCCTTGGCGTCGCCGAAGAGCATCGCCGCGTTCTCGCGGTAGAAGAGCGGGTTGGGCACCCCGGCGTAGCCTGAGGCCATCGAGCGCTTGAAGATGATCACCTGCTTGGCCTCCCACACGCGCAGCACCGGCATGCCCGCGATCGGGCTTGTCGGATCGTCCATCGCCGCCGGGTTGACGGTGTCGTTGGCGCCGATCACGAGCACCACGTCGGTGTCTTTGAAGTCGTCGTTGATCTCGTCCATCTCAAGCACAATGTCGTAGGGGACCTTCGCCTCTGCCAACAGCACGTTCATGTGCCCGGGCAGGCGCCCGGCGACCGGGTGGATGCCGAAGCGTACGTTGACCCCGCGCTCACGCAGCTTGCGCGTCAGCTCCGCGACCCCGTGCTGGGCCTGGGCGACCGCCATCCCGTAACCGGGCGTGATGATCACCGAGCGCGCGTTTGC